>CAYYQN010000026.1:0-63140 GCA_964473865.1 uncultured bacterium | reverse complement strand
CTGGGACCCTCGGCGCCGTGCTGCTATGCTGGCCGGGCGCGGGGACGGAGCGAAAGTCAGGAGCGCGGCTCGGTCCGGATTCCGGGGCCAAGGCGTTTGCCCTGCGTTCGCCCCGTCGGCCCGGACCCTGCTTGCATGGGTGGCGGGCGAGTTCATCAGGAGGCACAACCGTGTTGCTGAAGCGGGACGATGCGGTGTTGATCGTGATCGACATGCAGGAAAAGCTCCTGCCGTTCATCCACGAGTCCGAGTTCACGGTCCGGCAGGTCGTGCGCCTGGTTCGGGGATTCCACATCCTGGGCCTTCCGACCCTGGTCACCGAGCAGTACCGAAAGGGAATCGGCCCCACCGATGCGCGCATCATCGAAGCGGTGACGCGCCCGGAAAGCGTCGATGAGCCGCTGCCGCCGATCTACACCGACGAGTCCGGCGTGCCGCAGACTCCGGTTCCCCACACCGCGTCCGCCCGACGGGCGGTCTCCGCGGCCGCAGCGGCCTCCACCGGCGCACCGCCTCCGGCCTCCGGGCCCCTCCCGGCGGCCGGGTCTCCTCGGGCGGCCGAGACGGCAGGAGGCGCGGCCGCCCCGCCCGGATCGGAGTCTCCCGGAGAGGCGGCGTTTCAGCCCCTGGAGAAGATGACTTTCAGTTGTGCCGAGCATCCGCCGTTCATGGAGGCGCTGCGGGCCACCGGCCGCCGCCAGGCGCTGCTCTGCGGCATCGAGTCCCACGTCTGCGTTCTGCAGACGGCCATCCAGCTCGGGGAGCGCGGCTTCGACGTCTTCCTCGCGGCCGACGCCGTCTCCTCGCGCAGCCCGCGCAACGTCGAGATCGCGCTGCGGCGGATGGAGCGCGAGGGGGTCCACCTGACGTCGACGGAAGCGGGCATCTTCGAAATGATGCACGTCTCGGGGACGCCCGAGTTCAAGCGCTGGAGCCGGCAGATCCGCTAGGCGATGGTCCGAAACCGGACTCTGCTCCGGCGTAGCCAACCTACGCCGCAGACAGTCGCCGCATCTTCTGCCGCCGGCCGGCCCCGCCGCTACTTTCCCGGCTCGATCCTCATGGCATAGAACGACCGCCAGACGAAGACCACCGAAGTCAGGAAGAAGATCGCAGCCAGAACGTGGTTGAGCGCCGAACCGCGTTCTGCGGCCATGGAGACCGCAAGCTCCACCGCCAGCAGCCCGAACAGGGTGGTGAACTTGATGATCGGGTTCAGGGCTACCGACGAGGTGTCCTTGAAGGGATCTCCCACCGTGTCGCCCACGACGCAGGCCGCGTGCAGATCGGTCCCCTTTTCCTTCAGCTCGGTCTCCACGATCTTCTTGGCGTTGTCCCAGGCCCCGCCGGCGTTGGCCATGAAGATCGCCTGGTAAAGGCCGAAGAGCGCGATGGAGATGAGGTATCCGACAAAGTAGTACGGGTCGAAGAACCCGAACGCGAGCGTTACGAAGAACACGCCTAAGAAGATGTTGAGCATCCCCTTCTGCGCATACTGGGTGCAGATCGCCACGACCTTCTTGCTGTCGCTCACCGAAGCCTTGGCCTGGCTGTCCAGACGAATGTGCGCCTTGATGAACTCCACCGCGCGGTAGGCGCCAGTGGTCACCGCCTGGGTGGAGGCCCCGGTGAACCAGTAGATGATGGCGCCGCCCGCCACCAGTCCGAGCAGGAACGGCGGATGCAAGAGGGAGAGACGGTCGAGATTGGCGCTCAGCCCCCGAGTGAGGAGCATGATGATGGAGAAGATCATCGTGGTCGCCCCCACCACGGCGGTGCCGATCAGGACCGGCTTGGCGGTGGCCTTGAAGGTGTTCCCGGCGCCGTCATTCTCCTCGAGAAGATCCTTGGCCCGCTCGAAGTTCGGCGTAAAGCCGAAGTCCCGCTGGATCTCCTCCTTCACATTCGGAATCGACTCGATGACCGACAGCTCGTAGATCGACTGGGCGTTGTCGGTGACCGGCCCGTAGGAGTCGACGGCGATCGTCACCGGCCCCATGCCGAGGAAGCCGAACGCCACCAGCCCGAAGGCGAACACCGCGGGAGCCAGCATCAGCGACCCCAGTCCCGCCGTGCTCACGCCGAAGGCGATCGCCATGAGCGCGAGGATGGCGAATCCCAGCCAGTAGGCGCTGAAGTTGCCGGCCACCAGTCCGGACAGGATGTTGAGCGAGGGGCCGCCCTGCCGGGCCGAGGTGACCACTTCCTTCACATGCCGCGATCCAGTCGAGGTGAAGACCTTCACGAACTCGGGAATGATCGCTCCCGCCAGCGTGCCACAGGTGATCACGGTGGCCAGCTTCCACCAGAGGGACCCGTCGCCGAGGTCCCCGATCAGCAGGACCGAGACAAGGTACGTCAGCGCCACCGAAACACCCGAGGTGATCCAGACCAGGGAGGTCAGCGGGTGCTCGAAGTTCATCCGGTCGGCCGAACCGTGCTGGATGCGGACGATCGCGCTGTTGAGCAGGTATGAAAGCCCCGAGGCGATGATCATCATGATCCGCATGGCGAAGATCCAGACCAGGAGGCGGACCTGGTTTTCCGACGTGAAGACGGCGGACAGGATGAAGACGATGAGCGCCACGCCCGTCACCCCGTAGGTCTCGAAGCCGTCCGCGGTCGGCCCCACCGAATCGCCGGCGTTGTCGCCGGTGCAGTCGGCGATGACGCCGGGGTTGCGGGCATCATCCTCCTTGATGTTGAAGACGATCTTCATGAGATCGCTGCCGATGTCGGCGATCTTGGTGAAGATCCCGCCGGCGATGCGCAACGCCGCCGCTCCCAGCGACTCGCCGATCGCGAAGCCGATGAAGCACGCCCCCGCCAGCTTCCCGGGGATGAAGACCAGGATGCAGAGCATGATCAGAAGCTCGACCGAAATGAGCGCCATCCCGATGCTCATCCCGGACCGGAGCGGGATCGCGTGCACCGGGAACGGCTTCCCCCGTAGCCCGGCAAAGGCGGTGCGCGAGTTGGCCAGGGTGTTGATGCGAATGCCGAACCAGGCGACCCCGTAGCTGCCGCCGATGCCCACCAGACTGAAGAAGAGGATGATGGCCAGCTTCCCGATTCCGAAGTGCTGCAGCAGGCCGTAGTAGAGCGTGATGATCGTGCCAATGAAGACCCAGAGAATGAGGATGAACTTTCCCTGGGCCCCCAGATAGGTCTTGCAGGTCTCGTAGATCAGCTCCGACATCTCGGCCATGGATCGATGCACGGGGAGCTTCTTGACCTGGGTGTAGGTGACCAACCCGAAGAGCAGGCCCAAGGCGCACACCAAGAGCCCGATCATGAGGAGGGAACGACCGCTCACCGTCAGGAAGCGCTCCCGGCTCAGATCCGGCACCACGATGGAGGCTTCCCCGCCCCCGTGGTGCACGACCGCTCCACCGGCCGGGGCCGGAAGGACGGATGAACCCGCCCCGGCCGCCGGGTTCCCCGCCGCAGGCGCCGCCGGGAGCGTCTCTCCCCAAGCGGGGCCAACCCACAACCACGCCGCGGCCAGAAGGATGGCGAACAGGGCCGCCGACGCGGGCGCGATGCAACGGCAGTGCCCGCGGTAGAGTCCGATCCGTCCGTGCTTCATGCGCATTCCCTCTCTCTTGGTCCGACCGAGGCCGCTCCCGGCGCGCCCCGTGCTTCCCTGGTTATCGACAGCTCCCGCCGAGCGGCCCAGTCCCGGATCCGGATCGGCGGCCGCGTCTGTCCCCTGCCGCTTCACCTGTTGCCTCCCTCGCCGCCCCCTTCCGGGAGCAGCCCCACTCTCCGCTCCGAGAACGCATCCTTGCCCCCGGCCAGAGCCAGGGTAATCGGCATCCGATCGCGCGCCAGCGCGAGCATCCGCGCCGCGAGCCTGCGAATGTCCCACTGGGCGTGGGAGTCCTCGCGCAGCCGCGAGAAGTGGTACAGCTCCCGCGCGTTCATGCGCACGAGAACGCGCCGGCGCTGCGCGTTGAGCAGCGCGTACGCCGCGGCGGGGCAGGGACCGCCCGGGGGCCGAGCCGTCGGCCCCGCCGGCGCGATCGCATGGATCGCCTGCCAGATCTCCGTCGCCCGGTCCGCGAGCCGCCGCAGATCATCCCCCATCCCGGCCCGCTCCACCGAGTCGGGCACGGTCAATCCCAGGCCGGGATCATACGGCAAGGGAACCAGGGTCGCCATGCGATGCCGCTTGAGCTGCGCGTAGCAGGCGGCGCTCACGACGACCTCGAAGTCGGCTTCCACCAGCTCGTACTCACGCAACACGGCGTCGTGAGGCCCCAAGGCGCCCAGATGCGACCAGGCCACGCGGCGGCGGTCCTCCGGACCGAGTCTCGCCGCAACATCTTGGCAATGCGCGAATTCCCCCGCGCCTCCAGCGAAGAGAAGGGCGGCCACCAGGGCGCCGTCGGGATCCGGAGTCGTTCCCGAAAGACGGACGCCGCCCTCGGGGGTAGGATCCTCCGGGTCGAATATCGGCGGCGGAGGCGCCCGCAGACCGGCAGGGGCCGCGGCCGGGACTCGGGCCGCCCTTGACGTCTTCTCCGGGTATGCGCCGGCCACCCCGAAGTCAGGCATCGCCTCCGGTCCCGAGACGACCTCAGCCACCGTCTCGGCCAGACGCGCGCGCGCTTCCCGCAGATAGGGCGACGGATCCGTGTACTTGACGAGCGACGGGGCGAGATCCCCGGCTGCCGCGCGCATCGCCGCGCCGAGATCCTGGACCTCGACCAGTGGATGGGCGCCACAGCGAGCCAGCAATCCCTCCAGAGTGCGCGCGTTCATGGTCAGCCCCAGCTGCACGGTCGTCGCGAGCCCGAGCCCATACCGGGCGTCTTCCCGGGCCCGCCCCTCGGCGGCTCTGAGGCCGGCTCGATCCGGTTCGCCCCTCTCCGGCTCCGTGACGAGGGCGGGCCGGAGCCGCTCGTAGGCTCTCTGGTAGAAGCGATTCTGCTCGGCCAAAAGCGCGCGAAATGCCGGCTCCACGAACGAGCCGCGGAGTTCCGCCGGAAAGACCCAGTCCTCGTTCAGGAGGATGTAGCGTTGCGACTTCTCCGTGAAGCTGGCGAGCCGGCGCTCCTCAAGCAACTCGACCGCCAGGCGGGAGAGTCCCATGACGTCGAAGTTGAAGACGGCGTGCTCCGCCACCGAGGCGTGTCCCAGGCCGTAGACGATCGATTCGTTGCTGCGCCGGGCGCGATCGACCTCCCGACGCGCGTCGGCCCGCAGCTCGGTCACCGATCGGGGATCGCGGCTGACCCGGGCGTAGGCCGCAGCGATCGTCTCCGGGGTCCAATTGTCGCTCTGGAGGATCGCGCGACACTCCTCGCGTACCGCCGCGCATTCGGCCGGCGTCTCGGCTCGAGACGCTCTCTCCAGAAGCTCGCGGATCTCGAGGAGCAGATCCCGGTCCAGGTTGTGTCCGGACAGCACCACCCGGAGGGGCATCATTGCACTCCTCTCTCAGTCGATGGCGAAGAACCGGGCACCCAGCCGGCCGAGGAGGCTGGCCTTGTTCACGTCGCGCGCCGCCACCGCGGGAACCGCGGCGGCCAGACTGTCACCGACGAGTACGCGCAGGGTCCCGATCGGAGATCCTCGGAGCACGGGTGAAGAAACGGAAGGCGGAGCTTCCACCAAAACCCGGATCTCCGGAGTCCGGTTCGCCGGCATGAGTACGCTGACATCCTCCCCCGCCACCAGACGGACCGAACCGGTGCTTCCCCCGACAATCCCGCAGGCGCGGTCAAGATCCTGCCCCTTGCGGACGACCGGGATCTTGCGGAACCGCGCAAATGCGCTGGAGAGAAGCCCCGCCGACTCGGAGAACCGACGGCGGTTGCTGGACGCGCCGAGCAGCACCGAGATGACGCGCATGCCGTCGCGCTCCGCGGTGGAGCAAAGACAGAATCCCGCCTTGCCGGTGTAGCCGGTCTTCAGGCCATCGACTCCTTCGCAGGCGCCGAGGAGGCGGTTGGTGGTGTGGATCACCTGGCAGCCGCGGATGGTGTCCGCCACCGTGGAAGAGATCTCCAGGGTCAGCGGGTGGCCAACGAGGTGCCGGGCCAGCACGGCGAGGTCGCGCGCGGTGGTCACCGATCCCGGCTGATCGCTGCGGTCGAGGCCGTGGGAATTCACATAGCGGGTGTGGGTCAGGCCCAGCTCGCGGGCGCGCCGGTTCATGAGCGAGACAAACGCCGCCTCGGAGCCCCCCAGGTGGACGGCCACCGTGTACGCCGCGTCGTTGGCGGAGGAGATGGCCATGGCGCGCAGAGCATCCCCGAACGGCAGCCGCTCACCGGGGCGCAGGCGGACTCGGCTTCCGCGGACGGCGCGGATCGTCTCCGGAACGGTCACCGTGTCGGCAAGTCGCACTGTTCCGCGTTCCAACGCCTCCAACGCCAGCAGCTCCGTCATCATCTTGGTGAGGCTGGCCGGCGCCCGCGACGCATCCGCGGCCTTCTCGAAGAGGATCTTCCCGCTTTCCGCCTCCACCACGAGAGCCGAAGCGTAAGCCTGCCGGTACTTCTGATAGATGTTGCGCGGGCGCCGCGGCGGCTTCTTGCGGCGGCTCGCGGCCGAGGCAGAGGCGGCGATCACCGAGAGCGCGAGCAAGCAAGCGAGGATGCGCATCAGGCGGGAAGAGAGATTCGAGCGCGCCACAAGACCTCCGTGCATCCCGAAGATCGATCAGCTCCGGGAAAAGAGCCGGCGCAGCCAGCCGGCCGCGGGGACGTCGGTTGCCGCGACTGCCGGCACCGAAGCGAGGACCGTATCGCCCGCTTGGACGCGGAGCGTGCCGACCTGGGCGCCCGCGCGCAGGGGTGCGCGCAGCTTTGCCGCCGGAACGAGAACCTTGGTGATCCGGCGGTCGTCGGGACGAGAAACCACCACCGTGACCTCGCTCGGGGCGACCGCAGCGACGGTCTTGGCCTTGGCTCCGCGAATCCGGACCGGATCGCCGAGGGAATCGCCCTTCCCGCAGATCCGCACCGAAGCGTAGGAGTTGAAACCGGCGGCCAACAGACTGGCGGTCTCCTCGACCCGATGGCGATCGCTGTCCGCGCCGAGAATGACCGAGAGGAGGCGGAAGCCGTTGCGCTCGGCGGTGGCGCACAGGCAGAAGCCGGCCTTGTTGGTAAATCCGGTCTTGAGCCCGTCGAGCCCGGAGAACCGGCCGAGCAGCTTGTTCGTGTTCTGGAGCAGGAAACTGCCGTCGCGGAAGGGAGCTTCAATGGTGGACGACCATTCCAGGATATGCGGATAGCGGATCAGCTGGCGCCCGATCTGACTGATGTCGTAGGCGGTGGTGTAGTTCCCCTCGCCCGGCTCATCGTCCAGACCGTGAACGTTCACGTAGTGGGTGTCCTTCAGCCCGAGCGCCTCGACCTCCTGATTCATGAGACGCACGAATCCGTCCGAGCTGCCCGCGAGGTGTTCCGCGACAGCCACGCAGGCGTCGTTTGCGGAGTGGATCGCAATCGCCTTCATCAGCTCATCGAGCGGGAACGCCTCGCCGTCGGCGAGGAACACCTGTGAGCCCCCGATCCGGCTGGCCCACGGCGACACCCGGACCGTGTCTGCCAGAGCCAGCCGCCCCGCCGCCACTTCGTTCATGACCACGAGTTCCAGAGTCATCTTGGCGATGGAGGCGGGAGCACGGCGCTCACGGGCGTTCTGCTCGTACAGAAGCTGATTGCTCCTCGGCTCGATGAGAATGGCGGATGCGCACGGAAGGGGAGGCAACTCGATCGGCCGACCCGCGAAGACCACCCGGGCGCTGTCGGAGACAACGGGCGCGGTCGATTCATCATGAGCGCGACGGCCACAGGCGGGGGCGAGGAACAGGAGCAGGAGGACCAGGCCGGAGAGAAGAGACATTCGAGATGCGGTCAGGATCAACCTCCAAGCCCCCGGTGGCGCCTCTCGTCGGAGGACGAGGCGACTCGCCGCTACGAGGTCAGATTGCGTTCGAGCTGTGCCCAGGTCGAATTCGACCATTCCCCCCCCGGAATCCCTTCCCGGATCTGATCGACAGCCGTCGGACTGTGCCGCGATGCGGACACCCGCGACCCCGCGAACCCCTCATCCCCAGGGCCGCGGTGGTCCAGCCCGAACGAGGCAGAACATATACCTCCGGGCCGGCCGGATTCGCAAGGACAAAGGCCGCCGCGCCGCTCAACGCCGCCAGAATCCATTCTTCGCCGGGGTCACCTCGATGCGCCCCCCGGTGCCCTCGTAGTAGACGTGCGCTTCGACCCAACTCGGCACCATCACGCCCATCTCGCCGGCGGTGGAGAAGCCGATCGACTGCGCCAGCCGCAACGCATCGCTGTCGAGCGCCGGCACTCCGGTGGACTTGAGCGTGCGGGACCGAATCACGCCGCGGGACTCGTGCACCCGGAGTTCGACCACCGCCTCGGCCTTCAAGTCGGGCTTGGCGACCGACGGGGGCGCCGCGACGCTGGGGAGACGCATGACGTGCGGCTGCGTGCGCGGCAGGCGGGGATGCTTGCCGGCCTCCACCTCCTCGATGAAACGGACCCGCGCCGAATCGCGGGCCTCCGGGGTAAAGGCAACGAGAAAGAGCTCCGCCAGCGAGTACTCGCCCTGCTGCTTGAACGCAGTGGCGGGCCTCCCCGGGATGTGGAGCGAGTCGGTCACCTCGTAGGCAAACCTCGGCGGATGGGGACAGAAATTCTGGTCCTTCGGGTAGTCGGTACTCAGCTCCCGGCCGTTCACGAGTTTCAACAGACGCATGCGCGGGATGTACCACTCCACCGCGGTCCACGGCACCCAGAGCGCACCTTGATCGTCCAGTGCCTCGACCCCGTCGGGTCGGAAGATCCGGCAGCTGTCAGCGACGGGAAACCAGGAGACCTCGGTATCGCGCGTCGAGACGTTGACGTAGGCCACCGGAGGCGCCATCTCGGTCGGGCCGTAGTGAGTGCCGCAGCCGGGGCAGACAAGCTCCGCGCCCCGTTCGCGTTCCACGATCTCGTCGGGACAGTCGGGGCAGACCCACCTCTCGGCCGCCGCCGGCGCGGCTACGCCGAACAGGATCCCGCACAGGAGGAGCAGCAACACGGGAGCTGTGATCCGGCGCCCGGAGCCGTAACCGCCACGGGCGGGGGTCGATCCAAGGGTTCGCGTTTGCATCCGTTTCCTCCTGTGTGCAATCGGGATTCCGGCCAAGACCGCCCAAAGGTATCATCGCCCGGCCGAGGCGAACAAGGCTCGGGGGTTGGGCTTGGGTACAGGGCCAAGAACGGATGCCCGGCCATCCGGGTTCCCTCAGAATCTTCGGCCGGCGGCGGCTCTGTCGCGAGCAGCACCTCGGGCGATCGGGGCCGGAGCCTCCCGAGCGGGGAGCCGGGAGGTTGCCGCGATGAGATCATGTTTCACTTAGGTTGTGGTCAGAAGATTGTGGTTGGGGTCCGAGTCGGGTAATCCCGCGAGGCACGGTGAGTTCACGGCTCCAGCTCAAAGGTTCCCGTGGAGCTGCGAACCGGCGGGTATCCCGGCACCAACGCCTCCACCCACCACTCGCACTTCCCGGTCGGAAAGTTGTCTCGGAGATTGACGTGGGTTCGGGAATCGGCGACCGACTGTGTGATCTCGTGAGCGCCATCGGAGCTGATGAGGTGTACCCGGAACCTCACCTGCTTCGAGGGAACGGTGGCTCGAGCGCTATCCGGAACGTAGCTCCAGCGGAAGCCAACGCGCGGCAGCGCCATCTTGTCCTCCGGCCGAGGGCGCATCCTCTGAAAGGCCCCGGGGTCCACGACTCCGAGCGAGTCCGGCCCCGAAGGCGGGGCCGGCACGGAACGAGCGTTTCCCGCGCCCTGGAAGTAGGCGCGCACCCCAAGCACGCTCAGCACCCCAAGCAGGACCAGTCCTGCAGCTCGGGGTAGCGCGTGTTTCCCGCCGTAGAGGCGGGGCAGCAGCAAGAATCTTCGCGCCATGGTCGATCATCCGGGCAGCCGCGGTTGACGGCCGCAGGCCCAATGTACCGGCGGGCAAGGACCAGTGTCAAACAACCAGCCGGGGCCCCCGGCGTCTCCGGAGCCCGGTTGTGCCGGTGCCCGCCCGCGGATACCCTGGCGTCCATGAACCCCCCCGCCGCCGAGAGCCCCGTCCCCGCCTCGGAACGGCTCGACTCATTTCCCTGGTCGTCGGCGCAGGCGCTCGTCCTGGGCGGCACGGGCATGATCGGGTGCCATGTGGTGCGGGCGCTGGCGCGTCGTGGGGTCCGGGTGCGCGTGCTGGCGCGCCCGGCGAGCACCTCCCGGACCCTCGAGGGCCTGGCCGTCGAGCGCGTGACCGGCGACCTCGAAGACCTCGCATCGGTCCGGGCAGCCCTGGCCGGATGCGACCTCCTTTTCCACTGCGCCGCGCCGTACCCCCGCTCTCACTTCCGCCGGGAGGCGCAAGTCGAGGGAGCGCGGCGGTCCATCGCGGGCGTGCTCACGGTCGCCCGCGAGTTCGTCCCGAAGGAGCTGCTCGCCTCCCCTCCCGGCCACCTCGCCGCTCGCGCGGTCGAGCGGGCCGAAGGTGCGGCCGGCACCATCCGCCTCCAACCGGAACGCGCCGACGAGCTCGCGCGCGCCGTGCCCGATCCGGACCTCCTCGCGGCCGCGCTCGCCGGGCGCCTGAACGCCGCGCTGCACGCGCCGCTTGGCGAGACGATGCATCTCCCTGGCCTCAAGCGCATCGTCTACACCAGCAGTGTCACTACCATCGGCCGCCCGGCCGGACACGACCAAGGGGAGCCCTGGCCCCGGCTCGCCGACGAACAGGATCGCTATGACCTGGTGCACGCCTCCTCCCCGTACTTCGCCATGAAGGCGGAGATGGAAGCGGAGGCCACCCGCGCCGCCGTGGAAGGGATGCCGATCGTCATCGGCAACCCCACGCTGTGCGTCGACGCCCACGACCCCACCCCGACCACCGGCAAGCTCCTGGTCGCGGTCGCGCGGGGGCAGATGCCGGTCTACCTCCCCGGGACCATGAACGTGGTGGCTACCCGTGACGTGGGCGTGGGCCTGGTCCACGGGGCACTCCTGGGTCGCACCGGCCAGCGCTACATCCTGGGAGGCGAGAACACGACCGCCCGGGAGTTCCTCAGGCTCGTGGCTCGCATCGCGGGAGTGCCGCCGCCCCGGGTGCCGGTGCCGATTCCGCTGGCCGAGGCGATCGCCTATGCCAGCGAAGCGGTGAATCGGCTCCGGAGAGGCGGTTGGGCGGCGCTCCCGGTGAGCGGGGTGCAGATGATCCGACACGGCCAGGCGGTGGATTGCGGCCTGGCCCGCTCGGAGCTGGAGATGCCGCGCACGCCGATCGCCACTGCCGTGGCGGACGCACTGCGCTGGCTGAAGGAGAACGGATATCTGTGAACGCGTGTGACGTACAGAATCAGCGACGAACCGGCGGCAGGGATCGTGACCTGGAACCGCCCCCGGCGACAGGCGAGCCGGACCCGGGCTCCGCGAGGCCTCGTCTGAACCGCGAACGACGTCGGGTCTCCCGGGCGCTCCAGCGCCGGGAACGCAAGCGGCCTGAGCCCCGATCAGCCTGTCTTCCGGACCGCCTTGCAGACCGTATTGCGGACCGCCGGCTGCTCCACCGGATCTCACCCGGACTCCGACTTCTCGCCGCCTTGTCTCTGATCATCTCCACCGCGCGCGCCGCCGGTGCATCCCCGGCCGCCCTCCCCACCGGCGCCCCCACCGGCAACCACCGAATCGACGCGCCGGCACCTTCGGGCGGTGCCTTGCGCCCCGTCAGCCAGCCTGTCGTCGATCCTGTCCGGCTGGGCTGGACCGAGCGGGAGCGAGTCGGGGTAACCAACCTCTACAGCCAGGAGATGCTCCTGCGCTGCGTGCGCGATGGCGATGCCGACGGCCTGATGCTCGATCTCTCAACCGCACCGGTGCTCCTGGATGGAACGGCCGTCAACCCCGGAGAGATCACGGGAACAGTCTGGACCGCACCGTGGCCCCTCGCCGGCACGCAGACGACCTGGGATGCCTGCCAGTTTCGCTCCGGCATCGCCATCCGCGAGGGCCGGGCCGGGATCTCGATCGCGCGGCTCGCCAACGACGACGACCTGGGTTGGGCCGATCGCGGGCACATCGTGGTTCGCTTGCAGCTCTCTCTGACCCGGGACGGGGCCGACCGCGATCTGGGCACCTATGAGTTCCTCGCCGGATTCCTGCGGGCGGAGGGGGTCTATCGCCGCGCTCTCACCGTCACCGAAGGGCCGTTCATCGCCAACGTACGCAGCGACGCGCCAGATCGCGTGGTCGTCGCGTTTCGGACCGAACCGGCCGCCGCCGGGCGCGTCTGGGTGCGTGAGGCGCCGCCGCCCCCTCCCACATCGGGCGATCTGCGGAGCCGGAATCGCAAGAAGGGTGAGGCCCGCTGGGATCAGTGGAAGGTGGATCGCGGCGGGAGCGGGCGAGACCCTCGGAAGGACAGCTCGGGCCGAGATCCAGGGACCCCGGCCGACCGCATTCCTCGGGTGTTTGACAGCCCCACGGCAAGCCGCCACGAGGTCGAGGCCTGGGGCCTGCGGCCCGACACCGAGTATCTCTATTGCGTCGCGGTCGGGGGGTGGACAAGCACGGAATACCGGTTCCGCACCGCGCCTCGCCCCGGGGAAGGGACGACCCGCTTCGCCTATGCGGGAGACAGCCGCATGGGCCCCGGGGGCGGTCTGCGCGGATTCATGGGGGTGAACGCCCTGGTCTTTCCGCAGGAGCTGAATGCGGCGGCACAGCTCGGTGCGCGATTCTGGCTTCACGGAGGGGACCTGGTGAGCGGTTATACCACGGTGGCGGAGGACTTCCGTACGCAGCTGAGAGCCTACAAGTGGACCGCCACGCCGTTTCTGCGCAGCGTGCCGATCTACGCCGCCATCGGGAACCACGACGTGCTGGTCCGCAACTTCGCTGGACCAGACAAGCAGTGGATCGGTCTGGACCGCTGGCCCTACGGCTCCGACAACACTGAGGCAATCATCGCCGAGGAGCTGGTCCAACCGGAGAACGGCCCCACCCCCTCGGATCCCCGGCGCCCGAGCTACCGTCGAACCGTCTACTCCTTCTCGTACGGACCGACGCGGATCATCGTGCTGAACAACTGCTACTGGAGGTCGGACGACCCTGCGCGCTTCGGCGGCGCTCCGGAAGGGTTTCTCTTTCCGGACCAGATGGACTGGCTGGGCGCCGAGTTGGATCGCGCGGACGCGGATCCTTCGGTGCGCCACGTCTTCCTCTGTCTGCACGAACCGCCGTTCCCGAACTCGGCGCACCTGGGCGATGCCATGTGGTACCACGGAGACGTGCAGGAGCGCGCCCACACCTTGCGACCGGAAGCAGACGAAGGCGCTTCGGGTGGGTGTGCGCAGCTGCCGGGGGAAGGCGGGCGGGCTTCTGGTGGGGAGGCCCTGCAGCCGGAGGAGATGGGCGTCGTGGAGGTCCGTAACGAGTTGGTGCGCCGAGCGGCGTCGCGGAAAACCGTCGCGATCCTCGCCAGCGACGAGCACAACTACAGCCGGATGTTGCTCACGCCACAGACCCCCGCCGGCGATCCGGCGGCTGACGACCCCGACGGAGACGGCACCTTGAACATCGACCGCCTCTCGCCGGTTCCGGGGCTGAAGCGCCCGATCTGGTTTGTGATCAGCGGAGGCGCCGGCGCGCCGCACTACGCCGAGGAAGCGTCTCCCTGGAACTCCTGGTGGAAGGCCGGGGGCGAACGATGCCGCGAGGCGGCCGGCTGCTACCGTTTCTCTCCGCTCAACCACTGGGTGATGTTCGAGGATGACGGGAGGGAGGTCTCGCTGCGGTGCTACACGCCCGCCGGGGATCTCATCGATGAAGTGGATGACCTGGTGGAGGCGTTGCGGAGGTGACCTCCGAGGCCAGGCGACTCGAACGGCCTCCGGACTCCCGGCGGACCCACCGTGTTGCTCTCAGCAGGTGCGACGGAAGGGCGACGTCCCCCCGTTCCTGGTGGTCGGTCAGTCTTCTCCCCGATCTTTCTGCAGGAACGAACGGCAGTGGTCGAATGGCCAGATTTTCCTTCCTTGGCCGGTCACCGGCAGGTATCCTTAACGCAGGCCTGCGCTGGGGGTTGGGACAGGCGAGTCGAGGCTCGAGAGTTCTCTGGGGCTGTGAGCCAGAAGCGGAGGTGGCGCCATGAGAAAACTGATCCTGTTCCTCGGGGTGCTGTGCTTCACTTTCTCGGCCGCGTTGGCCGGACCGAATGCGGGCGGAGTGCTCTGGGTGCATGACACCAACCTCTTCTTCTACGATGAGCCCCCGTTGCCTCCGATCAGCCCGCCGCCGACGTTCCCTTGCCCGGGCGGGGTGGACAACCAGATGGCCGCTGATCTCAACTGGAAAATCTGGAAAGTCTACGCAGCGTTTCCTCAAGAGAGCAGCCCGCGTTTGATGAGCGTCAGCTGGGGCACGCAGTTCCCCGAGCCCATCGGCTCGCCGTATTCGTATGTGCAAGTGCTCCCTGCCCTGTGCGGGGTTCCAGATGAAGACGGTACGGGCACCGACGTCTGGACCGGGGCCAACGGATTCCCTACCGCCAGCGGCGGCGAGGTTGTGCAGAGCTTTCCGACCGGTCCCCGGACGACGACCGTGGTGGAACTCTTCTACTTCGGCGGCCTGGCCTACGCGTACGGAGCCGCCTACGCCTTTCCGACCTGGTGCACGATTCCGCACAGCAATCCGACGAATCGCTACTTCTTGGACGATGCCGACCCGCCGAACGCGGACCTGATCGAGGGATACGGTTGTTTGGGCTTCGGCACTCCCGGATTCACTCCTTGCCCGGGAGTGACGGACCCCGCCGGTGCGTGCTGTGATACCGCGACCGGGGCGTGCATGATCACCTACGAAGCCAACTGCCCATACAACTGGCTCGGTCCGGATGTGCCGTGCACACCCGAAACCTGCCCGTCGCCGCCCGTGCCCACGGGTGCCTGCTGCCGCTTCGATACGGGCAGCTGTCACATCTCGTCCCAGGCCGCCTGCTTCTACACTTGGCTTGGCCCGGACGTGCCCTGCGACGTCACAACCTGCCCGCCGATGCCGACGGGAGCGTGTTGTGAGTTCGAGACGGGCCATTGCTACGTCACCTATGAGGCCTTTTGCCACGACACGTGGCTCGGTCCGGGCGTGCCCTGTAACCCGACCACCTGCCCGCCACCACCGCCTCCATCCGGTGCCTGCTGCAATCTCGCAACCGGCGCGTGCATGATCTTGATCGAATCCGAGTGCTCATTCAGTTGGCTGGGCCCCGACGTGCCGTGCAACACCACGACCTGTCCGCCGCCGCCGGAAGGCGCCTGCTGCTTCGAAAGCGGCGACTGCGCGATCACGATTGAGTCCGACTGCAGCGGCACGGAGTGGATCGGCGGTGAGGTGTGCGACCCGAACCCCTGCCTGCAGCCACCGCTGAACATCGGCGGGTGCTGCGACTGGGCCACCGGCGGCTGCACGATCACGTACGAAGCCGACTGTCCCTTCGACTGGCTGGGTCAGGGCGTGCCGTGTAACACCCAGAACTGCTATCCGCCGGTTCCGGTCGAGCGGACGAGCTGGGGGAAGATCAAGAACACCTTCCGCTAGCGGGAATCGGAGTGCCGCTCCCACCGATCCTGCAGGTTGCGGATAGCGTCGAGGCCGAGGACCGGCCGCGGGGCGGCGGCCAGCGAGTCGAGCCAGGCCCGGGCGGCCGGGCGACCGCGCCCGGCCAGCAATGCCTCGAGTAGCGTGTCAGCGGTATCGGGACCCGGCTGCAGGCGGAAGGCGGCCCGGGCTAGGGGGATCGCCTCGGACGGATTCCGGCCGCTGCGGGCGAAGAGCCACGCCAGCTCGTTGCGCGAGGAAGCATCCCGGTCATCCCGACTGATGAGGCCGCGGTAGATCGCCTCCGCGCTGTCAGGCGCCCCAGCCTGCCAGAGCGCGTAGGCGAACGATCGCTGCACGCCGGAGTCATCCGGCCTCTGGGCCGCCAGTTGCCTCCAGGCGGCTGCCGCGTCGCGCCACCGCTCCTGTAGTGCATAGGCGGAGGCGAGCCCGGTCGCAACGCGGAGATCGGGAAGCGGCAGGATGCGGGCTGCCGCAACGAAGGCGCTCTCCGCCTTAGTCCCCTGCTTGAGAGCGAGCCAGGCATTGCCCAGCTCGACGAGCGACCGGGGACGCGGCGACGTTTCGCGCAGCGCCGGGCGGAGGAGTTCCACCGCCTCGGCGGCCCGGCCGGAACAGGTGAGGGCGGTCGCATGCACCTCGCGCGCCCCGGCAGACCCGGGAAGCAGCGAGACGGCGCGGCCGGATGCATCCAGCGCCTCGGGCACGAGATCGTGCTGCAGGAGCGCCGCGGCCAGATTGGTCCAGGCTTTGGCGGATCGGGGAGAGGCCGCCGTAGTGGCGCGAAAGAGCGTGAGATCGTCCCTCCAATCGAGACTGCGCGCCCAACTGCGCCCGGCGAGCAAGACGCCCCAAACGATGGCCAGCACGCGGAGGGCACGTGCCGTCGAGGGGTGGCGGGACAGCCGCGCAGCCACGATGACGAAGAGCCAGATCAATCCCGCCGACGGCAGGTAGGCCAGACGCTCGCCATAGATCGTCCCCACGGCGACCGGGATGTTCGAGGTCACGAACCCTCCGGCCAGGATGATACCGGCACCCCACAGCAGTTCGCGGTCCCGGCGCCGGACCGCCCACCAGGCGAAGGCGAAAGCCGCCGCCGCGAGAACAGCACCAGCGGCCATCCAGCGCTCGCCGGGAACAATCTGGGGGTAGCTGGCGTCTGCGGTCAGCGTCCAGGGAACCGCGGTACGCCACCCCAGGAGCCACTGGATTCCGAGCGCGTTCGCCATCCGGCGAAGGGTGGGCTCGTGCGCGAGCGCATTGTCGGACAGGCCCACTCCGGCCACGGTAAAGGCCGCGGGAAGGACCCGGGATCGTACGAAGGCAACGCCAAGGAGCACGATCGCCCAGACCCCGAAGACGCGCAGCCATCGACCGCGCAGGCCCCTGATCGCAGTTGGATCCGAGGCCGGAATCGAGGCCGCCGCCGCGGTCCCGGGGGACTCGGCCGCGTCGGCCGGGGCCTGCTCGCAAGACGCGATTGCCGAGACCGGCGGGCCGCTCCACGCGTCCAGGACCAGGTGCAGGATTGGCAGCAACAACAACCCGGCCGCGCTCTCCTTCGAAAGCATCGCGAGCGCGAACGCCGTCGCGGCGCCAAACAAACGCAGAGAATCCCCGCGGCGCACGAATCCCATGGCCAGAATCCAGCCGCCCAGCCCAAAAAGCGCCGCCCATAACTCGGCCCGCCCGACGACATAGACGACCGCCTCGCAGTGCAGCGGGTGAACCGCGAAGAGAATCGCCGCCGCGAGCGCCAGACGCCGGCGCGCGGGGAAGAGGCCACACAGCGCGCGGTGCAGCAGGAGTACGACGGCGAGGTTCAGCAACAGGTTCACGGCGTGGAATCCGACCGCGGAGTGGCCGGTGATCTTCCCGTTCCACCAGTACGAGAACGTCGTCCACGGCCGATAGAGACCGGCCCCCATGCGGCCCGGCCAGTAGGGCGTCGTCCAGGCCGCTGCCGGCGAAGCGGCCCAGACGGCGGGGTTGTCGATAATGAGCCCGCCGTCATCGAGGGCGAATCCGGCCCGCAACGCCGGAGCGAACGGCAACAGCGAGGCCAGAACCAGTACCAGCATGACCGGCAACCCGGTCATCCGAGAGGCGGCCCGCGGCCGCGTCCGAGCGCGTGCGCCGAGCCCTGGAGGACGTGAACCGAAAGACTGCAGGTTCAAGCGATGCACAAGAAGTCGCCCCCCTCTCGTAACCCGGCCGCGACGAGCCTTGCCCGTATCAGCTCGCGAGCGCCTGCGGTTCCGACCGCGGCCAGGACCATCGGCGGGCAGAGCCCGGTGCCATCGGCGCCTGGCGCTGCGAACGGACCGGAGGGCCTCGGCGTGTGTGGATCGGACGACTGGTCGGCGGACAGCGCAGCCGATCGCACCTCCGACCCCACCGCGGAGCGCTCGGTGGGCCGTGGCCCGGGCTGAGCGGCAGGCGGAAGGACGGCCCCGAGCCCAGTCCGGGCCGTGGGTCCGGCATCGGTTGCACCCTGGCTCTCCCCTGCGCGCAGAAGCTCTGCGCGCGTTGCGAGCCACGCCTCCGCCGCCAGGATCGGCCGGCCGTAGGCGGTTCGCCCGATCTTGCGCGGGTCGATGTCGAGGAAGGCGCGGATGTCGACTCCTTGCCGGAGCAGGAACCGCGCGGCTCGCCGTCCGTCGCGTCCGGCGCCCCACACGATCACGCCCCGTCCGTCGAGGTGGCGCGCCAGGTGATGGGCTCGGCACGCGTGAAACGCCTCCGGCGTGTACGCGGGGAGCGTGCGCGTGGCCCGACCGGGATCGTCCGCCCAGTCGTACAGCACCTCGGGGACCTTGGCCATCACGATTCCCGAGCGCAGCATCCGCAGCCAGAGGTCATAGTCTTCCGGCCAGGGCACTTCCCGGTATCCACCGGCCTGTTCGTAGGCGGCGCGCCGCATCATCACCGTCGGATGCGGGAGCGGGCTCTCGACCCAGAGTCCCAGGGCGATCTCCTCCGGAGCGACGCAGGAGGCGAGCCAACGCTCGTATCGTCGCCAGCCGTCGCGGGGGTCCGGCGCGCTGCCGTCCGCAGGACATCCGTTCCCCGGGCTCGGAGCCTCTGCGGCCGGGAACCTCCCCGGCGGCGGCGGCGGCGGCGGCGCGTTGGCCCCGTCCGCCGTGTCTGACGCCGGACCCTCCCGCCGCATCGTGCGCACTCCGGTGGCGACCAGGCCGATCTCCGGGTGCGCGTCCAGGAACTCCACCTGCCGCGTGAACCGCTCCGGGTGGCTCACATCGTCGGCATCCTGCCGAGCGAAGAACTCCGGGCGACCCGCGGCCTGCACCGCGGCGATCAGCGCACCGGCGATACCCACTCCGGTCTCCAGGCGAACGACGCAGAGCGTAGGGACGCCTCTCGGGCTACCTGAGGTCGCCGGCGCGTCCTCCACCGGCGACAGAGCCGCCCAGCGCGCCAACTCCTCCCGCAGGATCCACGGCGTCTCATCGGTGGACCCATCGTCGACGGCGACCACATGGAAGTCACCGAAGGTCTGCGCGCGCAGACTCTCCAGCGCGGCGCGCAAGGTCGCCGCGCCATTGCGCACGGGAAGGAGAACGCTTACGCGCCGTGGTGTGGGCCCGCCGTTGTTCAACAGGATCGACCCCGCTGGGCCTTGCCGCAGCCGTCTCCCGGAGACATGCCCGGAGCGCCGGTGGCCTCCACGTCCCGGGTCATCATCCAGAGGTCATCGCGCTCCCACCAACCTTCGCGCTCCCAGAAGGCGCGTGCGGTCTCGTTGGTGCGAAACACGAACAGGTGACAGCGCTCGATGCCGAGGGAGCGCAGCGCCTCCAGGCAACGGGCAGTGAGGAGGTGCCCGATCTTCCGGCGCCGGTGCGAGGCCGCGACCGCCAGGTGATGGAGGAACGCGCGGCGACCGTCGTGTCCGCAGAGAATCGCGCCGACCAGGGCGCCCGTTTCCCGGGCCACAAAACTCAGGCCCGGGTTGCGCGCGAGGAAGGCGGCGATTGCGTCGCGGGTGTCCGAGCTGCCGAGACCGATTCCCTCGGACGCCCGCCACAGCAGGATGACCTCCTCGTAGTCGGCGATGGTGAATTCGCGGATCTCCAAGTCCACCCCCTCCTTCGGTGCCCGGCCATCCCCGGAGTGGCCCGTTGGCCGCCCCGACTGCGCCCCGATCCGAACCCGCTCCTCGCGGCCGTGATGGAGAACGGCCCGAGGCCGAACTTCCGGGCCCGCCATCGCGGCTCCCGAGATGATCCTCGGGGCTGCAGCCTCGGTCAACGGTGGGCCGGACGATCGAAGGCAATCCTCGCGTATGATCGACCCGGAATGACGCCGGGGCGGCCACGCCGGCCGGCTCGGCAGGGCGTCACCGGAAAGGAGCGGGGATGCGCCTTCCGACCGGATTCCTGAGGCCGTCGGGTCTGGCCCTCGGCGCGGTGCTTTTTGCCCTGCCAATCAGCTGCGCGAAACAGGGCGAAGCCACTCTCGAGCGAATTCAGCGCACCCGCGTGCTCCACGTGGGGACCGACGCCACCTACCCGCCTTTCGACAGTGTCGATCCGACCAACGGCTCCGTCGTCGGCTACGACATGGACATCGTCCGCGCGCTGGCGCGTTCTCTCGGTGCGGAGGCTCGTTTCCAGGTCGTGCCGTTCGACGGGATCATCGCCGGCCTCAAGACCGGGAAGTATGACCTGGTCGCATCCGCAATGACCATCACTCCGGAGCGAGCGCGGCAGGTACGGTTCACGAGCCCCTACGCCCTGGCCGGCCAGGCCGTGGCGGTTCGCGCCGAGGAGACAAGGATCCGCGGGGCCGCCGATCTCGGCGGACTCTCGATCGGATGTCAGCTCGGCACCACCGGCGAGATGGAGGCAAAGAAGATCCCCGGCGCCCGGGTGGTGAGCTTCGACGCCATCGGGGCGGCGTTCCGCGACCTCGAGAACCGCAACCTCGATGCGGTCATCGCCGACAGCCCGACGGCGGGCATCTTCGCGCACGACCACCCGACAATCCGCCTGGCTGGAGAACCGATCACCCGGGAGGAGTTCGGACTTGCCGTGCGGATGGCGGATGCCGACCTGGCCCGGGCCCTCGATGGCGCACTGGAAGCCCTCCGGGCCTCGGGCGAGATGCAGAGAATCGCGAATAGCTGGAAAGTGGCGATACCTTAGTCGCGGGCGGCAGCGCGCAGGACAAGCTGATCCCCGAGCTCGTCCCGGCGGGCACCGGTCGGGGGGAGATCGCGGACCCCCGTGCGGACGGCAACCGGAGGGTGTCGCACCGGACCACCCTCGCCTGGCCCCTACCGCGCTCCGGAAACGAGTCGCGCCCTCGCCGGCCATTGCCGATCCGTGGGTCCCGCGATACTCTGCCCGGGGTGCGCTGCCGGCGGGCGCGCGGCAGCAGGAGAGGTGACGCGTGTCCGAAGAGGACGGAAATCCGGAGAGGACGGGGTTCATGCACGACGCTGCCGCAACTACCGGCGAGACGGGCCGAGCCGGGCCGAGCCCGAAGGTGCTGAGGATCGATCCATCGACGCTGACATACGCGCCGCTGCTGACCGGCCCGCCCGAGACGGCCACGATGCGCTCGGGGTCGGTGGTCCTGCTTCCCGGGCAATCGGTCGGCGAACACAGCACCGGAGATCACGAGGAGGCGATCATCGTCCTTTCCGGGACCGGGGAAATGCGGTTCGCGGACGGAAGCGCCCCCAAGCTCGACGGACACTCGGTCGCCTACTGCCCGCCCGCAACCGTGCATGACGTCATCAACACCGGCACCGCGCCGCTCCGATACGTGTACGTCGTGGCGAAGGCCAGGTAGATTCGCCACCGGCGAGCGGCGGCGGGAGCGAGGCGGCAACTGATCGACACTCCGACCTGGGCTACCGGGGTCATTCAGCAGCCTGCCAGCTCGCCCGCTCCCGGAAGCCTACGGCCGGTCTTTGCTCCAGACCGCCCACAACTGGTCGCAGGCCTGCGTGAGGGGAGCATGGATCGAGGCGATCTCGGCTTCGGTCCAGTCGGGCGCCGGCTTGCGCAGGAACGTCGTCTTGTCCTCCCGGTTGTCGAAGCGCGCCACCGGGACGTGGAAGACCCGACCGTGGACCTCCAGGCGAAGCGATCCCGGCACATCGGAGATCCCCATCAGATACTCCATGTCATCGCAACCGTACTCCTCGCGCATCACTGACTCCGGAGTCCCGTGGAAGAGGATCGAGCCCTGGCCATCCGGCCTGGCCCGGGCGCGGTTCTTGCGCCGACTCTCCTCGGGTGTGACCCAGATGTACAGGATCGCCGCGCGCTCCAGGATATCCGGCGAGAGCTGGCGCAGCGCGTACTGATAGCCGTGGCATCCGCTCAGAGGGAAGCTCGCGCCCTCCGGGCCGCCCCGGGCGAACTCGATGACCACCGTCTTCCCCGCCAACGACGCCGGCGCGCTGGCCTTCTTCTCCTCGAAGAACTCGCGGGCTTCGCGCTCCAGGGCGTCACCCAGTCGGGCCTGGGTTTCCGGCGGCAGCACGCGAATCTTGGCCCGGCCGCCCGCCCGCTCCACTGCCGCGTCGAGCCGCCGGAACAGCCAGGAGGAGTATCGCCCGGGCGCCTCGTTAGAGCCCGCGCGTAGCTCGCGGTAGTCCTCGTTGAGGAGCTGGATCAGCGCCCCCCACTCGAAGCCGTCGATGAAGGGTCCGTTGCGCCCTCCGTCGTAGTCGTCCCGGTGGTAGATCTTGGGCCGACCGAGCTTGAGCAACTCCTCGTCGATCCGGAGCTGGAGGTGCACATAGGGGTAGTCATCGAGCTGGACGGTGGGCCCCATGTGGAAGCTCTCAGGATCCCTCTGAGTCAGAAAACTGCGGACCTCGCTCTTGCCGGAGGCCGGCAGGGCGAGTAGCAGCAACGTATCGAAAACCTTGGGCATCTGGCCTCCTCCGCGCGGCGAGGACGGGACCGGTCGCCGGGCCGCCCTCCGCAGTTGACAGCCTAGCAGACGGCAGGGGTCCTTGCCGAAGACGCGCCTGTTGGCAGGACGCAACCCGGAATCAGAAGAAGAATCGCGCCACCGCGACGCACGGCAGTGTTATACTAACCGCAAGGGGGACAAGGTGGAAAGGGCTACGGGGGCGCCGATTCCGGCCCTCAACCCTCTGGCGGACTGCTGAAGGACCCCGGAAGCCAGCTGGCGGACGGCTTTGCCGATCACCTCACCGCACCGGCCGTTCCGGGGCGCAAGGAGTCACCACATGCGCGGCCTGCCCGGTTCGGCCCTGCCCGCCATCCCCTTCTCGGTCGCCCGCGAAGGGGTCGTCCGTTGCGCCCTTGCGTTTGCCGTCGCCTGCTCGCTCCCGCCCGCTGCCGTTCACGCCCGATCGCAAATCGACGACGCCGAACCCCGCGTGACCGCCCAGGGGATGATCTGCGCCGAACCGTCTGCGGGCGACTACACGCTGACCGCGCGCGCCTACGCCGGTGACCCTCAGGCCTTTCGATGGGACCTCCAGATCCGGATGGGGAATGGGATCGCGCGGACACTCCCCGATATCGAAGGAAACGCCTTCTTCCTTTCGAATCTGCACCGCGTGATTGCGCTCCATCGCCTCGACACCGACGCGGTCCTGAGCCCGCTGCGGGTGTACGACCTCGACGGGAGAGTCCTGTACGAGGGGCGAGTCGACGCGCCGGTGAACCCGGCCCTCTCGCCCGACGGGACGACCCTGGCCTGGACGGGACGGGGAGAACTGCGCACGCTCGACCTCCGCGATTTCCGCGTTCGGTGCTTCCCGCACCTGGACTGCTTCGCGCCCGCGGCCGGGGGCAGGGTGGTCGGCATCTCCTACGACCAGGACTTCTTGCACGTTTTCGAGCCCGACGGCGCCGCACACGCCGTCTCTCTCCCCACGGACGGGGGGTTCGCGCGCCGGGTCGAGGTCACTCCGGACGGCAATATCGCGTTCGTCCTGCTCTCCTCGGCGCTTCTGGAGGTGGAGCTCCCCTCCGGCCCACTCCGCCTCGTCTTCGCGCCGTCGCCCGGCACCGAGCTGCGGGACCTCGCGTTGCGCGGGGACGACCTGCTGATCGGCCTGCGTCGCGTCGAGCCGGACCGCTTCGTGGGAACCCTGGCCGTGCTGGATCGACGCGGGTCTGTCCGCCGGTGGATTCCCGGTCCGGCGCAGGCAACTCCGCGCTACTTCGCGGGGGAAGCCGGCCCGACCGACCCACGATCCGGCGGCGCCCGCGACGAGGCGGCCGAATCGGACCGCGGCATCCTGTGGCCGCTCGCGCCGAACAGCCAACACCCGGTCGGCAATACCTACGCCGAGTACCAGTACTATGGCGGCGAGCCCTACCTGCACCCCGGCATCGACGTGATGGGCACCGGCGGCCAGGCGGTGTACGCCGTCCGGAACGGCATCGTCAAAGCGATCCTCACGACGTCCGGCGAGTGGCACTGGCGCGTGGCCATCGCGGATACGAGCGGCTCGGCCGCCAGACCCGGCTATCTCTACGCCCATCTCGACCCCGGAACCATCGCCGTCTCGGTCGGTCAGACCGTGGTCCAAGGCCAATACCTGGGAGACCTGGTGACCTGGCCGGTGGCCGACTTCCACCACTGTCACTTCACCCGGATCGAAGACAGCGGGGTCACCTGGGACGGTTCCTGGCTCTCGATCCACAACCCGCACTTGGATCTGCCGGGACAGAGCGAGACGGACGCGCCGTTCTTCCTCCCGGCTCGAGGCACCGATCTGCTGGCCTTCTGTGCCGACCAGACTTCGAGCTACCAGATTCCCCACCAGTTGCACGGAACGGTCGACATCATCGCGCACGTGGGGGACCGCATCGAATCCAACTGGGTCTGCACTGTCCAGGAGCTGCGCTACACGATCTATCCGTTCGGCCAGCCGGACGCCCCCCTGGTCGACGACAAGCTGGCGCAGCGGTTCGACATGACCCTGGACAACTACGCCGGCGGACAGAACGACGCGGTCTTGCTCGATATCCTGTTCAAAGACGACGTCGTCTGCAATACCCAGGGAGACTACGACGATCGCGAGTTCTACCACATCGTCACGAACTCGGACGGGGACGGAGTCTACGAGGAGTCCGATCTTTTCGAGTCCTGGGACACGTCCGAACTCCCAGATGACAGCTACGTGATCAGGGTGACGGCCATCGATGCGCGGGGTAACGCATCCTCGGACTCCATGGTCGTCACCACCGTCAACGGGAATCCATCCGCCGTACCGAGCGCCTCCGCCGACGAACCCAGACTCCTGCTGGAGCCGTTCATCCCGAACCCCCTGCGCGGCTCAGGGTCGATCCGCGTCCGGCTGCCCGTGGCCGGTCGGATCACGCTGGCCTGCTACAATGCGGCGGGCCGGCACGTTCGACGCCTGCACCAGGGACTGATGCGGGCCGGTGCGCATGAGATACGCTGGGACGGGTGCGACGATCGCGGCCGGCCGGTACCCGCGGGCGCGTACTTCGTTCGGCTAGTGGCAGACCCCGAAGGCGCACGCTCGGAGAAGGTCTTGGTCCTCCGGTAGTCGCGGCGCAACCGAAGGTCCGGAGACATTCGCCGGCTGGTGGCCGACCCCCAACGCACCTCGATCGAGATCCCCGAGGTGAGCGGCCCGGCACAGGAGGCCTTCCATGCACCAACTCGCTGGTCTCTGGAAGATCCTCCTGTTCCTCCTCCCCGCCGTACCGGAGACGCTCCGCATCACCCTTGCCTCATTCGGCCTCGCCCTCGTCCTTGGCACCATCGTGGGCGTGACGCGCATCTCCACCCGTCTGCCCTGGACCTGGCTCGGACGCGCCTGGGTTGACGGGATCCGCGGCGTTCCGCTCCTGGTTCTGATCTTCTTCATCTACTTCGGTCTGGGGCGCGTGCTGCACCTGCCGCAGTTCCTCGCCGGGGTGCTGGCGATCGGCATCTGCTACAGCGCCTTTGTCGGCGAGACCATTCGGGCGGGAATCCAGGCCGTGCCGCGGGGACAATGGGAGGCCTCCCGGGCGCTGGGGCTCTCGCACGGCCAGACGCTTCGTTTCGTGGTGCTGCCGCAGGCGGCGCGTATCGTGATCCCGCCGGTGGTCAACGACTTCATCGCCTGTCTCAAGGACTCCTCGCTGGTCTCGATCGTGGGCCTGCGCGAACTGACGCGCGCCGGCCGGGAGTACTCCTCGGGGACGTTCCAGGACTTCCAGACCTGGCTGGTGGTGGGGATCCTCTACCTCGTGATGACCCTGGCGCTGTCCAAGGTCGCCTCGGCGCTCGAGGCGCGATTGGGGAGGGCGGGAAGATGAGCCGCCCCATGATTCTCGCCGAGCGGGCCACCCGCCGGTTCGGCCCCGTGGCCGCGGTGCAGGAGATCTCCTTCACCGTCCCGGCTTCGACCGTGACGGTCCTCATCGGTCCGTCCGGTTCCGGCAAGAGCACGATGCTGCGGATCATCAACGGCCTCGAGCGGCTCGACCAGGGGCGGATCGAAGTGGACGGCATTCCGCTCGACCCCGCCGGCGCCAATGTCGATGCGATTCGCGCCGAGACCGGTATGGTGTTCCAGCAGTTCAACCTCTTCCCGCACCTGAGCGTGTTGGACAATCTGCTCCTCGCGCCTCGCGTCGTGCGCGGCCGCCCGCGCGCGGAAGTGGAGGCGGAGGCCCGGGCGCTGCTCCAGAAGGTCGGTCTCGCCGACCACGCACATCGCTTCCCCTCCCGACTGTCGGGCGGGGAGCAGCAGCGCACCGCGATCGCCCGCGCGCTGTGCATGAAGCCGAAGGTGATGCTCTTCGACGAACCGACCTCGGCCCTGGATCCGGAGATGATCCATGAGGTGCTGGAAGTCATGCGGGCGCTGGCCCGCGAGGGAATGACGATGGTCGTGGCCACGCACGAGATGGGTTTCGCCCGGGAAGTGGCGCACGAGGTGCTGTTCCTCGACCGCGGCCTCCTGGTGGAAGCCGGACCGCCGGATCAGCTCTTTGGGGATCCGCGGGAGGAGCGGACACGGACCTTCCTCTCACGGGTTCTGTGAGAGGATTCGACCCGCGGCGATCGCAGACGGACCGATGCCTCGGGCACCCACTGTTCGCCCGCAGCGACTCCCACGCTGAAGACACCAGGCCGGCGCGGTCGGATCGTGCGAAACCGGCTACTCCACCTGGATGACCAGATAGCGGACCTTCCGGAACTCCCCCGGGTCGGTAATGCGCAGTTCGGACCACTCCTCGGTCACCGGCGCCAGCTCGTAGCTGGACCGGTTCTGGGCGCTCAGGACCACCGGTTTCTTCCCCGCCACGCGAATGGTCCGCTCCACGTCGGTGTCGATGGTGGTGAAGTACTCTGTGGGGAACTTCCCGGAGAGCTGCGCCGTCTTGCCGATGCCGATGAATCCGCCCGACTCCTCGAGCAGACCGAGCAGCTTGAGCCGCTTCTGGGTGCCGATGATGTAGCTGACGGTGCTGATCTCGCGGCGCTTCTCCTCGATCACCTGCCTCTGTTCCTGGATCTGCTCGTGGCCGGCGGCCACATCGGTTTCGAGGGAGGCCACGCGCACCTTCAGCGAGTCGACCCGGCCGGAGAGCACGCGAATCATCGCCTCCCGCTGCGTCACGCCGCGCTTGAGGTTCTCGAGGAGACGCTCGAGGCCCACGATCCTGACGTCGCTGTCTTTCAGCCGCTTCTCCAGCCGCTGGATCATCTGCTTGCTGTCCTGGATGCCCCGTTTCAGATCCGAGATCGACTGCAGCATCTGCTCGTTCATCGGCCGGGAGCTCCGGGAGCCACGTTCAATGTCGCGAGACAGGTTCATCACCTGCGCCTCGGTCGGCAGGATCGTGGCCAGGCTGTCCTGGATCTCCACGATGGCGGACACGGCGTGGTCAAAGCGGGTCCGCACGGAGTCCTCCGCTGCCTTGGTGGCGGCGAGTTGGCGCTGACTCTCTTTGTACTTGTTCTGGATCGAGAATGCCGTCACGGCCAGGGCCAGGATGGCCACGACGGCGATGCCGACGAGCAGGGCCTTCCTCATTTGCTACCTCCCTGTCAACCGACGGGCGACGACCCGCGCGGCCGGAGTGTATCAGGCCGACGCCCGCTGTGCGAGCGGGGAAACCGGGCTTGGGGGCCGGTGGCGCGGGCGCGGCGCGGGCCGCCAGGTCGCCGGCGTTGCCGAGATCCGGCCGGCCCGGCGGTTGGCAACGACATGGGGATAGCTGGCCTCTCCCCCTTCGCACCGGGAGCCCTCACGGAAGACCTGGGCCGATCCTTGGATTTGTCCCGAAGACAGGCTAGAATTGACTACACGCCCGCGAGATGACTAGAGAAGCCCCAGAGGTCCGTGAAGCTCGTCGTGGGTCGGCCCGGCGAATCCTGGTCGAGCGCCTCGCGCTGCCCGCGGCACGGAGGCTCAAGGGGAGGAGCATGATGCGGACTCGATCGATTTGCCCGGCAGCCGTCCGAAGTGCCGGATTCCGAGTGCCCACGCCACGCTTCATTCCTGGTCCGAAGCCGATCATCTTCGCGTTCGCCATCCTCGCGGCTGCGGGAACCTGTCCGGTGCCGCCCGCGGCCGCCTCGCCCGGCGACGCCGGGGCGGTCGCCCCGACGGGTCTCGAACGCCTGGGGCTCTGGTTCGAAGCGCACCCGGAGTACAAGTCGACACCGGGCAGCGGGTGGAAGCCATACAATCGCGACCTCTGGTTCTACCAGACGCGACCGGTCCCGGAAGGGGCTTTCGGCGGACAACTCCGGCTCGACGCGTTTCATCAGGCGATGTCGTTGCGCCAGTCTCCCGAGTTCGAGCGCCGGGGCGGGGGCGGTTGGTTCAATATCGGGCCGACCGAGTACTCCGGCCGATGTGTGTCCATCGACTTTGGCCCCCCCAGTTCGGGGGTCGTCTATGTTGGGTCGGCCGGGGGCGGACTCTGGAAGTCCGCCGACGACGGAGAGACCTGGGGCACCACGACCGACTTTCTGCCCACGCTCGCGGTGGGCGCGGTCTGCGTTCTGCCCTGGAACCCGGACATCGTGCTCATCGGAACCGGAGAGGGCACCGGGGTCGGCAACGTCACGGCGGGCAAAGGCATTTTCGGCATCGGTCTGCTCAAATCGGTCGATGCGGGCGCCACCTGGAACGCGACCTCCCTCAGTTACGGTCGGGCCGCCACCCACGGCTTCAACGTCATCGAAGACAACCCGATCACGCATACGATTCTCGCCGGCGCCAACGACGGGCTCTGGAGATCGACCGATGAAGGAGACACCTGGACCCGCGTTCTTGCCAACGGAAACTTCTTCGACGTCAAGTGGAAGCCCGGCGACGCCGCTCGCGTCTACGTCGCGAAGGGGCGCGACCCGTTCCTCAACTCCCAGAGCAACAACGGGATCTATGTCTCGGCCGACGACGGGTTGACCTTCACCCTCGCCGGCGTCGGGCAACCCCCCGGCTCCACCATCGGCAAGACGAAGATCGCGGTCACCCCCGACAATCCCAACGTCATCTACGCCCATTACGTGAGCGCCAACACATCTAGGTCGATCGGGATCTATCGCAGCTACAACGACGGCATCACCTGGACCGTCCGGAACAACTCCACCAACATGACGGGCGGCCAGGGGTGGTACAACCTCGTGCTGGCGGTCGATCCCGACAATGTGAACCGGGTGATCACCGGGGGGGTCAATCTCTACACTTCGGACGACGGCGGGCAGACCTATGTGAACCTCAACCCGTCAGCGCCCTTCGGGCACGAGACGGCCCCGCACTATGACAATCACGCGCTCGTCTATGTTCCGAGCACGGAGGCCTCCCCCAATAACACCGTCTGGATTGCCACCGACGGCGGGCCCTGGCGTTCCTTCGATGACGGCGCCACCTGGAGTCCGCGGCGAGCCGGGATCATCACCTACCAGTTCTATGACATCTGCGTTGCGCAGAGCGACGACATCTTCACCATGGGCGGCACCCAGGACAACGGGATTCCGGGTCGCGCGGGCGAGGACGCGTGGTTTCAATCGACTCTCACCGCCGACGGAATGGTCTGCAACATCGATCCCGCCGATGCGCAGACTGTCTACGCCGAATGGCAGTTCGGAAGGCAGGTCAAGACAACCGACGGCGGACAGTCGTGGCTTTCCATCCAGAACGGGATCACCGGCGACGGCGCCTGGGTCACGCCTCTCGCCCAGGATGCAAACAATGGAAACCACCTCTACACTGCGTCCTCGACGGGAACGTACCGAACCACCAACGGGGGCGGCGTATGGCAGAACGTGCACTCACACAACCCCAGGTGGATCTCGATGAGCCCGATCGATGGTGATGTCGTTTGGACCGTGGCCAACGGCAGCGTCCGGCGCACGACCGACGACGGAGCGACCTGGGCGCTTATGTCCAGCTTCCCGGGCAACGGCCTGGAGACCAAGATCCACGCCGATCCCGTCGACGTTTCTACGGCGTTCGTCACATTCGGGGGGTACTCGACGGGCGGGCCGCACGCGGTCATGACCACCGACGGGGGCGCAACCTGGGTCGACATCACCGGGGACTTCCCCGATCAGCCGGCCAACGCCTTCACCGTCGATCCGAGCCGGCCTGACGAGTGGTACCTCGGCTCGGACATCGGGGTCTGGAAGACGACCGACGGGGGCGCAACCTGGTTGCCTTTCGGCTCCGGGATGGTAAACGTGGTCATCACCGATCTCGAACTCAGGCGCTCCGCGCGCAAGCTCGTGGCCGGAACCTACGGACGCGGAGTGTGGGAGATCGACCTGCCCCTTGATCCGGCCTCCGTGGAGGCGGCAGACCCGGCCCGACGCACACTCATGCTCGATCCGCCGTATCCTCAGCCGGTCAGCGAGCAGACCAGCTTGCGGTTTGCCGCCCGCACCGACCAACCGATTAGCTTGAGCATCGTCGACGCCCAGGGGCGGCGGGTCGACTCCGTGCTCGGATCCGGTGCGGGCCCCGATCCGGGGGGCGATCTCGGCAACGGCGTGATCCGGACGGTTCGTTGGTCCGCGGCTGGTTTCGCCAACGGCGTTTACTTCGCGGTCCTGCGGGCGGGTGACCAGACCCTGAGCCGCAAGCTCGTCGTCCGCCGCTAGCGGACTGCTGAACGACCCGACCATCGAATCGCAAGACCGACGGGCCCGGGTGCTGCCACGCGACCGGATGATGCTCTCCCGCGCTACGCTTTCACTCCAAGAGTGCCAAACGCACGGTCGCTTTCTCCCCCGCCGCTTCGAGGAGGGCCAGGTAGACCCCAGACGCGGCCCGCCTACCGTGGCCGTCCGAGCCGTCCCAGGCGACGCAGTGCTCGCCGGCCGAGAGCGGGCCGTCCCACAGCGTCGCCACTCGGCGGCCCGACAGGTCAAAGACAGCAAGGGATGTGTCCGCCTCCCGGGTCAGGCGGAACCGCAGCGTGGTTCGCGCTCGGAAGGGATTGGGTTCGGGCCTTTCCAATTGGAGAAACGTCTCCGGCGGCTCGGTGACCGCGGTGGGGGACTCGCCGGTGACGGTGAGTACAAACGCCTCGTTGGACGGAAAGGCGCTGAGGTCCAGGGTGAATGACCCTGCCTCCACGACCCGCTCGAGGGAGAAGAGGTCCACGGGCCCATCCGGCAGCGGGAGAATCCTTGGTGGATCGGCGAAGAAGCCCGCATCATGGGGAATCCGGCCTCCCTCGATCCGTACCGTCGCGTGGTCGTAGGGATAGCCGAGCACGCGCAGGGACACGTCCCCCGGACCGCCCTGCCAGTGGCGGCCCACGAGGATGCGCAGAGTCTCGGCAGCGTCGTCGCGGGCGGCCAGCACCGTGGTGCGCGCACTGGTGCTCACGGCCGTCACGCGCTGGCTGCCCGCCATGTCGGCGTAGTGACGATAGACCCAGCAGGCGTGGGTGGGTGTCGTGCCGTCCTTCATGAACATGCCGTCCAGACCGTCCCAGCAGTCGCTCCAGTACGCGTAGGGTGGCGTGGAGTAGACATCCCAACAGGCTCGCATGGCCGCGTCGACCTGCGCGTCGATGATGTAGCGGAGATAGGCCACATTCCAGCCGGGCGATAGGTGCACCCTGGCGCCGGCGTACTCATTGATGTGAAGCTCGGGCTGGTAGCCGGGTCCAAAGAGGGTTGTGATGCCGCCACGGATGAGGTTGGCGTGGGCGGGAATCTCCTCGGGCATGTAGCCGCCGTAGTTACCGCTGTCGTTCTCGTGCCAGGCGATGGCATCCAGACGCACACCGTATTGCGTGTCCAGATCCTCCAGAAAGCCGAGCACCCCTGCAACCCCGGGGTTGCCGGGCAGGAAGCGGGAGATGCTCGGCCCCACGAGCTTCGCCTCCGGGTCGTAGTTCCTGACCACATTGACCGTGCGCGCGAAGAGCTCCAGGAGCTGATCGTAGGTTCCGGTCCAGAAATAGGGGTGATCCGGCTCGTTCCAGATGTCGTAAAACGCAGGCAGGTTGCCGGGGAAGTAGAGGTGCAGATAGTCCAGGGTTTGAGCCACGTACGACTCCCACCCAGCCCAGTCGTCCCAGGGCCGGGCGTTGGGAAAGCCACCGTGGTCCCAGGCGTAGCGATCGCAGAGCGAGTATGTGATGGAGGCGCTGTGTTGGGTGGCAAAGACATAGTTGACGTGCTTGTAGAGCCGCCAGTGGGCGGGATCCAGCGTGGCCACAGCGTCGTGTCCCAGGTGGCCGTCCTCGTCGATGCCATGGAGAAAGCCCAGCGCGCTCATGGGCATGGGGCCCTGGACCTGGCCGGCGTTTACGGTCACGGTCTCGACCGCCACGGCAGGCAAGGCGAGAGTGACGTAGGCGAGGACGAGACCGGGGATGATTGACCGTCGCAAAGCACACCTCCTCGGGGCGCGGTTTGCCAGCCTCGTGGGCTGCGGCGATCGTGCTCTTCGCAGACGACGAGTGCACGGTGGTCGACCTGCACTGCGACGCTGTGGTAATTGTAGCATCGGGTCGCAGTTTGTACCGACAGTCTCTACCCAGGGCCAGGTTCCGGCTTGTCCCGCGGTGGGGGCATTCGGCCGTACCGCGTCTGCCAGGCCAGATCACCGAGCGCTCCGGGGAACCCCAGGGAGCCCAGGGAGCCGCGTCATCGGAGAGAACCCAATCACCCGCCGGGACGGGATATGGGGGCCGTATCTTGAACGAAGGAAACTTGCCCAACCAGAACCAGCCTGAGGCAATGAATCGCCGGGACTTTCTGCGCCAGGGGGCGCTGGCGGCGGGCGTCGCAATGGGCGGCACCGCGCTGATCCGGGGCACCGCCGGCGCGTCGGAGCACACGCAAGGCCCGCCCACCTGGGCGAAGACGGGGCGCCGCGACGAAAGGAGAGAAGGACCTGCCGAACATCCGCTCCGGGGCAGAGGCCCCCGCGATCGCCCTGCCCCGCCCGCGCCCGAACCGATTCGCGAGGCATCGATCGAGCAGCTCGGGCAGTTGATGGATCGTGGCGAGCTGTCAGCCCGCGATCTGACCCGCCTCTACATCGAGCGCATCGAATCGCTGAACCAGGCCGGTCCCCGCCTGCGCGCCGTGCTGGAGATCAATCCGGAGGCGCTCGACATTGCCGCCGCGCTCGACGCCGAGCGGAGAGTCCGAGGCCCCCGCGGGCCCCTGCACGGAATCCCGATCCTCCTCAAAGACAACATCGACACCGGCGATCAGATGCAATCCACCGCGGGATCGCTCGCACTTCTCGGCACCCGACCGGTGCGTGACGCCTTCGTGGCCGAGCGCTTGCGGGCGGCCGGCGCGGTGCTCCTGGGCAAGACCAACCTCAGCGAGTGGGCGAACATCCGCAGCAGCCGCTCCGTCAGCGGCTGGAGCGCCCGGGGCGGCCAATGCCGCAATCCATACCTCCTGTCCCACAACCCCTGCGGCTCCAGCTCCGGCTCGGCTGTGGCGGTCTCTTCCGACCTCTGCGCCGCGGCCCTCGCCACCGAGACCGACGGATCGATCGTCTGCCCGGCGCATACCAACGGCGTCGTGGGGGTAAAGCCGACCGTCGGCCTCACCAGCCGCGCCGGGGTGGTGCCGATCTCGCACTCCCAGGACACCGTCGGCCCGCACGCGCGCACCGTGCGGGACGCCGCCATCCTCCTAGGGGCAATGGCTGGGACCGATCCGCGTGACCCCGCCACCGCCGCCGGCGCCGCCCATGCCTTGCCCGACTACCGACGCTTCCTCGATCCGCGCGGATTGCGCGGCGCGCGCATCGGCGTGCCCCGGAAGTCGTTCTTCGGGTACAGCCCGCCCGCGGACCAGGCGATCGAAGGCGCCCTGGACGTGCTGCGCCGCGAGGGCGCGATCCTCGTGGATCCGGCCGACATCCCCACCATCGAGGAGATCAACTCAAGCCCGGACGAGCTGACGGTGTTGTTGTACGAACTCAAGGCGGACCTGGCCGCCTACTGCCGAGGAAGAGTCCCCGATCCCCGGCGGCGAGATCTGCCCGCGGTGGGCACGCTCGCGGAAGCGATCGCCTTCAACGAATCGCACCGCCGAGAGGAGATGCCGTTCTTTGGGCAGGAGCTCTTCCTGCTGGCCGAGGAGAAGGGACCGCTCAGCAATGCGATCTACCTCGATGCGGTCGCGGCCGGCCGGAGGCGCGGCGGCGCGGACGGGCTCGACGCGGTCCTGGACCGCCTGCAGCTCGACGCGCTGGTCGCGCCCACCGGCGGACCCGCATGGCCGACCGATCCGCTCAACGGCGACCACTTCCTCGGCGCAAGCTCCTCGCCGGCGGCCATCGCAGGGTATCCGCTCATCACCGTTCCGGCCGGAATCTGCGGCGGCCTGCCGGTGGGGCTCAGTTTCATGGGCCGGGCCTGGAGTGAGCCGGTGCTGCTCCGGCTGGCCTACGCCTACGAACAGGCCTCGCGAGCGCGGCGCCCTCCACGGTATCTGGCCGCATGGCCGATCGACTGAGACGGTGGGGCCGCTGCGGGAACCCTGGCGATCTGCTGCGGCCTCACCTCGGCTCGCCGGATTCCCCGGCGTCGCCGGGCTCGCCGTTCTCTTCGTGAGCCGGCCCCAGGAAGATGCTCCTTCCCTCTGTCGGGGCCACCATCGATCTCACCCCGAACTCGTGGACGAGACGCCCTCCTTCGTGCCCGGCGTGGATGACGGCCAGCGCACCGACTCCGAAGACGGCCACGATCACGATCCACACGAGCAAAGCGGCTTGGGGGGGGACCCGCCGGTGCCGCAGGCCCGGCCCGAAGAGGGCCGCGGCGATCAGCAGCGTGATGACGGTGAAGAGATTGCGCACCAGCTCGCCCAGCTCCTCGTGTCGCTCCAGCGCGGCCTGGATCTGGGGCGTGCGTTCGACCAGCTCGCCCGCCGCTTCCCCGGTGTAGGCCGCCACCCAGGCGGCAGCGGTCCCGAACGCCGTGAGCAGGAAGGAGGCAAGCAGCCAAGGCCGGCCCCGTTCCCGCCGCGCGACTCCGATGGCCAGGGGCCAGAACGCGACCAGGAGCAGAGCGATCGGGAAGTGAGTCACCAGCGGATGCAGGCCATCCCAGCCGGGCATCGACGGAAACAGCATCGTGAGCTCCTCTCGCTTCGCGTCCCGGCCGCGACGGGTCCTCGATCCGGTGGGCGGCTCCGACCCGGCCTCGGGCCACGGTGCATCAACGGATCAGGTTGTACTTCTCCCTTGGGTTGAAGCATATCGGACACTTGGCGAAGGTGATCTTGGCCGCGGTGAACCCGCACACCTGGCAGACATACCACCCGGACCCCGTCTCTCGATAGGACTCGAGCTCGTCAAGGGCGGCGGCATAGAGCTTGACGTGCGCCTCCACAGAGGACTTCGCGTAGTTGAAGGACCGCACGGCGTCTCTCTTCCCCTCCGCGCGGGCTTGCTCCAGGTATTTCGGGTAGACCGTCTTCACTTCGGCGGCCTCGGCCTGAAGGGCGGACTCCAGGTTCTCCCGGGTCGTTCCGACGCTCACGGCATCAGGCGCGAGTTCGGGGGTGCCGCCCAGCTTCCGGATCACGCCGGCGTGGACCGTCGCGTTGACCATCTGTGACGCGGAGACTGCTCGGAACAGCTGCCCCGCCTTGAGATACCCGTCCGCATCAGCCCGCCGGGCGCATTCGGCATAGCGGACGGCCGCATTCGATGCGCCCTGATGCGCCGTCGTCAGGTTCTCCAGGGTAGCCCCCGCAGAGGTCTCCTCCGCCCGAGCTTCGCGGCCCCACAAGCCTAGCGCACGCAGACCGACAACCCCGATCGCCAGTAGTGCTTTCCGACGCTCCATGGACGCCTCCTGAGGTTGGACATCGCCGCATCGGGAACACCCGAGGCGTCTGTGCCAATCCGCTCGGCCGGATCGGACAAACCTGTCCTCCCGATGTCCCAGGCCGGCCATTTCCGGCGGGAACCCCTCATCATCGCTCCATCGCACCTGCCTCGCCAACGGGAGAGTGCGGTCGGGCGGTTTCATTGACACTCTTGCGACCGGAGCCTATGTTCAGACCGCAATTGCCGACTCCGGAGGTCTCGCCATGCGGAAGAACCAGGAAGGCCCCATCCAGGAGGAGTCCGCCCACCTTCCGGCCTCCAGCCGGACCAGCCCGTCCGACCTGCTCGTGATCGGCGGCGGGATCCTCGGTCTCGCCACGGCCTGTGAGGTCCTCGCCCGCGGTCTCACCGTGACCATCTTCGAGGAGGATCCGAAGCGCAGCGCCACCTGGGCAAGCGCCGGAATGATCTCCCCGTATGCGGAACACGCCGCCCCGGGTGCCCTCCAGGACATGATGCGGGCGGCGCGCGCCGCCTATCCCGCCTTTCTGCAGCGTGTCGAAGAGCACTCCGGAATGCGCGTCGAGCTGGCCTTCCCGGGCACGCTCATTCCGAGCCTCCAAAGCGGGAGACGAGCGGAGCTCGAGGCTCTTACGGCGAAGTTCATCGATCTCGGAGCGCGGGCGCGCTACCTCGATCCTGCCGAGACGGCGGCCTACGAACCTCAGCTCGCGCTGCGGGATTCCGGTGCGGTCCTCCTCGAGGAGGAAGGCTATGTGAATCCGCGCAGTCTGCACACCGCGCTCCGCGCCGCCTTCGACCGGCTTGGCGGCCGGTGGATCGCCTTGCAGGTGCTGGGTCTCGTGGCCCGGCAGGGGGCGTCGGTCGGCGTGGAGACAACGGGGGGCGTGGTCCTCGGGCGCGCCGTGGTCAACGCGGCGGGCGCGTGGGCCGATCGATTCCTGCTTCCGGAAGACCAGACCCGCTATCGGCCGCGGCCGATTCGGGGCCAGACCGTGCGTTTGCGCCCGGCGAGCCGCCGCGAGAGCGTGCGCCGGGTGATCCAGGTGCCCGGCTTCGGATACCTGGTGCCGCGCGCGGATGGCAGCGTCGTCGTCGGTGCGACGAGCGAGGAAGTCGGACCGTTCCCCGGCGTGACGGTGGAGGGGGTCCAATCACTGCTTTCCGCGGTGCAGGCCCTGGTTCCGGTCTCCCGGTCCTGGTCGTTCCTCTCTGCGGGAAGCGGCCTGCGGCCGATGGCGGGCAACGGCGAACTCTACCTGGAGCCCGATTCGGAACGGCGCGGGCTGTTCCACGGCCTCGGCCTCTATCGCCAGGGAATCCTGCTGGCACCGGTCGCATCGACGCGACTGGCGGGAATGGTTCTCGACTACCTGGGGCGAAAGGCGCAATAGAGGCGGGTCATGAATCTGATCGTCAACGGAAAACCGAAGTCCTTCGCCGGCGAACCGGCGCTCGTCGCGCTGCTGCGAGAGCTGGGCGTGGAGCCCGGACAGCCCGGCGTAGCGGTCGCGCTGAACGCCCGCGTCGTCCCCCGCCGCGAGATCGCATCGACTCCACTCGCCGACGGGGATCGCGTGGAGATCGTCCGCGCGGTGCAAGGGGGCTGATCCCTGCCATCAAAACGGTCCCGGCCCGGGGCGGCGATCTCCGCCGCATCCGTCGTCCGGGGCCTCTTACGGAGGTCGCCATGTCCGATCCGAAACGCGCGTCGTCGCCCGCCGAGCTTCCCGGGCGCAAGCTCACGCCGCATCCTCAGCATCCTCAACTCACCATCGCGGGCCGGACGTACCGGTCCCGTCTCCTGGTCGGAACCGGCAAGTACCGCGACTTCACGGAGACGGCGCAGGCATTGGAGGAGAGCGGAGCCGAACTCGTCACGGTCGCGATCCGGCGCATCAGTCTCGAGCGGGGCCAGGGTAAGTCGTTGCTCGACCATATCGACCTGAAGAAGCACGCGCTCCTGCCCAACACCGCCGGCTGCTACACCGTGCAGGATGCCGTCCTGACCGCGCGGTTGGCGCGCGAGGCGCTCGGGACCGATCTCATCAAACTGGAGGTGATCGGTGACGCCCACACCCTGTTCCCCGACAACCGCGGCCTGCTGGAAGCGGCCGAGGTCCTCCTGAAAGACGGCTTTGTGGTCTTGCCCTACTGCATGGACGACCCGGTTCTCTGCCGGCAGCTGGAGGAGCTGGGCTGCCAGGCCGTCATGCCCCTGGCCGCACCGATCGGATCCGGCCTCGGCATCCGGAATCCGTACAACCTCCAGATCATCCTCGAGACCGTGTCGGTGCCGGTCATCGTGGACGCCGGAGTGGGAACCGCCTCCGATGTCGCCATGGCCATGGAGATGGGGGTCGACGGTGTGCTCCTGAACACCGCCATCGCGGGCGCGACGGACCCGCTCAAGATGGCGCGAGCCATGCGGCTGGGCGTCGAGGCGGGCCGGCTTGCCTTCGAGGCGGGACGCATCCCCCGGAAGCTCTACGCCACTGCCTCAAGCCCGCTGGACGGGGTCGCGCGGGCCGGAGAATAGACCGGGCCTCGGGCCCGCCTCCGAACCGGCGCCAGGAAATCCCGATGGAGCGTGTCCCCTTCCGGCTCTACTTGATCAGCGACCGCACGCGGATGGGCCCCGACCCGGTCGCGGCGGTGGCGACCCTGGCGCGCTCCGGCCTCTCCGCGCTCCAGTGGCGCGAGAAGGATCTCTCCCCGGCCGACAACCTGGGGTGGCTTCGCGCCATCGGGCGGGCAGTAGGCGGAAGCTCCGTGCGCGGCGCCCCGGGGAGTGGCGGCGGGGACAGCGGAGGCGTGCCGGATGCCGGCGGCCCGACGGGCGATGGACCCCGGTTCCACCTCTTCGTAAACGATCGAGCCGACCTCGCCCTGGCGGCGCACTGCGACCTCCATCTCGCAGAAACCTCGATTCCGACCGCGCTCGCCCGGGCGCTTCTGCCGCCGGAACGCCTGATCGGGCGCTCCACGCATGCCATCGAAGGGGCGCTGCAGGCAGCCCGAGAAGGAGCCGACTTCGTGACCTTCGGGCCGGTCTATGACACGCCGTCAAAGCGGAGCTTTGGGCCTCCTCAGGGGATCGCTCTCTTGCGCACGGTTTGCTCCTCCCTGTCGCTGCCGGTCTTCGCGCTGGGCGGCGTCACTCTCGAACGCATCCCCGAATGCATCGAGGCGGGTGCGCACGGCGTCGCGATGATCGGCGCCGTGTGGGATGGCCCGGACCCTGCGGCTGCCCTGCTCCGATGCCTGGACGTTCTCGCCGAAACCTGAGCCCACGGAGCAGACACCGAGAGTCTCATTTAGGCTTCATCGCCCAAGTCGGCCTCTCCAGACCTCCGGGAACTCCGCTCCAAAGCACACGAAATGTGATATACTCTCAACGACCGCCACCGGGCGGCCGATTCTGTGTTGCGCTTTGAATGCGCACTCGCTGCGCAAGGAGGGGTAGGTGTCGCAAAACGTTCGTCGAATTGCGGTTCTGGCCGGCCCTCGCCGCTGGGTGGCCTTCGCGGCCGTGGCGCTGGTGGTTGCGGTCATCATTGGCCTGCCGCCACTGCTGGACCATCAGGCGGGTCGCCGGGTCGTGGTCCGCTCCGTGACCGAGATGCCGAAGCTGGACACGGGCGTGCGGCAGGCGGTGCACGTCACCTTTGCCGGCGACCGGCAGCCGACTCTGGGCCAGCCCGCCAGTCTGCGGTTCGTGGTGACTTCCGGCGCGCCGGACGCCGAGATAGAGGCGCGGATTACTCCCCCGGCGGGAGCCACCGTCACCGCGGGGCGCGCCAGCTGGGAAGGCCGGCTTGCATACCAGCAGGCAGCGGAGATCCCGGTGTCGGTCGTCTTCCCCGGCGACCGGGGCGGATTCGTGCGCGGCGAGGTGATCACCCGCCTGCCGGACGGACAGCTCTTCCGAAACGCTACGGCGGTCTACGTCGATCCCGGCGCTTCGGACACCCAGGTGCCGGAAGCCCGGACGCTCATCGAGCCGGACGGTTCGCGGCTGGATGTCGTGGTCTACAAGAACCAGTAAGGAGGGGACGACCATGAAGCGACTCATTTCTCTCTTCAGCGTGGCCGTCCTCGTGGCTCTGGCCACGCCGGCCGCCGCGGACTTCACGGCCTCCGGCACGTTTCTCTACGAGGACCTGCCGATCGACATCAACGGCTTCCAGAGCCCCCATCCCGCGCGGCCCTGCCGGTTTGTCGACGTGCGCGTCATCGACAACACGACGCAGGCCATCATCGGGTTGGGCGCAACCGACGCCAACGGATACTTCTCCATCAACGTCATCGATGCCAACATCCGGCACGTGGCGATCCTCGCGCTCACCCAGAGCGGATACATCGCCAATCTGAACTACTACGTCTCCAACTGGAACTCGACCGCCATTCACGCCTTCCAGGGGATCCTGGTATCCGCGCATGATCCGAACACCGACATCGACATGGGCGAAGTGACGATGCACTACCGCGCAGGCGCCGAGCCGTTCAACATCTACGATGTGCACTACGAGGCCAACGACCTCGTTGGCTCGCTGGAAGGGGGCATCCGGCCGACGGCGTACCAGATCCGCTACACCCTGGACTACAACAACGACTCGGCCTACTGCTCGGGCGGGATCCAGTACATCGGAGGGAACTTCGGATACGACGACACGATCATTCTGCACGAAACGGGGCACATCATCTGCGGCAAATACGGGAGCTTTTCGGACAGCCCGGGTGGAGGCCACTACTTCGAGGACAACGCCCAGGATCCGCGGCTCTCGTTCGGCGAGGCCTGGCCGACCTTCTTCTCCAGCAACGTCCGCGACTGGGCCGGCTACAGTCACCCCAACGTCTACCTGAACTCGACCGGCGACTCGACGACCGGCGTTATCAGCTTCTCCTACAGCCTGGAAGCGCCTCCGTCGGGCATCGGCATCGGCGCCGCGAGCGAAGTAGGCGTGCAGGCCTGCATGTGGGATATCACCGACGGAGACTCGACCGATGACTTCACGCCCGGGGTGGACGATGAGCCCGGCTATCAGATGGACCGGACCTTCGCCGAGGTCTGGGCGTTCATCCGCGGGAATCTGTCCCAGCCTCCCTTCAGCGGAACCCTGACCTACGAGGACTTCCACGAGCTGTGGCTCGCGGTGGTGTCGCCTCCCCAGAGCGCGGAACTGATCGACCTCGAGGACCTGAACCACGGAATCCAGTATCGGAACGACGCCTACGAGGATGACGATGACTTCGCGCACGCCGGGACCTACCACACCTTCGAGGACATCGGGTTCGGCCGCAAGACGCACCACACGACCTTTCCCGTGAACGACGAGGACTGGGTGGTGTTCGAAGGGCTGGCCGGGATCACCTACCAGATCAACACGATGACCATGCGGGACGGCGCCGACACCTACGTCGAGGTACAGAACGCCGCGCACACGGTGCTCGCCGTGAACGACAACGCGGGGACTCCCAACCCCGGAAGCTACAATACCTTCGAGCTGCTGCGCTCGAGTATCAGCTACGTACCGACCACCACGCAGAACCTGTATGTGCGCGTCCGGCGGTCACCCGGCTCGCCCTGGGGCGTGATCTCCAAGTACGGCAACTGGGACCTCAAGATCCAGGCGACCTCGGTGCCGGTGACCTATCCGAACATCACGACCACTCCGCCGTCCACGGCCACCGTCAGCCTGGAACAGAACGCCACGCTGGACATGAACCTGACCGTCGGCAACACCGGCACCGTGGACAACCTGGAATACAACGTGACGGAGGGGAACACGCCGATCACCTGGGTGAGCGTAGACCCGGCGACCGGCACGGTGCCCCCCGGCGGCTCCGCCATCTCGGTCATGACGTTCGATGCCACCGGCATGGACGTCGGTTTCTACACCGACTCGCTCGAAGTCCACTGCAACGACCCCGACCGACCGGTCAAGTACCTGAGGCTGAACCTCACGGTCACCGAGCTGGTCGCAGTCGGCGAGATCGACGGGGCGCCGGCGACCTGGCTCCAAGACAGCTCGCCCAACCCGGCCGGTCCGCAGACGACGATCCGGTACTCGCTTGCCACCGCGGGGCCGGCCCGGCTCGGCATCTACGATGTCCAGGGCCGGGAGCTGGTTCGTCTGCTGGAAGGAAATCGTCCGGCCGGTGAGCAGGCGGTGACCTGGAACGGCCGCGATCGGGACGGGCAACCGGTCCCGAGCGGCGTCTACTTCTATCGCCTGGACGCCGAAGGCCGCTCCCTCTCTCGCCGACTGGTCGTGACCCGCTGAGGCGCGACTCGAAGCATTCCTCGAGCTGAAGCCAAGGGGCGCCGGGTTCGATCCCGGCGCCCCTTTTTTGCTGGATGGATTCCGGCCCCGCCCCCAGCCGGTGCGCCCCCGCCGGACGGATCCGGGACGACGCTCGATCCGGCCCGGCCCTACGAGTCCAGGGCCTCCTGCACGTGTCCGACCATCTTGGCCCCCGGGTTCACGAGCGTCTTGTCCCCGTCGTCCTTCCACTTCGACGGGCAGACTTCGTTCGTCTTGCGGGCCAGGTAGATGTTCGCCTTGAACTTGCGCATCAGCTCGTCGATGTTCCGCCCGAGGTTGTAGAAGTTCACCTCGGAGTTCAACACCTGCCCCTGCGGGCTGATCACGAAGGTGCCGCGCAAGGCCAGTCCGGTGGCCTCATCGTAGACGCCGAAGAGGCGCGACAGGTTGCCGGTGGGGTCCGCGCCCATCGGATACTTCACCCCGTGCAGCGCCTTCTCATGCTCCTGCCAGGCCAGGTGCACAAACTCCGTGTCCGTGCTCACGGTGATGACCTCGGCACCCATCTTGCGGAATCGCTCGTACTGCTCTCCCAGAGCAGCATGCTCGGTCGCTCACACGAAGGTGAAATCCGCAGGATAGAAGAACAGGACGGTCCACTTGCCCTGTGCCTTCAGGTTCGCGAACGATATCTCGCCAAAGTCCTTCCGCTCGGGTTGGTAGGTCATGATCTTGAAGTCGGGCGCGAATGCTCCAACGCCCAGGGATGCAGACATAGAGACCTCCTTGTGGATGTGGGCGCAAGGCTCCGCCTCTTCGCCCGGCGACCCGGCCGTCCGCGGCCGGGGATCAGGGTCAGCTTCGGTTTCCCGCCCGCAACTCGCGCTCCGGAACCAGAATGCGCACCGCCGCCCCGGTGGCGGTCGTGCCGTCCAGCCGTAGAGTGACCTGATGGGTCCCGGCGGGGACCTGGATCGTGAACGACTGCGCCATGCCCGGAACGATCTCCAGAAGCTCCGGGTAGGTCGCGACCTGGCTGGCGCGGGACTTGAGCGAGTATCCCACGCTCTTTTCGTCGATGGCCGCTTGCACCACGTAACCCTGGCTCGGACCCGCATGCTGGTCAAAGTCGAGCCGCGTGGAAACCTTCAGCCGCAGCGGTCCTTTGATGGTCATTCCGGCGGGCTTCTGCGTCGTGAAGCGATACCAGGTCTCCTCCCGATCGCCGGAACGGAGGATCAGCGACCGCTCGCACGTTTGCGGCGCGAACGCGATCCACCTGGTCTTGGCGGCGCGGGCCGGAGTCCCCTTGAATGCGCGCACCGCCGCCATCCCCGAGGGGTTCTCCGGCACCACACGCACCCGGTGTACTCCGGCCGGGATCTCCACGGTCGTGCGCTGGAGCGGACCCACGCGACCGCCTTTCGCGGCCGCGGCCTTCTTGCTGACACTCGCCTTCAGGCGGAGGGTCTTCGCGGGTTTGCCGTCCACCTCTACCCGCAGGCGGACCGGCGCGGGGCCCGCGGGAAGGAACAGGTTGCGGGCCAGGATCTGCAGGCGAGTCGGCCCGTGCACGGTGAACTGAGCGGGGCGAGCCTGGGTGGTCCGATGATACGAGGAGGTCTTCTGGCCCACCCGCAACTTGACCACGCCGGCATGCACCTTGGGCTTTACCCGCGTCACCGCAGCGGCGTGAACCCGCGTCGGCACCGGTCGCTTCGCCGTTTGCGCCAGGGCTTCGGGAACCGCGCATATTCCGGCCAGACATACCGCCAGCAGGATCAGCCGGGCCGGCCGCCTCGCTTCCCGCAAGGCCATCCGACACCGTGTCGCGCGGCGAGTTCCGCCTTTCATCCGCCCCTCCCTTCCCCGGCCCTCACTCATCCTCCGCTCCTCTCCCCGACAACTTGCGTGGTCACGCCCGGAATCAGCGGATCGGCCACTTCTCGCGCGGCGCGGGCCGCCTTCTGGCGCGCCCGCAGCACCCCGAAGCAGAGGACGAGGTAGAGCGCGAGGGCGGGAACCACGATGCGGAGGTCGTAGGCCTCCCGGTAGAAGATGTCGCCTTGGCCGACCGGCGAGATCCGATCCGGAGCCAGCGGCAGTCCGTACTCCCGCGCGATCGACTCCACGTTGAGCACGTGGATGATCGGCACGCCCCGGCGCGCGTAGAACTGCATGACTCCTCGCTGCGTCCAGTTGTAGAGCGGCAGCGTGCGATTCACTCCGGGTTTGACCAGATCCGCCCCCATCTGATTGCCGACGCTTGCCGCCCCGCCGCCGACATTGACGAACGCCTTGATCCGGGCCGGAGCGGCCTCACGATCATAGATCTCCAGGCGCCGCTGTACCGAACGATCCAGGGTCGGCTCATCGATGATCGGCACACCGTTGCGCTCGATCGCAGAGCGGAGCAGCAGCCGGCCCTTGGGGCTCAGGGCCCGTCCGCGGTCGTTGCTGCCCCCGAGAGAGGCGGCGGCGCTCTTCGCGGAGATGAGCGCCTTGCCGCGCAGAAAGGACTCCATGTCGAGCCAGCTGAAGTCGGGATCGTTGGCGCCCCACATGCTGGCCCCGACGGACGTGATCACGACCGGCTTCAGGCTGAGCTGGTCCGCCGCCGCCAGCATGCAGACGTTCAACGCGGGGAACGAACCCGTCAGCGAGATCGCCACCGCATCCCCCGGCTGAAGCCCCAACGTCCGGAAGTAGTCCACGAAGACCGCCGCGAAGTTCGGGTTCACCGATGTCAACTTCGCTTCGAGCACTCCGCGGTCGGTGGTGGTCAGGGTGTGCTCCTGGCCGATGAGCCCGCTCGCCTCCGGATCGTTCTCCCGATCGGCGGCGGCCGGAGTGCCGACCCGCTCCAGGCGGATCGCCTCGAAGCAGCGAAGCGCGCGGCTGGCCGCGCCCAGCTTGTCCTCCAGCATTCGCTGGGGCTGCATCTCCTTGGTCCGCTCGACCAGGGCGTGCAACCCGAGCCCGAACACCGCCAGCGCCAGCAGGAACAGGTCGGCCCGGCGCATCCAGGCGGGACCGGCGGACGCCGCCTTCGCGCCCGGGACACTCCTAGAGAAGGGAAGTTTCAAGCAGCGCTCCTCCATGCAGCACGATGAGTCCGAGCCGGACCAGCACCGCCGCCACGCACATCGCCGATAGCGTCTGGACAATTCCCTGTCGGGTCATCCAGTAGGCGATGAGGCCGGGGATGATGTAGCCGATCGCCGCCACTCCGCCGGCCAGGGTTGTAGCCCCGATGGCGGGAATGCGCTGCATCAACTGGCCGAAGAGGAACCCGAGGAGCACCGCGAGCACGAGAGTACGGCGGCCGTAGAGAAGGAAGAACCGCCCCGCCAGCTTCACACAGAAGTACGTGAGAAGGCCGGCAAGGATCGTTCCCAGCACCAGGATCGGCCGATCCAGGAAGAGCGCGACGTAGCCGGGCACCACGAAGCCCCCGGCGGCGAATCCGACCGCCTCCGTGAAGAAGAGGCTCATCACCAGCCCCAGGCCGATCGCTTCCGGTATCAGCATCCACCCTCCAAGCATTCCGATCCGATCCCGGCGCCGCGGCCGGATCGAATCCCTCCCACAGCTCCGTCAGGCCCCCGGGAGCGCCGCCACCAGACCCCGAGACACGAACTCCAAGACCTTGTGCCCGATGCCGCCAATGTTCCCCGCGCCACCGATCCGGGCGCGCGGCTTCCCCAGCGCGGCGACCCGGTTGAAGATCTCATCCACCGGCCCGTCGCCCAGAACCCATAGCCGGCCCGCCGGGACCTGGGCCTCGAACCTCCGTTGCACACTCGGGGGCACGCCCCCGATGAGAACATAGTGGTCGGCGATGATCGCCCGTTCCACCGACTCGGCGAACTGGAGAGAGCGGTCGATCCGATCGGCCCGCAAGTTGAACAGAGCGACGCTCGTCCAGGGCTCCTCCGGGCCGGTCGCGCGCAGCCCCAGCTTGCGCCAGATGGTGACCGTGGATTCGAGGTCATTGGCGGCGAAGATGTTATGAAACTCGATGGTCACTCCGCGGTGGTCGAGATCCCACCGGGCGCAGACTCCCACGTCCGGCATCGCCTTGTACATTCCGCGGATCGCCACCTCGTCCGGGATTTCGAGGGACCGGGTGACCTCGAGGACCGTGGCGACGTTCTCCTCGTGCTCCAGGTAGCGGAACCCCCCCATGACCTCCGGCTTGACGGCCTCGGGACGGCTCACCCGCAGCGCCGAACCACGCGACCGGGCGACTCTCCCCATCACCCCCGCGTATCGGGCATCTCCAAGGACGGCAATCGCACGCTTGGGCACCGTGGAGGAGAGCGCCACCGCGACATCATCGACCGTCGGGCCCATGACATCGAGATGATCCGGACGGACGTTCGTGATGACGCCGATCGTCGAGTGCATGATCTGGTGCTCGGCCGTCTTCTGCAGGTCGGGGCGAACCGCCATGCACTCCATGACGATCGCACGCGCCCCCGCCCGGCGAGCCCGGTCGAGGATCACCACCTGCTCGCAGATGTTCGGAGTGGACAGGCGAACGACCGGCTCTTCCCGGCCGTCCGGCAGGATGAGGCGGGCCTTGGTGCCGGTCACCTTCGCCACGGTGCGAATGCCGGCCTCCCGGAGGGCCGCCGCCATGAGCCGAGTCACCGACGACTTCCCCCGGCTTCCGTTCACGTGGATCCGGATCGGGATCGCGCGAAGCGCCCGGTGATGCCGCCACGCCTCCAGCGTCCAGTAGCCCAGGACTACGCCAAGCAGAATTGAGAGGACGAGCAAACGACCTCCGATGCGAGTCTGGTCGTTGGCCTCGGGTGCGTTGCCCAGGCTCCGAGGTCCATCGCGACCATTGTTGATCATAACGCTGGAGGGGGGGCTGCGCCAAGAATGGTGAAATCGACCGGGCAGGCGGCAGAAGCCGCGTCTCCGGACCCGGACGCAGGCCCAGGACTCGGCACGCCGCGCCCGGGGGCTTCCGGGGCGCGATCGCGTAGCTGCTACCGTACCACCAGGATTCGCGCGGTCGAGGAGACTCCCGGCACGCGGCCGAAGTAGAGACCGGCCGGCACGGAGCGTCCCGACTCGTCCCGCCCATCCCAGGCAAAACCGTCCATCGTGCCGCCCGTCAGCTCGGCGACCCGGCGCCCCAGGACGTCATGGACCTCGATCCGTTCCGGCGCCGCCATGAGCGGTTCCGCCGGAATGGGGACGATCCCCACCCGATGGCGCATCGGCTGAGGCGCGACCCGCCACACGATCGCCGGCGAGCCGGCACCGGTCGAAGGGGGCGCCCAGTCCTGGTACCTCGCAAAGATCGACGCGCTGAGCAGCTTCTGCTGTTCCCGCACGTCGGCCGGGAATCCTCTCCCGGGCCTCCAGTCTTCGAGCAGGGAGTCGACGCGAGCATGCGCCCAGAGCTCGATGTCCCGGAGGAGGACGAGATGAGGCCGGTACGGTGCGGTCAAGGCCGCCAGTTTGAAGGTGTTGATCAGCCGAGGGACGTAGGGATAGTCGTGGCAGTCCTGCGCCCGCTCGATCGCGAGATCACACAGGGGCGACGTCCCGGGACCGTCCAATTCGGGCGGAGTGCTTCCCCCCGCCACCCAGACGGGCACGAACGGGGTCACCGCCGGCTGCCCGAGAGCCACGAAGAAGGTCGACAGGCGCGGGTCCTCTCCCCGGCGAACACCCTCGATCAGGCCGGAAGTGACGGTGGACACGCGTTGAATCGTCTCGCGGGTGTCCACATATCCGCGAGCCTTGGGATAGCCTGGAGGAGCGCCGTCGAACGGCAGGGGATAGGGATCGCAGCTCTCTGCTCCCAGATCGCGCGAGATGCCAAACAGGTCGGCCCGTCGGACGCGCCCGCGCACGGTCTGCTCCAGGAGCGCGGTGGCGCGGCGGAACCGCCAGGTGTCGAGTCCGACGGTATCGGCCGACAGGGAGAAGTTGGCCCGCACCAGGAAGCCAGCCCCGTTGCCGTCCGAGCCGGAGGCATCGAATCGGTGGTGGTGGCGACTACCGACTTCGAAGATCGCCGCCCCGCCCCGGGCGTCGATGACGCCCAGGTTGGCCGGGTTCTCCCGACCCGGCGAGGCCGTCTCCCCCAGGAGCTTTTCGAAATCATCGACGGTGGCACAGGTCCGAAGCGCGAGCTTCATCAGCCAGCCGTTGGTGATTCCGCCGCTCACCGAGTCGGGGAGGTTGTACGAGAGGGCATTCAGGACGGCGAATCCCGCCTCGTTCACCCCCACCCAGGCGTTCTCGACTTCGCCGGCGTTGATGACGGTGACATAGGGGTAGATGCCGTCGGTGAAGTAGGCGACTTCGTTGTTGACGTAGCCGGAATCGCGGTTCTTCCAGAGGATCGGCCGCCCGTCTCCGGTGAACTGACCGCTCAGCACCGCGATCGTGCACTCCTCCAGGAGGTCGGCGGCCTGCGAGGTCGCCGGGGCGACCATCGTCACGGGCATCGGCCCGCGCGCCCCGGCCGGAACCACCTTCGGAGGGTGCGCCGCGGCCGGGGCCGGCGTCTCTTCGCGCGCTGCCGGCAACGGCGTTGGAACGCCCGCCACCAACGCTACCGGCAGGGTGCCCAGCGCGACGAGGAGGAGAGTCAAGGCCGTGCGCGGCATGCAGGCTCCTTTCCGCGGCTGCGAGGGACAATCGGGCAGCCCGGGACGGGTTCGCAACTGCAACGAGTGTAACCTGAACGTACGGGCGGCGACAACGGGGGGCCGGGGCGACTCACCTTGACGATACCGCAGTCAGCGCAGATCATTGCGCAGAAGCGTCGGCCCTGGCGGCACGGCCGAGCGAGGACTCCGGTGGCCGTCTTGCCCTGCCTCCACGATGGCTGACGGCGGCGGCGCGAGGCTACGAGCCGGCACGGGAGAGATCCCGGGAGGAGAGATCGCGATGTTCCGTTCCCTGACGTCCCTGGTCCTCGGTCTGGTCCTCGCAGCGGGGATCGCCTCGTGCGGCGATGACGACAAACCTCCTCGCCCCGACACGACCCCGCCGGTCGTGACTCTGGTGGCCCCCGAGAACGGCCTGGCAACCCCGAACCCTCGCAGCGTGCTGTTCCAGGCCGAGGCCACGGATGACACCGGCGTGACCGGAGTCGACTTCCTCTTCGACGGGGCCATCGTCGGTCGCGACAGCATCGGCACGGGCGACCTCTACGAGCTCACCTGGGAGAACGAGCCCCTTTCCGTGGGAACGCATCACGCTGCCGCCCGGGCCCATGACGCCGCGGGCAACAGCTCCGAAGACACGGCCACCATCACCATCACCCCTCCCCCCGACACGACCCCCCCGGAAGTGACACTGATCACGCCGGCCGATGGCCTGGTCACGATCGTCCCGCGCAGCACGCCGTTCCAGGCCCGCGCCACGGACAACACCGGTGTGACCCACGTCGAGTTTCTCTTCGACGGCGAAGTCGTTTGTCAGGACAGCACCGGCACCGACGACCTGTTCGACTGCACCTGGGAGAACCCTCCGCTCTCCCTGGGCGCACACCAGGCCATCGCCCGCGCCTACGACGCGATGGGAAATCACGCCGACGGCGTGTCCAACATCACGATCACGGGCCGCTGAGAGGCCCCGCTCGTCCCGTTGCGGGTTCGCCCTGGCTGGAGGCGGGTTCTCCGGCGTGGACAGAGGCCTCGCGCGACGCGGTCTCGCCTCTATGGCCATCCCGAATCGACCGGGCTGTTGTGCGCGCGGCTTCGCCCAGGTCACGAATGGGCGGTCCGCAGATTCCCGGGGGATCGGCCGAGGCGTTCTTCCTGCGGTCGCCGCGCCCGTAAAGTGGTAGAATTGTTGAATCAGCGCCTCGCCATGCGGTTCGGGGGGATTCTCACATGCCACGCGCCCGGCTTCCGCTCGCTCGCCCGGGGTCCCTGGCCTCGGCGCTCGCTCTAGTCCTGCCCTTCGCCGTATCGGCGGTCGCGGGATCCATCATCGCCACTGCGCCCAGCCACAGCCTGGCCGGCGCCCGCGGGACGATCCTCGAGGACTTCGAGTCGGGGCAGGTCACGCTCTCGTCGTTCGAGGACCAGGACCTGGAGCCGGACGACTGGAACCTCTCCACCGGCACGACCTACGGCGGATCCCAGTACGCGCTTCGCTTCTCCGGGAACTCCTGGAAGACCGAACCGATCGCCGGGCACCCGATCACGGAGTCGAGCGTGCTGCAGGTCGCGGTCTTCGTTTCCTCCATCGGCGAGATGCAGGGATTCGGGGTGTCGGACAGCGCGAACACCCTCTTCTACACGTTCGCCGGAACCCAGTTGCCGACCGAACTCCGGTGGGAGGTCGTCTACCAGGGGGCGTTCTCCATCGATCAGTGGAACCTCTACCTGCTGCCGGTGGGGCGCGACTGGCGCGCCCGCTACGGCTACGATCCGGTCCTCACCGCGTTGGTGTACTGCAACGATCGGGACTCGGGCACCGGAGGCGTCACCTACTTCGACGATATCGTCGATGTCACTGTGGACCTGCCGCAGGCCCCGTTGGTGCAGATCGTGCGCACGCGCGAGTCGATGCAGGCGTTGTCCGAGAAGCTCTTCCGCATCGGCATCCAGTTCCTCTCCACGGTCACCGATCCCGACACGCCGCCGGGTGCGTTCACCTACCGCTGGGACTTCGGCGACGGCAGCATCAGCGACTCCCCCGACCCGTATCACGAGTTCTTAGTGCAGGCCGATCATCCCTACACCGTCACCCTCGAGGTGCGCGATCCGGAGGGGATGTGCGGGCGGGACAGCACGCGCGTCGCCGTGGACCCGGGCCCCCCGGGAACCCCGCCGACCATGAACTTCGTCGGCGACGTCATGCTGGCCCGCAACTACGACGCGCCCGGCGGGTTGATCGACCAGCACGGGCCGGAGTGGATGTTCATCCCGACGCTCCCGTTCTTCGGCGAGGACGCCGCGCTGAACCTCTGCAACCTGGAGTGCCCGCTCACGGATGAAGGAACGCCGCATCCCACCAAGAGCATCGTCTTCCGGGGACGCCCCACCAACGTGACCGGACTGGCCTATGCCGGGATCGACCTGGTCTCCCTCGCCAACAACCACATCATCGACTACGGCCAGCGCGGCATGGAGGAGACCCAGGAGGTCCTCGACAGCGTGGGAATCCCCTGGTACGGCGCGGATGATGACGACTACGGCGCGATGCGGCCCGTCTTTCGCGGCGTGAGCGGCGTCTCGCTGGCGTTCATCGGACAATGCAATCGCACCGGCCGGGAGTACAACTATCAGCCGTTCCTGGACGCCGGCTTCAACAAGCCCGGCTTCGCCTGGGAGATCGAGGCGAATCTCGACCGCGCCCTGGCGGCCACGCTCCCCTATGCGGACCTGACGGTGATGCAGCTCCACTCCGGCATCGAGTACGCGACCGGGCCCGGGACCCTCGTCCTCCGCCCGGACGAGTCCCCCGAGGCCGCGGCCGGCGCCGGGCGACCGGACCAATTCGAGGCCGCAATCGGCGCCGGACGACCGGACCGGTTCATGGCCGCGGCCGGCGCCGGCGCGCTTCCGCCGGGCTGGATGCGGGAGCCGTGGGACGGGACCGGAGAACCCGGGCCGGCGCACCTCTTCCCGCTTCGCGCCCTGCTGGGCGGTCCTTTCGATCCCGCCATCGCGGAGGATCCGCCCCCCGCGCCGCCCGATGCGGGAGGCGAGCCGGACGACCCGTCGTTCCGATTCCCCACCCATCCGGCCCTGACCGACCGGCAGCTCCGCTGGCACGCCGTCGACATGGGTGCCGATCTCCTGATCTGCCATCACCCGCATGTCCTGCAGGGGTTCGAGCTCTACAACGGCGTGCTCATCGCCCATTCGCTGGGCAACTTCGTGTTCGACCAGAGCTACGCCGAGACCTTTCCCTCGTTGATCGTCAAGTCCACGTTTGACTCCGAAGCCTTCCGCACGTTCACCTTCCGGCCGGTCTTCATCGACGACAAGGTGCCGCATCCGGTCACGGGACGCCTCGGACGCGAGATTCTGGACCGGCAGGCCGAGTATTCCCGGGCGCTGAACACCGTGGTCACGGTCGATCCCCTGGCAAACCAGGGGGCGATTCCGCTCGATCCGGAGAACCTGACCTGGAGACCGGAGGTGTTCACGCGGATCGAGCCGCTCGTCGCGGACTCCGGCCGGTGGGTGACCCCTCCCGTCGAGCGGGAAGGGCTGGGCGTGCTGCACCGGATCCTGGCGGCGGAGTTCGCGGGCCCGATCGAAGTGCGTATCGGCCGCGAGCTGCTCTGGCACGGCGACTTCGAGGATGAGGGCGCGACCTTCTGGGATCTGAACAGCAGCTCCGAGATCTACGATGAGACGGTAGTCCACCAGGGCGGACGTTCGCTCCGCCAGCAACGGACTTCCAGCAATACCGGGGCGGTAAACACCTATCTGGAAGGCTACCCGGCCGCCCTCGGGGGGCGCGCCTATTCGGTGCAGGCTTGGGTGAAGACTCAAGACGCCGTCAATGCGGGGCTGGCGGCGATGCTCTACACCGGACGCGGTTCGGGACTGATCGGAGCCTTCGAGGTCGCCGACGGCATCAACGGCACCCACGACTGGACCCGGTGGTGGCGCGACTTCACGACGGAACAGGACGCCTGGTTCCTGAACTGCCGCGCCCACATGGATCGCCCGTCCGCCGGGGAATCGTTCGCCTGGTTCGACGAGGCGCGCATCGTCGCGTGGGAGCCGTGGCAGGCGGTAGAGCTGCCCCTGGCGGTCTCCTACCCCGGCAATCAGCGCTTCCTGCAGTTCCGTATCGGAGAAGCCAAGGACTCGCTGCTCGTCTCGTGGGAAGACGTGCGCGCCGAGGACGCGTCGACCGCGATCGAACCGGAGCCCGGAACCGGCGGCCCGGGCGGGGTGGCCGCGCTCTTCCTGGCCCCGCCGCGACCGAATCCCTTCCGGAGCGTCGCGGCCATCGAGTATCGTCTTCCCCGGAGCGGGCGCGTCCGCCTCACCGTGCACGATGTCGGCGGCAGGCAGGTCGCGGTCTTGGTCGACGGTCTGAGGCCGGCCGGGCGCCATGCCGTAGAGTGGCGCGCCGCAGCGGCGCCGGCCGGGCTGTACTTCTGCCGTCTGGAGACGGGCGGCACGGTGCGTACGGAGAAACTGGTCCGGATCCATTGACGGTCCGGCTCCCCCGCCCGGGTGCGGAGGGGTGGTTCGAGGAGGAGGAGGGGGATCATGCGGGATCGGGTTGCCACGGGCCGGACCATGTACGCAAGCGCGGCGCGCCGGACGCTGCGCCTTCTGATCCTCGCGCCCGCCGGGATCGGGCTTGTGGTCGGTTCGCCCGGGTGCATGACCCGCGCCGATCGTCCGGTGGTGGGCGCCGATTCGACTCTCGTCTACCCCTCGAAGCTGCCGTCGGACGTCAACGCCTCCATCACCTTCCAGCTCAAGGACAGCGCCCTTCGCGACGAGGCCCGGCGCGCCGACCGCGAACGGGGCCGGGAGATGTCCCGCCTGCGCAAGGAGCAGTCGCGGCTGTTGAAGCTCGAGGAGCGACGCGAGAAGCAGCAGAAGGCGGAGGAGAAACGCAAGGCCGCGGCGGAGAAGAAGGCGAAGCGGACCAAGAAGGGAAAGAAGTCGAAGAGCCGCGCCGAAGCGGAGGTTGATGCGCCGAAGGCCCGCGCCGGAAACACTCCCCAGCGTGAGCCGGCCGAGACCGCCTCGACCGCCGAGTCAACCGCGTCCGACTCGGCGCCGCGGCTCTCCATCGACGCCATCCGCGACAGCCTGTCTGCAGTCGAGTCGCGGCTGCGAGCTTTGGCGGTCGAGGACTCCCTGGCGGAGCTTGCGCCCTGGAGGCAGATGCGTCCGGACGGGTCGCCCCCGGACGAGCGCGTCGTCGAAACCGAAGAGGGGGCCCGCGTCCAGGCCAACATCCGGCTGGAGAATGTCTACGCCCGGGGCCGGCGGCCGCTCGCCCTGCACTTCGTTTGGATCAATCCGGCGCAGAAGAAGATCTTCAAGCGCCTGCTCGAGTACATGCCCAACGACTCAGACCAGGTCCTGACGAGCAGCCTCACCATCTCGCCCTCCAAGAGAGCGCCGGGAATCTATTCGCTTCGGGTCTACCTCTTCCGGGAGCTGATCGCCGAGAAGTTCCTCGAGCTGCGCGGCACGGGGCACGAGGAGCAGGAGGAGGGCGAGGACCAGACGATGTAGCAGTCTCGGAAGCGTTCTCTGCCGGGCCGCGTCCTTTGCGCAGCCGCGTCCTTCGCCGAGCCTGCGGGCGGGAGATCGGTGCCCCGGCCGGGCCGGGGCCCGTGGTTCGACGGGACTTCGCGGACGACGGGGCGCCAGGCTCCCTCCGCTTCCGCGAGCGCACTCTGTGTCCCTGAGCGCACTCTTCGATCCCCGGCCTCGACGTCAGATCATCTGGATCAGCCAGAACTTGTTTCGCTGTTTCAGCCGCCCGAACCACCAGGAGAGCGGGTACATCACCGCCAGCAGGCAGACCCATCCCACGAGACTGGCCGTTACCCCTCCCTGGCGGGTGTAGATCCCCAGTCGATAGGATGCGATGAAGAGCAGCGGAATGTGCATGCAGTAGAAGAAGAACGGAACCCGACCGATCGTCCCCAACCAGCGTACGGCCGGCATCGCGAACTGGCCGATCAAGTGCATCACGCCGACCATGAAGCTCACCGTTCCGAAGAACCACAGGTTGTGGTAGAGATTCGGCGGGTACTTGGAATCCAGGAAGAACGAGATGTGTCCGAACTGGAAGAAGTCGGTCGAGTTTCCCCAGCCCCGCAGCATCCGGACCACGGTCGCGACTCCGATCGCGCCGAGGCCGATCCCCCAGCTCATGAGGATCCGTCGCCGCGGGGTCTTCCACCCCCCGAACCAGCCGGCGGCCATGACCGAGCCCATGCACCCGAGCGCAAACCAGGGCAGCACCGGATACTTGTTCCAGTCGCCCTTGGTGAAGTCGCCGGCGTCGACAAAGGTCTGCATGAGGATACGCTGCCAGAGAACCTTGTAGTCGTAGGGAATCTCCAGCAGGAACGGATGGATCGCGAACACCCCCAGGCCGATCGCCAGTCTCACCTTCCAGGAGGTATCGAGCAGCAGCGCCAGGAGACACATCGACATGCCGATGGTGGCGATGATTCCGAAGTGCCAGAAGTAGAACTTTGCAAATCCCGACCAGGTCTGATTGACCCAGACGAACTGCATCGCCATCAGGAACAGCCCGCGCTTGATCAGGTGCCACTTCGCGCCCCAAACCGTGGCTCCGGCCGCGCGGCGGCGGGTGTAGGAGAACCAGGTCACGGCGCCGTTCATCATGAGAAACCCGGGAGCACAGAGATACCCCATGTAGCGCAGCGCGAACTGACCCCAGTTGGAGAAGACCGGGTCGAACATGTCGAGGCTCTTCCAGACACCGTTGAACGCGGACGAGCTGTGCCCGAGCGCCATCATGATCCCGATGAGCCCGCGGAACTGGTCGATGAACGAGAATCGTTCCCGGGTGGAGATCTTCTTCGCCGGCTGATCGCTGCTCGGGGTCCGGACGGCGCCGGTCCCCGCCGCCGCATCACGATTCGCCGGGCCCGCGGCGTGCGCGGCGGCCTGTTCGGACGCACCACCCATCGATCCCATCCTCCCCGTGTCCGACCTGGGCACCCCGGTTCGGGCCGGGGCCACCGATTCCGCAGCCGCTATCGATCTTCGCACATGCCGAACCGGTGCGGCAAGGGTCCCCTGCCCCTCGGCGCGCAGGCTCGCTCCGGCCCGGCCTCCCGCGCGCGGGACGCAACGCCCGCGCCGCCGGTGCGACCGAGTAACAAGACTGCGCGGGTTCGACTCCGCCGGGCAAGATCCGTTGCCCGACTCCTCGGTTTCGGGTATTCTACCGGACGGGCGGGTTGGGGGTGTGTGGGGTCATCTCTCCTGGCTCGGTACCATAACGGAGGAAGGGATGATCGCCTTCACCCCTCGCAGGGGATATGTGGGTCTTTTCCGAGCATGTGCGCGCGCCGCGGCCCTCTCCGCGGCCAGGACGACCCACCCAGCCACCAGAAGCATGCAGAACCGCACCCTCTTCGCTCCGGTATTGCTCGCCGCAGCCTGGGCAACGGCCCTGCCGATCCCGGTCGCGGCCGCCGATCCTCTCCCCGGGCGCGTTGTCCACCCGACATCCCTGGTCTCTGGGCTCGCCGCGTCCGGCGCGCCCGCCCAGGCCGAGGCGCCCCGTCCCGCCAAGAAGAAGGGAGCGAAGGCCTCCGCGAAGGGCAAGAAGTCAGCCGGAAAGACATCCTCCAAGGCAGCCAGGAAGAAGAGCCGGTTGCCGGTGAGCGTCAAAGCGGAATTCGAGTTCCAGTCGATCTATGACGACAACATCTTCCGCTTCTCGGACGAGAACCTCCTCGCCTTCCGCCGCGGCGAGTCGCCGTGGAAGTTCGGGATGGATACCTATGACGATTTCATCGCGAGCCCGCGCTTCACGATCGACCTCGGGCGGAGGATCATCGGCTCCAAGGAGATGACCCTTCGGGTCAAGTACACGCTCTGGCAGTACGCCAGCAATCCGAACAAGTCGAATTCCTCCTGGTTGTTCCGTCTCCGGCAGCCGGTGCGCAGCCGGGACGCCATCGAGCTTTCCTACACCTACGCGCCGTCCGCCTACATCCGACAGCTGAGCGACCGGCCGCCGTTTGTCTCGCGCGCAGTGCCTCTCGCCTGGATCAAGTTCAAGGGAACCCGCAACGCCTTCGGGCTGGCCTACTCCGCGCGCCTGAGCGACCGGCTCTCCTTCCGGCTTGACGGGGGGCGAGTGCTGCGCTTCTACAACCGGCCCTTCCTCGAGAACGACCAGTGGGAGTGGAATGCCGCCGGCACCGCCACGGTGCGGCTGTCTCCTGCCTGGTCGGTGGCCGGCAAGTACCAGTACGCCAATGCCGAGTCGCGCGCGCTGGACACCGCGGGCGAGACTCCGCTCACTTCGGACGATGGCGACGGATCGGCGGAGCGCGACCTCTACCAGGGGACGCTCGCCTACTCCCCCAAGAACCTCTGGAAGATCAGTCGGATCGAGCTCATGGGGCAGACCATGGCCTACTATTACACCACCGAGCGGCCCTACTTCGACGATCCGACTCACACCGGCCGCAAAGACGAGGTATCCGCCGGCGAGCTCACGATCGCGAGCAAACCGGTCTACGGTCCGGTGACCCTGGAACTGGGCTACCGCTACTCAACGCGTTCCTCCTCGTCGGCCGCGACCGATGTCGGCGCCGATGCCATCGAAGAGGACAAGAACTACGAAGACAATCGGGTATGGCTGGGCATGACCTGGCCGCTTTGAACGGAACTTCGGCACGGGAGATGACGGCATGACGCGGAATCGGGAGGGGCAGTCAATGCGGATGCGGCTCGGAACGGCGGGCGGGGCCGGGACCGGCGGAGATTCCGGCGGGGCCTCCGCGAGGAGCGGATTCTTGGTGGCGGCGACGTGCCTCCCCCTTCTTCTGGGTCTGGCCGGCTGCGGCGAACAGGATCTCTACAAGCCGCCAAAGTCGCCCTACACGGTCATCGCGCAGCTTCCGCTTCCCAGCGTGTGCGAGGACGTCAGCATCATCGGGCACAACGCGTACGTGGCGGGCGGCGAGGCCGGACTGCACACCGTCGACATCAGCGACCCCGCCCATCCGGTCCTCAAGCAAACCCTGAACACCACGAAATACGCGGAGGCGGTCAAGACCGCGGCTACCCCCACCGCCGGCGGGGTCATCCCGATCGCCTTCGTGGTCGAAGGCACGGAAGGGATCACCACCTATAACATCGCCAACCCGGACAGCACCTGGTCCTACAACCAGGGAACGACCGCGGTGGACGGAAATGGGATCTTCGTCGACCTGCCCGTCACGCCGTCCCAGACCTACAACGTGTTCCTCGCCGAGAGCTGGAAGGGGATGAGGATCTTCGAGTCCGATCCCCAGTTTCCGGGCGTCCTCCGCTACAACGGCGTCTTCGCCAGCACGCGCGGCTATGCCAAGGCGGTGGCCGTCGCCAACGGGTATGCCTACGTGGCCGACGACGAGATGGGCCTTTCCGTGCTGGACGTAAGGGTGCGGATCCTGGGCGCGGTCACGGTGGTTTCCTCCACCGATACGCCGGGCAACGCCAAGGGAATCGCCATTGCCGGAGACCACGCCTACATCGCCGACGGCAAGAACGGGCTGGTGGTCATGCAGATTGACGGGGGCGCGACCCCGGTTCCGGTCGGCGGCCTGGTCCTGGCCGGCGACTGCCGCGCGATCCAGATCCGGGGCGCGTATGCGTTTCTGGCTGCCCAGGACGGCGGCGTGCACATCGTGGACGTCTCCAATCCCGCCAGTCCGCGCCTCGCCGGCACGATTGTCACGCCTTACGCCACCGGCGTCAGCGTTAGCGAAGAAGGGATCGTGGCCGTCTCCGACAAGGAAGGCGGGCTCTACCTGCTGGCCGGCCCCGGCGGGTTCCCGGATCGAGTCGCGCCCGCGCCGGTCGCCGATCTGCGCGTGCTCGAGCCGGTCGGCCAGGTCCTGGCGCGTTTGCGCTGGACGTCCTCGGGAGACGACTGGTTCGACGGATCCGCCGTCAACTACGACATCCGGTACTTCCATCGTCCCCTCACGGCGGCAAACTGGGACTCGGCCCAGGTCTGCACCGATGAACCGACCCCCTCGCCCGCGGGACTTCTGCAGTCGTTCTCGGTGCGCGGGCTGTCCGGCGGCCAGGGCTACTACTTCGCCCTGAAGGCGATCGATGACGCCGGCAACTCCTCGCCCATGTCCAATGTCGCCGCCGCCACGACACCGGTAGAGAACCAGGCACCCTTCCTCGAAGAGACGGTGGTCGAGCCAACGGGAGGAATGCCCGGGTCCGACTTCGCGTTCGACGCGCGATACAGCGACGCCGAGGGAGACGCCCCCATTCGCGCCGAGGTCACGCTCTGGGGTCCGGGCCTGCCCGACTCCGGCGTCGTGTCCGGAATGACGCGCGGGGAGGGCGAGGTGGAGTATGGGGTGACCTTCCGCTGGACCACTCCGCTGCAGGCGTTCGGCGTCTACCGCCACCAGTTCGTCTTCTCAGACGGGGTCCACGAGGAGGTCCGCACGTCGGAGATCGAGGGCCCGTTCGTGGGAGTCGCCTCGTTCGTCATGGGCAGTCCGGAGAGTGAACCCGGCCGGGACCTCGACGAGCCGATGCACATGATGGTGTTGGGTCGCGAGGTGATCGTCTCGGACCACGAGGTGACCCAGGCCGAGTACGAGGCGGTCGTCGGCTCCAACCCCTCTCACTTCCGAGGGACCGACCTGCCGGTGGAGAACGTGACCTGGATGGATGCAGTTCTGTACTGCAATCTCCGATCGAGCCAGGAGAGCCTGACCGCCGCCTACACCATCACCGGCAACAACGTCACATGGGACCCGGCCGCCGACGGCTATCGCCTGCCGACCGAGGCGGAGTGGGAGTGGGCCTGTCGCGCCGACACGCGGACAGCCTTCGCCGGCGGCGCGCTCGTGGAGGAGACCTGCGGTGTCGACCCGGTTCTGGACGGCCTCGGTTGGTACTGCGGCAACGCCGGCATCTCTACGCATCCGGTGAAGTCCAAGCAGGCGAATGCCTGGGGCATGTACGACATGCACGGGAACGTCTGGGAGTGGTGCTGGGACTGGTATAGCCTGGAGGGCCCCAGCCCGAGCCGACTCAACGGACCGGACACCGGATCGCAGCGGACGATCCGCGGCGGCTCGTGGTATTACTTCGCGCGGGACTGCCGCGCGGCGGCCCGGGCGCCGTACTGGCCGAACTCCAAGGACGACACCGTCGGATTCCGGGTCGCGCGCAACGCGCGCTGAGCGAAAGCCGTCGGAACGAACGGGGCCCGGCAAGTCGTACGGCTTGCCGGGCCTTCGCGCGGGCCCGGGTTCGAATTGACGCCCCGTCCACTGCAAGGTCGGCGTCACACGAGGAGACCTTCATGAGGATCGGCATCGACCTCGGGGGCACGAAGATCGAGTGCGCGGCGCTCGACCGCGACGGATCGATCCTCTTCCGCCGGCGGGCGGCGAGTCCGCGCCACGACTACCAGGCCACGCTCACCGCGATCTGCCGGCTGGTGCAGGACTGCGAGAGGACGACAGGCCGGACCGGTCCGGTAGGCCTCGGCCATCCCGGGGCAACCTCGCCAGCCACCGGGTTGATCAAGAACGCCAACTCCACCTGGTTGAACAACCGCGCGCTCGGTCCTGACCTCGAGCGCCACCTCGGCCGGCCCGTGCGACTGGCCAATGACGCCAACTGCTTCGCCCTTTCCGAGGCCTCCGATGGCGCGGGTGCGGGCGCTCGGGTCGTCTTTGGTGTGATCATCGGCACCGGAACCGGCGGCGGCATCGTCGTCGACGGCCGGGTGCTCACCGGGCCGAACGCGATCGCCGGTGAGTGGGGTCACAACGCCCTGCCGTGGCCGGCGCCGGACGAGCGGCCCGGCCCTCCGTGCTACTGCGGACGGTCCGGCTGCATCGAGACCTTCCTGTCGGGTCCCGGGCTCGCCCGCGACTTCGCCGCCCGGGCATCCACTGCCGGTGCCACCGCGGATGCCTCCAGGGTGGCCGCACTCGCCGGGGAAGGCGACGCCGAAGCGCGAGCCGCCATGGATCGCTATGTCGAGCGGATGGCCCGCGCCCTCGCCGCGGTGATCAATCTGCTCGATCCCGACGTGATCGTGCTCGGGGGCGGGATGAGCAATCTCGAACGGCTCTACCGGGACGTGCCGCTGCTCTGGGGCCGCTGGACGTTCAGCGATCGGGTGGATACGCGACTCTGCCGCGCGAAACATGGCGACTCCAGCGGGGTTCGGGGAGCGGCCTGGCTCTGGGACGACCCGGAGGCGTGATCGAGCGGGGCGGCCTCCGGCTCCCGGCCCGGTTTGCGTCCCGGCCGGCTCGGTGCTAGCGTGCCGCGCAACGGGGGCGATTCGCCACGGAGGTCTGTATGCCGCTTTGCTGGAGGCTCGTGCGCAACGGTAATCGGGTGGGGATCGCCGGAGCGGCGTTTCTGCTGCTCACGCTTCTGGCGCCGCCGGCGCTCTCCCGCAAGGAGTATCACTCGGAGGCCTACCACGTTGCCGTGAGCGTGGAGCCCGACGGCTCCGTCGCGGTTCACGAGGAGATCCGCGTCCGCTTTGACGGGGGGCCGTTCACCTACTTCTACCGTGGAATCCCGCTCAGCCGCGCCGACGGAATCGAGGGGATTCGCGCGACGGAGCCGACGCGGGTGCGCAAGCGCGAGAATCGCATGGAGGTGACGTGGACCTTCCCCCCCTGCCGTGACACCACGCGCACCTTCGTTGTCGACTACCGGGCGCGCGGAGTCCTCTTCAACGAAGGAGACCACCGCCGCCTGCGCTGGCCGGCGTTCCCGCCCGGCGAGCGCCCGTATCGGATCGACGCCGCCTCTGCGACGATCGTCCTCCCGGCCGGCACGCCGCCGCCGGTCTGCGCCACCGAACCTACCGGACTGGCGTTTCACCCGCGTTCACGTCGGATCGAAGCTGACGGGATGCCCGCGGATTCCGAGCCTTCCGAGATGGAGCTCACGCTCGAACCGGTTCGCCTGCGGGCCAACCGCAACGTCGTTCTGCGGGTCGACTTCCCACCCGGAGCGTTGCCCGGCCCCGATCCGGCCTGGCGGCTGGAGCAACTGCGGTGGAAGGAGCGCCGGCCCGGCGTGCTGGCGGCCGCCGGCGTCCTCCTCGCCCTCGGCCTGGGGTGGATCCTCCGCACCCGGTCAGACCTCATGGCCAGACTCGCACCCGGAACGGCGGGCGCCCGGCTCCGCGGCCCGTTCCCAACGCGGTCCGAGCCTCCGGAAGAGGTCTCCCCGGCTCTGGCGGGGGCGCTCGTGCTCGGGCAGCCGGCAATGGTCCACGCGTTCGCCGTTCTCTTCGACCTCTCGCGCCGGGGTCTGCTCACCCTCGTCCCGAGCGCCTCCGGCGGTCGTTGGGCCTCGCCCAAGCCCAAGGTCTTCCGGGGCGCGTCCCCGGGTGACCTGGAGCCTTGGGAGCGGACCGTCTACGATGCCGCCTTCCAGCAGGCGAATGCGGACGGTAGCGCGGACTGGCGGCGCGTCGTCTCCCGACTCAGCCGCTGCCAGCCGGCGTTCTCGCGGCAGGTTCAGTCAGGGCTGGTGCAACGCGGCGCCTTTGATCCGGCCGGCCTCGAGGGGCGCGGCGTGCTGAAGCGGCGTCTCCTCATGCTTCTCGTGCCGGATGTCGCGGCGGTCATTGCGGGAATCCTGCTGCTGAAAGCGCTCGGCCCTGCCGCTTTCCTCCCCGTCGGCGCGATCGCAGTCGTGCTCGTCGTGGCGGCGGTCATGACCGCGACGTTTCCGCTGCGCACGAGGCGAGGCCGGGAGCTGGCGCAGGCCTGGAAGGGCTTCGCCCGCTATCTGCAGGACGCTCCAAAGAGTTCGACTCCAATGGACGCGGCGCGCTTCGCGGGGTGGCTCCCGCACGCCGTCGCGTTGGGCGCGGCGATGCCGTGGGTGAAGGCGGGACAGCGCGCGGGCATCGAGCCACCCAGCTGGTTCCGGTCGAGCTCGGGCGATCTCGATGCCGATATGCGCGCGCTCCGCGCCGTGCTGGCCATCGCCGGTGCGACCGCCGCGTCCTCGGGCGCGCACGGCGGCGGCGGCGCCAGCAGCGGGGCCGGCTGATCGATCCCGCCGCAGCCACCGGAATCGACAGGCACAGAAACGGCCCGGGACGCGGAGTCCCGGGCCGTGCTGCTGATGTCCGTTACAGGATCGATCAGCGGATCTCGTCTGGACGGGCGAACGGATCGCCAGCGGAGACCGGTTGCCGATTTCTCGGCCTGGCTCC
>CAYYQN010000025.1:0-66702 GCA_964473865.1 uncultured bacterium | reverse complement strand
TTCACCGAGCAGTCGGCCAGGAAGTACGCCTCCTTGGGGCGCAGCACCATGTGCAGACTCGAGACCCGCCGGACCCCGGGCGCGGGACCGATGACCTCCAAGACGGTGCGCAGGGAATCGGCGTAGTGATCCGCGGCCCCGCAGATCATCAGGTCTGCATCTCCCTGGTGCAGCATGAGGGCCGCGAAGTGGCGCGGCTGAGCCAGGCGGGCGCGAGCCAGGTCCGGCGTGATCCCGCGGCGCGCGTTCAGGCGCAGGTACTCGGCGGCGTAGGCGTCGAACCAGGGGGAGTGTGCCGGATCGATCACCGCGACGCCCCCGAGGTCGATTCCCAGCCGCTCTCCGGCGCGCCGCACCTCGTCCTCCGCGCCGAGCAGGATCGGAGAGGCGATTCCCTCGTCGATCAGGATCGCGCAGGCACGCAGGATCTTTTCGCTAGCGCCCTCCGGCAGGACGACTCGAGGGTTCACCGAGCGGGCCTTGATGATGAGCTGGCGAATCAACTCCCGGGCGGTCCCCAGACGGACCGCCAGGCCCTCTTCATACGCCTCGGGCGCCAGAACGCGGGCGGCCAAGCCTTCCTCCATCGCCTGGCGGGCCACGGCCGCGGATTGCCGGACAAGCAGGCGCGGATCAATCGGCTTCGGCAACAGGTATTCCGGTCCGAACGTGAACGCTGCGTCTCCGTAGGCCCGGCTCACCTCCTCCGGCACCTCCTCGCGAGCCAGATCGGCCAGACTGCGCGCCGCGGCCAGCATCATCCCCTCGGAGATGCGGCGGGCTTGCACGTCTAGCGCGCCCCGGAAGATGTAGGGAAAGCTCAGGAGGTCCACGATCGCGTTGGGGTTCTGACCCAGGCTCGTGCCGACGATGGCGTCGCGGCGGGTGTTCCGGGCATCGGTATAGGCGATCTCCGGATCGGGAGTGGCCATGGCGAAGATCACCGGATACTGGCTCATCGAGCGAATCATCTCCGGTGTCAACACGCCCCCCGCGGAGGCGCCGAAGAAGACGTCCGCGCCCCGCAATCCTTCCGCCAGCGTGGGGGCGGCATCGGGACGCGCGAAGACCCGCTGGTAGGGGTTGAGGTCTTCGCGGTCGGGGGAGACCGGGCCGCGCACGTCGTAGAGTTGCAGATTCTCGGGGCGCACGCCCAGGGCCGTCAGGAGGCGCGCGCATCCCAGGCCGACGGTCCCCGCGCCGCAGATCACCACCCGAACGGCCCCCACCTCCTTGTCGGCAAGGTCGAGTGCGTTGATCAAGGCCGCCGTGGCCACGACGGCGGTGCTGTAGAGGTTCTCGTGGAACACCGGAATCGCCATGGTTTCGCAGAGGCGCTCGTACACCGTGAGCCCCTCCGGCGCGCGCAAGTCCTTCAGGTTGATCCCGCCGAACGTCGGCTCCAGCATGCGCACCAGCTCGACGATCCGTTCCGGCTCGCGCGCGTCGATCTCCAGATCAAAGACGTCGATGTCGGCCAGCCGCTTGAAGAGGATCGCGACGCCCTCCTGGATCGGCTTGGCCCCCGCCGGACCCACGTCTCCCAGCCCGGGCACGGCGCTCCCGTTCGTCACCACGCCGACCAGGTTCCCCCGTGCGGTATAGCGGTAGGCGGCGGAGGGGTCGGCGATGATCTCTCTTGCGGGCCAGACCGCCCCGGGAAGATATGCGAGCCGGAGCTCCCGCGGGCTCAGACACGGCTTGCTGAGCTTGACCTCGATCTTGCCCGCCCGGTCGCCCGCATGGTACTGAAGGCTCTCTTCGCGTCGGATCATCTCCGGCTCTCCTCTCCGGGGTGCGATTCCCCTGCACGCAGCGGGGCCTGTTCGATCGTCTCGCGCAGCGCATTCTGGAACGCAACGATGGGCCGAACCTGCAGAATGTAGAGAGCGGCCTCTTCGAATGCGAACTCGATATCCAGCGGATAGCCGTAGACCGACTCCAACCGCGCCGCCGCTGAGATCAGCTCCCGCAGGTCGGAGTACTCCAGGGCCGGCCGCAGCCTTTGATGATAGAGCGTCTCTTCGCGCCGCGTGCCCGAACCGGCCGCCTCGTCGAACGCGATCCGGCTGTCTTTGTCGCCGACCTGATAGTGGAAGCGCAGCGGCTCCTCCCGTGGGTCGGCCTCCCGCGAAACCACGATGTGATCGACGTCGACGGTCCCGGAGACCACGCCTTCCCCGAGCCCCAGGCCCACGTTGATGACCATTTCGCGGGCCTGGCCCGCCGTCACCGACAGGGTGTGCAGGACCCCCGCGGCCCGGGCGTTCACCACCTTCTGCACGACGATGCCGCCGCCCCGCCGCACCACCGGATCGCCGATCTGCTCGCGCTGGAGGATGGCCCGTTCGGTCCACAGGCTTGCCATCGCCAGCTTGAGGTGCTCGCGCACCGACTCCGCGCCGCGGATGAAGAGGAAGGTATCGAACTGGCCGGTCCAGGAAGCGCTGGCCGAGTCCTCCTCGAACGCGGACGAGCGGATGGCGACGAACTGCTCTTCTCCCAGAGTCTGGTAAGCCTCATCGAGAGCCGCCGGCAAACCGGCAGGCAGCGGCGCGTCCACCCAGAGCTGCCGGATCGCCATCGACTTCGCCGCTGCGCCCAGGTCGGACCGCGCGAGGATCTCCGCGATCGCGTCGCGGAGCGTACGGCCCCCGGGGGAAGCATCCGTCGCTGCCGCCGCGCCGCCCGGCGGTCCGTCCAGGAAGCCTTGAAAGGCCGCGTCGGTAATCGAGAAGAAACGGGGCACCCGCTCGGGGCCGAGAATCCGCACCACTTCGCCGAGGTTCGCTCCCTTGCTTCCCACAAACGGCGCCAGCTCCTGTCCGCCGTCCTCGCTGTGCAGAATCAGCCGCCCGGCCACCCCCCGAGCGAGGACGGGCCGCGGCGCCGGCAGCTCCCGAGCCTCCATGGTCGACCCCGCCGCGCTGCTCGCCGCGGTCGCGCCGTCGATGGACCCGGGCAGGAGCCGGTCCAGCCACTGCAGTCGAGCCAGGAGATGCCGCCGCATCCACGGCGTCTCTGCCGGCGGAACGCTGTCACCTCCGGCCGGGGCCGATTCCAGTTCACGCCGAACCGACTCGCGCAACTCCTCGAGACGGCGCCGGGCGCAGAGATCCAGATCCGGGTGCTGCCCGGCATAGGCCGTCGCCAGACGGACCGCGTTGAGCAATCGGGCCAGCGCGTCCAGGCGGCGCCGCACTCGAATCACCCCCAGACGAAGATGCAGGATCTCCGGCACGCTGTCCGAGATCGGGATGATCCGCAGCGCCTCACCCACATAGGCGGCGTGGCGGCGCGAGAGCTCCGCGTGCTGGCGGCGCGCGGCCTGCCGGGCGGCTTCGCCGACGATGCGATTGGCGAAGAGCGACTGGAGCAAGGCACTCACATCGTCGCGGCCGCGCACCGCGGAGACGACACTCCGCGCGAAGAGCAACTCCCGTGCGGCGTGACGGGCGAGGGCGGGCCGGTCGAGCCGTCCGAGCAGCTTCTCCAGTTGGTGCACCGCTCGATGCCAGCGCCCGCGCAGCGCGAGAAGCTGTGGCCCGGCCTCTTCGCGGCCCAACTCCGCGGCCACAAGGTCGAGCCGGCGGAGCTCCTCTTGCAGGGCCAGCGCGTCCCGGTCCTGGCCCAGGACCGTGAGGGTCCCGATCTCCGCGTCCACCACGACGAGGTCTCCCTCCCGGAGCATCTCCTCGCGCTCGCGAAGGTCGCGGCGCAGGCGCACCGCGTACGGGCCGATGGCCCGCTCCTCCTCGCGGAAGTCGAGATGCCGGTAAGCCAGGCGGCAGGAGCCGTCCGCCTCGCGGCGCCAGTGGCCGGAGATGACGAGGGCGGGCTTGTGCATCTCGAGTGCGATCAGGCCGGCGTGGCTCAGGATCCCACCGCCGGTCGAGACCACGGCGGCGGAACGGCGCAGCAATGGCGCATCATCCGGCCGGATCGCGGGCGCGAAGAGGATGGCGCCGTCCAAGTCCTCGGCCGGGCGACCCTCGGCGCCGAAGCGGGCGAATCCGGTCGCCACGCCGGGGGAGGCCACAATCCCCGGCACGACCCGGTCTCCCGGGGCGTGACGCGGCGGGGCAAGCGCATTCGGCAGGGCGAAGACGGCCGCCAGGGCCGGTGGCCCGCCCGCCTGCAGGACGGAGGTCTCGTATCCGGGGTTCACATAGTTGTCGCGCCGCAGACGTCGCACCAGCTCGAGGCTGCGCAGGCGGGGACCGGCGCCGCACGGGGGCCCGCCGCGGATGCCGGTCCAGGTGCGGATCGGGCAGTCCAGCGCCAGGGCAAGGCGGCAGATTCCGTCGACATCCCGCAGCACCGACAGGTCCACGCGCTCGCCCCGCAGGACCAGCGTGGCGCGCTGCACCGGATATCCCTGGATCGTGCCGCTGGTCACGAAGCGCAGATGCCGCTCGACCGACCCGACGACCGCCGCGACCCGGGCCGCCTCCAGCAGATCGGCGCCGCCGGCGGCGAGCAGCCGAGCCAGTTCCTCGGCCTCGTGCGGCGCCGGCGTATCTCCGGGCGCGGTCGGCACCGGTCCGGCCAGAGTCTCCCGCAAGCCGCCCAGGTGCACCGCCTCGCGCAGGGGATGGAAGAGACGGGTCTCGAGGGGGATTTGCGCCACCGGCGGCTCCGTCAAGTCGTCCCAGAAGACGAATCGCGCCAGGCCGCCGGACTCGAGCTGCGCGTGGATCCGATCCCACGCCGTCCGGTCCGGCACGCCGGTGAAACGGTCGCGGTACTCTCCTTGTCCGTCCCACGCGACCTCCCGCTCGCCCGCCGGATCCGCCGCGACTCCGCACCGGATGCGCCGCCGGTCGCGAGTCAGCAGTTCCGCGAGCGGCAGCCAACCCCAGCAAGGCGCGAGATCGGCCCAGGCGTCGGCGACCCTGGCCTTCGCCGCTTCCGGGTAGTCGAGCGCGGCGATCACCCAGTCGAGTTCCATCAGGTGGGGAAGAAGGAATCCCAGGACCCGCACGTGCGCGAGCAGATCTCCGAGGTCGAGCGCGCGCTCCTTGTCGTAGCGAACATGCAGGCGGTACTGCTCCAAGTTGACGTCGAAGTCGAGGCGGCGAAACACCCGCTGCACCCACTGCAGCGAGAGATCCGGGTGCTGGTCGAGTTCGTACTGGCTCACGCCGTAGTACTCGAGATCGATCATGCCGCCGCGCTGGGGAGGCGAGAGGTCGAGGCGCAGGAAGACCGGGTGGTTCCGGAATCCGATGAAGATCTGGACTTCGTTTCCGTAGGCCAGGATCTCGAAGTCGGGAGATTCGACCTTGCCGTGGACCAGGCGGCGACCGAGGACCTCGGCGATGAGCGCCACCGGATAGGGCAGAACGCCCGGCTCGGCAAGCGGGTCCGGCTCGAAGTCGATGTAGCGGATGCGGCGCACCACGTGCAGCACCCGGCTCGCGCTCGCCAGGGCCAGATCCACCGTCCGGTTCGTGGCCCGGCCGGAGCGGAAGGCGCGGAAGGCGAGGCGCAACCCCTCCTGGTGCAGGTAGCGCTTCAGGCCGTGCAGGGTGCGCACCTCGTCGAGCGACCGAGGATCCTCGAACATCTGCACGATCCGGGTGGCCTCGGCGTCCAGCGGCTGGGCGTCCGGTGCGAGCCCAATACTGCGCAGCACTTCGGCGCAGAGCGCGGCGTAGCGTTCCTCCACGCGGGCCGCATCCTCGGAGTGTCCTCGGAAGAGCGCCGCGAAGTGTCCGACAACCTGTTCCAGGCGTTCGAGGATCCGTCTCGCCTTGACCGGCGTGAGAGGCGCGACCTCCAGGATCTCGCCCAGGAGCTCGGCGTGCAGGAGGTTGTACTTCCGGAATCGCTGGACCGCCTCTACCTCTTCGTCGCCGCTGTCGGATGCCGAAGCCGACCCGCCGTGGGCGACAACGACGAACCGGTCCCACGCGCGCCGCGCCGGCCCGCAGGAACTCAGGAACAACGCCTCGGCGGGAGTGACCGCCAGGGGGAACCCGCCATCGAGGCTCAGGCCGATCAGGCGCTGGCAGGAAAAGCCCCAGGCCAGCCGGCTCCACCCGAGTTCTCCCAGCACTTCCCCGAGAAGCGGTCCGCCGAGGGTGCGTTCGGCGTCGCGCAACGAGGAGAGGAGAGTCGGGGCGAGTTGCGACTCGGGCGTCAGCTCCACAAGGTCCCGGTGCGTGGCCCGGGTGTACTCCAGGTACGGCGCGATCAGGGTCGCCACGTCCGCGCCGAAGAGGCGCCGGAGCCGCTCCACAGGCACGGGGGCCCCCGAGAGATCGAGCAACCGCGCGGCCAGGAGCCGCGCCTCCGGCGTCGTCCCGTGCAGAAGCTGCCGCTCAAGCGGATCGTCCTCGGGTCCGGGCCCGGGGGAGTTCTCGCGCCAGGCGGTCTCAATGCCGCGCAACAGCGCCGTGTCCGCAGCCGCAGTCGCGTCCAGTTCCAGCGCGGATGCGATCCCGCTCAGCACCGGACCGTCGGCCGTCACGCGCCCCGAAGCCATCGCCGAACACGCCACCTCGATCCCGCGCCGGCGAACCAGGTCGTCTCGGGCGGCCAGAAGCCCCCGGACGATCAGGCCAGGTTCTCCGCCCGCGCCCGCGCGCGTCTCCAGATACGGTAGCAACGCCAGCGCAACGCCGCCCTGGCGCAACGTGAGCAGCGCTACCGCCCGCGCATCGATGTCGCGCGCGAGCTGCGGATCGCCGATTGCGGCAAGTTCCGCCGCGATGATCCGGCAGGCTTCGGTGACCCGTTCCGGCCGCCCCATGACCAGGGTGAACTGGGATTCCAGCTCACGCAGGGCGGCCCCGAGCGCGCCGGAACTCCACGTAGCCGAGGCCGCGGCGGAGTCGAGTCTGTCCGCCCCGGCCGGCGCATCCGCGGCGGTGGGGGCGGCCGACGCACCTGAGGTCGGCGCTGCCGAAACGGCAACTCCGTCCGCCCCGGCCGGCGCATCTGCGGCGGCGGGCGCGGTGGCGCCATCCTTGTCCGGGGTTGGCGCAGGCGATCTCGGCGTCTCTTCACTCATGGCGATGACCGCGGCTAGCGTACTCCGTTCTGAACGGAGACTCCAAGTCTCGCTGATCAGAAGCGGCGAACCCGGTTCTGGTGTTGACACCGGGATGCTCGCTGATGAGAAATCTTCGGATACGCAGCCACGGTCCGCGCGCCCGGTGACGTGTGGCCGCGGCGCGCCACGCCCGCCCGGACCTGTGCGCCGGGCGGCGCGAGACCCGGAGAAGTCCCGGAAAGGAGATCGACTCGTGCTGAACAAGATCGGAGTGATCGGCGCCGGCAACATCGGTGGGGTGCTCGTGCAGGAGCTCGCGCGGCGGCGCCTCGCCAAGACCGTGGCCGTGACCGATCCCGCCCCCTTTGCGAACCCCGCGGATCCGCCCGAGAAGCAGGCGGTGGTGCTGAAGCAGTCGGTGGCGCAGGGCAAGGCGCTCGACATCGCGGAGGGCGCACCCCTCACCGGCAGCGACGTCGCGCTGCTGGCCGGCCGGGACTACGCCATCCTCGAGGGGTGCTCCCTGGTCATCAACACCGCGGGGGTGCCGCGGAAGGCCCGACCGGACGGCACGTTTCCCTCGCGCGAGGAGCTTCTGGCCACCAACCTGAAGGTCACGAGCGAAGTGGCCGAGGCCATCCGCCGATTTTGTCCCCAGGCGATGATCATCTCGATCGCCAATCCGCTGGACGCCATCGTCTACACGCTCCACAAGAAGCTCGGCGTGCCGCGCAACCGGCTGCTGGGAATGGCGGGGGTGTTGGACTCGGCGCGCTACCGCTACTTCATCGCCCAGGAGGCCGGAATCAGCGTGGAGAACGTCGAAGCGATGGTGTTGGGCGGTCATGGGGACACCATGGTCCCGGTGCGGAGCTGCTGCCGCATCGCGGGGATGCCGGTCGAGTCGTTCATTGCGCCCGACCGGTTGGATGCCATCGAGGACCGGACGCGCAAGGCGGGCGGCGAGGTGGTCGGACTTCTGGGTTTCGGCTCCGCCTTCGTCTCGCCGGCGCTGAGCGCGTTGGAGATGGCCGAAGCGATCATCTACGACAAGAAGAAGATCCTGGCGGTCTGCGGCCTGCTGCAGGGGGAGTACGGCGTGCGGGACCTCTTCGTCGGCGTGCCCGCCGTCATCGGCAAGGACGGCCTCGAGCGCATCATCGAGGTCGACCTGACGGCCAAGGAGAGGGGCGACCTCGCGCTGTCCGCCGACGCGGTCGAGAGGACATGCCGCGAGGTCGACCAGATCCTCGGAGCTTGAGAGTCACCTGACTCCTTGCGGCGGAGGCGGCGGGTTCCGCCTCCGCACAATCATCTGACCACCGCCTGGCAGGGTGCCGAAGAACCCTGCTAGTCCTGATTCGGCGCGAGCCGAAGGCGGTTTGCGCCGTGGAGGATTGCCGGATCAGGGCTAGTCCATCTCCCGGCGATGGGTGACGACCTTGCGGACCAGGCCGTACTCCAGCGCATCCTGGGCCGACATCCAGAAATCGCGATCCGTGTCTTCCGTCACCTGCAGCAGGGTCTTGCCGGTCTCGTGAGCCACGATCTCATTGTATCGGTCGCGCAGCTTCAGGATCTCCCGCGAGGCGATCTCGAGGTCGGAAGCCTGCCCGAAGTTGGCCGACGACGGCTGGTGCAGCAGGAAACGCGAGTTGGGCAGGCTGAACCGGTGCGCCGGTTCCGCCGCCAGGAACACCATGACCGCGGCGGAGGCGCAGAGTCCGGCCACCACCGTGCGCACCGGCGGGCCCACGAAACGGATCATGTCGTAGATCCCGAATCCGGTGTCCGCCTCGCCGCCCGGGGAGTTGATCACCACCGTGATCATCTTTTCCGGGTCCTCGGATTCCAGGAGGATCAGTCCCTGGTAGATCCGCTTGGCCAGGTCGCTGCTGATCGGCTCGGAGACGAGGATGGTCCGCGCGCGCAGGAACCTTTCCGCCATGCGGGGTTCCTCGGTGTCAGCCTTCTTGGCCTCCTCCGGCGGGGTCTCATCGTCATCTTCGTCCTCGTCATCGGCCCGCCACGCCTGTTCCGCCGGCGAAGGCCGCCGCGATTCCCGCCCCGGACCGGTCCGTTCCATCCTCATCGGTCTTCCTCCTCGCCGGGCCGGCAGCCCGGACTCGCGTCTTCCTTCGGCCCGCGCCGGGCGTCCCTTCAGTCCCTTTCCTCCCGGAGATCGTCCCGACCGGCCGAAAGGTCGACCAGTGTGATCCCCAGCCGTTCGGCGACCTCGAAGATCCGCCGCTCCCGATAGAAGGCCCCATAGTAGATGCGGGTGATCCCGGCGTTGGCCACCATCTTGAAGCAGTTCCAGCACGGACTGGCGGTGGTGTAGATCTCAGCCCCCTCGATGCGGACTCCGTTGCGCGCGGCTTGCAGGATGGCGTTCGCTTCGGCGTGGATCGTGGCCACGCAATGATCGTTCTCCATCATGTGGCCCGCCTCGTCGCAGTGGGGCATTCCGCGCACGCTGCCGTTGTAGCCGGTCGACAGGATCATCCGGTCCCGGACGATGACTGCGCCGACCCGGCGGCGATCGCAGGTCCCACGGGTGGCCACCTCCTCGGCGATCCGCATGAAGTAGGTATGCCAGTCGGTCCGATGCGTCATGAGTCCTCCCCGGCGGGGGACACTACCACGGGGGAGGGGAGCGGCTCCATCGCCGGGCGGCGCGCGAACCGGGCGTAGTGAAGCGGCCGCCCTTCGCGCGCGTACTTGACGGCGAAGTTGGTGGGAAGCCGGTCCGGCGCGTCCGCCGGCCAGGCCTCCGGCTGGAACAGTCCGGTAGCCGGAATCTCGGCCTGGGCAGTCCGAAAGTACGGCTCCACATCCGAGGCCACATACAGCCGTCCGGTCGGAGAGAGCGCCCGCGCCGCCAGACCGTACAGGAGCGGTTGCAGCATCCGGCGCTTGCCGTGGCGCTGCTTCGGCCATGGGTCCGGAAAGTAGACGTGGATCGCGGCGACGGAGCCGGGCGCGACCCACCGGGCCAGGAAGTCGAACGCATCGGCCTGCACCAGCCGTACATTGGGCAGGCCGGAGCGATGCACGCGCAGCACCGCGCGGCGAAACCACTTCCCGGCTCGTTCCACTCCCAGCAGGTCCGAATCCGGCCGCTGGCGGGCCGCCTCCACGAGGTAGAGCCCTTTCCCGCAGCCGATCTCGACCTCCACCGCGGACCGGCGGCCGAAAACCTGGTGCCAATCGAGGGGCGGCGCGAGGCGACCGGGCGCCAGCACGCAGCCGATCTCCTCCACCGGGGCGGGGAGCAGGCGATTACGAGTCATGTACGGAGTCTAGCCGAAAAGACCGAAGACGCGCTTCTTCTTCGGGGGCGCGACCGCAGGCGCCCGGCGCGCGGCCGGCAGCGGGGTCACGCGCGCCTTCGCCGGCGGAAACGCCGCGTTCATCTCGTCTCGAATCGCTTCCGCGCTCTTGCTCAGGCGCTGGATCCGAATCGCGAGCGCCTTCGTCTCGCTCGCGCTCAGGCCGCTGTCCCAGGCGCGGGCCTGCAACTGGGACGCGTCCTGGCGCAGCCGGATGCAGGTATCGAGCGCGCGCTCGTACATCTCCTTGGCCTTCTCCCGGTCCCCATTCAGGCCGAACAGCACCGCCAGGAGCCTTTCATCGGCCACGCTCTCCTCGGGCGACGGGGTGTCGGCCCGCCGCATGTACGCCTCCTGATGGAAGCGGAGCACTTCCCGGCGGGTCGACTCTTCGTCGAGCGGCGCCTCGGGCCAGACTGCGCGAACCCCTTCCAGGCGGGCAAGGACCTCCTGCATCTGGGCGTGGCCCGGACCCTGGGCCTCATAGACCGGTGGCGTCGTCGGACGTTCGGGGTCCCAGCGCAGATGCAGCTCATCGAGGTACAGCCAGGCCAGGCGTAGGTAGAGCTGGCCGATCTCCCGCCGCCTCCACAGCTCCGGATAGATCAGCCGCTGCGTGGCGATGGCGGCGAGATGCAGGCGGGTCGCCCGCTCGGGATCCGGGGTCGAGTCCGGACCGGGACCGAGAATGGTCCGCAGCGGCTGCGTCATGCCCGCGGTCTGCTCCACGAAATGGCGGCGCAGGGTGCGGCTGATGTCGTGCGTGCGCTCCGCTCCGTCCCGGAATTCCGCCTCGGCCCCCGCATAGCGGCAGCGAGGGCAGAAGCAGATCCCGAAGTGCAGGGGACGGACGACGCGCGCCGTGCCGTCCGACCAGGCGTACGCCCGGAAGAACGGGTGGTCCGGGACCCGCACCGTCAGGAGCAGGTTCGACTTCATGACCCGCTGCGAAGAACGTTCCCCGCAAGCCGGACAACAGAGGACGACCTGGTAGTCAGGCCGGTCCGCTTTGATGGCGCTGTTGACAACCGGGTCCAAGGTTCGCCCCTCCCTGGGAAAGACAGCCCGTCCGTAGGCGGATTATCGTCCCGAACGCGGACCGTCTTGAGGCGGGACCAACTTGGGACCGGCCGCGCTCAGGCCTGGGGGAGCCCCACGATCTTCGCCACCCGGGCCGCCAGCTCGCGGAACGCCTCTCCAGCCGGCGAGCCGGGGTTGCGCACCAGGATCGGCGCGCCCTCATCTCCACTCCGGACCACCTGGGGATCGATCGGAATCTGGCCCAGCAGGGGGACCTCCAGGCGGGCCGCCTCGCGGGCGCCGCCGCCGGAACCGAAGATGTCGGAGGGGCTTTGGCAATGCGGGCAAACGAAATGGCTCATGTTCTCCACCAGGCCGAGGATCGGAACGGACACCTTGCGGAACATCGAGACACCCTTGCCGGCATCGATCAGGGCGACCTCCTGCGGCGTCGTTACAATGATGGCGCCGGTCAGGTGGATTTTCTGCGAGATAGAGATCTGGACATCGCCGGTGCCCGGGGGCAAATCGAAGACCAGCGCCTCGGTTCCCGCCCAGTTGACGTCGCTCATCAACTGCTCGATCGCCTTCCCGGCCATCGGGCCCCGCCATACCATCGGGGTGTGCCGGTCCACCAGGAAGCCGATCGACATCGCCCGGATACCAAAGCGCTCCAACGGCTCCATCTGGTGGTCCGACACCCGGGGCTGGGAGCCCTCCAGTCCGAGCATGAGCGGGATCGACGGGCCGTAGATGTCGGCATCGAGGAGGCCGGTCCGGATCCCGAGCTGGCTGAGGCCGATGGCCAGATTGGCCGCGACCGTGGACTTGCCCACCCCCCCCTTGCCGCTGGCGACCGCGATCTTGACGGGGACCTCGGCCAGCAACCGCTCCGGCTCTTCCTGCTCCTCCGCCGCGGGGAGGTACCGGACATGCATGTCCAGATGGTAGGGAACCCCGGTGGCCCGAAGCACCGTGTGAGCGTCTTCCTCGATCCTCTCGCCGGCGCCGGCCTGGTTGGTGGAAAGCTCCAGACGGACGACAAAACGATCGCCCTCCGAGCGGATGTCCTTCAAGTAGCCGAGCGAGACAATGTCGCGTTCGATGCCCGGGAAGTGGACCTTCCGCAGGGCATCCACGATGGTCTGGGCGTCTGGCATGCGAACTCCTTTCGACGGCCGTGCCGGAGCTCCGATTTCGGGCGTCCGCGCAGTATACACGCCGGTCGCGTGGATTCCGTTTGTCTTCGCGCGACCTTGGCCGCAGACTCCCGGTTGCGACTCCGGACGGTTGCCCCCGCAAAGAGGGGCATGGGGACGCGGGGACCCGGCAGGGTCAGGGGAGGAAGAGGAATGGCGACCAGGAAGTTGAGCGATGCACTCGAGTACCACAGCCGCGGACGCAAAGGAAAGATCGAGGTCATCCCGACCAAGCCGTGCATAACGCAGCGGGATCTCTCCTTGGCCTACACCCCGGGCGTGGCCGAGCCTTGTCTGGAGATCGAGAAGCAGCCCGACCTGGCCTACGAGTACACCGCCCGCGGGAACCTGGTGGCGGTGATCAGCAACGGCACGGCGGTGCTGGGTCTCGGCAACATCGGCGCTCTGTCCGGCAAGCCGGTCATGGAGGGGAAGGGGGTCCTCTTCAAGAGGTTCGCCGACATCGATGTCTTCGACATCGAGATCGCCAGCGAGAACGTGCAGGAGATCATCCGCGTCTGCCAGCTCCTGGAGCCGTCCTTCGGCGGGATCAACTTGGAGGACATCAAGGCGCCGGAGTGCTTCGAGATCGAAGCCGAGCTCAAGCGCACCATGAAGATCCCGGTCTTCCACGATGACCAGCACGGAACCGCGATCATCTCCGGCGCCGCGTTGATCAACGCCCTCGAGTTCACCGGGCGCAAGGCCGCGGAGACCCGCGTGGTCGTGTCCGGCGCCGGCGCTTCCGGCATTGCCTGCGCCACGCACTACATGAACCTCGGGATCAGGCGCGAGAACATCATCATGCTCGACACCAAGGGAGTGATCTACCAGGGCCGCACCGAGGGGATGAACCCCTACAAGGAGAAGTTCGCCTCGGACACCAAGGCGCGCACCCTGGAGGAGGCGCTCAAGGGCGCGGACGTGTTCCTGGGGCTTTCCGGCAAGGGACTCCTGAAGCCCGCCTGGCTGCACAACATGAATGCGAATCCGGTCGTCTTCGCCATGGCCAACCCCGACCCGGAGATCACCTATCCGGAGGCGGTCGCCGCACGCAAGGACGTGATCATGGCCACGGGCCGCTCCGACTACCCGAACCAGGTGAACAACGTCCTCGGCTTCCCCTTCATCTTCCGCGGCGCGCTGGATTGCCGGGCCACCACCATCAACGAAGAGATGAAGATGGCTGCCACCCGCGCCCTGGCGGAGCTGGCCAAGCAGGATGTGCCCGACTCGGTGAGCAAGGCCTACGGCGACCAGTACTTCCACTTCGGGCGCGAGTACCTGATCCCCAAGCCGTTCGATTCGCGCGTCCTGGTGTGGGAGGCGCTGGCCGTGGCCCGCGCCGCCATGGAGTCCGGGGTCGCCCAGAAGCCGCTGGATCTCGACGAATACCGCGACCGTCTGGAGAGTCTTTTGGGGAAGACCCGCGGCGTCATGCGCGGGATCATCAACAAGGCGCGCACCACCCCGAAGCGGATCGTCTATCCGGAGGGGGAGAACCGCCGCATCCTGCGCGCAACCGCCATGGTCCGGGAAGAGCGGATGGCCCAGCCGATCCTCATCGGCCGCCGCGACGTGATCGAGCGGGAGTGCCGCGAGCTCGACCTCGAGCTCGGTGACACCGTGATCATCGATCCCGAGCACGATCCGCGCTTCGACGCCTATGTCCAGGAGTACTACCGCCTGCGGCAGCGCAAAGGGGAGACGCTGGACGGCGCGCGGATCGCCATCCGCTCGGCGACGGAGTTCGGGGCCATGATGGTGCGCATGGGCGACGCCGACGGCATGATCTCCGGGATCGCCCAGAGGCTGCCGGAGACGATCCGCCCCTGCGTGCAGATCGTGGGCCTCAAGCCGGGCGCGAGCCGGGTGAGCGGCGTCCACGTGATGCTCGCGCGGGACCAGATGTACTTCTTCGCCGATACCACGGTCAACATCCGCCCGGACGGTCGGACTCTGGCCGAGATCGCGCGGCAGACCGCGCAGACGGCGCGCGAGTTCGGCGTGGTGCCGCGGGTAGCGTTCGTCTCCTACTCCAACTTCGGCACGGCGAGAGGTCCGGGGATCACGGAAGTCGAGGAAGCGCTGCGCATCCTGGCGAAGGAGGAGCCCGATCTGATCGTCGACGGGCCGGTGCACGCCGACGCCGCCGTGGTGCCGGGCGTCCTCTCGAACCTGTTCCCGTTCAGCAAGCTCGCCGGCGGCACGGCCAATGTCCTCATCTTTACCGTGCTGGAGGCGGCCAACGCCGCCTACAAGCTGGTGCAGCGCCTGGGCGGCGCCGAGCAGATCGGGCCGATCCTGCAGGGGATGGCCAGGCCGGTGCACGTGCTCCAACCGCAATCGGAGATGGACGACATCCTGAACATGACGGCGATCGCCGTGGTGGAGGCCGGCATGCTGGAGGGCGCAAAGGGCCGCTGAGCGGCGGAGCCGCCGGATCGACCCGCAATCGGCATGGAGTCGCTTCCTCCCGATCCCGAGCCCCGCGAACCGCCGGAGGTGGTCCCGAGGTGGTACGGCCCCTACCGGCCGTTCCTCGGGCCGCCTCCGCCTCCACCCTGGCATCCGCCCCGACAGATCGCGCTGTGCGGGGTGCTCTTCGTGGCCACTGCGCTCTCCACCGCGCTGACGAACGGCCCCGCGTACGCCGCCGCCGTCATGGTGATCCTTCTCTCGCACGAGCTCGGACACTACTTCATGTGCCGTCGATATCACGTGCGGGCGACGCTTCCGTTCTTCATTCCGTTCTTTCCCGTGCGCTTGCCGTTCGCGCAGCTCCCGGTCTTCGCGTCTCCCTTCGGGACTCTCGGGGCCGTGATCCTGATGCGCCAGCGCATCGCCAGCCGCCGGGCGGTCTTCGACATCGGGATCGCCGGCCCCCTGGCCGGCCTCCTGCCTTCCCTGGCGGCCCTGGCCTACGGCCTCGCCCGCTCGACGGTGGTGCCGGTCCAACTGGTCGGCTCGGGCTCGGTGAGCCTGGGCGACTCGCTCGCCCTCCTCGGGCTCCAGGCGCTCACGCATCCGAACCTACCCGCCGGCATGGAGGTCATGTTGCATCCGGTGGGGTATGCCGGATGGGCCGGGCTCTTCCTGACGTCGCTGAATCTGCTGCCGATCGGGCAGCTGGACGGGGGGCACGTGCTATACGGACTGCTGGGGCGGCGCAGCCGCATCGCCACCTGGGTGGTTCTCGCCGGCGTGGTCGCCCTGGCCGTATTCCACCCGGAGTGGATTGTCCTGGCGGTCCTGCTGCTCCTCTTCGCGCGCCGCGGCCATCCTCGCTCCTACGACGAGGAGGTTCCGCTCGACCGCAGGCGGCGGGCACTCGGCATCCTCGCCATGGTGGTCTTTGTCCTGACGTTCACCCCGGTGCCGTTCGCGCTGTAGGGGCGCAGGTAGAGTTCCATGGTCGGCCCTCCACATCCCCAGCCCGCGCCGGGCGGGCCCGCGCGGAGCCGCGAAGGGACCGTGGCCCTCGTCCTGGACGGAGCGGGACGCGCCGGCACGGAGCGGCACGTGCTGGGGCTCGTGCGGGGACTGCGGGCGGCCGGGGCGCCGGTGTTGCTCGTGACGTCACACCCGGGGCCCCTCGTCGACGCGGCCGTCGCGCTGGGCGCCGCCTGGAGACCCTGTCCGCGGCCGAGCAGCCGTCGCTACCTGGGGGACCTCACCCGGCTCCTGCGCGCGGAACGCCCGGCCGTGGTTCACACCCACTCCGGCCGCGTGGGCAGCCTCGCGGGGCGCTGCGCGCGGGTGCCGATCATTGTCGACACCCGCCACGGGATCCCCGAGCGGCTTCGCGCCCTGTACGCGCGCCTGCCCGCCCTCCGCCGCTGGGAGGGTATCAAGTCCCGGCTGGCGCACCGGACTCTCTGCGTGTGCGCGGCCGACGCGGAGTGGATGGAGCGCGCGGCGGGGTTGCCGGCGCGGCTTCTGCGCGTGGTGACGAATGGAATCGCGGCTCCGGCCGGCCCGCCGGGCGAGGAAGCGACCACCGAGGAAAGCGTGGAGGAGGCGGTCGGATCACTCGCGGCCGACGGGCGGACCGGTTTCGCCGAGGACGCGCGCTCCGGGCGCCGCGCCGTGGGACGGACGGCTCTCGGCCTGCCGGGCAAGACGCCGGTCGTCGCGTTCATTGGGAGACTGACTCCGCAGAAGGCCCCGGGGCGCGTCCTCGAACTGCTGCAGCGCCTCCGGGAAGGCGACGTCCCAGGCGGCGATCCGGCCCGGTCCCGGAACAGCCCGTTGGGGGACGGACAGATCACTGCGCCCCCCTGCGCCGTGATCTGCGGTACGGGCCCGCTCGAGTCCGAGCTGCGCGCCGCGGAGGAGCGAATGGGGCTCCGGGGGGCGGTGCACTGGACCGGAGAGGTCGAAGACGCCGGGCTCGTGCTGGCGGCGGCCGATCTCCTGGTGCTGCCGTCCGAGTGGGAGGGGCTACCCTACGTGCTCCTCGAGTCGATGGCCGCGGCAACCCCGATCCTGGCAACTCCGGTCGGGGGAGTGCCGGAAGTCCTCACCGGAGCCCTGAAGGCCGGTTGCCTGCCCTGGTCGCCGGAGTCTTGGAGCACGGCCGCACGCCGCCTGTTGCTCGATCCCGCCGCACGCGCGGCGTGGCGGGCCGCGGCAGCGGAGCGGCTCCCGGATTTCTCGGAGGCCGCCACGGTGCGGGGCATTTGCGCCGTCTATCGCGAACTGGGTTGGTCGAGCGGAGGCCCCGCTGGTAGGCTCTGAACCAAGATGAAGGATCACGCCGGAGACCGTCGAGGGCGACGCAGTGCCCGCCGGCGGCCTTGAGGGAAGAGGGGGTCTGGTGGCGCTCACGCTTTCTGTGGTCATTCCGGTCTACAACGAGCGGAAGACGATCGAGGAGATCCTCCGCCGCGTTCTCGAAGTGCCGTTTCAGAAGGAGCTCCTGGTCGTCGACGACTGCTCGACCGACGGCACTCGGGAGTTCCTCCGCGGCTATGCCCACCCGGAAGTCCGGATCTTCTTCCACGGACGGAACCAGGGAAAGGGCGCGGCCATTCGCACCGCCATCGCCCAGGCCCGGAACGATGTCGTCTTGATCCAGGATGCCGACCTCGAGTACGACCCCGGCGAGTACGGCCGCCTGGTGGAACCGATCGAGAAGGGGGAAGCCGACGCCGTCTACGGCTCGCGCTTTCTGAGCGGTCCGCATCGGGTGCACATGTACTGGCACTACCTCGGCAACCGGTTCCTGACCACGCTCTCCAACATGTGTACGAACCTGAACCTCACCGACATGGAGACCTGCTACAAGGCGTTCAGACGCGAGATCATCCAATCGATCCCGTTGCGCTCGAACCGGTTCGGGTTCGAGCCCGAAGTCACCGCGAAACTCGCCCGCCGCCGCGTCCGCATCTACGAAACGTCGATCTCCTACTACGGCCGTTCCTATTCGGAAGGGAAGAAGATCACCTGGCGCGACGGCGTGAACGCGGTGGCCTGCATCCTTCGGTACCACTTCGGGGACTGACGGCGGCCGGAATCCCTTCGGCACCACCGCGGGGACTGGCGGCGGCCGGATTCCCTTCGGCACCACTGCGGGGACTGGCGGCGACCGGCGTCCTATCGCGTGACCAAGGGGCCGACCGTAGGCTGCGCCCTCGGGTACGACCGCGGGGACGGACGGAGGCCTGCGCCTGTTCGCCGCGGTCCCAAGGCGGTCGTCCGTCATCCGGTGGTGACGAATGTCAACGCGACACGACAAACATGCTACCATTCTTCGCCAGAATGAGTTGAACCTCCCTCCCAGCGGAAGTGGAAATAAACGGCGACAGCCACTGCGGAGCGTGTCGCGTCGGCGGTCTGATGCGCGCTCGCGGACCGACCAGCAAACTGATTGGTCCAATGTGAGTTCCCGAATCGTGAACTTCGCCTCGTCCGTGAAATCCCACTTGGCACGCCCGATGCGCTTCACCTTTCCGAAGAAGTTGGGTCCCGCAGACGCGGGGCGAGTCGAGGGGATCGAAACGAGGAGGCACAAGATGTTCTTCATGGCTGGGTTCTTCGCGCTGCTGGTCCTGCTGCACCGGGGCCGTGCGGGCTGGTAATCGAGGATCTGCGTCCGTCCACTCCCGCCTGAGCGGGGCAAGTCAACAAGATCGAATCGAGGAGGTACAGGATGTTCTTCATGGCTGGGTTCTTCGCGCTGCTGGTCCTGCTGCACCGGGGCCGTGCGGGTTGGTGATCCGATTGAAGACCACGGCCGGGTCTGATGGCCCGGCCAGGGTGGTGGGTTCTTTCCGCTGACCGTCCTTCACTCTCGCCTTCGTCAAGCCTCCAGGAGAAGCTAAGCATCGACGCTCAATGGAGTGAGCGCCGATCGCTGGCATTCTGGTCCCCCCTGCTTCTCGCTCCCGCACCTCTGTAATCTGCACTTGACGCTGTCTGCGGCAGCTTGCTATCCTGGTTCCGCGGTCGATCGTGGCGCCAGGTACTGCCGGCGTGGGCCGCATCGCTTCGGGAGGGGGGGACAACATGTCATCGGTGCCTGGACTGCGGGTACGCCGCCATGTTTCGCGCTTCGCGGCTCTGGTGTGGATGGCTCTCGTGTCGAGTGGATCGCTCGCCGTCGCGTCGATTCAGTTCCCCGGAACGCCGGACTGGCAGGGCACAGCGCTCGGGCGCTATGGCACCGGCTGCGCGCTCCGCGATCTGGACGGCGACAACCTGCCGGACCTTGTGGTGGCCAACGGAAACGACATGGCCCGCCAACCGCTGGTCGTGTACCGGAACACCACAGGCAGCTTTCCTCTCACGCCCACCTGGACCGCCGGCGACGTCGACTACCATGGGCATCTCGATCTCGCTGACGTCGACGGCGACGGTGATCTCGACTGCGCGGTCGCGGTCTACATCGGAGCGGGCGGGTTCGGAACCCCGGGCCGGGTGAAGCTATACCAGGGGAACGGCGATGGTACCTTCAGCGCCACTCCGGTCTGGACCAGCGCGGCCAGCTTCTACTGCTTCTCGGTGGCGTTCGGCGACATCAACATGGACGGTCGCCCCGACCTCGCCTGCACCGCGGGCGAGCCGTACAACCAGATCAAGGAGAACTACCGGGTCTTCCGCAACGTCGGCGGCGTCCTGGAGACGACTCCGTACTGGCAGTCGGCGGCGGCCCACGGCGCGCTGGATGTCGCCTGGGGCGACGTGAATGGGGATGGCCTGCTGGACCTCGCGTTTGCGGGCGCGAGCAATGGCCTGCCCGCGGACCGCAACGAGATCTACCTCGGCACCGGCACTACGCTGCAGACCTCTCCCGCCTGGACCAGCCAGGACGGCCACTACTACGCCAATACCCTCTGCTTCGGCGATCTCAACGGAGACGGCTGGCTGGATCTTGCGGTGGCCGACAACAACCAGAATGTCGGCGGCACCGGCAACGGTCGGTTCAAGCTCTTCCTGAACAATGGCGCCGGGACCCTAGGCGCCACTCCATCCTGGACCTCCGCCTTCGACGGCTACGGCTCCCACGTCTCCTTCGGCGATGCCGACGCGGATGGCGACCTGGACCTCGCCGCTGGCTCCTGGTGGGGGACAGTGCGCATCTACGAAAACCAGGCGAGTGTCCTGCCCAGCCAGCCCACCTGGCAATCGACCACCAACAGCGTCGTCGAGAACATCGTCTGGGAGGACACCGACAACGCCGGCTTGCAGGCGTCCCTCACCGCCGAATACGCCGGCGACGGGGCCCGCCGTCTCTTTGTGCTGCCCCGCCGCCCGGTCCGCGTGCAATCCGTGGAGGTGGATGGCGCGGCGCTGAGCCCGGCGCAGTTCTTTGTGCAAGCCGAGCAGGGCTGGGTTTCGATCCACGCGCCGGCGGCACCGGGAGTGCCGGTGGTGGTGCAGTACGCGGCCTCGCTGGCGCTCGATCTGGCCGTCAGCAACTGGGACTCCGGCATCGGCGACTACCTCTTCCGCAACCGGATCGACCCGGCGGGTGCGCCGGAGCCGCCGGCGACGGCCGGCGACCGGCGGGCACTCTGCGTGATCCCGAATCCCGCGCGTCTCGGAGACGCGGTGCATTTGCGGGGCTCGGCGGCCGCGGCGCCACGGGCGCTCGTCTTCAACACCGAGGGACGCCTGCTGCAGGTTCTCGATCCGGCCCGGAGCGAGTCGGACGCCGGCTTCACCTGGGACGGCCGGACCGCCGACGGCCGTCGCGTGGCCGCGGGGATCTATCTGGTGCGCACCGATGGGGTGGCGGCGCCGCAGACCGTTCGGGTCGCCCTGGTCAAGTAGCCGCAAACAGACGCCCCGAGACATCCGGGGCTGCGGGGGACCACACCGTGAATTCGCAAGATCCTGACGGGAATCGCCGCGACCTGCCATCGTCACCGAGCCCCGTCTCGCGCCCCCTGCCGGCGCGAGCGGCGCGACCCGACCCGAATCCGGCGGCCGACCCGGAATCTTCCGCGGCCCCGCATCGGCAGTTGGACGACGGCGAGATGCCGCCGCCGCCCGCGGCCGCCGCTCTGCTCCAGCGAAGGTCGGGAGTCTCTCCGCAGGAGCGCACCCTCCTCACACAAGCACAGGCCGAGGAGGCGGAAAGAGCCGCGGCCGGAGATCGCGAACGGAAAGGACTCTGGCGGTTGCTCGAAGTCACCCGCCAGCTCTCCTCGATCCTGGACCCGGACCATCTGCTGGAAGCGATCCTGGACGGCGCCGTCGTGCTGAGCGGCGCGGAGCGCGGCCTCCTCCTGTTGCTCGAAGATGGAGGTCGCCTGCGCGTGGTACAGGCCAGAGGGGCGGCGGAGGCCGCGTTGGCGCCCGAGGACTCCATCATCTCCGAGACGCTGGCCCGGAGATGCCTGCGTGAGAACCAGGTCATCGCGGTGGAGAACACGGCCCTCATGCCGGAGCTCCGCGAGGCGCGCTCCATCCGCGCTTTGGACACCCACGCCGCCGTCTGCGTGCCGCTGCGCGAGCATGGCGTGCCGCGGGGGGTGCTCTATCTGGACAGCTCGGCGTTCGGCCTGCGCAGCTCCCAGCAGGAGATCCCGTTCCTGGAGGCGTTCGCCTCGCAGGCGGCGGTCTGTCTGATGAACGCCCGCGACCGGCGGCGGCTCGAAGAGGAGCGCCTCATCCTGGTGCGCGAGAACGAGACGTTGCGGGCGGAGGCCCAGGCGGGAAGTGGATTCGCCAATATCCTGGGCCGCAGCCCGTCGATGATGCTGCTCTTCGACCGGATCCGGCTGCTCAAGGACACCGACATCCCGGTCTTGCTGCTCGGGGAGAGCGGCACGGGGAAGGAGCTGGTGGCGCGCGCACTCCACACCGAAGGATTGCGCAAGGGCGGGCCGTTCGTGCCGGTGAACTGCGCCGGATTCCCTTCGGACCTTCTCGACAGCATGGTGTTCGGGCACCGGCGCGGAGCCTTCACCGGATCGGTGCAGGACACTCCGGGGCTGGTCGAACAGGCCGAGGGCGGCACCTTCTTCCTCGACGAAGTGGGCGACATGCCGCTGCAGATGCAGGTGAAGTTGCTGCGCTTCCTGGAAAGCGGCGAGTTCCGCCGGGTGGGGGAGAGCGAGACCCGCAAGGCCAATGTGCGCGTGATCTCCGCCACCAACGCCGATGTGATGGCGATGGTGAGGCAGAAGTCGTTCCGGGAGGATCTCTACTTCCGCCTGGCCGGCATCCGCCTGGACCTGCCGCCGCTGCGGGAACGGCGCGAAGACCTCTCCCTTCTCATCGAGCGTTTCCTCGCCGACGCAATCCAGCGCTCGCCGCGGCGGATCAGCGGCATGACCGACCGCGCGCGGACGCTACTGCTGCGCTACAACTGGCCCGGAAACGTACGCCAGCTTCGGCACTGCATCGAGGGCGCGTGCGCCCTGGTTCCCGACGGCAAGCCGGTCGATGAAGCGCAGCTGAGGATGCAGCTCTCGGATCTCGCCCCGGGAGAATCACCAGCCCCCACGGTGGGCACGCTGCAGGAGGCCTCTGTCCACTTTGAGCGGGAAATCCTCGAGGCGGTCCTGCGGCGCAACTCCTGGAACATCACGCGCGCCGCGAAGGAACTGGCGATCAGCCGGCAGCATCTGCACAGCCGGATTCGGTCCCACGGCTTGCGGAGGCCGTCGGGAGCCCACGACTGAGCTCTCCGGATCTCCCGGCACAACTGACTGTATTACTGGACGATCGGAGATCGCTTCTGTTATACTGTGCGCGGGGTTGGCCGTGAAGGTGCCGGACCGGGACCGGCTGCGCCCGGCCCTGCTCCGCGGCTGCGAATGCGCTGGGTCACGTCTGCCTGGGAGGTCACCCGCCATGAAGAAGATGACACTGATTCTGAGCGTGCTCTGCTGGACGTCCTCGGTCGCCCTCGCCGGTCCGAATGCCGGCGGCGTGCTCTGGGCCCATGACATGGGATTCGTGGGCAGCTACGATCTGGAGTTCCCGCCGCAGAGCGAGCCCCCAACGTTTCCCTGTCCGGATGGCGTTGACAACGAGATATACTGCGATGGGAACGCTCGAATCTGGAAGGTCTACGCGGCGTTTCCCCAGGGGAGCAGTCCGCGTTTGAAGGCCCTGGGCTGGGGCACGTCGTTTCCCGAGGCCGCCAGCTCGCCCTACTCATACGTCGGAATCATGGGAGAGGCGTGCGGCGCGCCGGACGAAGACGGCCCCGGTACCGACTTCTGGATCGGTGACAACGGATTCCCGACCGCGAGCGGCGGAGAGATCGGACAGAGCTTCCCAACCGGTCCCCGGACGAACACGGTGGTCTGGCTCTTCTACTTCGGGGGCTTCGGCTACAACTACGGCGCGTCCTACGGCTGGCCGACGTGGTGCACCGTGCCTCACAGCGTGGCCAGCAACCGCGTCTTCCTGGACGACGCCATCCCGCCGAACGCAGATCCGATCGAGGGGTACGGTTGCCTCGGCTTCGGCACACCCGGCTACACACCCTGTCCGGGCACCCCGCCACCGACCGGGGCCTGCTGCGACTTCGCGACCGGCGTCTGCACGGTCACGACCATCGGCGAATGCCTCTTCAGTTGGTTGGGGGAGGGGGTGCCGTGCGACCCCGAGACGTGCCCGCCCCTGGGGGCGTGCTGCGACTTCGAGACCTCGAGCTGTTCCGTCCTCTCCCAAGCCGATTGCGCTCCACCCAACGCGTGGCTCGGCCAAGGTGTGCCGTGCGATTTCGAGGCCTGCTACGAAGCCCTGCTCGGCGCGTGCTGCAACCAGGCCACGGGCGAGTGCTACATCCTCGATCCCTTGGACTGTCCCGATGACATGACATGGACGTTCCTGGGCGTCGGCATCCCCTGCAATGTGGAGACTTGTTCGATGCCGCCCGGCACGGGCGCATGCTGCGATGCCGCCACGAGGGGCTGCACGATCACCACCCAAGCCGAGTGCCCGTTCGCCTGGCTGGGCGAGGGCGTCCCGTGCAACCCGGAGACGTGTCCCACGCCGGGGTGGGGCGCGTGCTGCGACTTCGCCACCGGGTACTGCTGGATCATGCCGCCATCGGCGTGCCAGCACACTTTCCTGGGGGAGGGCGTGCCGTGCAACGCCGCGACTTGCCCGCTGCCGGCGCCCGGCGCCTGTTGCGACTTCACTACCGGCAACTGCTACATGATGTACCAGACCGACTGCTCGTTCACCTGGCTGGGCTCCGGCGTGCCGTGCAGCCTGGAGAACTGCCCTCCGGTCGCGGGCGCGTGCTGTGACTTCACCACCGGCAACTGCATCGTGACCCTGCCGGCGGACTGCGTGTTCGCCTGGCTGGGGGCGGGGGTACCCTGCAACCCCGAGTCGTGTCCGCCGGCACCGCCCGGGACGGGTGCGTGCTGCGACTTCGCCACCGGCGGTTGCACGATGACCCTGGAGGCGGACTGCACGTTCACCTGGCTCGGGACCGGCGTGCCGTGTACGGCGCAGAGCTGCTATCCGCCGACCGAAGGCGCGTGCTGCGACTTCGCCACCGGCGGCTGCACGATGACGCTGGAAGCGGACTGCTCGTTCACCTGGCTGGGACCGGGCGTGCCATGCACCCCGCAGAACTGCCACCCGCAGGAGGAAGGCGCCTGCTGCTTCGCCAACGGTGACTGCATCCTCACGTATCATGACGGGTGCGACGGCATCTACTGGTTGTATGGGACGCCTTGCAGCCCGAGTCCGTGCGTCCCGCTTCCGCCCGGAGAGGGCGCCTGCTGCGACCCAGCTACCGGGACGTGTGCCGTCACCACCCCGGAAGACTGCGAGTCCATGGGATGGATGTTCGTCGGTGGACCTTGCGTGCCGTACCTCTGCGCCGCGACTCCGGTCGAGCGCACGAGTTGGGGCTCGATCAAGAGCCGCTATCGCTAGCGGCAGGCCGCCGCGGCATCTGAGTCAAGACTGCGGATGAGCAGCGGAGGGGCAGCGGTGCCGGACCCCGGTCTCCGAAGGCGGAGGCCGGGGTCAGCTGTTCCGGGATGTCTGCGGGAGCGACGACTGCGGGAGAGGGCGGTTCTGTCATCTGGGCGACAGAAGTGTCTGCATCCGGTGACAGCGGGGCTTACAGGCGAGCCGACAATCCGTTGGCGCGAATCGTCAACATCGCGTGGAACTGGAGCGCGACAGAGCGAAAACGCGATCACGCCCACAACCCTCACCATGAGTGACGAACACACACCGTAACCTCATCTCCCGCAATCTCTTCAAGATAGGTCCGAAATACGGACCCACCTGCGCGATCTGGCACGCCGGGTGCGCTGTGGCCGTTGACTCAGTTGCGTCCCGCAGGGGCGGGGCGAATCGCGGGGACCGAACCGAGGAGGTGCAAGATGCTATTCATGGGCGGCTTGTTCTCGCTGCTCTTGATGGTGCTCCGGGGCCGCGCCGGCTGGTAAGCCGATTGGCCACGGCGCCGGGTTGAGACACCCGGCAGGAGCAGTTCGACGGCGCATCTCGCTCGTACCGGTTTTCCAACGCCCCGCGGAGGTCCGGCGACCGAGGAGCGCCAGGAAGCCCCCGGATCCATTCCGGGGGCTTCCGTTGTAGAGCGGGGAGGTTTCTCTTCGTTCTCACCCCTCGTCGCGGGTGTCGTCATGGACGGTGGCGGAGTGGACACTCGACAGCCCGCGTTCTTCGAGCAGGCGATAGAAGCTGCTTCGGGCCATCCCCAGAGTCCGGGCCGCCTGCGTGCGGTTGCCCTGGCAGGCGCGCAAGACCCGACGAATCTGTTCGGTGCTCGGCGGGCACGCCGTTCCGCCCCGAGGGGAGCCGGACGCGGCGGCGGCGAGCAAGGTCCAGATCCGGTGAGGCGACACCTGAGGGCGCCCGGTCGCCTCGATCGATACGCGAAGCCGGCGCAAGAGCTGATCCAGCTCCCGGACATTCCCCGGCCACAAGTGCGCGCGCAGAGGCGCCAGGCAGAGCGGATCGAGCAATCCCGGGGGCAGGTCGAGCTGGGGCGTACGGCGGGCCCACAGGATCCGGATGAGCTCGGGCAGGTCTTCGAGCCGGTCTCGCAGGGGAGGGAGGGTCACCACTCCCTGCGCGAGACGGTAGTAGAGATCTCGACGAAACGCGTCATGCAGGATCCGCTCCTTCAGCAGCCGGTTCGTGGCGGTCACCACGCCCAGCTTCACCCGGGAGATCCGATTCGAGCCGACGGGCCGCACTTCGCCCGAGTCGAGGAACCGAAGAAGAGCGACCTGCCCACGCGGGCTGATGTCACCGATCTCGTCGAGAAAGAGCGTGCCGCCCTCCGCCTCGAGGACCAGGCCCCGGCGGGTCCGGTCCGCGCCGGTGAAGGCTCCCTTCTCCGAACCGAAGAGCTCGCTCTCGAAGAGATCCGGCGTGATGGCGCCGACGTTCACCGGCACCATCGGGCCGGAGCGCCCGCTCAGCTCATGGATTCCGCGCGCGAGCAACTCCTTGCCGGTGCCGGTCTCGCCCTGGACCAGAACGGCGCAGTCGGCGAGCGCCAGCATCTCGGCCTCGCGCAGCATCGAGAGCAGGCGTGGTGACTTCGTGACCAAGCCGAGGCGGCGCCAGATCGGGTGGACTTCCTCGAGGCGGCCCTGGCGCGCGTAGCGGATCAGTCCGGACGGGACCACTTCCGCGCGAGCGGCGGCGTCCGGATGACCGGTCGGAGTGGAATCTCCGGATCGATCGGGATCGCCGGCATCCTCGGGAGGCTGGGATGGGGCCGGCGTCACCGTCGTTGCGGCGCTGCCGGCCATCTGGGCGGGATGCAGGGGAGGATCGTCGCCCGTAGGATCGGCATCCAACCGGGACAGCCACTGCTCCACAAGCCGGATCTCGAACTCCTCGCCCATGGCCTGCAGTTTGTCGTGGGCGGCCTGCAGGTCGGCGCGCGCCGCATTCGACCGGCCGAGCCATAGCCGCGCGACGCCACGCAGACGCAGAGCCTGGCACTCCTCCCAGGCAAAGCCGGCCTTCACGGCGCAGGCGAGGGCCGCCGTGGCGGACGTCTCGGCTCCGGAAGGGTCGTTCTCGGTGAGCGCCAGGAGCGCCTCGCGAATCCCGCATTCGGCGACCAGATCACCGTCGGGCGCGATCCGGGTGGCGATCCGGCGGCACAGAGCCAAGGCGCGTCGGGCCGTCGCCGGGCGATGCAGCAAGGTCAGTGCTTCTCCGAGGAACTCGAGCGCCAGCGCCTGTTCGCGGGGTGTCCGCAGACGGCGCGCTTCCAGCCAGCCTTGCAGGAGGTGACGCCGGGCGGTGTCGAGCTTGCCCTGGCGGATGGAGACCATGCCCAGGCCGAGGCGGGAGCGCATGATGCTGGCTGCACGACTCAATTCCTTGTAGCGTCGGTAGGCTTCCTCGTATGCGTCATACGCTTCCGGCAGCCTCCCCAGGCGGTTGAGGATGGCGGCGCGGTTCAGATAGACGCGAGCCGTCCAAATGCAATCGCCCGCCACGGCGAAACGGGCGCCAGCCTGCGTGTAGAGTCTCAGCGCATCCGCCAAGCGTCCTCGGGCCTTCAACGCAACTGCGAGCAGGTTGCGCGCGATCCCGGCAGGCAATGGGCCATTTGACTGATCAGCCCTCTCGACGCAGACGCTGGCAATGTCCTCAGCCTCGTCAATCCTGCCTTCACGAACGAGACCACCGAAACGATACATTGCCAGAGAGACAAAGGTGGAGGCCGAGAGCTCGCTTCCATCTAGTGACTCGAGCAATTCGTTGACGACCGCAGCAGCTAGGGAATACTCGCCGCGAGAGTTGTGCCATCCCGCAATCACGAGGATCGCGTCCGCCCGTAACTCCTTGCGGATCTCAGCACTACGCCCAAGCAGTCCGGTTAGCGCGGGAACGAGCACGGCCACATGTGAGCCGTGTCCAAGGTCAGAACAGCAGCGGATCTGGAGCGTCAGTGCCTCCAGCCGAGCCTCGATCGGCAGATGCTCGAGCGCCGACGGTGACAGCCCAATTGCAGATAGCAAGTCGTGAGAGCTACTAGCAGACCCGGCCTCCAGGTATATCCGAGCACGCCGCAGCACGGACTGCAGTCGGTCCTTGGCCTGGCACCCATTCGGTCCGGCGGTCTCGCGATCACCTTTTCCAGTCATCAACCCCTCCGGTGCGTTCTTGACTCGTTGCTGCTGCTCGAATCAATGGCCGAGTCGTGACTGAACCAAGATGCGGAACAGGACAGCCCCCAGCCGCCACTCGCCCTTCCTCGCGGAAGTGCAGGCAGCCTCTCTTGCTCCGGCCACCGAGGCAGTGGGCAAGGGCTGCTGGGCGAGTCGATCAGCCATCGGCGCTGACTGCCCCACGGGGTCATCGCCAGCAACCTTGAGCTCTCCGCCCGTCTCATCCGGATCCCCCGGATGCAGGATGATCGCCGGCACCGGTAGAAGCGTGCGCGCGCCTGCGGGGGGAACGGCAAGCGCGAAGAGCACAATGAATTCCAGGACTATCAGCACGCCTGGCAAGAATCGGTTTGGGGTGCGCATCGAGAGACTCTCCTCTCAGCCCCGAAGCACAGACGAAACATCCATTTGAACCGCGTCCAGTCTAGAGTGCGATCCGGGGGTTGGCAAGACAAAACAGTCTCAGAGGCAGCAGTTTGCCCGATTCTGGTTTCGGCAGAATAGCGGTGAGGCTTGAACGTGGCCCCTCGCCGACCCGACAGCATTGGGAAGGCCCCGCACCGGTCAGAACGACCCAGGCGCGCTTCCCATCGAGCAGGATGAGGGCCCTGCATTTGATCATGGTTGCTCTCTCCGAAGTCCGTTCCTCAACCTTGGTCCTCGCGGAAGGGGGCGCCCCTTCCGGGAGCCCAGGCCCGTCGACTGCGCGCATTTCGCGTGAATCCGCGTACCGTAACCGCTACCATGGAGATGGCCTCTTCACACGGCCACGCGTTTCGCGGCGCCCTGGCCGCGCTAGCCGGCCGGGGCTCCGCCCCTCATCATCCGGGAGATAGACATGCGTGAATTCACGACTCCGAGCTGGCGGGGCGGTCTTCCCGTCCTGTTGGTACTTGTTCTCGGCGCGCCGCTCGCGCATGCCGGCGAACTGCCCGCAGCGCTGCTGGCAGCCCCCGCGGCGGACCTGATACGCGCCATTCCGCAAGCCGATGGGTCCGTGGTCACCTTGGGGGCCTCCGGCATCGACCACGTCCAGCTCGGTCGGGAGGCGACCCGTTTGGCCGAAACAACGGAGGGTCAGACCCTCGTTCTCGCAGACGACGGCCAGTTCTACGGGCAGATCGCACACCGCCAGGGCGCGGCCGACTTCTCTCCCGCGGAGTCATTCGAGCTGCGCACGCTGACCGGCGAACTCCGCTGGCGCCTTGGCCCCACCGAGGACGTGACCTTTGCGATCTCCGGGGACGGAACCCTGGTGGCCGGCATGGAGGTCAACATCAACGTGCCGGAGCGCAATCGCCTGCACCTCTATGGCGAGGGCGGACGACTGCTCGCCGACATCGCCGTGCCTTACCTGACCGGCGGGCGATTCGATCCTCCGGGGCAGAGCTTCCTGGCCCAGAGCCGGGACGGCCTCACCGCCCTGGACCCGTCGGGAACGGAACTCTGGCGGGTGCCGGGGGCACGCCTGTTCGCCGCCAGCGCGGACGGCCGCCGTGTGGCGGTGGTCGGAGCCGCGGGCTTGACCATCGTGCAGGATGGGGCTGTCATCCACACGCTACCTCTGGAGGATCCGCTCGTGCGACGCGTGGCGATAGCGGAGAACGGCAACCGTGTGGCGCTGGCCTGGAAGCACCAGGTCCGGGTCTATGACCGGGGCCTGACTCCTGTCTTCGGCGTCTCGCTGGAGGACGCGCTCTCCTGGACTTCGGTGGCATTCGGTGGCGATGGCCCGATGCTGCTGGCCGGATGCGCGCGGGATGCCGGGCCCAGCGTACCGGAAGACCGGCGTCATCCAACAGGTGAGGTGCGCATCTACGATGCCGGGGGCGCGTTGCGACACCACACGCCGCTCCGTTTCTCCTCGTGGAACATCTGGAGCCCCTCAGCCGAACTCGACCGATCCGGACAGCGGGTTCTCATCACGTCGCGTCGGGCCCTGTACCAGGTGGTGCTGCCATGACGGGCCGGCTGGACATCAGGAGGGACGGTTCCATGACGGAGTGCAGAGGCATCGCGGGGGAGAACGCCATGACGCATTACTGCCGTCTCGGCCTGGCCGTTCTCCTAGCTGCCGCCATCGTGCTTCCGGCCGGAGCCGTGCCCTGGCCCTACCAGCCGTTCGACCAGCCCCACGACGTGGGCAACAACTACGGCGAATTCCAGAACTACGGCAGCGGCTCCTACTACCACGATGGGATCGATCTGGTGACTCCCGCCGGCGGGGTCGCGACCTATTCCGTCGCTTCCGGCACCGTCACCCACATCACCGTGAACGATCCTCTCTATAGCGGCATCATCGTGGGCACCCCGGTGCCCGGCGGTATCGGCTGGCTGTACTGGCACCTGTCGTCCACGACGTTCCAGTACGACGTGGGGGACGAGGTCCCGCAGGGTGGGCTCCTGGGCCTGACCGCCGAATGGCCGGTGGCGAGCTTCCATCACACGCACTTCAACCGCGTCATGGGGACCGGGGGATATCCCTGGACCTGGTACGAGTCGATCGACAACCCGCTGTTGACCCTCATCCCGCATTCCGATCCCGATCCTCCGGTGTTCGAGACCACCTACAGCGGCAAGGTCTTCGGGTTTGCGCAGCAATCGAACGGCGCCATGCTCGATCCCTCCAATCTGGGCGGCTCGGTCGACATCATCGCGCGGATCAAGGACGTCGTCGGTATGCCGGAGTGGCCGGTGGCTCCGTTCCACGTCGAATACTGGATCCAGGGGGCAACTCAGTCCGTTCCGCTGACGAACTCGGTCATGTTCTCGCGCCACATTCCTCCGGACGCCACCATCAGCACGATCTACCGCGAGCAATCACCGTTGGTCACCCAAGGGAACTACGACCAGCGCGTCTACTACATCATCGTGACCAACACCGACGGCGACGGCACCGTGGAAGCGACCGATGGCGCCAGCTGCTGGGTCACAAGCAGCTATGCGCCGGGCGACTACTGGGTCTACGTACGCGCCGCCGATGTTGGAGGTAATGTCGTCAGCGACAGCATGTATTGCACCATCGCGGGAGCGATCGACCCTCAGATCCTTCTGCCCGAGACCAGCCATGACTTCGGACCCGTCCCCGCGGATTCCACTACGTGCTGGAACCTGATGGTCCAGAATGTCGGGGCTGATCCTCTCTCCGTTCGCTCGGTCGTGTCTTCCGACCCGGCCTTCACGGTCGCTCGCACGCACTTCTTCGTGGCGCCCGGAGGCACCGAAGTGGTGGATGTCTGCTTCACCCCGGCGCTGTCGCAGCTCTACGAAGCAAGTCTCACCTTGACCTGCAATGATGCCGCCACTCCCTCCGTCGTCGTGCAGCTATCGGGAACCCTGGCTGATCCTTCCGCGGTGGCGGCGACGGACGCTGGAGACTCCCGTTTCGGGCTGGGCGGTCTCCGCACCCTCGGGGGAGGCGAAATGGAGATCGTCTACACGCTCGAGCGGTCGCAGCCGGCGCGTTTGGAGCTCTTTGACGTCCAGGGGCGCCAGATCCACGAGATCGCGCTGCGGCCGGAGGCGGGCCGGCACGCCTGGCGGTGGGGTGGAGCCGATGCTGCGGGGCGCCCGGCTCCGAGCGGGACGTACTTCGTTCGTCTGAGTGACGGACGCCGGACTGACACCGCCTCAGGGGTGCTGTTGCGCTGAGGCTTGCTGGGTCAGATCCGGCCGATGAGAGATGCGGTGTGCCGCCGCCTCCGGGCGCGCGGTCGCGCTGAGACGGCCGGCTAAACCTTTACGCAGACGCGAGAAACCGGGCCGCTACTCGCCAGCGAGAGTCTGAGGCCGGCCCGTCGCCCTGCGCCTTGGCCTGCGCGACTTCCCCCGCAGCGCGGCCGAATGCAGCCTCCGCCCGTAACCCCCAGGCAGCGAACGTTGTTTGCGCCGGAACCGCGCCGTGACGCCAACCCGGCGTTGGGGTGAACCACCCGCTTTCCCTGGCCTCGCGTCTCCCTCCGGCATTCCTCCCGCCTCTTCGCTCCTCGGGCCGCGAACACCACAATTGATTCTCTCCAAGTGCATTACACGCCGGTCTTCGCTCTTTTTCGAGGGCACACCAACTTGCCGAGTGACCTTGGCACCGTGCTTGCGCTTCTCGGATTCGTCGGCGGTGGCAACGGAGGATCACACAATGCGTCACTCAAAGTTGGCCCTGGTCGCAGTCACACTCGGACTCCTCACGCTCGCCTGTTCGGGCGGCAGCAGCAGCCTGGTAGGACCGGGCGCCGTGACGGATTCCGGCCAGACGGCGCTGAGCGCGCCGGTGATGGGGCCCTTGGCGCAGACGGATCCGACGCCGACGGAAGGAGACACAGACCCGAATCGGCCCATTGACTCGGGACGTTACGAGCCCGACATCTCCGAGTAGCCATACTCCGTCCGTATCACCTGAGCTGGCCGCTCCCGCCGTCCTCCAGCGGCAGGGCGGTCGGCTCTCTCTTTACCTCTACCTGGTGATACAAATCCGGTGAGCCGAACCAGACGCACAAGAGAGGAGAGGCTGATTAGCAAACCGTGAGGCGGGCCAAGCGGCTCTCGTAGGTTCATCTCCCCGTCAGAGGCGTCCGAGCTCTTCGAGGAATCGCCGCACAGCAGGCAATTGGAGAAACCCGTCCGTCCGAGCCACACCGCTCAGGGACTCAACGATGCCAGTCAGAATCGCGCGCGCCGACTCATAGGAATCCAGAGCCTTCTTGGCGTTCCCTGCTGCTCTTCTGGCCCGGGCAAGACACCAGTGGGCCCGCCAGGCCATCGACCAGCGTTGCTGTGCTTCCAGGACATCCACCGCCCTCTCGGCGCTCGCCTGGAAAGCCTGGGCTCTATGATCGGTAGCGGAACTCAAGTCGCTCTCGGCCTCGAGTAATGCAATCGCCGATCGAGTGAGTCCAGTTGCCCGAGCTCGTATCGTATCCATCTCCGCGAGCCGCTGCCGAGACTCGGAGAAATGCCCGGAGGCCGACTCCGCCAAACCCCATCGTGACAGCGTTTCTGCAGCATCGTCACTGGAGTCCGCTTCAACAAACCCGGTAACCGCCCGTCGAAACTGGCTGCGCCCCTCCTCCATGCGCCCCTGCGCGAAGAGCGACTCGCCTAGACTTGCGCGAACAAATAGCGCGGCGGCCGGAGCGACTGCCTCAAAAACGATGAAGAAGCGCTCCGCCTCCTCTTCAGCCCGTGCCACAAGTCCGCAGTGAACGAGAAGCTCCACTCGGCGACCGGCAAGGCGTCTGGCAGTGAGTGGTCGCGTTGCCCTCGCGGACAGGGACGCGGCATCCCTCAACGCCCGCGTGGCCTCTCCCAACCGACCGCGCTCCTCAAGAATCAGCGCCAAGTTACAGAGCGCGTTTGCTGCCTCGTTCCAGTGCGCTCGAGCGGTCTGCTCGCGGAGCAGCTCCTCGTTGCAGGCCTGCGCGTGTGGGAGATCACCCTCCCCGAACGCAACCCCACCGATAATACTGGTCGCAACTAGGCGATTCACGGTACTTCCAGCGTGGCGTAGCCTGCTCTCCGTCTGCGCCAGAGCTTCAGCAGCGAGCCTGTCAGCCCCCATCGCCAAGTGCACCACCGCCACCTGATTCAGGTACGCTGCCTGCTCTCCTTCTTCGAGGTCTCCCAGCGTGTCAAGGCCGGAATCGAGCAGACGCTGCGCCTCCCCGTGTCGGCCTTCCCGACTTAGGATCGCCGCTTCGGAGATGTCGCAGGCTGCATGCCTTCGGCGATCGTCAGCGCGCAGTTTCTCGCGCAGCCTGCGCAGCGCTTGACGTGACGCCTCTGGGTCTCTTTCCACATCTAGCAGGCGATACCGAAACCAGCCGGCAAGGAATGGCAGCGGATCGCTGCAGTCCCGCCCTACCGGCTCCGATCGCTCCCGATGGCTCGCCAGAGCGGCTTCGGCGGCCACCAGCGCCGCCTCAGCACGATCGCGCTGCTGCCGGCCCATCCAGGCCCACACATCGAGCAGCACCCGCGCCGCCGCGTGACGGCTTCGACTCAAGTCTGCCGCACCAAGCGGCGACGCGGCCGGAGTACTCGCGGGCTCGGGCAGAAGCGCCCCGCTTCGCGTGCCGAGGCCGAACACGCCCTCCAACAATCCGACAAAATCTGACTCCCCAAGATCGCGAAGGACCGCTGGTCCGAGGCTCGACGCCTCGGCGTAAAGGACAATCGCCTCTTCGCGCCGGCCTCGAGCGGCAAGGTCGGTAAGCGCCTCCGGCAACGCCGCGGCCGCTGCTGAGCTTTCGCGAAGCGCCACACTCACGCGCACCCGCACGACTGCATCGCCCGTCATTTCGAGCTCGGCGAGAAGCATGCGCCCGACGGCCGCTGTGCTCGCGCTGTCCGTGCTGGTGAGCGCCCGGGCCCACAAACCGCCGGAGGCACGCCAATGGTTGTCCTCAGACACCAGCAGGCCTCGATGAAGAAGCCGCTCGAGCGCCACCGAGACTGAAGAAGGGCCAACGGAAGTCGCTTCGGGCATTCCCGGCAGACCTGCAAGCCCCGCCAAGAGGAGTGCACCGCGGTCAGAATGGGAGAGTCCTCTCAGGAGCTCTCGCGCCCAGACGAGCCACGCGTTCGGTATCGGCAGCTGGTCCAGGGTCGCGTCGAGCCGGTGCTCTCCCGCATGCCGAGTCGCAAAGTCCACCTCGCGAGGAAGCACGGCCACAAGGCCAGCGAGCAAACCTGGATTGCCGAGACACAGCGCTACCAAGCGCCGGCACAGAACCTCCGATTCAAACCCCGCCGCTGCCAGGATCCGGCCCAGATCATCAGCAGACATTGGTACAACCCGGACGGTTCCCTGAGCATCCCGCGCACACTCCGGACTCGACGTCGCCTTACGTGTCTCGGCAGGCGGCGCGGGGGCAGCAGCACCGGCGACGATCCGCACCGTGCCGCCGCGGAGGTTTTGGAGCATCACCGCCTGGTCCGTCCGCCTGCCGTCGGCTGCAGTGCCCGGGGTAGCCAACCCGCCCGCCTCTGTCGCTCCCGCCCGCACCCACCCGCAACTCTCCGCCACCGCACCCAGCCGTTCCGCCAGACGCCGGCAGCCCACTCCGGTCTCTCCCACGAGCGTGAACGTGGCGGAGGCAGTTACGGGATCGAGCGCCGCTAGCCACTCCGAAAACGCGGCGATTTCTGCCTCCCGCCCGATGAACGCAAATGCCTCGCCTGGCACCAGGAATGGCGGCAGCGCGCCCACATGGGCCCGCGGCGCCTGCTCGCGAAGCCGCTGCCAGGTCTCCAGCGCCGAGCGAGGACGGGAGGCGGGATCGCGAGCGAGGAGCTCGCGAACGAGATCGCGCACCGGCGGGGGAAGGTCCGCGCCGTTCCCCGGGTCCGGCTCAGGCCCCTCCATCTGGCGGGCCAGGACCTCGCGCACCGTGCGGCCGGGGAAGGCGGGCCGCCCGGTAAAAAGCTCGAAGAGGATCGTCCCGACGGCATACAGGTCCGCGCGGGCATCCCACCCCGGCTGCGCGCGCAACAACTCCGGCGCGATGGAACCGGGCGTCCCGCGGGCCCCAACCGATGAGCCCAGTGGGGCTGCGAGTCCAAGGTCCAGAAGCCGCACGCGCGTGCGCAGGTCCGAGGCGGACGTCGCCGCGCCGGCAACCGCGGCCTCCGCGACCTCCGCATCCCAGGGCGTAGGCTCGGCGCCACTCGCAACCAGAACCTGCTCCGGTCCCAGATCGAGGTGCGCGTACCCGAGCCGATGCAGCACCTCCAGGCCTGACAGCACCTGGTGCGCCACCGCCAGGGTCTCCGGCCACCAGCCGCGAATGGGCCAGTGCGACAGCGTGACGCCGGGCGATTCCTCCATCTCCAGGAAACAACCGCCGTCGGCAAGTCGGCCAAAGCGATACGGGCGAACCCACCCGGGATGGCGCAGGGCGTCGAGCAGCAGGAACTCACTGCGAAACGCTGCCTCTTCTTCCGCCGGGAACGGCGGCACCAGGCACTTCAGGATCCGCTGGGAACCGTCGTCCACCCGCGTGGCGCGGAGAACCATCCGGAATTCGCGGTGCGAGATGATCGCGCCCGCACGGTACTCACTCGGCAGGGCAAATCCGGTATCGTGACCCGGGCCATCCATGGGTGGGATCCTAGCCGATCCGCCACTCCCCGGGCGAACCGACTGCTCGCCGGCCGTTCACTCGCCTCCCGCTCGCGGCATGAGATCGCATCTCGACTCCGGGCCACCGGGGTTCGCTCACCGCTTGGAAACGTGACTCCGGCCACCGCCTTCACAGGCGACCGGAGAGCGGAGCCACCGCACCCACCCTACCGCCTCCCCGGCCGGAGCTCCAATCCGGCCGCCCGTCCAGACCCTACTCCAGGCGCGCGAAACGAAACGCTTGCGCGGAGGGTGCCGCGGAGCTACCCTTGCCGCGGGATTTTGTGAACGGTTCACGGTGAACGTACCGGGCAACCCGTGTCCGCGGCTTCACCGCAGAGGAGGAGATCCCATGAGGAAGTTACTACCGCTGCTGTTCCTCGTCGTCGCTCTGACCGTGCCCGCCCCGGCCCAGGCGGATTGGAGCGACAACTTCGACACCTATGCGCTGGGCAGCGGCCTGCATGGCCAGGGAGACTGGCACGGCTGGGACGGCAACGTCACAGCGGACGCCTACGTCTCGAACGTGCAGTCGCTGAGCGCCCCGCATTCCGTCTCGGTCGCGGCGGCGTCCGACATCGTGCACGAGTACTCCGGCTACACGTCAGGCGTCTGGGCCTTCACGACCTGGCAGTACATTCCCAGCGGGTTCACCGGGACCACCTACTTCATCCTGCTGAATACCTACAACAACGGCGGCCCCTACAACTGGTCGACGCAGATCCAGTTCAACTACACCAATGGCAGGGTGATCTTCGATCCGGACGCGGTCTGGCTGCCGATGATTCGGGACCAGTGGGTCGAGCTGAAGGTCGTGATCGACCTGAACGCGAACCTCCAGACGGTTTTCTACGGCGGCACGCAGCTGATTCAAAAGAGCTGGACCGAGGGCAACAGCGGCGGTGGCGCCCTGAACATCGCGGCCGTGGACCTCTACGCGAACAACGCCTCCCCAGTCTACTATGATGACATGTCGCTCGCGCCCCCGCCGCCGCCGCCACCGGAAGGCGCGTGCTGCTTCCCGGACGGCAGCTGTGTGATCACGATCCAGGCCGACTGCGCAAGCGGTGACTGGACCGAGGGGGGCCTCTGCAGCCCGAATCCGTGCGAGCAGCCCCCGCCGATCGGCGCCTGCTGCGACGAGTCCACGTTCAATTGCGTGATGACGGCTGAGGCCGACTGTGTGTTCCACTGGCTGGGGGCCGGCGTGCCGTGCACTCCAGAGACCTGCGGACCGCCGGTCCCGGTCGAACGCAAGAGCTGGGGGCAGATCAAGAGCGAATACCGCTAGGCCTCGACGAACGCGGGCTCCGGAAACGACCGGTCCCGCGAGACCCTCGGACCCCGGGCCTCCATCTGGAGGGCCGGGGTCTGTCGTTTTGGGCGAAAGGGTTCGACCCTCGGCGGGATTCCCAGATACCGGAATACCTCGGCGGAGTGGAGAAACGCTCCCCTTCTGCCGATCCTTGGGGTGGTGTGTTGATCGTGGGGGAGGACCGCGTGGCTCGTATCGACTCGATCTTGAAGCTGGTCAAGGAGCAAGGAGCTTCGGACCTGCACATCTCGACCGGAGCGCCGCCGATTCTCCGTGTCTCCGGCGAGATGCGCCCGATCGAGTCTCCCGAGATGACCGGCGAGCAGGCGCGGCAGCTTCTCTACGAGCTCATGTCCCCCGAACAGCGGTCACAGTTCGAGCGCGACCGCGACATCGACTTCGCCTACGAGGTGCCGGGGGAGGTTCGCGTCCGCTGCAACGTCTACGAGCAGATCCGCGGAATCGCGGGTGCCTTCCGCCTGCTGCCGACCCAGATCTACACGCTCGAGCAACTGGGCCTGCCGGATTCGATCCGGAAGTTCGCGGAGTTGCGCAAGGGGCTCGTGGTCGTGACCGGTCCGCCCGGCTCGGGGAAGAGCACTACACTCGCGGCTCTGCTGCACTACATCAACAGCAGCCAGCACAACCACATCATCACCATCGAAGACCCGGTCGAGTACGTGCATCCGAACCTCAACTGCCTCGTGAACCAGCGCGAAGTGGGCCGCAGTGCCCGCTCGTTCGCCACCGCCCTGCGCGCCGCGCTTCGCGAAGACCCGAATGTCATCCTGGTCGGCGAGATGCGTGATCTGGAAACGATGTCGCTGGCGATCACGGCCGCGGAGACCGGACAACTCGTCCTCGCCACCCTGCACACCGCCAGCGCGCCGCAAACCGTGGACCGGATCATCGACGCGTTCCCCGACGAGAAGCAGGCCCAGATCCGCACCATGCTCGCCGACTCGCTGCGCGGCGTCGTGGCGCAGCGGCTGGTCCGCCGCGCCGACGGACACGGGCGCCTGGCCGCGGTCGAGATCCTCTTCGGGACCATGGCGGTGGCCTCGCTGATCCGCGAGCGAAAGACCTTCCAGCTGGGAACCCTGATGCAGACCGGGCGCAAGGAAGGGATGATCCTCCTCGACAACGTCCTGATGCAGTATGTCCGGGACGGTCTCATCACGCCCCGGGAGGCCATGCTCAACGCCAACGTGAAGGAGCCATTCAGCCAGATGGCCGAGCGGGCCCCGCACTCGGAAGCGGCATGAAGGAGCCGCACCTGTCAACGCCCTCCCGGTTGCCTGCGCGCGACGGGGCGCCCCCCGCGCTGGCGGGGCGGCTGGCCGCGGTCTCGCTCTTCGATCTCTGCCAGTTCCTGATGCTGAACCGAAAGACCGGAAACCTCACCATCCGTGGCCCCGGCGGCGGTTCGGTCTACCTCACCTTCTCGGAAGGAGAGCTCTGCAGCGCGCTGGACGACAGTCTCCGCGATGGGGTGGAGGTTGTCCTGCGGGCGGTGCAGTGGACGGAGGGAACCTTCGAGTTCGCTCCGGGGCCGGTCGCGCCGGAGCGGCGGATGAACGCTTCGACTGAGAACATCCTGCTGGACGCCGCCCGGCAGCTCGACGAACTGCGAGAGAGAAGCCGCTCCGACGGAGAAGCCGGCGGCGCCGGCTCCGCAGAGCAGGCCTTCCGCGACAAGCAGGTTCGCGCCGCTTCGATCGCCGACGCGTTTTGCAGCCTCGTCGCGGAGGGCGATCGAAGCCGCGCCGCCACCGGCTGGCGCGATGCCGCCACGAACCGGCTTCTGGACCCCGCCGTGGAGCGCCTGATCCTCTCCGCGGACGGTCGTGCGGGTTATCTGGTAGCGGGGCAGCTCGAGGAGATCCCGGAAGCGGCTCCGGCCGACGTGAGCGCGTGGATGGAGCAGCTGGCCGCCGCGCCGGCCCACGCGCCGGGCAGGACCGGCCACGCGCGGTCTGGAGCACCGGAAGCCAGACCGGGCCCCCACGGCCTGTGGGGCCTGCGGCTGGAGAGTGTGGACGGCGACCTGGTCATCGTGACCCGGGCTCGGCGCACCTGGCCCGGCCCGGAGGCACTACCCTTGACGCCGGCGGAGCAGGCCACGCTGGAGGCGCTCCCCGGCGGTCTGGTGGCGGTCCTGGGAACGGTCGGAGGAGCGCCGGCGGCCTGGCCGGCGTGGGAGGCGACGGCTGCATGGTTGGCACGGCGGGCCGCCGTTCGCCCCACGCACGGTTGGGTCGTCGAGGAGATGCCCCGCTACGACTGGTCGACCCTGCCCGGCCGCTGGCGCCGGATTCCGCCGGCGAGGCTTCGGAAACCGGGCGCTCTGGAGGGGCTGGCCCGCGCGAGCCGCCCTGGCGTGGTGGTCCTGGACGGACTGCCGCGGCCGGAGATCCTGGAAGAAGCCGGAAGGCTGGCCGTGGCGGGGACTCTGGTTGTGGCGGTCGACGGCTCCAGACAGGTCGCCGACTGGCTGGCCGCCGCTGAGGGACGCAGATCGGCCACCCCGGCACGTTGGGAACCCCCGTTTGCCGCCTCTGTGGTCGTACAGGCCGACCGGACCCAGGATCGCCTGTCCCGCCGCGCGCAACTGGTGCTGCCCACGCGCGCTACCCGGCTGACCCCTACGTCGGCCGCCACCGACTCCTGACCCCAGGGCCGGGGAACCCGGGACTCGACCCGGCTCCCGCCCGGCGGTTCCCGACCGCGTTGACGAGCCCCCGTTTCGGTGCTACCGTCCCGAAGTCGTATGCCGCGCATGTCGCTGCGGATGGGTTGGGCTGGAAGGGGGAGTGGCGAACATGATACTGAGCTGCCGGAAGCGCGGGTCGCGAGCCCTGGTCGTCGCCGGAACCGTCATCCTCGTGATGGCCGGATTGGCCGCCACGGCTGACGCCCAGGCCCCCAAGGGTCGAGTCTCGGTCACCGCGCAGGCGGGCGGCTGCCTGCCGGCTCTCGATGACGTCAATCACGATATCGACCTGGGGAATCAGGCTCTCCAGCGCTACGGCTGGAGCTCGATGGACGAGATCACCTTCGGGTACACCTTTGTCGGCGACCTGCGGGCCCGGGTCTACGGCCCGATCTCGCTCTCCGTCGGAGGCGGCCAGTCCTACGCCCAGACCGACATCAACTTCGACCAGGTGATTTCGTGCAAACCGAAGGTGGCCTTCTACCACTTTCGGGCCTTCTACGACCTGCCCTTCAAGCCGATGCCGAAGATGTTTCTCCGGGTCGGGGGCGGCCTGCTCAGCGCCGGCAGCGCGGAAGTGGCAGTGAAGCACGAGCGGAGAAACGTGGACGGCGGGACGCAATGGATCGAGGAGGCCACCTTCAAGGCGAAGGGGACCGGCGCGCAGGCCCTGATCGAGTCCGAACTGATGTTGAATCAGAAGACGACCCTGGTGATCGACCTCGGTTACCGCCTGCTCGATCTCGACCTCGAAGGCAACGAGGCCGACTTCCGGGATTGGAGCCGCAGCGAGGTGGAGACGCCACTGGGTGACCTCGACGACGACGAGATCCTCAACATCTACGACCTGGCGGACAGCCGGGACACGGAGGCCGGCCGCACGCAGCAGGGGTACCTGTCCGCCTCGTTCCTCGAGGTTCCGGTCGATCTCGCGGGTCGCCCCATCGACATCGGGGGCGGACGCGCGGAAGTCCGGGTGCGAGGCATGCGCACGATTGACTTCAGCGGACCGCAGGTGAGCGTCGGGCTCCGGTTCTACCTCTTCTAGATTCCGATTTGCGGAACGGCCCGACCGCGCGACTGCCCGTGGGCCACGCGATCGATTGGGCGGTGGTTCCGGTACTCCCCGAGCCACCGCCATCGATCAATCGGTAGTTCCGGTACTCCCCGAGGCGACGCCGCAGCAGGTGGTCCTCGATCCAGGTCAGCGTCCGCACCGAGGTCCGGTCATGCTCGTGACGCGTGCCGGGGCGCCGGGAGTCGGCCGCACTCCAGGTTTTCGCCGCGATCCAGTCCCGCATGACCGATGGATGGCTCGACCGGTAGCGTCGCAGATGCTCCAGGGAACCATAGTCGAACGGCACGTCCGGCTGAGGATGCCGGCGCCGCACCCAGGCCTCGGGATGATGCAGACGGTCCAGGGCAATTTGCTTGCGCTTCATAGTTTCCGGCGGTCGCACCCAACCGTAGTGGAAGACTCGGGCACCGCTGTCGACAACCCGAAGTTTGCGCCCGTCTCGGCGGAAGCCCTGAGCGCTCTTCCAGGACCGGACCCCGGGGCAATTGCGCACCACGCGGACTTCGTGCCGGTACCAGTTCCGCGCGCCGTGGTAGTGATCGAAGTCGCCCCAGAAGTGCAGAAAGCGGAAGAGCAACCCTTCGACTTGCGGCCGGCCCTGGCATCGCTGCAGCGCCAACCGAATGCGGGGGAGGTCGTCCTCGTGAATCACCTCATCGGCCTGAAGATAGAACGCCCAATCGCCGACGCATTGGTCGAGGGCGAGGTTGGTTTGCACGGCGTTGATTGCGCCGTGCACGAAATGCGCGGGGTCCCATTCGGTCTCGACGATCCGGATTCTGGGGTCCCCGATGGACCGAATGCGCGCCAGGGTGTCGTCTTCGCTCCGGCCGACGGCGATGACGAACTCGTCGCACAGCGGGAGGATCGATCGGATCGACTCCACGACCGGGTAGTGCAGCAGAACCGCGTTTCGCACCATGGAAAAACCACTTACGCGCATGGTCCCCTCAGCTATGCTCTCCCGGATCCGGGGCGGTCCCGGTCGCGAAGCATTCTAGGGCTCGGGTGAGGGAAGGACAACGGCCCGAGAGAGATCGCTCGAGGGAGACCGCCCAAGGGAAGTCGCCCGCCGCCGGGCAACCGAAAAGCCGGCGCGGCGCCGGCAGTCTACGACAAGCAGGAAGGACCAGCAGGGATGAGCGCCGACCCGAGACTTTCGTCTGCACCGCCACGGCCTCCCGGAGCTTCGACCCGCAGGCCCGCCCGGGTGGCCCCCGGTGGGGCCGACAGTGCGGCGGCATGGGCAAAGGCCCGCGCGGTTGCCTGCGCAGCCGCGGATGCGGCAGCGTACGCGGAGGCCCGCGTGGTTGCCTGCGCGGTCCTCTGCGCGGTCCTCTGCGCCGTCACCTGCCTGCCGGCACCCGCGCTCGCGGCGCTGAACATCCTGCCGCTGGACCAGGTTCACCCCGGAATGATCGGCACGGGGCGCTCGGTCTTCTCCGGTGGGCGAATCGAGGAGTTCGGCGTCGAAGTGGTGGATGTCGTCCGCGGCCAGCGCCCCAAGGGGGGGCTGATCCTCTTTCGCGGCACGGGTGAAGTCCTGCAGCACGCCGGAATCATCGCGGGCATGAGCGGCAGCCCGGTCTACTTCGACGGGAAGCTCGCCGGCGCGATCGCGTTCGCCTATCCGTTCCTGAAGGACCCGATCGGCGCGATCACCCCGATCGAGGAGATGATCGAGCTCGATCGATACCCGCTGCCGGGGGCCGCAGACGTGGAGTCGATGGAGTCAGGCCCGGCCGGGGCGGCGACCGGCGGCGATCGACCGGCCGGGGCGTCCGGAACTGTGGGGGAGCGCGTTTCGAGCGACCCGAGTTCGCTCGGCGACGATCCGTCTGCGTCGACCCGCGCCGACGCCCAGGCCGACAAATTCGCACCCCTCTGGGCGGCATTCACGCACCGCGGCGACCGGCAGGCCGGGACGAGGCCGGAGACGATCCGTTCGCTCCCGGCCGAACCGACGATCGCCGCTCTGACGGCCGCGCCGGCGCCGGGCACACCGGACGGACTGCGCCCGCTTCCGATCCCGCTGTCCTTCTCCGGTTGGTCGCCCTCGCTCCTGGAGGCCGCGCGCGGCCCCGCCAGTGCCGCGGGTTTCCTCCCGGTCGAGTCGGCGCAGCCGGCTCTCGGAGAGGACGGTGCGGGCGATGACGGCGAGCGATCCGGCGCCGACATCGCTCCGCTGGAGCCGGGCTCCGCCATCGCGCTCGAGCTGGTCGGTGGAGACGCCACCCTGGCGGCAATCGGCACTGTGACCGCCGTAGACGGCCTGCGCGTGTACGCCTTTGGACATCCGATGATCCAAGGCGGCCCGGTGGCGTTCCCGATGTTCGCCGCCCGCATCCATACCGTGATGCCGAGTCTGCAGATCTCGAGCAAGATGGGCTCGCCGACGCGGCCGATCGGGGGTGTGTGGCAGGACCGGCGTTGCGGCGTGCTCGGCCTCCTGGGCGAGGTACCGCCGACGATCCCGGTACGGGTTCGCATCAGCCTGCCCGGCCGCGAGGCCGAGGTGTACCGGTACCGTGTCGTGCGCGATCCGATGCTGACTCCCATGCTTCTGCCGTGGACGATCTCCAACTCCTACCAGCACGCCGGATGGCTGCAGGGAGAGACCACGGCCCGAGCGCAGGTGGAGGTCCACTTCGACGGCGGTCATTCCGTGGGCCGGCGCGATCTGGTGGTCACCGACAGCCCGGCCACCGGCCTGGGAGGGGACGTGGTCCTGCCGGCCTCGCTCCTGCTGACGAATCCGTTTCGGCGCGTGAAGCTCGACTCGCTCTCCGTCGAGGTCACGGCAGAGCCTGGCCACGCCTCCGCCGAGGTGGTGCGGGTGCAGTGCGACCCTCGTCGCGCCAAGCCCGGCGATACCCTGCGGGTGGCCGTCACGCTCCGCCCCTGGCGCGGCCCGGATGTCGTCCGCACTTCGCAATTCGTCGTGCCCTCCGGATGGGCGGGAAAGCGACTTCGGGTAACGGCGGCCGGAGTCGGCGCGATGCTGGAGTGGGACCGCGACCGGGCACCGGGCAAGTGGTCGCCGCAGAACCTGGACGACCTGCTGCGCATGGTCAGCACGTTACCCCCCTCCGGAAGCCTGCTCCTGCGCGTCTCGTCCGCCGAGACGGGTGCGGTCGTGCGTGGTCGCGAGCTGCCGGGGCTGCCGGGCTCATTACTGGCAGCCGGACGGGAGTCCGGCGACGCGGCCTCGATCCGGCCGGCCAACGGCACGGTCCTCGAGGAGAGAACCCTCGACACGCCCTGGGACATTACCGGTCGCGAAGCGGCCGAGGTGGAGATCGCACGATGAATGCTCGGACCAGGACCTCGCACCGGAATCCTCATGCGCTATCGATCGCGCGCGGCGCGGTGGCGCTGGGCCTGCTCCTGAGCCTGGCTCCCGCGGCCGCAGAGGCGGCCCGCACGCGGACCTTCTCCGACGCCTCCTGGGATGAGTTCCGCCAGGGAGAGGCGAACGGAATCGCTCTGGGCCGGGAGGGAATCCTTGAGCCCGGACCCGAGGTGGAGCCGTGGGCCGAACCCGGCGTGCGCAGCATCTGGGCGCTCCTGGGAGACGGTCGCGGAGGCGCCATGCTCGCCACGGGCGACGGGGGCCTGGTGATCGCCCGCGGCGCGGGCCAGGACGGTCCCACGTCGACGCGCGCCACGCTCTTCGACAACGAGGTATTCGCGCTGGCCCGGGGCGGGGACGGCGCCTGGTACGCCGCGGGGGCCCCGGTCGGGACCGTGGTGAAGATCCCGGCGCAGGGCGAACCCCGGACCCTCTTCGACCTGCCGGAGGGTGTCATCTTCGGGCTGCTGGCGCGTTCCGACGGCACGGTCTTCGCGGGCACCGGGGACCGGGGCCGCCTCTACCGAATCTCAGCGGACGGGGAGGGAAAGATCCTCTGCGAGTCGCCCGATCTCTCGGTTCGCTGCCTGGCCTGGGCGGCCGACGGCTCGATCGTGGCCGGCACCGACGGACGGGGCCTGCTGGAGAAGATCGACCCGCAGTCGGGCGCAATCCGCGTGCTCTATGAGGCCGAGGAGCGGGAAATCGTGGCGCTGGTCCCGATGCCCGACGGCAGCATCGTCTTCGGGGCCAATCCGGGAGCCGGCGGGGCCGGGGGCGACGGTGTCGATTCCGGGAGTGAACCGTCTTCCGGCGAGGGCGCGAGCCGCGGTTCGCGCGGCAGCAAAGGATCGGGCGGTAGCGGCGGGGGAGGCCGGCCGGCAGTCTACCTCTACTCGCCGGATGGCTCGGTGCGCCGTATCTGGATCTGTCCGGAGAACCTGCTTCACGCGCTCGCGCCGGCTCCGAACGGAGCCTTCTACGCCGCCACCTCCGGAGAAGCGACGATCTACCGCGTCGGCCCCGACGGCGCGCAGTCCTTGCTCTGGCGGCCGGAAGAGCAGCAGGTGCTCTCCCTCTGGGCGGAAGGCGCATCGCTGCTGGCCGGCACCGGCAACCCCGGCAGGCTGTATCGCCTCGGCGCGGCGTCGGGCGACGGAGGGACCTACACCGCCAAGCCGTTTGACGCGGGCGATCTGGCTCGCTGGGGCCTCCTCCGCTGGAGCGGTGAGGCCGGCGGCGGCAGGGTGGAGTGCGAGACTCGCACCGGGTTCACGGATCCGCCCGATGATTCCTGGAGCACCTGGACCCCGGTCGCGCTCGACGGCGGCGAAGGGACAATCGCGAGCCCCCCGGGCCGATACCTGCAGTGGCGGATGAAACTGCATCCGGACGCGGACGGGAAGCCTACCGTTCGACGCGTGGAAGTCAGCGCCCTTGGCTCGAACCGGCCGCCGCAGGTGATCTCCCTGCGGCTCTCACCCGACGAGCCGGGATACACCGCCAACGATCCCACACGGTCCGCGATCACGCAGATGCTGCCCGGCGGGGTCCAGGTCGACTACTCGCTTCCGGGCCTGGGAACCATGACGGTGATGCCGGAAGAAGTGCCCGCCTGGGTGCGGCGCATCCGCTCGCTGGCCTGGGACGCCATGGATCCGGACGGCGACGAACTGCGCTTCACGGTGGAGATGCGCGAAGTGGGGAAGGGCGGCTATCGGGTCCTGGCCCGCGACCTCGCGGAACGAGCCTGGTCGCTCGACCAGGGCCTCGTGCCCGACGGAGTCTACGAGCTGCGGCTCACCGTCTCCGACGAATTGGCCAACCCGGTGGGAGCGGGGCTTCGTGAGGCGCGGATCTCCCCGCCGTTTCGCGTCGATACCGAGGCGCCGCGTCTGAGCGAGGTTCGCGTCGAGCGGGGCGACGGCCGCACGATCGAGGTCCGCGGGTTGGCCTCCGACGAGGCGTCCCCTCTCCGCCGGATCGACGTCTCGGTGGACGGGGACGCCTTCCGACCACTCACGCCGGAGGACGGACTTCTGGACGCGCGCCGCGAGGGGTTCCGCGGCATCGTGCCCCTGCGCCCCGAGCAGGACGGGAACTGGATCGTGGTCCGGGCCCAGGATGCCGCGGGCAACCGCGGCTCGTATCGAGCCTGGTTGCCGGAGCGTTAGCCGGCGGCGTCAGTAGGCGATCCCCCACAGGACCCGGTACGGCGACGGCCGTCCCGTCACGATGCAGCGCCCGGCGTCGTCCGGCCTGGACTCGCCGAGCCGATCCAGGGAGATGTTGCGGATGGTGGCTTTGGTCTCGTCCTTGACCTGAGCCTCGACCGCGCCGTCGCCGCACCAGTGGGAGAGCGCGAACCCCTCCCCGGACTTCATGTACTCCTTGAACTCGCCGTAGTCGTCGATGACCCGGATGTGGGTGTCGCGGAACTCCAGGGCTTTCTGGTAGAGATCGTGCTGCATCTCCGCGTGCAGAAGAGGCAGCCGTTCCGGCACCGCGGTCGCCGGGATGAACTCCTTCTTCCGATTGTCGCGGCGGACCAGCACCGCCTGTTCCTTCGCGACGTCTTTGGGTCCGACCTCGATGCGGACGGGCACGCCCCGCGCCTCCCACTCGGAGAACTTCCAGCCGGGACGCATCTGATCGCGGTCGTCGATCTTCACGGCGGAGATTCCCGCGAGCGAGCGCTTGACCCGATCCGCGGCCTCCAGCGTGAGCGCCTTCTCCGCGTCGCTGGCCCAGATCGGCACGATCACGGCCCCCAGCGGCGCCAGCCGGGGCGGCACCACGAGACCATGGTCGTCGGAATGGGCCATGATGAGCGCGCCGACAAGCCGCGTGGAGACACCCCAGGAGGTCATCCAGCAGTACTGCATCTGCCCCTGCTCATCCTGATACCGCACGTTGAAGGGGACGGAGAAGTTCTGGCCGAGGTTGTGCGAGGTGCCGGCCTGGAGGGCCTTTCCGTCCTGCATCATGGCCTCGATCGAGTACGTTCGCAGCGCCCCCGCGAACTTCTCGGCATCGGTCTTGCGGCCGCAGAGAACCGGCAGCGCCATCTCGTTCTCGGCGAAGTCCCGATAGACGTCGAGCATCCGCAGCGTCTCCTCCTCGGCGTCGCTCTCGGTGGCATGCGCGGTGTGGCCTTCCTGCCACAGGAACTCGGTGGTGCGCAGGAAGAGCCGGGTCCGCATCTCCCAACGGACCACGTTCGCCCACTGATTGATGAGCACCGGGAGGTCGCGGTAGGAGTTGACCCATTTCGCGTACATCGCATAGATGATCGTCTCGGAGGTGGGCCGCACCACCAGAGGCTCCTCCAGCGCCTTGCCTCCGCCGATGGTGACGACCGCCAGCTCGGGCGAGAACCCCTCCACGTGCTGGGCCTCCCGCTTCAGGAACGATTCGGGAATGAACAGCGGGAAGTAGGCGTTCTGGTGTCCGGTCGCCTTGATGCGGCGGTCCAGCTCCTGCTGGATCCGCTCCCAGATGGCGTAGCCCCCCGGACGGATCACCATGCAGCCGCGCACCGGGGAGTGTTCGGCCAACTCGGCCGCCTGGATGACGTCCAGATACCACTGGGAGAAGTCCTTGCTGCGGGGGGTGATCGAATCCGTGTTCATCCGGGTACCGCCTTTCCGAGCCGTTCGTTTGACAAAATCGCGTTGACGATAGCACGGACGGGATCCCGGCCTCAAGCGCTCGCACCACGTGGGAGTCCCCTTCCGCGCAGAGACCGCGCCGGCGCCTCGAGCCGGCCAGTAACCTCAGATCGCACGGCGTGGGAGTCCGCTTCGGTCGGGACCCCGCCGGAAACCGAGGCGTCGCTCCGCCCGGCAGGTCTGTCCGCCGGGGAAGCGACGAGCAGGTTGAGCGTGGTCTGTGGGCCCGGTCCGCTCCTCAGGCCGCCTTGGCCAGCGTTTCCTGGATCTTGGTCACGATCGCGGCGGGCTCGAACGGCTTGATCACGTAGTTGTTCGCCCCGGCCTTGAGCGCCTCGACGACGCGGGTCTTCTCGGCTTCGGTCGTCACCATGATCACCGGCACGGTCTTGCCGGCGGCCCGTATCGCCTTCAGAGCGTCGATGCCCAGCATGTTCGGCATGTTCCAGTCCAGCAGCACCAGGTTGAATTCGCCGGCGTTGCAGGCGTCCACCGCCTCCTGCCCGTCGGCAGCCTGGGCGACGTCTTCGATCCCGGCTCTCGCCAGCGCTCCCACCATCACCTTCCGCATGACCGCCGAATCGTCGACCACGAGCGCCCTCATTGGCTGCCCCCCTTGCTTGGCTCCGCCTCGAAGGTGACGCGGAGACTGAATGGCCCCAAGTCGCTGGAGAACGGTACGTCGAGCCAGGTCGACTTGCGCGGACTCTTCACCAGTTCACCGCCTCCGTGGATGACCGTCGGGAGTCCGAGACTGATGACGTCCGCCGCCTCGCCCTTCGAAAACCTCGCCTTGGCGCTTCCGGCCACAATGTTCACGAGCTCGGCGACCCCATCGCTCACGGAATCCGCCGTCTCTTCCTCGCTGAGAGAAAGCAGACGACTGACCATGGCGTGGGCGGTGCCGGAGGGGAAGGAGAGGGCGACCATGCCGCGCGCGGGTCCGCTCAAACCGATGAGCCCGGTGATGTCGCCTCCGGCGACCGCCTCAGCATTGGCGATCCCCAGCTGACCCCGTTGCACATGGCAGCTCAGCATGGTGGTGCAGAGCGAAACCACGCTCTCCACAAATGGGTTGATCCACTCGGTTCTCATGGCGCCTTTCTCGTCCGGCCGACAGCGCTCCCCGTTCGCCAGGGCGCCTGATATGCGCCCCCGTGTATCTATCGGGGTTATCGAACCGCCCGGACTCTTCGTTGAGGGAAATGGTGGAGGACGCCCGCCCGGACGCACAGGGACCGGAGATGAGAAGGGGGTGCGGCAGGCCGGCTGCGGAGAATCCCGTCCGCGGACTAGCAGGATGCTGAGAAGCCCAGCCAGTCGCGTTCGGAGCGCCGATCGGTCGGCGGCGAGGCGCGACGACGAAGGCGATGCCCGGGCGCATCGTCGAGGAGACGCAACAAAATCGTCGAGGAGACGCAACAAAGCAGCCGACCGATCGCCGCCCGAACCCTTCGGGCCGGCGGCACTTGCGTCGCCGCTCTTCGTTGCTCGTCGTCCGCGATGCACCGTGGCATCGCCATCCTCCTCACGCCTCGATCGGCTCGCAAGTGCCTGCCGACGCGGCTGGCTGGGTTTTTCAGCAGCCTGCTAAAGGCTCGGCTCGCGAGCCGCGGGCAGGGCCAGCCACTGACCCGGCCGGATGATGGAGTCCCGCCGCAATCCGTTGGCCTTGAGCAGGCTGCTCAGAGTGGTGCCGTGGCGGGTGGCGATCCCTCCGAGCGTGTCGCCGCGCCGGACCCGATACCCGCGGGGCGGAGGCGGATCGTCACGACGGGCGCTGGCCGGGATCACGGTCCAACGCTCGGCGACGTCCGCTGTGCGCTCGGGCGGCAGACGCAGGATGTACCCCCGCGGAAGCGCGCGCCGACCGCTGGTGAAGGACCGGCCCACCGCCGGGTTCAGCGCGGACAGACGCTCCGATTCGATGGAGAAGGCGCGCAGGAGCCACTCCCATCTCACGGGGTCGGGCAGCCGAAACTCCACGCACTGGAGCGGGGGATCGAGATGCACCGAGCCGAAGTACCGCGCCGGATCCGAGGACACGGCGATCGCAGCCAGGAACTCGCAGTAGAAGTTCTGCGACGCGAATCCGAAGGCGGGGCCGTCGTACTCCAGGAGAATGCGATCGATGTCGGTACATCCGACCATCTCTCGGGCCCGCAGGATCCCGTTGACGCCGTGGTTGTACGAGACCACGGCCAGCGGCCAGGTGCCGACGGTCGCGTAGGCACCGAGGAGATAGTGCGCGGCGGCCTCCGTCGCCCGAATCGGGTCGACTCGTTCATCGAACTCCTTCTCCACGCGCAGGAAGCGTTTCGCGGTCTCGGGCATGAACTGCCAGAGGCCCTTGGCGCCGGCTTTGGAGGTGGCGGCGGGGTGGTAGGCGGACTCGACGTGCGGAAGGCAGGCCAGCTCACGGGGAACTCCCAGGGAATCGAAGATCGCTTCCACCGCCGGGCGGTAGGTCCCGCTGCGGCGCAGCCCTTCGCGGAACTGGTCCCGGATGCCGGACTGACTGCGAATACGCTCTCGGGGCAGGGCGTAGCGACCCGCCTCCGGCACGTTGGCAAGCAGCGCCGCCACGCGCTTCTCTTCCGCGGTGAAGTTCGCCGATTGCCGCTTGGCCATGCCCGAGAGGAGTTCCGCGTAGTGGTCCTTCCGTCGAGCCACCCGGAGCTTGATCTGCGGCTGGTTCAGGCCGGTCACATCCGCGATCTCGTAGATCACCCAGGGGTAGCGGGTGTCATGGATCACCCGCTGGTTCTGGTCAAACTCGGTGAAGACCCGCACCCAGAATGTCACCCGGGGCTCGAGTTCGGGCGGGCAGGGAAAGTCCGACGTGCCGTAGCCCGCGGCCTGGGCCGGGGCCGGCCGTCCCCACGTCGTGATGATTCCGAGCGCCGCGATCCAGGCGAGGCGAAGCCGCGAGGTCCCTCGCGGCGCCCGCGCCGGGTCCGCGCCGGTTTCCGCACGGCACGCGCTCGGAACCGCTTCCGGATCGTTTGGTGCCAGGATCGCCAGACGCCCCTCCCGTTGCGCGGCAGGCTCGTTCATTGCCGCCAGGATTCCTCTCGGGTAGACTAGCCGGACCGCCCTTCCGCCGGTATGGGATCGGCGTAATCCCGCAGTTCCCTTAGCGCCAGGCGTCTGGCGGAATGGTAGCGGAGGAGGCCATGGTCGGACAAGCGAGCGCGGCGGCAACCGCAGATCAGCGACCGGCGCCCGTTTCGAGCCCCGAGCTTCTGGTCGAGGCGCGGGGGCTGCACAAGTCCTATGGCCCCGTGGCGGCCGTCGTGGATCTCTCCTTCGCCGTCAGACGCGGCGAGATTCTGGGGCTTCTGGGTCCCAATGGCGCCGGCAAGTCCACCGCGCTGCGCATGCTGATCGGCTTCCAGTATCCCGACGCCGGGCGCGTCTTTCTCGCGGGGGCCGATGTCCTGCGCGACGGCCGCCGGGCCCGCGCGTCCCTGGGGTATCTGCCGGAGTCGGTGCCGCTCTATCCCGAGATGCCGGCACGCCGGTACCTGGAGTTCTTCGCGGACATCAAGGGAGTGCCGGACCCGCGCGCGGAGATTGAGCGCGTGACCGGACGGCTGGACCTCGCGCCGGTGCTGCACCGGCCGTGCGGCAACCTGTCTCGAGGGTACCGCCAGCGTGTCGGCCTGGCCCAGGCGCTCCTCGGCGATCCGGCCGTGCTCATCCTCGATGAGCCAACCTCGGGACTCGATCCGAACCAGATCAGCGACTTCCGCCGGCTGCTGCGGGAAGTGGGGCACGAGAAGGCGGTGCTGCTCTCGACGCATATCCTTCCGGAAGCGCTCGAGGTGTGCGACCGGATTCTCATTCTGAGTCGAGGTCGCGCGGTCGCGGAGGGGAGTCCGGCCGCCCTCGCCGGCGGTGAGACGGCGCTGCAGTGGGCCAGCTTCCGCGCCACCGTCCCGCCGTCGCCGGAGGAGTGCGAGCGATTCGGGCTGGTCGTGGAGACCCTCGCCGGATCTCCGGACGCGCACCTGTTGCGTCTCCACCGAGAGCTTGATCCCGCCCAGGCGCGCGCGCTCTTGCGGCATGCACTCGACCACGATTGGGAGCTGCGCGAGTGGGGCGCTGGTTCCGCAGGCCTGGAGCGGGTCTTTCGCCGCCTGACCCTGGGCGAGGAGGACTGATGCGACCGCGAGTCATCCTACGGCTGGCCCGCCGCGAAGTGCGCGCGCTCTTCGATGCGCCCGGCGGGCCTCTTGTGATCGGAATCTTCTGGCTGGTCTCCTCCTTCATTCTGGTGGCTCACCTCTATCAGTTCCGCGGCGCCACCCTCGAGATCGCCCAGTCGGGACGGCTGCGCTCCGGCCCATTGGGGGTGCACATCAACGACCTGGTGGTGCGGCCATTCCTGCTGAATCTGGGCTCGATCCTCGTGTTCTTCGTGCCGCTCTTGACCATGCGCACCTTCGCCGAGGAGCGCCGGTCGGGCGGCCTCGAACTCCTGCTCAGCCAGCCGCTGCGCGGGGCCGAGGCGCTGCTCGGCAAGTTCCTCGGCGCCGGTCTGGCCCTGGGCATCTGCCTGGCAATCCTGCTGCCGCAAGGCCTGGCGCTCGCCTGGGTGAGCCGCCCGGACTGGGGCGCGGCGGGCGCCGGAGTGCTCGGTTTGCTTTTCCTGGGCACGCTCTTCCTCTCCGTCGGGATCCTGGTTTCCGTGCTGAGCCGTTCCCAGGTCGAGGCGGCGGTGCTCGGGCTCGGGACCCTGCTCGCGGTGGCCATCGGGCCCGGAGCGATCCGACCGTCGGGGGCGCGGGGAGAGGCGATCGTGGAGTTCGTCTCCATCATGTCCCGCTTCCAGGATTTCGCCCGTGGCGTCGTCGATCCCGCGCATCTGCTCTTTCTGGGCGGGCTCACGCTCCTGGTCCTCGCGGTGGCGCTGCGCTGCCTCGATCTCGTGCGTTGGCAGGGATAGGGGGGGGGCATGCCGGAACGGCGAGGACTCCCGATCTTTCTCTGGGCGCTGTTGCTCCTCGTGGCGGCCGGACTCGTCAGCCCGATCGCGGGCGGGCCGTACCTCCCGCGCCTGCTGCTTCTCTCCGGCCTCCTGCTCCTTCTGGCCAGCGCTGTCCGGGGATTCCGTCCGCTCCTGGCGTTCACCCGGCGGATGACCGACGTCGCCGAGCCCGGCCCGTTTCTGCCGTGGCTGCTTGCGGGCCTCGCGCTGCTGGTGCTCGCGGTGGGTTTCACCATGCAGACGGTACGATTCGACTTCACCGCCCGCGGCGCGAATCGGCTGAGCCCGGCGACCATGCAAGCCCTCGCCCGCGGTGGCTCCCCGGTGGAGATGGTGGCGGTCTATCGGGCCGACCTGCCCGAAGCCGCGCGGGCCCGGGAACTGCTCCGGCTCTATGGCGCGGCCGGAACCGGGATCCGGACCTCGGCGCTCGACCCGGAACGCAACCCGGACCTGGCAAGGCGGCAGGGGATCGACTTCCTGAACGCCGTCCTCGTGCGAGCCGACACCGTGCGGGAGGAAGTGACCGAGCTTTCCGAGTCGGCTCTTACCGCAGCCATCCTGCGCGTGCGCGACCCGGCGCGACCGGTGCTCGCGTTCCTGGACGGTCACGGTGAACTCGCCCCCGGGCGGGGCGGCTTGACCCAGCTGCACAGGCTCCTCGGACACTCCGGCATCCAGCTCAAGATGCTGCGCCTGGCTGAGACCGGCGAGGTTCCGCCGGAAGTGAGAGGCGTCCTAGTGATCGGGCCCACAACGCCGCTGCTCTCCGGAGAGGTCGCGGCGCTGGGTCGATTCCTCGACGCGGGCGGACGGGTCGGCGTCTTCACCGACCCGGGACAGCCGACCGGGCTCGAGCCGCTCCTCCGCCTGCCCGGGTTCGTCAGCGACGGCCGGCGCATCCGCGACGACGGCCCGCGTGCTCGTTCGCTCGGACTCGGTCCCGAGACGATCCCGACGCAGAACTTCGGCGACCACGACATCACTCGGGGCTTGAGCCTGGGGGTGGTGCTGCGCGGCGCAACCCGCGCCGGCCTGGCGGCCAGGGTGCGGACGGGAGTCCGCGGAGGAAACCTGCTGCTTGCCGCCCCTTCGGCGCGCCTGCCGGATCCCGGGGTGGGAGGCCCGGGGTCGGCGCCGGCAGACTCCACCGGCCCGGGGCCGATGCCCATGGCGGCCGCGCTGGAGTGGGACCCGCCCGGCCCTGCCGTCGCTTCGGCCGGGTCCGACGCGCTGCGAGAGCGCCGCCACGCCCGAGTGGTCCTGGTCGGGGACAGCGACTTCCTGCGCGACGACGGAATCGGCCTGGTCGGGAACCGCGCCTTCGCCGGGCGGGTGACCGGATGGCTCGCCGAACGCGCCTTCGCACTCGACTTCCCGACGCCGGACACGGGGGGAACTCCTCTGCTCGTCGGGCTGGCCGGGTACCGGGTGATCGGGTTCGTTCTGCTGCTGCTGTTGCCGGGAGGCATGCTCGGCCTGGGCATCGGCACCTGGCTGCGCCGGCGATGAAGCGCGGAGATCCAAGGTGACGGGCCGGGAGAATGGCGGCAGCCGGGCCAGGTCCCGGCGGAGCCCCCGTGTGGTCGAGATCTTCCTATTGGTGGTTCTGCTCGCGGCGATCGGCTGGGTCGCACAGATCCGACGGAAGCCACCCGCCCCGGCCGGCGGAGTCGCGGTTGGCCCGGGATCCGGATTCGGCCCGCTCGCGTCGATCACGTTTCCCGCAGGCCGAGACAGCATCGTGGTGACCCGGATGGGGGACGACGACTACACGGTCATCCATCCGGTGCGCGATCGGGGTGCGCCGCTCTTCCTGGCCGAGGTGATCCGCAGCATCAACTCCCTGAAGGCCGAACGCGTGCTCACGGCTGAAGACGCCGGAGGCTACGGACTCGGCGGCCCCGGTCCCGCCCTGCGTCTGGTGGACACGGCCGGGCGCACCTGGACGCTCCGGCTGGGCGAAGAGACCCCGGAGGGTTCGCTGCTGTACGCCCGGCTGGGCGATCCTTCCGCACCGCTGCTCCTGCTGGACCGCTACACGGTGAGGAAGTACTTCCAGCCCGAGCTGCGGACGGTCCGAGATCCCTCAGCGACTGCGATGCGGACCGGCCCGATCGACTCGGTGGCAGCGCTGGTTCCGGGTCGCGAGCTCCACGCCGCGCGGGTTGGCCGCGAGCTCTGGCGCGTGCGGGCGCCGGTGGGTCTGGATGCAGATCCGGCGGCGCTCAATGGCGTGGTCCGTCATCTGCGTGATCCCAACATCACGGACTTTCCGCCCGCATCCGCGGCCCGGGCCGACCTCGGCCTCGATCCGCCGCGCGCGTCCTGGATCCTCTATCAAGGGGCGCGTCGGGACACGGTCCGAGTCGGGTACGGCACGCCGGACCAGCGGGGGATTTACATTCTCCCGGCGCACCGAGCGACCCCGGCGGTGCTCTCCAGCGAGCACTTCCGTAGACTCGTGGGCGGATGGCCGGAACTCGTCGACCGTCGGTTGCTGCGCATCGCCGTCGATAGCGTGACCGTGGTGGAATTCCCGGGACGACCCTACTCGTTCCATCGCGAGGCGGGGGAGTGGCGGCGATTCCCGGGCGGAGACAGAGTGTTGCGCGGGGCCGCACTGGACCAGGATCTGGCGAATCTGGCTTCGCTGCGCTGGGTCCGCTATCCGCTGCCCGAAGAGCCGCCGCCTCAGGGCGCCGCGCGGCTGGCGGTGCGTCTGGCCACTCCGGCACGGGCCGAGACCCTGCACCTCACGGCCGCCGCCGACTCGCTCGGCTGGGCGCGCGCGACACGCGCTCCCCGGTGGGGAAGGGTGTCTGCCGCCGCGTGGATCGCCTGGTCCTACCGCGCCGAGCGGGGCGAGTAGCGTTCCGGCGCCGCACCTCACGTCCGCGGGCGGGGGCTTTACAGGCGGAAAGATACTCAAGCTCGTCACGGACTTCGCCGAATCCACAATCAGGACAATGATGTCCGAAAGGGGGTACCGAGATGAAGAAGTTCCAGGTGACGATGGTCAATCCGCAGCAGATCACCCAGAAGGGCCTCAAGGGCTGCAAGACGACCCGCCAGGTGACCACGTTCGCGCAGAAGCACAACGTGCCGTGGACCTGGTACAAGCCCACGCCGAATTACCGTGTGATGCTGGTCGACTGGCCGGGGTTCCGCACTGCGTGGAAGGAGAACACCACCAGCTGGACGAAGAACCCGACCACCACGAACTCGCCCAAGTCCACGTTCAAGACGAGCTACCGCAAGCCGGCGACCAAGACCAGCTATCGGCGCACGGGCAAGACCTCCTACCGCACGACCGCCACGGGCCGGCGCACCAGGCGCGCCGCCTAGAGCCGTCGTCTGAAGGCCGGCCCCGGGCCGGCCCGTACGTCCGGCCCACCCTGCTCGGGGCGGGCCGGACCGCATTCGGGCCCCCGGCTTGACCGCCACCGCACCCCCGCCTATCCTCCGACCGCAAGACGCGCCGTCGCGGTTCGAACCCGCACCGAATCATCCGCCGCGACCCACCGCGCACCGGGTCGATCCCCGGAAGGGAGGAAGATGGTTGCAGCCTGCGGGGTCATCACGCTGGCTTCGGATTTCGGTCTCCACGACCACTACGTGGGAACCATGAAGGGTGTGATCCTCCGCATCCATCCGGAGGCCCGAGTCATCGATGTCACGCACCAGATCACGGTTCAGGATGTCCTGGAAGCGTCTCTGATCCTCGACAGCGGGTATCGATACTTTCCCGTCGGCACGGTCCACGTCGTGGTCGTGGACCCCGGTGTCGGTAGCGGTCGCCGCCCGATTCTCGTGGCCGGGAACGAGCACTACTTTGTTGGCCCCGACAACGGAACCTTCACGGCCGTGATTGACAGCGATCCATCGGCCCGGGTCTTCGAGATTGCGGAGCGGCGCTTCCTCCTCCCGGACACCAGCGACACGTTTCACGGACGCGACGTCTTTGCCCCGGTCGCGGCGTATCTTTCCCGCGGGGTTGCGCCGGACGAGTTCGGCCCGCCGGTCAGCGATCCGCGCCGCCTCGTGTTGCCGCTCCCCCGGATCTGGGGAGATCAGATTCGCGGCGAGGTGATCCACATCGACAGCTTCGGGAACATCGTGAGCAACATCACGCGCGCCGACTTCGAGCGCGCCGTGGGATCGCATCGCTTCCGTATCCTGATCAACGGCAAGGTGATCGACCGGGTTCACCGGACCTATGCCGACCAGGAACGGGGGCAGGTGCTCGCCCTCTTCGGCAGCAACGAGCTCCTGGAGATCGCGGTTGCGGAAGGACGAGCCGAGCGCCGCATCGGGGCGGGGAAGGGCGACACCATCCTGGTCGAGTTCGAGGAATCGCCCCCGTCCCGCTGACCTCGAGGACCGAACAGGCCCGTTTCATGGTATCATCAGGCCTGGAGGCGCCCGTTGCCGCCGGGCGTCGCCGGTCGTATCCCGGCCGGGAGACGGCCGCGTCCGGGCCCGGGTGCATGGCCCGCGGTAACCAGAGGGAATCCGTGATCAGAACGTTGCCAACCATCGCCCGCGTGGCCCGCGGCGTCTTCCGGCGCAGCCCGCTCGCGGCGTTCTCGCTTCTCTCCCTGGCCGCGGCGGCGGCGCTGGCCTCCCCGGGGTTTGCCTACAACGTCTACTACGCGAACCTGCACTCCCATACGGCGCTGTCGGACGGAATCGGCACCCCGGCGGAAGCCTACGCCTACGCCCGTGACGTGGCGGACATCGATGTCCTGGCGATCACCGACCACACCCACTACCTGACTTCGGCCGAGTGGACCCAGCTGCGCAACGCCGCCACTGCGGCCACCGCGCCGGGCGTCTTCGTGGCTCTCGCCTCCCAGGAGTTCGGAATCCTCAACGACTTCGGGCACATCAACATCGACGACTGCGCGTTCCTGAACCCGGGTTCCACGGAAAACCTCCTGGCCACTTACGCGTTCATCCAGCAGGTCAACGCCGTCGGCGCGTTCAATCACCCGAACCCGGACTACGGCACTGCCTTCAACAACCTGGAGTTCTACCCCGAGTATGAAAGCGCCATGAGAATGATCGAGATGCGCAACGGGTTTTACTCTGGAGACTACGAAGACCGGTTCAACCTGGCCCTGGGCAACGGCTGGAAACTGGCGCCGGTTGCGAATCAGGATAACCACGATGGACACTGGGGCGACCAGCTGAACCACGCCGGGCGGATTCTCCTCACCGGCATCCTGGCCGATTCCTTGACGCATGACCAGATCACGGACGCCATCCACGCGCGGCGCGTCTTCGCCATGGAGGTCTTTCCGGCCTCGGACCGGATGGAGCTGGAGTTCCAGGTCGACGGACAGCAGATGGGCTCCGAGATCATCGTCGGAATCGCCCCGCACTTTACGGTCCACGCTCGGTCGGTAAATGGGATCAACCTCTTCTATCGCGTGGAGCTATACCGGGACGGCATCCTGCGCAACAGCAAGTCGGTCCTGGGGACGGAGATCTTCTACGACTACTACGAAGCGATGACCGAGGGCGAGGAGCACTACTACTATGCCATCGCCTACCAGTTGGATGGAGACAAGGCCTGGTCCGCGCCCATCTGGACCCATGCCCAGATCGATCCCGCGGGCGTCTCTCCGGTGGCCGCATCAGCGACCGGGGCGCTGCGGGCCGTGCCCGACCCCTTCACGTCCTCCACCGCGGTGCGTCTCGTCCTCGACGGTGCCGCGACTCTCACCGGATCGGACCGGCCGCCTCGCCTGCACATCGTGAGTCCGTCCGGCCGCATCGTCCGGGACCTGAACGCCGACGCCGGTAGCGCGGGACCCGGCTGGCTCTGGGACGGCCGCGACGAGGCCGGGCGCGCGGTGCCGCCCGGCATCTACTTCCTCCGCGCCGAGGGACTCGGCGGTGCACGTGCCAGCGGTCGCGTGGTGCGCATTCGCTAGACTTGACGAGTCGTCGCCGAGGTGTGGATCGCCGGTTGACCGGATCGCTCCGGGGTGCGTCAATGCGGCCCGTGGCCGGGAGATCGAGCCGGCCTGACGGAAAACGGGGGAGAAGGCTCGGAGAGAGGAGGGACTCCCGGCGGGCCCGCGAGTGCCGGGACGGAGATGGATCTCGTCATCGACATCCTGTTGGCCGCCTGTTTCCTGCTGACCGCACTGGCCGGGGTAAGAAACGGGTTCTTTCGTGAGCTCTTCGCCGTCGGCGGGCTGGCCGTCGGCGCCATCGCCGGCCTGCGCCTGGTCACTCCGATTCTGGAGCATGCACCGGTCTGGCTGCGTCGATCGGGCCTGGCGTGGGGGGTGCTTTTCGTCGCGCTCTTTCTCGTGGTCAACCTCGGCGTGAACCTGGCGGGGCGATTGCTCGCTGCGGCCTGGGAAGGAAAGAAGCCGACCGGCCTGAGCCGGGTCCTCGGCCTGGTCCTGGGAGCCGCGCGAGGCGTCATCCTGGTGCTCTTCCTGGCTGCGGCGATGGTGATGCTCGGCCCGCCGGAGCGGCCGCCGTTGTCCCGTTCTCGCGTCCTGCCACGCCTGGATGCGGGCGTGCGCGCCGGGATCCAGCTGGTCTTGCCGGCGCCGGCGCGCGCCCGAGTCCTCGATCGGTGGAATCGGCTGCCGTTTCGCACCACCGGGGCGCCGGGCACTCAGTCTGCTGAACCGGGGGAATCGGTTTGATCCGCGGATCCGCCGTGCATTGAACTGCGGAACCACGCGCCTTCGATCCCCGGCATCGCAGCCCGGAGCACCCCCATCGCGGGGACGGCCAACAGCACCCCGACAAAGCCGAACAGGGCCCCAAACAGGAGCACGCCCAGGAGAACGGCCAAGGGGTGAAGCCCGAGACCCGATCCCTGGATGCGAGGCACCAGCAACTGCCCCTCGACGAAGTTGATGATCGCGATTCCGACTCCGGCCTTGAGCAGAGCCATCCCCGGTCCAGGTCCGGTGACGGCGTTCAAGACGACCAGCAATACGGTGATCCAGAAGCCGAGAAGGGGAACCAAGGAGAGAAGCCCGGCGATCACCCCCAGTGCGACCGGCTGCGTGAAACCGGCGATCGCGAAGACGACGGAGAACAGCACGATCTCGACCGCGGCGACGAGCGACTGCCCGCGCAGATAGACCTGGAGCGAGCTGCCGATGTCTCCGGCCACCCGCAGAGTATGCTCGCGCCAGCGGTCCGGCAGCCAGGCCATCACCCGGGCGCGAAGCTGCTCCCGATCCACGAGCAGGTGGTAGGCGACAATCGGCGTCAGAAGGAACAAGCTGACGTACTGCGCCGCAACTCCCAGCCCGCGCCCCACGCCCGCGACCCCGCCGATCGCAGCTCGCAGCACGGTCTCCGCGTGACCGACGAGCTGGTTCAACCAGCTGCCGCCTATCGGTCCGGGCGTTCCCGCGGGTGGCAGCGCGGCCGCGGCCGGCCCGGCAGAGTCCGCGAGGGCCACCCGCAGCGAATCGATGGACGGAACCTCGGGAAGGGGAGTCGGCACCGGCTCCGGCCCCGCCAACTGCATCAGACTCTTCGCGTGGGCGGCGAGATAGGCGTACGCGTCGGGCAGCTTCGCCAGGAGGAGCTGCCCCTGCCGTAGTATGGCGGGCACCAGTATGCCGGCTGCCGCGACGACCACGAGTCCGAACGGCAGCAGGACCAGCAGGGTTGCCAGGGAGCGGTGCACCCGTTTCGACTCCAGCCAGGAGACGAGCGGCGCGAGCAGCATCGCCACCAGCATTGCTGCGAGGAGAGGATAGACAACCCAGCGCGCCGCGTGGAGAATCCAGAGGACGCCGAGGAGAAGCAGCAGGTGGCGGACCGCCCGGCGGTCTCGGGACCGCGGCAGTGCCCCAGCGACCACCCACGCGCCCAGGGCGATCGCGAGCGGCCCCAGGGACCGAAGCACGCTCCAGCCGAGCAGGGCGAGGAGCACCGCGACCCACATGCCGGTTGCACCGGGCCAGCGGGTCCGGGCCGTCAGGGGTCGGGGTGGGCGGACCGGCACCGGGGCATCCGACTTCGGATCGGTCGTGTCCATGCAGGCTCCTCTTCGAGGCGGAAAAGCCGCCGCGGATGATTGGTCGACGAGGGGAGGGGGAGATGGCTTTCCGAATCCTGGGCACCCGCGTGGATTGGCTGCCGGAGGCCCAACGCCCGGCGGCCGGCGATGTGCTGGTCATCCCGGCCAACGACCACCTCTGGATGCTCTCGGGACCCGGCCTCGAGCTCAGGAAGACCCACGGCAAGGAGGTCGAGATCGATGCCGTGCGGCAGGGGCCCATGGAGGCCGGCCAGGTCGCGGTGACGCCGGGTTCGCTCTGCGGCTTCCGGTGGCTCCACCATGCGGTCGTGATGAGCAAGGAGATGACCTGGACGGAGGGGGCCGGCCGCACCGCCGCGCGCGAATCGCTGACCATCGCCAGCCGCGCTTCGGCTGCAAGCGTGGTCTTCTACCCCCTGTATCGGGGGGCGCACGGACGGCACGAGAAGCCGGCCCGGGAGATGCTGGCCGGGCTGCTCGACGGGCTGGATGGCGGCTCCGGAATCCAGACAGTGACGGTTCTCTATCAGGCTGCCGAAGAAAAGGCGCTCTTGCACGAGACCTTCCTCCAGTTGCTCGCGGCCTCTTCCGGCTAGCCGGTCATCCCCCAAACCGCTGGCCAAGCGCCGTCATCGCAGAGGCAAGGCCCGCACCCAGCACCCAGAGCACGGCGACCAGCCATCCGGTCTGCCGACCCTTCAGCCCCGAGACGGAGCGGAATCCGAAGCCGAGCAGGACCAGTCGGTAGAGCGCGAAGACGTCCAGATGTTCAGCAAGCGCGATCAGCGCCTTCTGGCCGGGGTCAACGAGGACCGCGGGGCTGGTGTAGATGTGGATCGTGCCGGCCTGCAGGCGCAGGAACGTGAGCAGGATGTCCCGGGGTAGCATGACGAGCCCCGTGAAGGCGGTCACCGCGAGGACTGCCATGAAACTCGCGCGGCCGCCGAGCACGAAGGTCAGACCGATCCAGAAGAAGAGCGCAGGAACCAGGTAGCCCACCCAGCTCATGGCCAAAGCCCCGACTCCCATCGCAATGCGAATGCCGCCCATCTTGTCCGCCGGCATCTGGTCGAACGCGGCCGCCCCCTCCGGACTCCCGACAAGGCCCTCCGCGATCCAGAGATCCGCCGAGAGCAGCGCCTGGGCGAAGGCCCAGATCGACAACAGGATCAGCGGAAAGAGCCAGACCCACCGCGAGAGCGGCGGACGGAAGGCCTCGCTCGGGGCAGAGAACATCCGCTTGAAGCGCGAGAGGAGCTCTGCGCCGGGGCCGGCAGCTGGCAACTCCGGAACTCCGACCGGCGGGGGCGGAGTCTGGGGATCAAGCACGTCCGGGGGTTGAGTCATACGGCCTCCTTGCCGATCGGGTGATGGCGGCCGGAGTGTGGGCAGGGCCGTGCGGCTTGTCAACCCCGAGGGTACCTCGCCGCGCGGGTGATCTCCGCCGGACGGCGGGTCGTACCGACGACGCACAGAGGAGATCCGAAGAACGAGACGGCGCCCCTCGCGGCCGCCGAGCGGGTTAGTGGTCGGTCCTTTCTGAAGTTAGCGCCGAGGCGTCTGGGCCATCCGACTCGAATTCTCTATGATATGAAGGTATCTCCATAAATGAACTCGGTCAGACATTGACGATTGACCCATCCAGCGCCGGCCGCTATGCTTGGTGTGAGGAGGGTTGGGAATCTCACCGGGCGGCCAACGCGCCGCCAGGAGAACGACATGCAACCCGATCGCAATCGCCCGAGTCTCCTCCGTAACAGCATACTCGCCTTGCTGATCGGCGCCACGCCCGCCTGGGCCGCCGGCGCTGAGATGCCATTCTTCGATTTCGCCGGGTATTCGTATGTCTCCGGGCCGCCGGCGACGATCGGAACGGTCGTCGCGATGGCGGGGAAGTTCAACACCATTCAGCCGAACCCGATCTGGCCGTTGGACTTGCAACGCCTGGAATACACCGTCATGATCCAGGGTCTCACCGTCGCATCCGTGGAGTCCTATGGGCCGTTCCAGACCATCACGTACTCGGGCGGCACGATCCAGCTGCACTCTGACGCGGAGTTGAATGGCATCTGGGACCCGGCGCCCCCGAATACCCTCGTGCCAGCAACGTTCCTGGACGGCGACCTCGATCTTCAGGGTGTGTTCACGGAGATGTCCCTCTTCTTCAACATGACAAGCGGCACCGGAACGATCTCCGGCCTCGTGGACTGGCAGGGAGGAATCAGGTTCGGGGGCATGACGAACCCCTGCGGTTGGACCGTTTTCGGGGGAGTGAGCAGCCAGGATGGCCTGGGGATTCCGGCCGGCTACAACCTGGCCTGGGATCCACAGCTTTACGGCCCGGAAGTGCCAAGCCCAATTGCAATAAGAAGTTGGGGTGCCATCAAGAAGACCTTCCGTCAGTAGATCGCTCCCCGAAGGCCGATGCGACACACGAGGCGATCCGAAGGATCGAGTCTTTCAACAGAAGAGGTGGGCCGATGATACGGAAACTGGCAACCCTGTTCCTCGCGACCGCGGCCCTCGGCGGGTTCTTCCCTGGCCCGGTCGGAGCCGTGCCCCTGATCCTCGACTACACCGGTTTCTCCTGGTCCACGCAGGTCAACGGGCTCCCGCAGGCCTTTCACGCGGTTGGAGTCCTGGATGGCTTCTCCGCCCCCGTCGCGGACCCGGCAGAGGTCTACACGTTCGCCTTCTCAGGGCTGCAACTGTCGCAGGTGATCACCCATACGGCAACCATCAAGGAGTATGTCTATACCGGCGGAGCGCTCGGTATCTACCGCTCCACCGGTCCCACCAACCGCGGCTACGACTACGGCACGAATCCGGCGATCGACCCCGGCCCGCCGTCGTTCACCGACGGAGTATCCTGGCTCTCCGGCAGCATCTCCGGGTTCAGCTATGTCATGAATTCGAACCTGCTTTTGGGATCCCTGACCGCGAACGGCACGTTCAACTCCGGGGAATTCCTGCCTTCGCTCGAAAACCACACCTGGTCGACCTATGCCGGCATGACCGGCAGGGCGGGCAACGGGATTCCGGATGGCTACCGCTATCGTCTGGACGGTCAAGAGACGGCCAGTATCACTCCAGTCCCCGAGCCGGCTTCGGCGGCCCTCCTGGGCCTCGGCCTCCTGGGCGGACTCTGGATGCTACGCAGACGCAAGGCCTCCTGACCACCCTCGCGTCCCCTCTCGGCCAGCGGAAACCGCCCTCCGGGGCGGTTTCTGGCGCCGCTTACCGTGACGCCTGCATTTGCCACCGCCGGCCGGAGCTTTCCCCGCACCGAATAACCTTGTGCTGATTTTGGGCTGGGCCGATGGAAGAATAGGCCTGCCTCGTGGAGGGATCGGGAAAAGGAGTACCCCGGGGGTCGACTGGTGCGCCTCAACCTCAAACTCGTTCTCGTCAACCTCGCGGACGCCGTGCTCCTCAACGCGGCTGTCGTGGGCGCGCTTGCCTTGCGCTTCGAGGGGGAGATACCACCCCGGTTTGTCCACAACCTGGGGCACAGCGCGGTCTACTACACGATCGGGATGCTGCTCCTGATCAACGTAACGGGGATCAACCGATCGATCTGGCGCTATGCCGGGGTCCCCACGCTCCTTGTGCTCCTGCGGACCCTCTTCCTCGGTTTCGCCGTGCTCTTCGTGGTGAATCTGGTGCCTCAGGTCCGGCTCTTTCCGACCAGCGTGATGATCCTTTCCTGGATTCTGGCGACCGCGGCCATCGTCACCAGCCGCCTGGCCTGGAAGCTCGTGCGCACGCCGCGCCTCCGCACCGGCCACCGCGGCGGGACGCGCATTCTCGTGGTGGGGGCCGGAGACGTGGGAGCGATGCTGGCGCGAGAGATGCGCCTCAGCAACCACGAGCTCGGCGAGCCGGTGGGGTTTGTCGACGACGACCCCTGGAAACTGGGGCGACGAATCGAGGACGTCCCGGTGCTCGGAACCACCTTTGACATCCCCCGACTGCTCCCCGAGAAGCGGGTCAGCCAGGTGCTGATCGCCGCGCCCACGGCCCCCTCACGACTCATCCGGCAGGTGGTGGAGTTCTGCCAGGAGGCGGGCGTCGAGTGCCGGACCATTCCCGCCCTCTCCGACTTCATCGTGGGAAAGGGCGCCCTGGGACAGGTTCGGGAAGTCCGGATTGAAGACCTGCTGGGCCGGGAGCCGGTCAGCATCGACTTCGAGGGAATCGCCGGACGGGTTCGCGGCCGGACGGTCCTGGTCACGGGCGCCGGTGGCTCCATCGGATCGGAGCTCTGCCGGCAGCTCGCGCGTTTCTCCCCGGGACGTCTGGTGGCCCTCGACCATGGAGAGAACCGGCTTTGCTTCCTGGGAATCGAACTCGGTGAGAGCCACCCCGGCCTCCCCCTCGTGCAGGTGGTGGGGGATATCCGAGACGAGGAAGGCGTCCTCGACCTGCTGAGGCTGTACCGGCCGGAAATCGTCTTCCACGCCGCCGCGCACAAGCATGTCCACTTCCTCGAGCGGACACCCCGAGAAGCGGTGCTGAACAACATCCTCGGCACTCGGAGCCTGGCCCGGGCCGCCACCGAGACCGGAGTGGACACCTTCGTCTTCATTTCGACCGACAAGGCGGTAAACCCCTCGAGCGTCATGGGCGCATCCAAACGGGCGTGCGAGATCCTGCTCCAGGCGATGTCCACCCCGGGTACGCCGACGCGATTCGTCGCGGTGCGTTTTGGCAACGTGCTGGGCAGCGACGGGAGCGTCATCCCGATCTTCCAGCGTCAGCTCGCCAAGGGGGGACCGCTGACGGTGACCCACCCGGACGTCCGCCGCTATTTCATGACCATTCCCGAGGCCTCGCAGCTCGTGATCCAGGCCGCGCTCTTCGGCAACAGCGGCGATGTGTTCGTGCTGGACATGGGGGAGCAGGTACGGATCCTCGACGTCGCCGAACAACTGGTGCGCCTCTCCGGCCTGCGCCCGGGGATCGACATCTCGATCCGGTTTGTCGGATTGCGCCCCGGCGAGAAGCTGGAGGAGGAGCTGCTCACGGACTCGGAGCGAACCCGCGTCACGCAGCACCGCAAGATCTTCCGGCTCGAGCTGGACGAGGTGGACCCCGGCGTGGTTGCGGCGCGGGTGGACCGACTGGAGCAACTGGCGCACCGGGGCACGCCAGAGCTGATCCGGGCGGCTCTGGCCGAACTCGTCCCCGAGTACCACACCTTCGAGCCCGCGCCGCTCCCCGCGGAGGTGCCGCCGGTCCGGCGAGCGCCCGCGGCGGCGCCGGTGGCGCGGGTTGCG
>CAYYQN010000024.1:0-67397 GCA_964473865.1 uncultured bacterium | reverse complement strand
GCCTACGCGCTGACGGCCGGTCAGGAGAAGCAGGTCACAGTCCGATTCGCCCCGGTGTCGGGTGGAACCCGGACCTGCGCTGTGGAGCTGGGGACGGCGGCCTGCGGTCCGGTGGCCTGCACCGGAGTCGGAGTCGACCTTCCCCCGGCCTGCACCGTGAACCCCGCGCAGCTGGACTTCGGCTCGGTGATCCGGAATCAGTCGTTCGATCTGAGTTTCACGATCCGGAACTCCGGCGGCGGGACCCTGACGGGTTCGGTGAGCGACAGTTGCGAGACCTTCAGCATCGAATCGGGCGCGGGCGACTTCGCGCTGGCTGCCGGCCAGGAGAAGGAGATTACGGTCCGTTTCTCGCCGCAGGAAGAGGGAGTGCAGACCTGCACGGTCGATCTGGGTTCGAGCTCCTGCACGGCAGTCAGCTGCATCGGGACCGGAATCCTCCTCCCGGCCACGGAGGAGATCCTGATCAACGGCGACGGTTTCCTATTCATGGGCAGCCCGGAGTCAGAGCCCGGACGCGACGTTGCCGAAACGCAGCACGCGGTGCATCTCACGAACGCGTTCCACGTGTCGCGGACCGAGGTAACCCAGGCGGAGTGGGTGGCGATCATGGGCTGGAACGAATCGACCGACCTGGGCGCGAATCTGCCCGTCGAGAACGTGACCTGGTTCGATGCCGTTTCGTTCTGCAATCAGCGTTCACTCCAGACCGGTCGGCCCCCTGTCTACACCATCACGGATGCCGTGTACGCCGGAAATCATCTGACGGCGGCTACCGTGACGGCGAACTGGGCGGCCACCGGCTATCGGCTTCTCACGGAGGCCGAGTGGGAGTTCGCCTGTCGGGCGCGGAGCGAGACCGCGTTCTGTAACGGGGAGATCACGAGCCTCGGCTGCGCACCGGCGGATCCCGTTCTCGACGCGGTCGGCTGGTTCTGCGGGAACGCCGGGGGCGTGACCCACGAAGTCGGGATCAAGGAATACAACGGCTGGCATCTGTTCGACATGCACGGCAATGTCGGGGAGTGGTGCTGGGACTGGTACGGGTCGTATCCGACCGGCACGACCTTCGATCCGCGGGGCGCGGCGACCGGCACGGATCGCGTCGCCCGCGGCGGGAGCCAGGGGGACGAGGCGCGGCACTGTCGCTCCGCCGCCCGAGGACACCAACCGCCCGAATCCCGCGACGGCCGGGTGGGCGTCCGCCTGGCCCGGACAGCCGAATAGGCCTCCTCCGGCGGGAGGTCGTTCGCCGGAGCTCCCTCCTCGGACCACGGTCCGGTCCGCGGCCGGATGTGAAAGCGCGGCCCGCCGGTCGGCCGGTCGGCCGGTCTGGCCGGTCTGGCTCGGACTCGACGCCGTTTGCGCTCGGGCGTGTCTCTCGCGATTGCGATCGGGCGCGTGTCTCCCGGCAGTGATCGAGTATGTCTCGTGGGATCGCGATCGAGGACGCCTCTCGCGATTGTGATCGAGTATGTCTCTCGTGATCGCGATTGAGGGTGTGTCCCGCGCTTGCGCTCCAGTGAATCGCTCGCGATCGCGATCGTTCCTGTGATATCGCTCCGCAACAACGCCGGTCGGTCAGATAAACCTTGCCGCCGTCACGCGGGGTGGGTACTCTGCCCCCGCGCGGCCGGCTCCGCGCATCGTTTCCCATCATCGGTCAGGGGCCTTCGGGGGTCTGTATGCCTTGTTGGCCCGCTCCGGTGGCGGCTCTTCTGCATCGTTCGCTCCTCCGTCGCTCGCCAACCGTTGACTTCCTCTGGATGCCTTCGGTTTCCGCCGCAGATCGCACTCCTCCCGCACCTCCTGCCGTTCCGCCGTATCCGAAACATCGTCCTTGTCGTTCTTCGATCCTCCGGGTCTGGCACCCGCCTCCCGGCCCGAGCCGGTCCGCCTGGCGCGCCGGAGTCGGGATCGGCGCGCTCCTGATCGGGTCGGCCGCCTGGGCGCAGACCGCCACCACGCCGCGGGCGATTCATCTCGAGCCGACCCAGGTCGCGGCCGGGATCGAGTGGTTCATCGACGGCGATTCTGATCAGGATTGCGTGGTGATGACGCGCTTCCGGCCGGCCGGCTCCGGTGGGGAGTGGCAGACCGGGCAACCGCTCATGCGGGTCGAGCCCGGCAGCTTCAACGAGCATCAGATCGACCCCGGAAATCTGCTCGCCGGAAGCCTCTTCGATCTGACTCCGGATACCGACTACCAGGTGCATCTCTCCTTGTACGACCCGGACGGCGGGAGTGCGGAGACGACGCTTCCGTTCTCTACGGCGGCATGGCCCCGCATCCCGGAGAATGCCCGCCTGCGGCACGTCGTGCCGGGAAACGGCGGCGGGAGCGGTTCACTGGAAGATCCGTTTCGCGGCATCGCCGCTGCTGATGCGGCGGCTTCTCCGGGAGACCTCTTCCTTCTGGGTCCGGGAGTCTACACCGGCCCCCTCGTGCTCCAGGCGAGCGGCGTCGCCGGCCAACCGATCATCTGGAACGGCACGGACCGGACCCAGACCGTCATCGACGGCCAACTCCTTCCCTACAGCGTGATCGACCTGCCGGGAACGCATGACGTGCAGTTCCGAGACCTCACCATCAAGAATCCCGGCAAGTGCTGCATCCGCGCGAGCGGAACCCGGAACGTCGCGGTGATCGATTGCCGCCTGGAGTTCACAACCCGGTCTGGCCGGGAGATGTGTGGTCTCGACTTTCGCGGGGCGCGCCATGAGAACGTATTCGTGTCCGGGAACGAGATTGTCGGGCCGCTGCTCTGGGAGGAGGGAAGGCACGAAGACCACTACGGCGTCATGCTGGTCGGGAAGAGGCACGTCGTCCGCTACAACCGCATTCACGGCGTGTTTGACGCCGTGATGATCGGCAGCGACCGGGACACCGTTGTCACCTCGAACTGCGATCTGTACGGAAACGAGATCTTCGATTGCACGGATGACGGCGTCGAGTTCGATGCATCGCGGCACAACATCCGCTGCTACGACAACCGGGTCACCAATGTGCTGTGCGGTTTCAGCTGCCAGCCGGTCTACGGCGGCCCGATCTACATGCTGCGGAACGTCGTCTACAACTGGCAGCTCAAGCCTCTCAAGTTCCACGTCAACCCCACCGGAATGATCGTCGTAAACAACACCCTGGTCGGCGCCGACGAGCGCGGGTGGGGCGGCGGCCAATGGCGCCACGCGATTCTCCGCAACAACCTGATCCTGGGCGGGAGCACCGCCGGGCGCTCCGGCCCCCCGGTGTGCCTGTCCACGGCGGGAGTGAATGCGGATCTTGACTTCAATGGTTGGTACCAGGCGAACGCCGTCCGATTCGCCATCCTGAATGGGGTGACCTATCCGACGCTGGCCGCCTTTCGGACCGGAACCGGCCAGGAACTGAACGGCGGGCTCGTGGGCTACAGCATCTTCGCGGACGCGGAGGAGCCTTCCCGCGGCCCGTACATGGGCGATCCGACGTTCTTCCCGCCGTATCCGCCCGGAAGCGAAGACCTGCGCCTGCAGCCGGGGAGCGTGGCGATCGACGCCGGCCAACCGCTGGCCAATATCAACGACGGATGGTTGGGCTCGGCACCCGATCTGGGCGCGTACGAGTGGGGAAGACCGCTACCGAGCTACGGCCCGGGAGCGGAGCCGGTCGCCCAGATCGGCGGGTCGCTGCCGCCCCCGACCACGCTGCGCCTGAGCGTTTCTCCGAGGCCGAGCTTCGGGGAAGTCCGGTTGCGCTGGACGCCGCCGGAGGGAGACGCCGCCGGCAGGTTTGCGGCGAATCTGGCGATCTTCGACGCCGCAGGCCGGCGGGTGCGGTCGGTGCGGGATCTGCGGGGATCCTCCTGGCTCTGGGATGGACGCGACGAGGGCGGCCGGCCGGTCGCCTCCGGCGTGTACTGGGCCCGCGTCGAGCTCGCGGGGCGCAGCGCGACCGGGCGGATCGTGCGAATGAAGTGATCCGGGAGGTCCGGCCGGGCGGCGGCGCGGAGGTCTGGATCGCGGCCCGCCTCGGCTATACTGAATCCCGGACGTTTGGAGCGGTTCCGGCAACGGGCGGAGGCGATGGATGCTGTGTGCGACGGGCTCTCCCGCAAACCGATCGTGGAGACGACCGCGGGCTCCGGCCGAGGCCCGGCCGGCCATCGCGAGCGCGCGCGGCCGGGCGAAGTCCGCGGGGAGAAGACGAGGCGGAGCGTCCCGGCGAAGACCCCGCGTTGGTCTCGCGGCCTTGGCCGGGGTGCTTCTCCTTGGCCCTGCGGCCTGGGCCCAGACGTCCACGGTTCCGGGCCCGATCGCCGTCGAGGCAACTCAGGTTGCCGCCGGCATCGAGTGGCTTATCGACGGCGACACCGACCAGGACTGCGTGGTGCTCACGCGCTTCCGTCTCGCGGCAGACAGCAGCGGGTGGCGGGAGGGACAGCCGCTCTTCCGCGTCGAGCCCGGAATCCAGAACGAACACCAGGTCGATCCGGGAAACCTCCTCGCGGGAAGCCTCTTCGACCTCGAGCCCGCGAGCGAGTACGTGGTGCGCCTCGTTTTGAGCGATCCCGACGGTGGGTCCGCCGACACGACCCTCCCGTTCTCGACGCGGGCGTGGCCTCAAGTCGGCGCCGACGCGCGCGTGCGTTACGTGACGCCGGGGAGCGGAGGGGGAAGCGGCACGTCGGGCGATCCCTTCCGCGGGATCGCCGCCGCCGACGCGGCGGCCGCGCCCGGGGACCTCTTTCTACTGGCGCCCGGCGTCTACACCGACTCCCTCGATCTCCAGGCGAGCGGCACGCCGGATGAGCCGATTGTCTGGAGCGGAGTCGATCGCGACCTGAGCGTCATCGATGGCCAGAGCGCCTGCTACCACCTGATCGAGCTCTCCGGGAACCACGATCTCCAGTTCCGCAATCTCACCATGCGCAATCCCCGCTCGCGGTGCCTGCGCGCGAGCGGCACCCGCAACATCGCGGTGATCGACTGCCGGATCGACTTTTCCACCCGTTCCGGAGACGAGATGTTCGGCCTCGACTTCCGGGACTCAGAACACGAGAACGTCTTCGTGTCCGGAAACGAGATTGTGGGGCCGCTGCGCTGGGAGGAGGGACGCAACGAGGACCACTACGCGCTGCTTCTGGTCGGGAGGGGGCATGTAGTGCGATACAACCGGATTCATGGGGTCTTCGACGCGGTGATGGTGGGATCCGACCGGGACAGCATCGTGACGTCCAACTGCGACGTGTACGGGAACGAGCTTTACGATTGCACCGACGACGGCGTGGAGTTCGACGCCTCGCGCCACAACATCCGATGCCACGACAACCGGATCACCAACGTGCTCTGCGGATTCAGCTGCCAACCGGTATACGGCGGCCCGATCTACATGCTCCGGAACGTGGTCTACAACTGGCAACTCAAGCCGCTGAAATTCCACGGAGACCCGACCGGCATGATCGTCGTGCAGAACACGATGGCGGGGGCGGACGAACGAGGCTGGGGCGGAGGCGAGTGGCGCCGGGTAATCTTGCGCAACAACCTGATTCTGGGCGGCAGCGCCCCCGGACATAGCGGCGATCCGATCTGTCTGGACACCGCGGGCGACTTTGCGGACTTCGACCACGACGGCTGGTACCAGGCGGATCCGGCCCGCTTCGCGCGTTTCAACTATGTGAGCTACCCGACCCTGGCGGCGTTTCAGGCCGCGACGGGACTGGAGGAGCACGGCGTGCTCGTGGACTACGGCATCTTCGTCGACGCCGAGGAACCGCTGCGCGGGCCCTATCTCGGGGCGCCGACGTTCTTCCCGCCGTACCCGCCCGGCGACGCAGACGTGCGTCTGCAACCGGGAGCGTCGGCGGTCGACGCGGGCCTGTCTCTGGCCAACCTGAATGACGGCTGGCTGGGGACCGCGCCGGATCTGGGGGCGTACGAGGTGGGAGGACCCTCGCCAGGCTACGGTCCGGCGGCGGATCCGGTCAGCGATCTGGGCGGTGCTCCAAGGCTGCCACTGCCGAGCGGCCCCACGCTCGCTCTGCGCGTCCGGCCCGATCCGAGCGTCGGTAATGTCCGGATCGACTGGCCGTCGGTGCCCGCCGGTTCGAACGGGCTTCGCGGCGCGGTCTTGTGCATCCTGGATCCCGCCGGCCGGTGCGTTCGCCGCACGCGCGACCTACGGGACGCCTCCTGGCTCTGGGACGGCCGGGACCAGCGCGGCCGGCCGACCCCTTCCGGCGTCTACTGGGCCCGGCTCGACTTCGGAGGGGCGGTGGCGACGGGGCGGATCGTGCGGGCGCGTTGAGGCAGGCGGCCCGGGGTCGCGCCCGCAGGGCAGGTCGCGACGCGCCCGAGGCGATCCGCGTCGCAGCCGGCGAATCGGGGGATGGCCCACGATGCCATTCCTGCAGGGATCGCGGCTCAGAAGAACACGGCCTTGATCTGTCCCCAGGTCTTGTTCTCGGTCTTGGGGCCGCTCGGATGATCCTCCCAGCGGAAGATGAACCAAGCCGGCCGTCCTTGGATCGGCTTGGTGGGGTCCTCCCGGAAGAAGAACGTTTCGGTGGTCCCCTCCACTACCAGGGTCAGAGTTCCGCCGTTCGGCAATCTCGTCGCGACCTGCAGGTTGACCTGTTCCACGCGCTGCTTCCAGGTGCGCGGGCCGTAGTGAATTGAGTCGGCGCGCTCGATGGCGCCGAGCACGTAGCTGGTGAGCTCGATCTTGGTCACAGACGAATCGGCGAACATGTTTCGAGTCGCCTGCAGCTCGTCCACCAGTCCCCAGGAATCCGGGTTGGGGTGGTCAAGGTCCTCCGGATCCAGCGGGTTGAAGACGAACGTGAAGTCGTCCGTGAAGAGCTTCCGGTACTCGTCGATCTTGCGCTCCGCGTACGCTTGCCGAAGGTTGGCGAGGACGTTCGCCGCTGAGGTCTGGGGAAGGTAGTAAACGATGAGATCGCCCCCCACCGGCGTTTTCGCCTCGTCGCCGCAGCCGGGCAGGAGAACCGCCGACAGGAGCACCGCCGGCAGCAGAACCGCCCCCAGCACGAAAGGCCTCACACCGCATGGAATCATCGATCCGGGGTGCACCGTCGCCTCTCGCTTTCTACGCACGAGCGTGCGCGATTCTCTCCCCCTCGCCGCCGCGTCCGAGCTCCGGGCGGAGGCGCTTCGGGCGCACGGGCATCGATCGTCGCAACAAGGATAGCAGAACCAGGCTTGAGCGGGTGGTGCCGCGGCACAGCGACCGTGAGACGTCAGACCGGAGGTCGCGGAGCCGGCCGGGGTGCTACCGTCCGATGCCCCGGCCGAAACATACGCCGAGTTCGACGGCACGGCACTGCCCGCCGGGATTTCGGGAGGTTGACGTGATCTTGGGGAATCTGAGTGCCGGGCCAACCGATGGCGCTGCGCTCGGCGAACGTTCGCCGCTCAGCGGAACCGGGCCTTGTGTTCGGCGAACGCCTGCCGCTAGCGGAACAAGGCCTTCAACTGTCCCCAGCTTTTGCTCTCAGTCTTGACGGACCCGATCGGCTGGTCCTCCCAGCGAAAGATGAACCAGGTTGGATGTCCGTCGATCGGCCGGGTGGGGTCCTCCCGGAAGAAGAACATCTCGGTGGTGCCTTGCACGACCAGCGTGAGCAGGTCGCCGTCCGGCGTCCGCGTCGCGACCTGCAGGTTCGTCTCGTCGACGCGCACCTTCCACGCATGCGGGCCGTAGAAGACGGAGTCGGCGGCCTGAGGCACGCCCATCCGGTAGCCCGTCAACTCGACCTCGTGCACCAGCTCATCCTCGAACATGTTCTGTGTCGCTTCGAGCTCATCGACGAGGCCCCAGGAAGCCGGGGTAGGGTGGTCCGGGTCCTCCGGATCCAGCGGGTTGAAGACGAACGTGAAGTCTTCGGTGAAGAGCTTCCGGTACTGGCCGATGTTGCGATCCGCGTATGCCGCTTGAAGGTTGGCGAGTACGTTCGCCGGCGAGGTCGGCGGGAGGTACCGATCGGACACCGTCACCGAGCGGGTCGTGGTCCCGGTCAAACCTTCGGGATCCGTAACCTCCAGCGCAACGACCATGGTGCCGGGTGCGGCAAATATGTGGCTCGCCGTCTTCGCAGTGGAGTACCCGGTGTCCCACGTCCCGTCACTCTCCCAATCCCAGCGAACCCGTAGAGCCGTGCCGGGTTCTTCCAGGTCCGAGGACCCGGAAGCGTCGAACGAGAACACCGTCGCCGTGGTGCCGGACTCCGGTTCCACGATGAAGGACGCCGTGGGAGCGGTGTTCGCGGCCAGGATCTGCCGCGAGGTGGATGCCGCCAACCCTGCGCTATCCTTGACTTCAAGCGCCACGGTCCGCGCGCCGATCGCGGCGAAGCGACGCGTCAGCGTCTTGACGGTGCTCCAGTCGACATCCCATACCCCGTCGCTTTCCAGGTCCCAGCGCACCTGGAGCTGCGCCGTGGCGTCCTGTCCGTCCGTGCTGCACGAGGCGTCGAACCGGAAGTCGGTCGCGACCGTGCCCGTATCCGGACTCACGATGAAGCAGGCGGTGGGGGGAGTGTTTACCGGCGTTCTCGTGACGGAGTCGTCGTCACCACAACCGGCCACGAGAGTGGTTCCAGGCAGACAGAGCAGCGCGAGGATGCGAAGAACCGAGCCAGAGCTCACTGCCGGCCTCCTTCTTTCGTACGCCCATCGTCGGATCCTTTCCGATCACCGGGCTCCCGTCACGATTGGTCCCGCCAGACCCGTGTCCCGCGGCAGGAGCTTTCCGGGGGGTGATCGACCATCGGGCAATCAGGGTAGCAGACTTCGGACGCCTGGGAGGCGTGCCTCCCGGGCTCAAGCGCGATCCCCCTCTCGATGTCCCCCCGATCCGGCCCGTCCGCTGTTGTCCCAACTTGAAGGCCCCCCTTCGAATGGGCCTGTCGACCCCGGATCCCGCGCTCCGCTCCGCTCTCGATTCAGAGGAACATTTGTTCTGCATTTGTCATCCCGGCGCCGCTTCTCTGTGTTACTCTCGCGTCCCAGCCGCGGCCGAGGAACCGTCTCTTTGCGCTGCCGGCCGCGACCGGGTGTCCGCCAGGGGGAGCAGAAAGGACCGGTACTGTGCAGCAGATCACGATCGAGGGAGCCCGCGAGCACAACCTCAAGAACATCTCCCTGACGATCCCGCGCGACGCTCTGGTCGTCTTCACCGGAGTCTCCGGCTCGGGGAAGTCCTCCCTGGCCTTCGACACGCTCTACGCCGAAGGACAGCGCCGCTACGTCGAATCGCTCTCCGCCTACGCCCGGCAGTTCCTGGGGCAGATGGAGAAGCCGGACGTGGATCACATCACCGGCCTGTCGCCCGCCATCTCGATCGAGCAGCGCGGCGCGGGACGGAACCCGCGTTCCACCGTCGCTACCACCACCGAGATCTACGACTATCTGCGGCTGCTCTTCGCGCGCATCGGGCGCCAGTACTGCCATCAGTGCGGCCGCGAGATCACCCGCCAATCGATCGACGAGATCGTGGCGCGCGTGCTCGAGGCGTTTCCCGGCAAGCGGGTCCAGATCCTCGCCCCGCTGGTGGAAGGGCGTAAGGGAGAGTATCGAAAGGACCTGGAATCGCTCCAACGCCAGGGGTTCCTGCGGGTGCGCATTGATGGCGACCTCCACTCGCTCGATGCCGGGATGCCGGACCTCGACAAGAAGCGCAAGCACACCATCGAGGTGGTGGTCGACCGGATCGCGGTGGACGCCGGCCGCCGGCAACGCCTGGCGGATTCGCTGGAAACCGCCCTCGGCACCGGAAAGGGAATGGTGCGGGTCCTCGGCGAGGATGGGGGCGAGCAGCTCTTCAACGAGCAGGCGGCCTGCACCGCATGCGGAATCAGCTTCGACCCGCTGAACCCGCGGAACTTCTCGTTCAACAGCCCCTACGGCGCCTGTCCGGCGTGCCAGGGGCTCGGCAGCCTGCTGGAAATCGATGAAGACCTCGTGGTGCCGGATCCGTCGCTCTCCGTGGGGGAGGGGGCGTTGATGGTGTGGCGCGATGCGGAAGCCGGCTGGCATGGTTCGATCCTCCAGGGGGTGGCCCGCAAGTACGGCTTCTCCCTGGACAGCCCCTTCGGAAAGCTCTCCGCCAAGGCGCGGAAGATCCTTCTCCACGGCAGCGGCGAGGAGGAGGTGGAGGTCCGCCACTCCGGCGATCGTGGCGACGTTCGCTGGCGCACCCGATTCGAAGGGGTGATCCCCAACCTCCTGCGGCGGTACCGCGAGACGAAGTCCGACGACATGCGGGCCTGGATCGAGAAGTTCATGAGCCCGAAGCCTTGCCCGTCGTGCGGCGGGGCGCGGCTGAAGCCCGAGACTCTGGCGGTCCGCATCGGCGACTGGAACATCGACCGCTGGGTTCGCCTGTCGGTGCGCTCCGCGCTGGAGACGGTGGGCACCCTGGCGCCGGGGGAACGCGATCGCCTCATCGCGGCCCAGGTGTTGAAGGAGATCCGGGAGCGGCTGCGCTTCCTGAACGACGTGGGGCTGGGCTACATCACGCTGGAGCGCGCCTCCGGCACGCTCTCCGGCGGCGAGTCGCAGCGGATCCGGCTGGCGACGCAGATCGGCTCCCAGCTCGTCGGCGTACTCTACATCCTGGACGAGCCGTCCATCGGACTCCATCACCGCGACAATCGCAAGCTCCTGGACACGCTGCTCCGCCTGCGCGACCTCGGCAACACGGTGGTGGTGGTGGAGCACGACCGCGACACCATGCTGGCGGCCGACTACCTGGTCGATCTCGGTCCCGGGGCGGGCCGGCACGGCGGAGAGGTCGTTGCGGCGGGAACGCCGACCCAGGTCCAGGCGGTCCCGGCGTCGTTGACCGGCCAGTACCTGGCGGGCGCGCGGGCGATCCCCCTGCCGCCGGCGCGACGTCGGGGGAGCGGAAAGCGGCTGGTGTTGGAGGGGGCGGCGGAGCACAACCTGCAGAACCTGACGGTGTCGATTCCGCTCGGCACCTTCGTCTGCGTCACCGGAGTCTCCGGCAGCGGCAAGAGCACGCTCGTGAACGAGATCCTGTACCGGGCCGTGGCCCGGGCCTTGCATCAGGGCGGCCCCGTGCCGGGAAAGCACCGGGCTCTGCGGGGGCTCGAGCACCTCGACAAGGTGGTGGACATCGACCAGTCGCCCATCGGGCGCACGCCCCGCTCCAACTGCGCCACCTACACCGGTGCTTTTACCGAGGTGCGGAACCTCTTCGTCAAGCTGCCCGAGGCGAAGGTCCGCGGCTACGGCCCCGGCCGGTTCAGCTTCAACGTGAAGGGCGGCCGCTGCGAGGCCTGCCGCGGCGACGGGGTCGTGAAGATCGAAATGCACTTCCTGCCGGACGTCTACGTGCGCTGCGAGGTCTGCGGCGGGAAGCGCTACAACCGCGAGACGCTGGAAGTCGCGTTCAAGGGGAAGAACATCGCCGACATCCTGGCCTTGACGGTCGAGGAAGCGTTGGAGTTTCTGGGCAACATCCCGCCGTTGCGGCGCCGGCTGGCGACGCTTCGCGACGTGGGCCTGGGTTACCTCCACCTGGGACAGCCGGCCACCACCCTGAGCGGAGGGGAAGCTCAGCGGGTGAAACTCGCCACCGAGCTGTCGCGGGTGGCCACGGGCCGGACGCTGTACATCCTCGATGAGCCGACCACCGGCCTGCACTTCGAGGACATCCGCGTCCTCCTGGAGGTGCTCGGCCGTCTGGTAGATGCCGGCAACACCGTGGTGGTGATCGAACACCAGCTCGACGTCATCAAGACCGCCGACCATGTCATCGACTTGGGGCCGGAGGGCGGAGACTGGGGCGGAACGCTGGTCGCTCAGGGGACGCCCGAGGAAGTGGCGCGGGTCAAGGGATCATTCACCGGCGAGGCGTTGCGCGAGGAACTGGCCGGGCGACGGGAACAGGCCGGGGCCGGCGCGGCCGGTGCCGGGGCGAATGGACGGCGCACCAGAAGCAGCGCGGCGGCTCGGGGTCCCACGGCGGCGCGGGGTCCCACGGCGACACGCGCTCGGAGCGCAGGTTCGTGGGCTCCGCGAGCGAGGTGATCGCGGCGCGGCGCAGCGGATCGGCGGCTCAGTCGATCCGAACCGCCTTGGTGGTGAGCTCCCGGCCGTCCACCGCGAGACGCATGAGGTAGAGACCGGCGGCGGCCCGGCCGCCGGTCGCGGTTTCTCCGTTCCAGATGCGCTGATGAGGTCCGGCCGGAAGTCTCCCGGCCACGATGGTTGCCACCCGGCGTCCGGCCGAATCGAAGACGGCCAGATCCACGAAGGCCTGCTGCGTCAGGCCGAAGGACAGGTGCGAAGACCTGCCGAACGGATTCGGGGCGGCGCGCAGTTCCGTCCAGGGCGCGCCGGCGCTCGGGTCGGGAGCAGGGGGCAGGGCGTTGACATCCGCGGAGGTGCGATAGACGCCGCCGCCCTCCAGCCCGGCATAGACCCGCCCTCCACCCGCGCCGATGGCGGAGACGAGCAGCCAAGGTCTCAGTCCGCTGTTCCGGTTCGTCCAGGTGTCGCCCCCGTCGTCGGAGACCAGGAACTCTCCCCAGCCCCCGGCAGCGATCTCGGCGCCCAGGTCCGCTAGACTGGAGACGGAGCCCGAATCGTACCCGGTCGCTTCCCAGGACTCGGTTGTCCCGTTCCACCTCCAGATTCCGCGGGAGCCCAGGCCGACGAAGAGGGTGCCTCCATGGGTGGCGAGCGCCCAGAGGTCCGTCTCGGGCAGGTCCGTGTTTATCGGCACCCAGGCCGTCTCTCCCGTCCGGAGCGCGTAGACTCCGAATCCGTTCACCGCGGCGTACACATCGGAGCCGAGGACCGTGATCCCTTGCACCCGGGACGCGGGCAAGCCGTCTCCCAGCGGATCCCAGGTGGCGCCGCCGTTTTCGGAGGACCACACCCCCCCGCTGTACAAGCCCGCGTAGAGGGTGGACGAGGGAGCGACCAGGCTCATGACCCCGTCGCCCTGCAGTCCGGACGGGCTCCAGCTCTGCCCCTGATCGACGGACTTCCAGACGCCGTTCCAGGTGCCGGCGTAGACATCGCCGTCGGCGATCGCCATGGCGTTGACGAAGACCGCCTCCAGGCCGTCAACCGAGGTCTGCCAGGTCGCGCCCTCGTCAGGCGACACCCCGACGCCGGCCCCGAAGCTCCCGGCATAGACGTACGTTCCGTCCACGACAATGCCGCGGATTCCGGGCGCGTGGATCCCCTCGTTGCGCGCCTCCCAGCTCTGGCCGTCCGGGTCGTAGAGGAAGACACCGGCTCCGTAGGATCCGGCGAGCGGGCTCCGCCGGTGCCGGCCCATGGCGCGGATGTCGGTGTTCCACAGGCCGCTGTTCACCGGATCCCACCAGCGGGACACCGGATCCCGGCGAAATACCCCTCCCCCCATGAGTCCGGCATAGAAGGCGCCGTCGACGTCGATGAGCGCGTCCACATTGTCGTCGAAGAGGCCGTCGTTCATGGGCACCCAGGTACTGTCGCCACAGTCGAGATGGTGAACCCCTCCTTCGTGTCCGGCGACGAAGAGCGCGTCGGCGGTGTTGCAGAGCGACTGCACCACCGGCGGCACGGGCAGACCGTCGGTCCAGGAGGCCCAGACCTGACTCTCGGGGTCGAGACGGTACACCGTGTCGTCGAGCCGAGCGAACAGCACCGGACCGCGCAGCGCCAGACCGCGGACCCACACGCCGGACGGCAACCCGCTGCTGAGGGGCGACCAGGAAGCGCCCTGGTCAGAGGAGACTGCCACGCCGAAGTTCCCTCCGGCGTAGACCCGACTCCCGAAGACGCAGGCGGCCAGGCTGCTGACGATTGGATACCCCTCGCCGGGAATCGCCCCGGCCGCCGACCATGTCTCCCCGTCGTCAACCGACAGGTGCACGCCGCCGCCCCAGGTGCCGGCGTAGATCACATTGTCCGCCACCGCCAGCGCCGGCACGCTGTAGTTGCAGCAGGGCCAGGCGAGCTCGACCGGGTACCAGGTGTCGCCGCCGTCGCTGGAGCGGAACAACCCGCCGGACTCGGTGCCGACCAGGATTGCGCCGCCGGGCGTGTTGGCCAGCGTCCAGACGACGCCGCCCTGGGGGCCGTTGGTCGCTTCCCAGTTGTATTCGCGCCCGGCGCCCGGGACCGTGGCAGATCCGAGCAGGAACAGCGCAATCCAGAGCCTGAGCAGGAATCCGGGGCAGTTCTTCTCTGCCTGCCGAACCTTGGCGTTGTGCGACATGGCGATCTCCTTCCTGATGGAGCCAGGGAACGGGTCTGCCGGTGCCGCGCGACGAAACGCCCGGATGGAAGCAGAGCGCCGGCACGGCAGGGGCAGACGCAAGAGGCACCGAAGCTCCAGGATGCCGGTGGAACAGCAGCGACGAGCTGGTACCGGGCGCCCCGAGGACGCACGTGCGCCCTCCTTCGAACGATCACCCACGAGTATAACAGTGCCGGGATTCCCTCTCAAGACCGGGTTCCGGTCGCCCGCGCCAACCCCTCCAGCGTGCCGATCACCGCAATCCGCAGGGGTGCCAGCCGCGCATCCTCCCCGCGAAGCTTCTTCAGCGCGTAGCCGCTCGAGGTTGGCCCGAAGAGGATGACCTGGCGCACCCCCAAACCCAGCAACGCCGCCAGCGTTTCTCCCCAACGCACCCGATGGAACGTGGTGTCCACGCGGTTTTGCCGCAGCGCCGCCGGGTCCGCCAGAGGTTCCGCCGGGCGCAGCGTGGACAACAGGGGAATCCGGGGCGCTGCAAAGGGGAGGTCCTCGAGGAACCGCTCGTGCTCCGACCAGATCCGTGCGGCTCCCGCCAGACGCGGTTCGTGGGCGGCGCAGGGGTTGTTCGAGACCAGCACGTGTCCGCCCCGCCGGGTCACTTCCCGGTCCAGCGCGGGGAGGTTGGCCGGAGGGAGGGCCACCACGAACAGGTGCGGCGCTTCCGTGACCACGATGCCGGCCTGCTGGCTCTCCGCGAACGTCGCGAACGCCTCCTCGGACAGATCCTCGACCACCGCCATGCGCAGGTCGAGAGTCGCGGACGCCATCTCGAGATCGTGAGCCCAACGGTACGTGAGCCTCGCGGCATCTTCCAGCGGCAGCGCCCCGGCCACGCAGTAGGCCGCGAGCTCGCCCATGCTTTCGCCCGCGAGAAGGCAGGGCGCGCCGCGACGCTCGATGAACGCCTCCGCGAGGGCGAAGCCGAGCGCCATCTGCGCCACCATGCTGAGTGGGAAGTCCCCGGACCAGGTCCAGCCCGCAGGGCCGCGGTCGCGCCGGGCCTGATCGGCGCCTGCCATCAGCCGGCGAAGGGCTCCCGCGGGCACGCCGAGCGGCTCGATCGCCGACTGGACGCGATCCAGGATCGCGCGCCGCGGGCCGGCATCGATGTCGGCGCCCATCCCCGGCCAGTGGTAGCCGCCGGTGGGGAACAAGAGAGCAGTCTCCTCCGGCCGGATCCGTTCCCGGCGGGGCCGGGACGCAGACGATACCGTCACGGTCTCAGCTCACCGCGGACCGGCGGGATTGCCGCGGGGCGGCGGGCCGTCACCGCCGGGGCTCGGCGAGTCCGGCGAAGGCGCGGCCCGAAGGGAGCGCTTCTCCACGGCCTCCTCCCAATAGCGTATCAGGCAGGCGCCGCTCGCCTCCTTGCGCAGCCGATCTGCGGAGACGACGCCCTTGCGCCGCAGTCGAGCACGCATCTGCTGCACGACGCCGGCCGCCTCGTCGCAAGAGAGGCCCTGGGAATGCACACCCGCGAGCGTGGAGGCCCCCTGATGGTCCACGACGCGCGCCAACAGGGCGCCCCGCCTCTGCGCGGATCCGAACTCGGCCGGCTCCGGCACCTCGCGCGTCTCCCCGGTGAGGAGATCCCGCAGGGTGAGGCTGCGCCCCGGGACCGCGGTCTGGAACTCCCACACCGAAAGCCATGCGGCGTCCTGGGCCTCTAGCCAGATGCGATCGGGCCGGGACACCTTCCCGGCCTGCCCCTCGAGAAACCACTGGACGAGCGTCTTTCGCTCGAAGGCGCAACCGAAGAACGCCCAGGCCCAGACCAGCGGCTCGAGTCCGGCGGAGTCCGGGTCGTCCGCAGGGCGGAACGGTTTGAGCGCCGGGAGGGGCCAGGCCGTGCCGAAGCGCTTTGCGGCGTAGCGCGCCATCCGGGGAACGATCTTCCGTTGCAGCCACCGGGTCATGTCGGGCGGGCGGAGCCGCGCCAGGTTGACGTCGAACAGCACCCCGGCTTCATACGGGACCGTGAAGCGGACTTCGATATCGTCCGCCCCAAACCAGGACTCGCAGACGGGGTCGGTGGATCGGCCGCGCTCGAGGCTGCGGCTGTGCTTGACGCAGAAAGAAGCCAGCGAGGCGGAGAGCATCGAGGAGATCCGGATGTCGCGTGAAGTCAGCGGCCGGGGGAGGCCGTCCCGGTCACGATGGTGCAAGACCGGGTAAGCCCTGGCGTCGGCGACCGGCCATCCGTTGTCCAGGACCTCGCGGTACATGGCGGGGGGCAGGTCGGAGCCGGCCTCATAGCAGAGAGCGAGGGCGGTGGTTCCGAGGTCGACCGGCCGGCCGGGAGACGGCTCCGCTTCGGTCGCGGCGATGAACCGCTGAAGTCCGGAGTACGATGGGAAAAGGACCCACCCGATGTTCTGACCCAGCGCGCCGACAATGGAAAGACACCCGCCGCGGACTTCGCAGTCGGGTATGTCCACGCGAAGGAAGAGGTCGTCTCCCACTGACTTCCAGGGCGCGACCCGATAGAGTGTCTGCGCCGCAACGAAGAATGCCTCGATGGCCTCCGCCCCGATCCGTCCCCCTTCGAAGTAGCTCGGTCTCTCGACGTCTTCGTGGGCGGCGGTGGCCGCGGCCATCTCCTCGACGAACCGCTGCAGCTCAGGTGTGGGCGCCTCCACGACCGGAATCCCGGGACAAGCCCGCCCAATCTCGGCGGCCAGGCTCGCGTCTGCCACCCGTACGCTCCGCGGCGTTCGCGGCGGGCCGACCATGGGCGTCTCCATCGCCTGCCGCAGCGTGTCGCCGAACGGAACCGGCCCCTCCGTGGGGTGGTGCAGCCGGTAGAAGACCACCATGTCTGCCGGCAGCTCCAGCCAGATGGTGATCTCCGGCCGGTACGGCGTCCCCTCGGTGATGTAGAAGGGGACCGGCACTCTGCCCCCGATCCATTGGGTCTCCCGCGGTCGAGATGCGACGCGTTTCCTCGGTGGGGTCGTGCGATGGGGAGTCTTCATGCCGGCCAGCCTACACCGTGCGACGGAAGGTGGCCAAGACCCTCGCCGGCAACTTAGGGCTTGGAGGATCGGGGCAGAAAGGCGCCCCGGGGGGCACCTATCAGCGAAAACGGGCTTCTTCGTGCTGCCGCGTGGGACTTAGAATCGGGTCCCCATGGACTCGCATCGTTTGAGGTCGCATGGCGCTTTGCGAACGAGGAGGCGAATGGATGCGCAGGCCTTGCGTCCTGAGTGTGACGTTGGTGACCCTCCTCATCGGGTGTGGAGGGGACGACAACCCGACAGTAGCGCAACCTGCCGGGTCCTGCTGTGCCCCGGCGGGCACCTGTACCATAACGGCGCAGGCCGCTTGCGTCGGAACGTGGACCAGTAGTGGGGTCTGCAGTCCGAATCCATGTCCACAGCCCCCGGCTCCAAGCGGATCCCGGCTCTTTCTTGAGATCGGTCCGGGGGGAGCGGTCTATCGGCAAGACTCGACGCACTGTGTCGTCGCCGAAGGTTCGGGAGCGTTTGGCCGGGGCTGGGAAGTCTACTGGAAGGTCCGCCGGAACGTGACGGAGGGGAAGGCGGGGTTCCGAGTACGCACGCGGGCGGGCACCGCGAGCGAGGGCAGTGACTTCTATGCCCACGATATCCCCTTGGAGTTCTCGCCGGGCCAGGCGGAGTTCTGGTCCTTCGAGTGGGGCTGTCCGTTGGGGACGACGGTACAGAACGATACGATCCCGGAACCAGACGAGCAGTTCACCCTGGTTCTGGAGTCGACAACGCCGGACATCGGCGTCGATCCGAGGCACTCCACCATCACCGTGACCATCGTGGACGACGATGATCCGCGCGTAGACCATTCATCCTTCGACTGGCCGGTCGACACCGGATTGAGCTGGACGTACTGGAAACTGCGGCAGACCAGCTACAACGAAGACAACCACCTCCGTTGCAGCTCGGACACCTCAGACACCCGGGTCATCGGGGATGAGACGTACGGAGATCGTTCGTATCACGTGCTCGAATCATCCGACGGCGGGTGGCCCTTCGCCGTGACCATGGAGGGAGCGAAGGCGTGGATGATCCCGCCCTTCCATCCGGACTATCCGCCGCCGGCCTCGGACACGATTGCCGTCAAAGTCTGGGAGACCTATCCGCGCCTGCTCTTCGATGGATCACAGCCAGAATCGCCGTGCGTGAGCAGTTTCGCGGATGAGCTGCGGAGCACGTCCTGGGTTCCGGGAATCCAGGCGTGGCACGACCATGCGCAGTGCGAGGGCCTCACGGTGGTGGCGACTCCAGCCGGGGTCTTTCACCATGTGATCCGCGTCCACTACGCGGCTGGGCGGACTGATATCGCCATCGTGGGCTATCAGGACTCGGGCGTCGAGATCGAGTACTACATCGCTGACTCAGTCGGAGTGGTCGCGATGATCGCGGGCTTCAACTACTGGGGTCCAACCGGTCACGGTTACGGGGCGACGACGTCTGCCCTGATCACGACGTCAGTGGAGCGGTCGCCGGGCGTGCGCTGAAGCCACACCAAGACCTGCCGACGCCGCGAAGTCCCGGCTCGAAGGAAACAGCCCTCGAGCTTCCGATCCGGAGGCCGCCGGAAGAGGCGCCACACGGGCCTTGGCGGGGCCAGTCCCGGCCCGGCCCGGAGATCCCCGACTCGGCAGCGGAATCGTTCACGGGCTGTCGTGTTCCCGAAAGGCGGGAGAGTGGCACCCGCCCAGTTGCGACCGAATCCCGCGACCCGGGCTCCGGCCGCAGGCGCGGCAGTCGATCGTGGATGCGACGCCTCTCGTTGTGGTACCGTCGATGGCTGATCGGGTCCAAAGGAAGGGAGGAGGGGGGTATGGGCGGTACTCTGAAGCGGACTCCGTTGTTCCACGAGCACGTGAACCACCAGGCCAAACTGGTGGACTTCAACCAGTGGGAAATGCCGGTGCAGTATCCCGCGGGGATCCTCCGCGAACACGAAATCGTCCGCACCGCCGCCGGGCTGTTTGACGTGTCCCACATGGGGCGCTTCGAGGTCACCGGCCCCGGCGCGGTCGCGTTCGTTCACGATCTCATCACCAACGACCTGGAAAAGGCGGAACCGGGGCAGCTCCTCTATGCGGCGATGTGCCGGGAGGATGGCGGCGTCCTGGACGACGTGACCGTCTATCGGCTGGCCGACCGTGTCATGATCGTGGCCAACGCCGGCAATCTCACCCGGATCTGGGACTGGTTGAGCACCCGCGCCCTGGCCTGGGTGGGCGCTCCCGTCGAAGTACGCGACCGCAGCCAGGACCTGGCTCAGCTCGCCTACCAGGGGCCCCGGGCCGAGGAGACCGTGCAGCCTCTGGTGGATGCCGATCTCAGCGCCGTCGGCTACTACCGGTTCGCGGTCGCCACCGTGGCCGGCATACCGGGTGTCCTGGTCTCCCGGAACGGCTATACCGGGGAAGACGGATTCGAGATCTATGTACCCGCCGGACGCGCGCGGGAACTCTGGCGCGCCATCCTCAAGGCGGGGGAATCGATCGGCGCGGCCCCCATCGGCCTGGGCGCCCGCGACACGCTGCGCCTCGAGATGTGCTATTGCCTCTACGGCAACGAGCTGAACCTCGACGTGAGTCCGCTCGAGGCCGGCATCGGTTGGACCGTGAAGATGAAGAAGACCGACTTCTTCGGCAAGAACGCGCTCGCCGCACAGAAGGCGGCGGGTCTGAAGCGCACCCTGGTCGGCTTCGCCGTCGAGGGACAGCGGATGCCTCGCCATGGCCAGGCGCTGTTCGCGGGAGGGCGGGAGGTCGGCGTGGCGACGAGCGGCGGGTTCTGTCCTTCCCTCAAACAGGGGATGGGACTCGGGTTCGTGCCCCCGGCGCTGGCGGCGGTCGGCACGGCGCTGGAAGTGGATGTCCGGGGCGCCAAGGTGCCCGCCCGCGTGGTGGAGCGCCCGTTCTACAAGCACGCGTCCCACAAGTGAGGTCGCAGAGGGAAGAGGAAAGGGAGGGGTTTTTCGGTCATGAACATCCCGAAGGATTGCCGGTACACCAAGGAGCACGAATGGGTCCGCCTCACGGGGGACACCGCCGTCATCGGCATCACGGACTACGCGCAGTCGGCCCTGGGAGACATCGTCTTTGTCGAGTTGCCGAAGGTGGGACTGAAGCTTGTCGCCGAGCAGCCGTTCGGCTCGGTCGAAGCGGTGAAGGCGGTCAGCGATCTGTTCAGTCCGGTGAATGGCGAGGTGACGGAGGTCAACGCCGCCATCGCGGACGATCCCACCGTGGTCAACAAGTCTCCCTACGGCGACGGTTGGATGATCAAGGCGAAAGTGGCCGACGTGAAGCAGATCGAGCAGCTGCTGGCGCCGGCCGACTATGAGAAGCTCGTCGCGGGTCTGGAAGGCGGGCACTGAGATGGCCGGATACGTCGGTCATGGCCCCGACGAGGAGCGAGACATGCTCCGTGCGATCGGGGTCTCCTCCTTCGAAGACCTCCTGGCAGGCGTGCCGCCGACCGCGCGGCAACGTGCTCCCGTCGACATTCCCCCGGGGATGAGCGAGGAAGAGCTACGCCGCCTCTTCCGCGGTTTCGGCGCGCGCAACTACAACCCCGAGACCGTGACGAGCTTCCTCGGCGCCGGTCTCTACGATCACCTCGTGCCCGCGGCGATCCGGCAGATCACGCTGCGCAGCGAGTTCTATACCGCCTACACGCCCTATCAGGCCGAGGTCGCGCAGGGGACCCTGGCCACCATCTATGAGTTCCAGTCGATCCTGTGCGAGCTGACCGGTCTGGACGTGGCGAATGCCTCGGTCTATGACGGCGGATCCGCCGCGGCCGAGGCGGCCTCCCTGGCATCCGCGATGACCGGCCGCAAGCAGGTGCTGGTCTCGGCGGGGCTGCATCCGCATGCCCGGCAGGTCATGAAGGTGTACGCGCGAGGACCGGGACTCGACCTCGTGACGGTGCCGCTGACCGCCGACGGCCGGACCGATCTCGCCGCGTTACAGTCCGCCCTCGGGGCCAGCACCGCGGCGGTGGTTGTGCAGAACCCCAATTTCTTCGGTCTGGTCGAGGATGTGGGGCCGCTGGTTCAGGCCGCGCACGCGGCGGGCGCGCTGGCGGTGGTTTCGGCCGACCTCGTCAGCCTCGGTCTACTTGAGACGCCGGGCGCGCTGGGGGCGGACATCGCCGTGGGCGAGGCGCAGTCCTGCGGCAACCCGCCGCAGTACGGCGGTCCGCTCTGCGGCTACTTCGCGGCCCGGAAGGAGCTCGTGCGGAGGATCCCGGGGCGGCTCGTGGCCGAGGGTAAGGACCAGGACGGGCACCGGGGATTCGTCCTCACGCTGCAGACCCGCGAGCAGCACATCCGGCGCGACAAGGCGACCTCGAACATCTGCACCAACAACAACCTGGTCGCCCTGGGCGTGACGATCTACTTCACGCTGCTGGGGCCGGAAGGCCTGCGCGAGACCGCCGACCAGTGCCTGCAGAAGGCGCACTATCTGGAGGCGAAGCTCACCGCCATTCCCGGCGTCCGCCGCGTGCACACCGCCCCGTTCTTCCAGGAGTTCGCCGTGGAGTTGCCCGGGGCCGCGGGACCGGTGGTGGAGCGGATGCTGCGGAACGAGCAGGTCCTGGCGGGCCTGGACCTCGGCCGGCTCGAGCCGGCGCGCGCCCGTCAGTTGCTGGTCGCGGTGACGGAGAAGCGGACCCGCGCCGAGCTCGATCACTATGCGGAGGCGCTGGCCAGGTCGCTGCGAAGCTAGGGTGGCGCCCGCCACGGGTCCCGAAGGCCCGGGCGGGAACCGGGAGATCCGCCGCCGAGGTGGCGGCACAGTGGTCCGGCCGGGTCGGTCCCGGCCGGCGGGGACGGGGAGGAAGCGTGGACGATCTGTGTGACGCCGACATCCTGGTGCGCAAACGCCGCCGGAATGTCCCACTGATCTTCGAGAAGGATGCCCCCGGGGCGGCCGGATATCGTCTGCCCCCGGCAGAGGTCCCGCGGCAGGATCCCGCGGGGCTCCTGCCCGAGTCGGCTCGGCGCCGGGTGCCGGCCCATCTGCCGGCGGTGAATGAGCCCGAAGTGGTGCGCCACTACATCAACTTGTCGAGCCTCAACCACCACGTCGACAAGGCGCTCTACCCGCTCGGGTCCTGCACCATGAAGTACAACCCCAAGATCAATGAAGAGCTGAGCGGCCTGAGCGCGCTGGCGGCGCTGCATCCTCTGGCGCCGGCCGAGTCGTGCCAGGGGATGCTCGAGCTCCTCTGGAACTTCTCTCGCGAGCTGGCCGAGGTCGTGGGGATGGACGAGATCAGCCTCCACCCCGCGGCGGGGGCGCAGGGCGAGTTCCTGGGGCTCAACCTGGTCCGCGCCTATCACCAGGCAAAGAAGAACGCCAAGACCACCGTCCTCATCCCCGACTCCGCCCACGGCACGAATCCCGCGACCGTGCGCATGGTCGGCTACGAAGTGGAGGAAGTGGCGTCCGGTCCGGACGGGCGGCTCGATCTCGACCGGTTGCGCCCGCGGATCGGCCCCCATGTGGCGGGGATCATGGTGACGAACCCCAACACGGTCGGCCTCTTCGAGACCCGCTTCCAGGAGATGGCCGAACTGATCCACTCAGTCGATGGGCTCGTCTACATGGACGGGGCGAACCTGAATGCCCTGGTGGGGCTGGTGCGGCCCGGCGACATCGGCGCGGACATCGTGCACATCAACCTGCACAAGACCTTCTCCACGCCGCACGGAGGCGGCGGCCCGGGCGCGGGTCCGGTCGCGGTGAAGGCGGCGCTGGGCCGGTTCCTGCCGGTGCCGAGGGTCGTGAAGGAAGGCGACCGCTTCCGCTGGCTGGAGGAGGCGCCCGACTCGATCGGCCGGCTGCATCCGTTCTTCGGAAACGTGGGGATCATCCTGCGCGCCTACGCGTATCTGCGCTCGCTGGGGCCGGACGGGCTCGCCGAAGTGAGCCGCGGCGCCATCGTGAACGCCAACTACCTGGCGAGGCTGGTGGAGGACGACTACCCGGCGTCGCATCCGGGGCCGTTCCTCCACGAGTTCGTCACGTCTCTGGCGTGGATGCGTGCGCACGGGGTCAAGAACATCGACGCGGCGAAGCGGCTTCTGGACGAGGGCTTTCACGCGCCCACGGTGAGCTTCCCGCTCATCGTGCCCGACTGTTTCATGATCGAGCCGACGGAAACGGAATCGCGGCAGAGTCTGGAAGCGTTCGCGCTCAGCCTGCGCAACATCGCGGAGGAGGCGCGCAGCTGCCCCGAGGTCCTCGCCACGTCTCCTCACTGGACGCCGGTGGGGCGACTGGATGAGGCGGGCGCGGCCCGGACGCTGAAGCTCCGCTGGGAATGGACGAAGCCGTAACGCCGGGGACCGCGCCGGACGTCCGGGAAGACCTCCCGGCTGCGGAGGTCGCCCCGCTGGTCTGGGTCGCCCACCCGTTGCGGCGGCGTCCGGTGTTCGGAAGCCTGATCGGCCTGGGGATCGCGGCGCTGGCCGTGGCGGTGGGGTTCTGGACCGGCTCGACGCTTTGGGGCCTCTTCTCGGCGGGGGTGCTCTTCCTGTCGCTGGAGGCGTTCTTCCTGCCGAGCCGGTACGAGGCAGGCCCCGTGGAGCTGGTGGTGCAGAAGGCCTTTTCGAACGTCCGGACCCCCTGGGTCTCGTTCCGGAGGGTCTACGAGGATCGGCACGGGTTGACCCTGAGCCCGTTCCGGCGGCGGTCGCTCCTGGAACCGTATCGATCGGCGCGGCTGCTCTACGACGGCGGAGACGCCGGGTTGATCCGGGCTTTTGTCCGTGCGCGCTGCCCCGAGGCAGAGTGGCTGGCGCCGGAGCCGCGGCGGGGAAAGGAGACGCCGCAGTGAGCGGTCTGCCGGCGCCTCCACCCGCGGGTGTGCCTCCGGAGCGGACGTCGGAGGAGGAGGACCAGAGGCTGATCGATGCAGTGGCCGGCCGGGTGGTGCGCATGGGCCTGGCGGTCCCGGCGATCTTCTTTCTGGAGTCGACGAAGCCCCTGAGCTACATCGGGAGCCAGGTGCTCGTCTTCCTGGAGCCGTTCGTGAAGTCGGTTCTCACGGTATCCAGCTACGATCGCTTCGTGACGCTGCTGGAGGACCGTGCGAACGTGGAGAAGCTCCTCCGCCGGATCGAGGATCTCGACGAGGCGGCCCGGGAGCGCGAGAAGGAAGAGAAGAAGCGGGCCAAGGCGGAAAGAGGGCAGGGCGGCGGCGAGAGACAGCCGGGGTCACGGCTGACCGGGCCGGGGCAAGCCGCCCGACCCGCCCACGATCTGCCGGGTGAGCGGCCGCTCTGGCGGCGGATCCTGAGGCGGATCGGGCGCGGACGTACGGACACGGGGGCATGATGGCGAAAGACGACAAACCGGCGAAGAAGGATGCGGCGGCTCCGACCGAATTGCGGTCGATCCTGGCCACCGACTGCGGCTCCACGACCACCAAGGCGATCCTGATCGAGAAGCAGGGAGACACCTACCGGCTGGTGGTGCGGGGGGAGGCTCCCACGACGGTGGAGGCCCCATTCGAGGATGTGACCCGCGGGGTGCTGAATGCCGTGATGGAAGTCGAGGAGCTGGTCCGGCAGCGGAACCCGGGCCGGACGATTCTCGACGGCGAGCGGATCATCACGCCGCAGCAGGGTGACTCCGGGGTGGACCTCTATGTCTCCACCTCGAGTGCCGGGGGCGGTCTGCAGATGATGGTGACCGGCGTGGTCAAGTCGATGACCGGCGAGTCGGCCCAACGCGCGGCCCTGGGCGCCGGCGCCATCGTGATGGACATCATCGCCACCAACGACGGGCGGCTGCCGCACCAGAAGATCCGGCGCATCCGCGACCTGCGCCCGGACATGATCCTCCTCTCGGGCGGCACCGACGGCGGGACGAAGACCCACGTGGTCGAGCTCGCGGAGATCATCGCCGCGGCCGATCCCAAGGCCCGACTGGGCGGGGGCTACGAGCTGCCGGTGATCTATTCGGGCAACAAGGACGCCTCTCCCGAGATCACCGCCACTCTGGGCGACAAGACCGCCCTGGTCGTGACCGAGAACCTGCGCCCCTCCATGGAGCGGGAGAATCTCATGCCGGCGCGGCACGAGATCCACAACCAGTTCATGGAGCACGTGATGAAGCATGCTCCGGGCTACCCGAAGCTCATGGACTGGACGGCGCCCAATCCGATCAAGCCGACTCCCGCCGCGGTGGGCGAGATGATCCAGGCGGTTGCCCAGCGGGAGCAGATCCAGGTGATTGGCGTCGACATCGGCGGGGCCACCACTGACGTGTTCAGCTACTTCTCGGATGTCTTCAACCGCACGGTCAGCGCGAACCTCGGCATGTCCTATTCGGTGAGCAACGTGCTGGCCGAGGCGGGGTTGCCCAACATCCTGCGCTGGGTGCCGCTCAATATCGAGGAGTCCGATCTGCGGAACCGGATCAAGAACAAGATGATCCGGCCGACCACCATCCCCTCCATGCTGGACGAGCTGGTGATCGAGCAGGCGATCTCGCGCGAGGCGTTGCGGCTGGCGTTCGAGCAGCACAAGAGCCTGGCCGTCGGCCTGAAGGGAGTGCAGCAGGAGCGCACCATCTCCGACACGTTCGAGCAGAGCGCTTCCGGCGAGACCCTCATCAACCTCCGGTCGCTCGATCTCCTGGTGGGATCGGGTGGGGTGCTGTCGCATGCGCCCCGGCGCGTGCAATCGGCCTGGATGATGCTCGACGCCTTCCTGCCCGAAGGGATCACCGAGCTGGCGGTCGACTCGATCTTCATGATGCCGCAGCTCGGCGTGCTGGCCGACGCGCCGCCCGGGGATCCGCTCACCGACCAGCGGCGCAAGGCGGCCACCGAGGTCTTCTTCCTGGATTGCCTCATCCGCCTGGGCACCGCGGTCGCTCCGGTCGGCCAAGGCAAGGAGGGGCAGAAGTGCCTGAAGGCGACCATTCGTCTTCCCGGGGGCGAGGAGGTCTTCGAGGTTCCGTTCGGCGGCATGCGGCGGATCCCGCTCGGGGTGGGGGAAAAGGCGGAGGCGACGCTGGAGCCCGCCTCGGCATTCGACCTCGGGTCGGGCAAGGGCCGGTCGGTCAAGGTATCGCTCACCGGAGGACAGGCGGGGATCATCCTGGACTGTCGCGGGCGCCAGCCGTTCGCCATGCCCGGTGACGCGGCAACCCGGATCAAGAAGCTGAAGGAATGGGCGCTGGCCCTCGAGGCCTATCCGGAGGAGTCGGTGGCGCGCTGGTAGCGCGAAGCGCGGCGTTCAGTCGCCGGCGCGAGAGGAGGAACGAGCGTGGCGCATGCCTACACTCCCGGACTACGGGTGACGGAACGAACCCATATCGTGAAGACGCGCCGGCTGCCGCTGAAGGGGCAGGTGGTGGCCAAGAAAGGCGATGCCGTCCAGGCCGAGACGGTGGTCGCCCGGACCGAGCTGCCCGGCAATGTCCAGCCGGTGAAGGCGGCGAGCATCCTGGGGGTGCACCAGGCCGACCTCCCGAGCGTCATGCTGAAGAAGGAAGGGGAACGGGTGGCGAAGGACGAGGTGATCGCCCTTTCCAAGAGCTTCTTCGGCCTGATGAAGAACTCCTGCAAGTCGCCCTGCGAAGGCACAATCGAGAGCATCTCGGCCGTGACCGGGCAGGTCATCCTCCGCGAGCCGCCGCTGCCGGTGGAAGTGGACGCCTACATCGACGGGGTTGTTACCGAGACCCTCCCCGGCGAAGGGGTCGTGGTGGAGGCGGAAGGGGCGTTCATCCAGGGCATCTTCGGCGTGGGGGGAGAGACCTGCGGCGTTCTGGAGCTGGCCCTGCATGATCCGGCCAAGGCGCTGGAGCCCGAGATGCTCAAGCCGGAACATGCCGGCAAGGTCGTGGTCGGCGGCGCCCAGCTAGGGATCGAGTCGATTCGGCGCGCCCAGCAACTCGGCATCAAGGCGCTCGTCGCCGGCGGCCTCGATGACGCCGTCTTGAAGCAGCTCTTAGGCTACGACCTCGGGGTGGCCATCACCGGCAGCGAGCAGCTCGGCCTCACTGTGGTCGTGACCGAAGGCTTCGGCCGGATGACGATCGCGAACCGGACCTTCGCCCTGCTGGAGAAGTTCGCCGGGCGGCGGGTCTCGGTCAACGGCGCCACCCAGATCCGGGCGGGCGTGATGCGGCCGGAGATTGTCATCCCGATGGGCGGTCCCAGAGCGGATGCGGAGACGCAGTCGGTGGAGAACCTGGGCTTGACCGTGGGAAGCCCCGTGCGCGTCATCCGCATGCCGCGCTTTGGCTCCCTGGGGGAGGTCGTAGACCTGCCGCCCGAGCTGCAGACCGTCGAGTCCGAGGCCAAGGTCCGCGTGTTGCGGGTGCGGTTCCCGGACGGAGCGGTGGAGACCCTGCCGCGCGCCAACGTGGAGATGATCGAGGGGTAGGGGATCTTCCAGATCGGCCGGTCGGCGGCGGACCGTCTTGACTTCGGGTCAGGTGCGGTTGCCGGGCCGGCCCTGGTGGAGGGTCGTTCCGTGCGATGTCCGCTTGCGCCTCTACCTCTGGGAGTGATGGTCACCTGTCTCGGCTGCAGTTCTGATGTCGCCACCGCTCCTGCGCCGCCCCGTCCTCCGGCCGCCGTGCACGACTTGCTCGTTGCAGTGTCCGACACCACCTCCTTGCTCCTGACCTGGACCGCGACCGGGGCGCGCGACACCATCGGGACCGCGGCCCGCTACGATCTGCGCCTGGCTACCGCGGACTCGACACGATGGGAGGGTATGAACCCGGTGGCGACCCCGCGCGCGCCGAAGGCCGCCGGGCAGCCCGAGAGTGTGCGAGTGGCGGGGCTGTCATCTCAGACACGCTACCGCTTCCAGCTGGTGGTCATTGGGCCGGACTCGCTGCGATCGCCCCCGTCGAACCGAGCGGAAGGGACGACCGGAACGCCCGACCGCATTCCGCCCGGGCGCGCCAGCATGATGTTCCACCGCGCTTCCGAGACCTCCATTACCGTGGGCTGGGTTGCCGTCGGCGACGATGGCGACGCCGGGACCGCTTCCAGGTACGAACTGCGGGTATGCCCGGTCGGCGCCACCGAGTGGCGCAGGGTCGATGGTCTGCCGGCTCCCCGGCCTGCCGGGCAGTCGGAGGAGTTCACGGTGACCGGGCTGGATGCGGAATCGGCCTATCAATTGGAGCTGAAGATCTTCGATGAAGCCGGGAATCACTCCGCCGCCGATCCCAACTTCTATCTCTGGACCGGCGGGGCAGAGGATGGACATTGGGCGGAGGGATTCGGCCCGCCGCCATCGGGTCAGGGAATCGACGGACCGGTTCGAGCGCTCGCGTCGTACGGGGACCTTCTCGTCGCCGGAGGTGATTTCACGCGGGCCGGAGTGACCGAAGCCGCGGGTCTCGCGGCTTGGGACGGCAGGACCTGGCGCACCCTGGGTCCGATTGGGGCCACCGGGAATCGGGCGTCCGTGACCCGCCTTCTGGCGACCGGCGACGAGCTCTTCGCGGCCGGGACCTTCACATCGATCGGCGGCGTCGAAGCGCGCAACATTGCGCGATGGGACGGAACTGCCTGGCATCCGATGGGGGAAGGTTCGACCCGCGGGGTTGGCGACCTCGCCGTCCTGAACGGGGTCCTCGTGGCCAACGGAGGATTCCGTGTCGACTCCGAGGTGGTGAGCGTGGCGCGCTGGGACGGCGATGCGTGGCGGAGGGTTGCTTCTGAAGCGCCCTCGTCGCTGCTCGCCGGCGTCACCGGCAACTTGTACTGTGACGGAGGCGATCCCGGGACTCTTGATTCCACGGCCTATGTATCTCGCCTGGACGGAGCCGGGTGGACGCCCATCCTGGTCGGCCCGAGGGTGGCGCCTTTGCCTTACGCGAGCATTGGCGTGACGGATCTCCTCTCGTGGCACGGCCAGCTCTGCGTCTGCGGGAACATCGTCACCGGGGTCTACGGCTTTGCCCGGGCGATCATCTGGGATGGGCAATCCTGGACAGGAATCAGTCCGCCCATCCGAACGGGCGGCGACATGGAGTGGCCGACGCTGTACGTGCTGGGTGAGTTCCAGGGCGATCTGGTGGTCGGTGGTGACTACCTGGCCCGACAGGTGGGGAACTCCTGTTGTGTCCTGCGGTGGGACGGGTCGGCCTGGAGCGGTTTCGGTTCCGGGCTCGGCTTTCCCCTCTGGGACGAGGGCGTTCCTCTGGGCGTGGTCCGCGCCATCTGCGAACACCAAGGCAGCTTGTTCGTCGGAGGGGAGTTCGACTTCGCCGGCCTCAAGCCATCGCAGAACCTTGCCCGCTGGGATCCCTAGCTGCAAGGAACCCAATGCCGTCCGCAACGCTCTCCCCGAGATCGCAGAACCTCGCCCGCTGGGATCCCTAGCCGCGGGCCCGTTGTCAAACCACGTCGGTCCCCATCCGAGCGGACGGCCGCAGGTCGGCAGGCGAGTGGCTGGCCGTTACCATGATGGCCTGACGATGAACGAATGATCGGGAGCTTCCCGCCGGTCCCGGAAAACCGATTGACGGCCCCTTGGACACCGGGCTAGCCTGCGCCTGTTGGTTTCAGGGGGGACTATGCGTCGCTGCCGTAACGGGCGATGATCTCTTGGAGCGGGGACGCCGGACTGATCCGGTTGTCCCCGTTCTCGTCTTTTCAGGCCCGCACCTCGATGTTTGCGCGGCGCGGCGCGACCCTACAGCGCACGACTTCCTCGTAGTCACGGAGGATTCCATGCTGAGCACCGGTCACGTGAAGTGGTTCAACGAGAGCAAGGGCTACGGCTTCATCTCGCGCGAAGGCGAGAGCGACATCTTCGTCCACTACTCGGTCATCGAAGGCGAAGGGTTCCGGACCCTCAAGGAAGGCCAGGTCGTCGAGTTCGACTATCAGGAAGGCCCGAAGGGCGCGCAGGCCACCCTGGTCAAGAAGATAGAAGGCTGATTGCGCGCGGGGCGGTGTGACCTGCCCGATCTCCTCGCCTCACCTCTCGACTCCCCCCTCCCCGGGCATGTTCTCCCGGACTTCTCGAGGGCGCTTGTTGATACCCGACGTCGATAGCGTCACCTTCCGCCCACCCTCCTTTTCGCCGTGAACAACGCACGAGGGACTACAGGTTTCTCTCCGGTAAGTCGAAAAGAGAGAGGGGAATGACACCCTTTCCGCCCCGGAGCGATCTGGCCTAACCGACGAGCGGGCAGTGAATTGTGGTGCATTCCGGAAGTTCTTTCGAGGCTTTTTCCGGAGGTTAGCCGTGATGCCGCAGCGCTCGCATCGGTGGTATTGGATTCTGCTCGGGTTCGTGGCCGTCCTCGGGCTGCAACACGCCTGTCAGAAGGACGATCCCGTCCAGCCGACGCCGGCAGCGGAGTTGCGCCTGGCGCGGGTGGAGGCGGACCGGACCGTGCTTGGGCCCGCGGACTCCACCCAGGTGTACGCCTGGGTCGTGCAGGGACCGGAACCGGGCACACCGGTTTCCGGGGCCGCAGCCGTCTTCTCGGAGATGCCGGCGGCCGGCGCCGGCAGCTTCTCCAAGACCGAATGCGTGACCGATGTGGGAGGCGCCGCGACGACGGTGTTTCGCGCCTCCGGCGCGGCGACGGGCCTGGTCACGCTGCGCGTGCAGGTCGGCGGCAGCGTCAAGTACCTGGTTCTGCAGGTGCAGGCGGTGACGCAGGAAGCGACCACCCTCGAGGTCTCTACGCCGGATGGGCAGACCGGCCTGCCGGCCGACGGGGTCTCGACGTTGGAGTTCACTGTCGTCGGCACCACCGGCGCGGCCCGCTCGCCGCTCGCCGGGGTGCCGCTCGTGCTCGCCGCCGGGGATCGATTCACCGATGCGAACGGAAACGGCATCTACGACCCGGGCGAGGCGATTCCGGCCAGCGGCGACCGGGACGGCGATGGAGCGTGGGATGCGGAGGGAGACCTGCCGGAGCGGGCAACGACCGACGACCGCGGACTGGCGCGATTCCGCTATCAAGCCGGCTCCGCGATCGGTCCCGTCTATCTGCGGATCACCGGTGGCGGGGTCTCGCGCGAGCTGGTCGTGCAGCAGCACTCTCTCGAGCTTGTGGTCACCCTGGAGTCGACGACGCGCGAGCTCCTGGCGGACGGCGTGAGCCGGGCCGAATTCGAGGTGCGCGCGCAGGACTGGGCCGGGACCTCGGTCTCGGGAATCGTTCTTCGCTGCACGGCGGGCGAGCCGTTCACGGACGCCAATGAGAACGGGTTCTATGACGCGCCGGAGGCGTTCGAAGACGGAAACGAGAACGGGCGCTGGGATGCCATCGGCTCGGTCGCCTCTTCGCTCACGACCGATGCGGGCGGCGCGGCGAGCCTCACCTACACGGCAGGCGTGCAGGCCGGCATCGTCACCATTCGGGCGACGACCACCAATGGGTTCGGCATCACCACCCTACGCCTGATTCCGGTGCCTCCGGCCAGTCGACTCGAACTATCGCTCGATGCGACGGCGCTCTATGCCGACGGAATCGGGCGCGTGGGCGGCAGTGCGGTCGTTGCGGATGCCGCCGGCCGCGCGCTGGCCGGGAAGGCGATCGCGATCGTGGCCGGAGAACGGTTCGAGGATGTCGACGCCGATGGGGTCTTCACTTCCGGCACGGATCAGCTGCTCGACGATGCGGACGGCAGTCACGCCTGGACGCCGGCGGGGACGGTGACGGTGGCCGGACTCACCGATGGCGCCGGCCGCGTCGGCTTCGAACTCGCGGTCGGGCGGGTTCCGATGACGGCTCGGGTGCATGCCGTGGTCGACGGGGTGATCGCGGAGGCGCCGCTGGAGATCCTGGCGCCGCCGTCGGTCCAGTCGGTGACGCTCGACTCGGAGTTCGCGGAGATGACGGTCGCCGGCGGTGGGGGGGTGACTCGCAACGCCGTGATCGCCACCTGTGTCACCACCAGCGGCAATCCGCCCCCCAGCGGGACGATCGTCACCTTCCGCATCGCCGCCGGACCCGGCGGCGGGGAAAGGCTTGAGAACGAGGTCTCGGGCCGGGTCGATGCCGGAACCGATGCGGATGGGAACGCCGTGGCGGTGCTGCTCTCGGGCACCAAGAGCGGCGGCGTGCGCGTCAGCGCTGCGTGTGCCGGCGTGACCGGAACGAAGGAAGTCTACCTTGCGCCCGGCGGCCCGTCGTTCCTGACGTGCGTCGCCGACTCCGCGCGGCTCGGACCGCAGAACGAGAGCATCGTTCGGGCCTGGGTCTACGACGCGGCGCAGAACCCGGTGACGGACGGGACCCCGGTTCGCTTCCGCGCCGATCAGGGGATGGTCCAGGGCGCCCACGGTCCCGATGTCTCCTACACCCAGGCCGGCGTCGCGGAGGCGACCTTCACCGCGCTTCCCGGAAGCGGAGGCGACGGCGTGGCCCGAATCACCTGCTCGACCACCGGGGCCACGGGTGGAGTGGTGGAGTGCGTGAGCGAGATCCAGGTCAGCGGCGGCGCCGGGATCATCTGCAGCGTGACGCTGAATCCCGAGCTCCCGGAAATCGCGGTGCGCGGGACCGGCGCGGTCGAGCAGACCCGGGTGATCGCGCGCGTCTATGACTGCCGCGGCCTGCCGGTGGGCGCCGATGAGCCGGTCGCCTTCGTGCTGATCGGCGGGCCGGGCGGCGGCGAGGAATTCACCTGCTGCCAGTGCGACTCGGTGGTCGTGCCCACGGACCCGAACGGCATCGCGGAGGTCACCCTGCGGTCGGGGACGCGGTCCGGAACGGTGGAGGTGCGCTCCCGCGTCCTCTCGAGCGCCGGCGTCTCGGCGCACACGCCGGTCGCGATCGCGGCCGGTCCGCCCGCGCTGCTGTCGTTGGGAGTCGAGAAGTGCAATGTCCTGGCCTGCAACACCGTGGCGGTGGAGAACCCGGGCACGGCGCTGGTCTACGACCTCTATCACAATCCGGTGCGGGACGGCACGGTCGTCTATTTCACCACCAACTACGGGATGGTCCGCGGGAGAACCGAACTGGGCAGCTCGACCACCGAGCGCGGGTTCGCCACGTTCAACTGGTTCACCACCGGCTGGCCGGAGTGCGGCATCGTCACGATCTCCGCCTCGACGCTGGGAGGAGACCTGACCGAGACCGGATCGTTCATCGGCTCGGGTCCGCCGTTCTCTGCTCGCTTCGTGGTTCCGTCCCAGGAGATGGTCTCGCTCCCCGCCGACGGCGAGACCGAGCTCAAGCTGCGCATCGAGGTGCTCGACTTCAACGGTCTCTACGTTCTGCCGGCCGAGGTCGAACTCTCCGCGGTCTACGGTGAGATCGGCTCGATCGAGAAGTCCGACGATGGCTGCAACGCCAGCATCGCCAAGGCGGTGTACACCTCGCCGGTGCTCACCTGTGACTTCTCCTACAGCCCGGCGGACTCCTCCGACGACGGCATCGGCGGAATCGACATGGTGCCGGTGTCGGCCGGGTTCGGCCCCGAGGGGGACCTCCTGCAGGTGCAGCTGCGGACCGGGCCCGCCTCGGCCTCGAAGTCGTCGGTGGACCTGGCTCCCATGCCTCCGAACGCCCAGAGCTACTTCACGATCACGGTGAAGGACGCCTGGGGCAATCCGCTCGGCGGGCATGCGCTGGCGATCACGGCCAGTTCCGGCGTGATCAGCCCCAGCGCGTTGACGAACGCGTACGGAACGGCCGGCGGGCTCAGCTTCACCGCTCCCGATGTGGCCGGGACCGTCTACGTCGAGGTGCGGGATCTCGATCCCGCTTACAGCGGCAACATGATTCTGCGCAAGTCGGTGACGATCGCGGATTCGAAGGCTGCGGGCATGAAGTGACCTCGTAGCCAGACCCCTTCCGTCTCAGCCGTTTGTCCGTCATACGGCCGTGGGACCCCAGGGCGGCGGAATGCGGAGGCGGGCAGCCGGGTGATCCGGCGGCCCGCCTCCGGTGTTGGGTACGCCCGGCCAGGGCCCAGACCCGGACGTGCAGGCCCTTTCCCGAGAGACGCCGGGGTGCTGAGTTGCGGTTCGACTGATCTGTCAGGCCATACGCCCAAGGGATACCGCCGCCCCGGCGAGCGGCCCGAGCGCGCGGCCACCACCCAAGGAACCCTGGGATCACCCCGGCCTGTAAGCGGTTGTGGCTCTGGGCCAGGCGGTGCTACACTCGTGGGCGGTCTGATCGATCGGGTGCAGGGAGCCGAGTTCTCCGCTCCAGCCACTCGTCCGTCAGCGATCCCTCGCCCCCGTCGGACCGGCCGAGGGACCGGCGGTCGGATACCCTTGGAGTCTCTCGGTTCCTCCCCCGGGAGGACACCGCCGTGCGCGCGCTCCAGCTCTTCGTGTCTGCTTTCGCCTTCGTACTTCTTGCCTCCCCGGCCGCGGCCCGCCCCTATGGGGCCCCGGTCGCCGGCCGCGATGGTGAGAAGGCGCTGCCCTTCTCTTCGGCGGACCTCACCGCCAACGATGTGCAGCTCACCGTCAGCGATGCGGGGGCCTACGGCTACCTGGAGCCGGGATCCTGGCGGCGCAGGGGCGTCGGGTTCCGCTTCCAGGGCCTCCCGAACGCTCTGTCACACGGCGGCCTCGTCTATGGCACCGGACCCAACGCCGTTTCGGACGCTGCCTACGGTTCGGACGATTTCGGGTCTACCCGACCGTTCAACTTCCGATCGATCGATGCCATGGCAACCGGCGGTTCAGGCCAGATCACTCAGTTCGCCTGCTCGGCGTTCGACGACTCGGATTTCGATACGACGAAACTCCGGCTGAACACCCAACAGGCCGTGTACGCCTGGGAAGGAGACAGCTATGTCGTGATCGACCTCACGATCACGGCTGCGAGCGCATTGAGCGGGCTGTTTGTCGGCCTCTATACCGATTGGGACGTCGGCGACTATGCCGATGATACCGCTGGCTACGACGCCGCCCGCAAGCTCGGATTCATGCAGTCGGAGACCGGCGATCCCAGCGTCTACGGCATCCAGCTCCTGAGCCACCCCGCCTCCGGCTACCGAGCGGTAGACAACGCCGTCTACCTCACTCCTTCCGGGTTCCTCGACGCCGACAAGTTCTCCTTCTGCAGCGGGTTCCAGACCGTGACCAGCGACCGGCCGGCGGACTGGTCGAACATGATCTCATGCGGCCCATTCAATCTCGCCGCCAACGGTGCAGTCCGGATCGCCTTCGCACTTCTGGCCGGCGCCACGCTGACGGATCTCCAGGAGCAGGCCGATCAGGCGCAGGCGCGATGGAATGCCGGTATTCTGTCGCCCTGCCCGCCGCTGGAAGGTTCGTGCTGCGTGCTCGGCAGCTGCACGCTGACGGCACAATCGGACTGCCCGGGACTCTGGACATACGGAGTGGGCTGCGAACCGAACCCGTGCGGGCTGCCTGTCGGACGATGCTGCGAGGCTAATGGAATCTGCACTGTGACCTACGAGACCGGGTGTCCGAACGGGGCCTGGCTGTCGGGTGGCCTCTGTGATGGAGATCCATGCCTCCCGCTGCCGCTGGGCTCCTGCTGCGAGTCGTACGGAGACTGCAGGATCACCTGGGAGGCTAACTGCCCCGGGCGTTGGACCCTTGGTGGCGCCTGTACCAACTTGCCCTTCGATCCGCTGTCCGGGGACTCCCTCGGACTCAGTTCCTACACCAACGGTATCTCGTGGATCGACTTCGACGGCGACTCCGACCTGGATCTCTATGTCAGCGGCGACGGCGGAACGAATCGGATTCTGCGCAACGACGGCACCGGGAACTTCACGGACGCCACTCCGCCGCCGCTCCTGGGGCAGGGCACCAGCCTCAGCGCCGTTTGGGCGGACTACGACAATGACGGCGATCTCGATGTCTTTCTTGCCGCCGCCTCCGCTCCCTCCCAGCTCCTGCGGAACGACAGTGCCGGGACCTTCACCGATGTGACGCCGGCCGTCTTCGCCGCCATCACGCACGGAGAGGGCGCGGCCTGGGCTGACTACGACCGCGACGGCGATGTCGATCTCTATGTCGGGGTATACGATGCGGGAAACCACCTGTTCCGCAACGACGGAGAACTCGGGTTTGCGGATGTCACCACTCCCGTGCTGGCCGCGACCGGGACCGGAAACACGCGGGGCGTGGCGTGGGGCGACTACGACAACGATGGCGACCCGGATCTCGTCGTGGTCAAGGATATGGGATCCAGCCGACTCCTCCGCAACGACGGCGAAGGGATCTTCACCTCCTCGACCTCCCTGGTTGCGAACCGTCCCATGATGGGTGTCGCTTGGGGAGACTATGACAACGACGGCGACCTGGATCTGTTCTTGGCTTGCTCGTCCGCAAATCCGATGAACAACAGGCTCTACCGGAATGACAGCGGCGGAGTGTTCACCAATGCTACCCCCGCCTCCATCAGCGCGGTGACGGAGACTCGAGGCGTGGCCTGGGGGGACTACAACAACGACGGCGCCCTCGATCTTCTGATCACGACAAAGAAGGGCCCGCGCCTCTTCGAAAACACCGGCGGCGGAGCATTCGCGGACAGGTCTCCGTACGCCGGGTGCCTGCAGTCAGAGGCTGCGGGAGGCGTCGCCTGGGGCGACTGCGACGATGATGGCGACCTGGATGCGTTTGCGGGGACACGCGGCGGAGATGCCTACTTGCTCCGTAATTCTCTGGGTCAGGGCCGGCACTGGCTGCACGCCTCGCTCCACGGTGTGGAGTCGAACCGCGCGGCCATCGGCGCTCGGGTACGGGTCGTCGCCGGGGGCACTTCGCAGATTCGCGAGATCAGCGGAGGATCCGGCCTCTACTCCCAGGACATGCTGCAGGCAGGGTTTGGACTGGGCTGGGCGGAGGCTGTGGACAGCGTGATCGTGCGCTGGCCGTCGGGCCGCTGGAGCGTGCTCACCGGCATCCTCGCGGATCAGCGGGTCGAGATCTACGAGACCCGCGCCCAGTTCAGCGGGATGCCGAGGTCCGGCGCCTCTCCGCCGCTCACCGTCCAATTCTCGGACGAGTCGCTGGGGTCCCCGACCGGTTGGGAGTGGGACCTCGACGGCGACGGGAGCACGGACGACACCGCGCAGAACCCGCAGCGCACCTACGAGACCCCGGGGGCGTTCACGGTGCGCCTGGTCGCGTCCTACGGCGCGGAACGGGACACGGTGACCAAGCCGGCCTACATCGTGATTGACGCGCTGTCGGCTGAGTTCACAGGAAGCCCGCTGCTGGGGCGTGCGCCCTTGGCGGTCGACTTTCTCGACCAGTCGGTCGGCCAGCCGACATCGTGGCAGTGGGACTTCGAGAGCGACGGAAACGTCGATGACACCACGCAGAGTCCCACGCACGTTTATGATGCCCCGGGCCGTTTCGATGTCACGCTCCGGGTGGCCAGGGGCGCCCAGAGCGACACCCTGACCAGGACGGAGTATGTCGAGGTCTATGCGGACACCATTCGCGTCAAGCCGGATGGGACCGGGGACTATCCGACGATCCAAGCGGCGGTCACTGCGGCCGATCCGGGGATGGTTGTCGAGCTGGACGACGGGGTCTTTTCCGGTCCCGGCAACTGTGGAGTCGACTTCGAGGGCAAGACGATCATGGTCAGGTCCCGAAGCGACGACCCCGCGCTGTGCATCGTGGACTGCGGGGGGCAGGCCCGGGGGTTCCGGTTCGGGGGCGGCGAAGGACCGGCAACGGTGCTCGCCGGGGTCACCGTTCGCAACGGACTCGCCAGTCTCGGGGGCGCGATCCTGATCAGTAGCCTCTCCGGTAGCGCTTCCCCCACGATCACGAATTGCCGCTTCACCGGCAACATGCAGTCCGGTGGGGGCTCTTGGGGCGGCGGTGCGGTGCTCTGCTATGGCGCAGGTGCGGCCGCCACGACCTTTACGGACTGCGTGTTCGAAAACAACACCAGCGCCGGTCCCGGAGGGGGAGTGTCTTGCGCGGCCGGCGCCGCCGCCACCTTCAGTCAGTGCCGGTTTACCGACAATGGCGCTGAGGGAGGTGGCAGTGCGTTCCACGGCTCGTTCGATGGCGACATCGGATGCCGAATCAGCTTTGACGCTTGCACCTTTGCCGGAAACGCCACCCCACCGGGAGCACCATGGGGCGCGATTGTACTCCAGGGGGGAGAGCTGACGCTGTCCCGGTGCACCATGGCCTTGAACTTCGGCGGCATCGACGTTTCGGAAACCACCGTGTTGCTCGATCGCAATGTTCTGGCCTATTGCCTGGACGGGCCCGCCATGCAAGGGGCCTGGGGCGCGGAGAGCGCCATCACCTGTTGCGTCGTGTATGGCAATCAGGGAGGGGCCGGAGCCTTGGAGTCGGTGCTCGGACAGGACGGGAACTTCGCGGCGGATCCTCGGTTCTGTGACCCAGGCCAGCGCACCTTCTCGCTGTGGGCGGACTCTCCGTGTCTGCCGGAGAACAACCCTCTCTGCGGGCTTATCGGAGCCTGGCCCCAGGGATGCATTCCCGCTGCCTTCTCCGCGACGCCGACGCGAGGCCAGGTTCCGTTGGAGGTGCAGTTCCAGGATGAGACGGCAGGCAATCCCAATCGGTGGGAGTGGTCCTTCGACGGAGACGGTAGTTACGAGTCCGTGGAGCAGAACCCGATCTACACCTATGTGACCAGAGGGGTCTACTCGGTGATACTCCGGGCCTACGTCGACGATCTGTTTTGGGCTTCGTTGACCCGACCCGGCCTGGTCCTGGCGCTGGCACAGAACAACATGATTCTCCACCCGGCATGGATCGCCTCCGCGGCACCGACCGGAGTCCCGATCGAGTTCGCCGGAACCAGCGCCCTCGGAGCGATTTCTATGCGCATCGACTTCGATCCGTCAATGCTGTCTTACGCAGGAGTCCAGACCTTCGTACCGGGCGAGACCTTCACCGGTGGAGTCATCGGGAGTTCGGTGTCGATCCAGTGGTTCGACGAAACCGGCGGAAGCGACCCCATCGTTCCCGGGGTCGATCCCGACACGCTCTGTGCCGTGCTGTTCAGCCGCGTCGGGTCCGATGGCGTCACCCAACTCCAGTTCAACGAGGCCCAGTGTGTGCTTGGAGACGCCAATGCCGATCCGGTTGCGGACGTCTACTGGGTCGATGCGCCGCCGTGCGGGTCGGTCACGATCAGCGCAGGCTGCGTTGTGTCCGGAGACGTCAGCTACTACTGGCAGGACAAGGCCGTTCCTCGGGCGCGGCTGTCCCTCGGACCTCCGAACCCGGACGTCCTTTCGGACTCGCAAGGGCACTATCTCTTCGCGCCCTATCCGGTCGGGGACTACGTCCTCCAGGTGAGCAAGGAAGACGACCTCGCCGGCATCAATTCGCTCGACGCGGTGAAGATCATTCGCCACGGAGCCGGGCTGGAACCCCTCGACGATCCTTACAAGCTGGTTGCCGCGGACGTGAACGGGAACGGGCTCATCAACGCCCTGGACGCTCTGAAGGTCGTGCGTGCGGCGATCGGCATCGAGCCGATCGTTGCCGGGGACTGGCGGTTCACGCCGGACTCCGTAACTTACAACCCGCTGGACGGCGATCGCCTGCAGGATTTCGTGGCCATTCGCATGGGCGACGTCAACGGAGACTGGTCGGCGGATCCGGTGAAGGCTCTGACTGCGGGGCGACAGCTGCGTGCCGACCGGCAGGCCGGAGAACCGAGATTGCCGGCCATCACTCTGACGCTTCCAGACACTACGGTGAGTGTCGTGGCAGGGCCGTTCCAAGTGCCGCTACGCGTTTTCGAATTCGACGGCATCGGCGCGATCTCACTGCGGATCACCTTTGCGGACAGCGTACTGCAGTTCACTGGCGTGACGAGCGCGGTACCGGGGATCTCCTTCTTTGCCAATCTGGTGGGCGACGAAATCCGGATCGAGTGGTACGACGGAACGGGCGGCAGCAATCCGATATCGATCGGCACGGCGACGCTCCTGCGGCTCGGGTTCCAGCCGATCGGAATCGGAGGCGACACATCGCCGCTGCGGTTCGGGGCGCTCTGCGCACTAGGCGACGCCCAGGGGAGTCCGATCTCCGACATCGTATATGTTGACGGGTCGTGTTCATTGTCGGACATCACCGGCGCACCCGGGGTCAGTGGCAGCGCGCCCCGGGAGCTCGTTCTCTATCAGGTCCAGCCGAATCCGTTCCATGCCGGCACCGTCTTCCGCTACGCGCTACCCGTGGCGGGGCACGTGCACCTGGCCGTTTTCGATCTTGGCGGGCGCCGCGTGTCTGTGGTGGTCGACGACGAACGCGAGGCGGGGTTGCACGCGGAGGTATGGAGCGGGCGGGATGCCGCGAACCGGCGGGTGCCTTCCGGCATCTACCTGGTGCGCTTGAGCGCAGGGGGCGAATCGAGGACGCAGAAGCTGCTTATCTACCGATGAGATGGAACGACCCTGTCACGGGGTCACGGAGGCCGCTTCTCCGGCGGGAGGACCGGCCGCTCGCTTGGTGTGTCTGGCATGGGTCCAAACCTGGAAGTGGAAGTCCTCTCCTGAGCGGGTCACAGCGAGGAAACGGTAGCGCAAGGGCGGAAGGGCGACCGACCGTCTGAACGAAGCGTAGAACGAACCCGCGGGCCGATGGACAAGAACCGGATACGAGGCGCTGCCGACCGGGACGAGCGGGCCAGTGACCGCGAAGCCTCTGTGACCGAGGGGAAGCGGCGTAGATTCGGCTTTGTGCGGGGAAGATCCGTGTTCTTATGCCTTTCCCCGAGCGGCTCGCTCTGCTACGGTCCACGGGCCATCGGAGCGGGAGGGGATATCGTGGTTCTGCCAACTGCCAGGGGACCGGCCTGGGGACGCGGCTGCCTGGTCCTCGTGGCCGCGGCGGTCGTGTTCTTCACCGTCGTGACCTTGCTGGCCCGGCCCGGAGGCGGTCTCGGGACCTCTCCGCGCGTGGGGATCATCCGGGTCGAGGGTGAGATCTCCGAGGCGCGTCCCTTCCTCGAGGAGCTGCGGCGCATGGAGCTCGACCGCCGGGTCCGGGCCCTGGTCCTGCGGGTGGACAGCCCCGGAGGCGGAGTCGGCGCGACGCAGGAGATGCTCGACGCCCTGCAGCGGTATCGGCGGCGCACATCGCAGCCGGTCGTGGCCTCGCTGGGTGCGACCGCCGCTTCGGGCGGCTACTACCTGGCTTGCGCGGCGTCGAGGATCATGGCGGAGCCGGGGACCATCACCGGCTCGATCGGCGTGATGATGACGTTCACCGACGCCAGTGAGCTGATGAAGAAGCTCGGGGTCCGCACCGAGGTGGTGAAGACCGGGGCGCGCAAGGATGCCGGTGCCTGGTGGCGGCCCATGACCGATGACGAGCGGGTCATGCTCGAGTCGGTGGTGGGGGACGCGTACGCGCAGTTCACCTCCGCCGTGGCGGAGTCCCGCTCGATGCCGATCGACAGCGTGCGGCTTCTGGCCGATGGCCGGATCCTGACCGGCCGGCAGGCGCTGGCGGCGGGTCTCGTCGACACCCTGGGCTTCGAACCCGATGCCGTCCATCTGGCCGCCCGCCTCGCGGGCCTCGACCCGGAGACGCCGGCGGCGTCGCACGAGCGGCGGGAGCCGGACTGGATCGACATCGCCCGCCGCCTGGTCGGGCGGACCCGCGTCCTGCTCGGCTCCGGCCCCCGTCTCGAGTACCGTTGAGAAACGCGGTTGACGGAGGGCGGCCGGGGACGGTATGGTCCGACCAGTCAATTCGTTCCATCTCGTGACCGGCGTCCGCTCAGGTGGGAGGTCCGGACATGACCAAGAAGGAACTGATCGGGGATCTGGCGGCGGCGCGGCAGATGCGCCCCCGGGATGCCCGCGCGGTCGTGGACACGTTGCTGCAGACGATCGAGCGGGCCCTGACCGAAGGCCAGGCGGTGACGCTCCGCGGGTTCGGCCGCTTCGAAGTGCGGCCGCGAGGGGGGCGTCTCGTACGCGTACCTGGTGCCGACGGTAGCCAGATCCGGGTCCCGGCCCGGCTCGCACCCGTGTTTCGCAGCGCGCCGGGTCTCGGGAAACGGGTGTCGGCGCGGGAGTGACCGATCGCGGGAGCCCGCGGCCCCGGAGGTGAACGCGGGTTCCGCCTGCGGAAGGAAAGAAGAGGTCTTTGTTCATGGGTTGCGGCAAGAAGCGCAAGAGAAAGAAGATCGCGACGCACAAGAGGAAGAAGCGCCTGCGGAAGAATCGCCACAAGAAGCGCCTCTGGCAGAAGTGATCATCGGCTTCCGGGCGGCCGCCGGCCGCCCGGATGGATCCTGTGTCGCCGCACCATCGGTTCCGCGGCGGCCGCGGGTGGACCCCGGGTGGCACGACCATCCCGGGGTTTGCGGTGTCCGACCGCGACCGATATGAGACTGAATCGCGCCGAGACCCTCGACGGCACGTTGCGCGGCACGCGCGCGGGATTCGCCTTCTTTCGCCCGGATGAGGGCGGTGAGGACATCTTCGTCCCTGCCGAGGGGCTCGCGGGCGCCCTGCACGGCGACCGGGTGCGGGTCCGGATCAGCCGGGGAGATCCGCGCGACTTCCGCCCGGCCGCGGAGGTGGAGGAGATTCTCGAGCCGGGCGGCGGCGATGGCGGTCACACCGGCAATCTCCAACGGATCGGCAAGAGCTGGTTCGTGCGTCCGGACAGCCCGTTGCTTCCGGAGCGCCTGCGCGTACGCCTCGGTACGGTCTCCGGCGTGCTCGGGGCCAAGGTTCGCTTTCGCGTGGAGTCTCGGGCGCACTCCGACCACCCGCCCACGGCGGTGGCCATCGATCTCCTGGGCGAGGGCGACGACGCCCGCCATGACCTGGTGAACATCGCCGGGGAGGCGTCCCTCAACCTTCGGTTTCCCGAGGCCGCGGAAGAGGAAGCGCTCGCTGCGGCGACCGACTCCGATCCCGATGCCTTGCTACGCGAGGACTTCCGCGACGATCTCGTTCTCACCATCGACCCTCCCGACGCTAAGGACTTCGACGACGCCGTGGCGATCGCGTCCCGGCCCGACGGCGGCTGGCGACTCTGGGTGCACATTGCCGACGTGTCCTCGTTCGTGGTCGAGGGCGGACCGCTGGATTGCGAGGCGTCGCGTCGCGGCACCAGCGTCTACTTTCCCGGAGCGGCGATCCCGATGCTCCCGGAAGCGCTCTCCAGCGCGGCGGCGAGTCTCGGCCCGGGAATCGATCGTCGCGTGCTGACGGTGCGCCTCGACTTCGACCGTCACGGGGCGGGAAGCGGAGTGCACGTCGCGCGGGGCCTGATCCGCAGCCGGGCCCGCCTCCACTATGCCCAGGCGCAGGCGATCCTCGATGGCGCGGATCAGGACTCCGAGACGGATCCGGAAGTCTCCGCCTCCTTGCGCGAGATGGCGCGGTTGGCCGCGATCCTGCGGGAGCGCCGGTTTGCCACGGGCGGATTCGAGTTCACCGTGGCGGAGGCCGAAATGACCCTGGGGCCGGACGGCGTGCCCCGCGAGATCCATCGCCGGGAGTCGCTGGAGTCGCACCGGCTCATCGAGGAGTTCATGATCGCGGCGAACCGGGCCGTCGGGGGTTGGGCCCGCGAGCGCGAAGTGCCGTTTCTCTTCCGCGTGCACGCCGAGCCCGACGCCGAGTCGCTGTCGCGCTTCCTCGGCGATGCCCTGGAGCTGGTTCCGGGCACGTCGCCGGCGGCGCTTTACGATCTCCCACGGCTGCGGCGCTGGCTGGAGGCGCTTCCCGACTCCCCGATCGGGCGCACGGTGCAGCGGCTTTTCCTGCGCGCCCTGAAGAAAGCGGTCTACGCGCCGGTCGACACCGGCCACTACGGCCTCGGACTGCGCGGATACTGCCACTTCACTTCGCCGATTCGCCGCTATCCCGATCTCTTCGTGCACCGCCGCGTGAAGGAACTGCTCGACGGCCGGTTGCCGTCGGTGGCCTGGGAAGATGCCGACCGCGAAGCGCGCACCTCCTCGCGGGCGGAAGTGAATGCCCAGGAAGCGGAGCGGGAGATGATCCGCTTGAAGGCCGCCCGCTTCATGGAGCGACGACTGGGGGCCGAGTTCGCGGCGCACGTCACGGGGATGATCCCCGCGGGGCTCTTCGTGGAGCTCGATGCCATGCCGGTCGAAGGGTTCGTTCCGCGCGAGACACTGCCGCCCGGGTTCCGCCTGGCCGATGAGCGTCCCGCGTTTCTTCACGACCGTACCCGCGAGGAGTTCCGCCCGGGCGATGCGGTGCGGGTAGCCGTCCTGCGTGTGGATCTGCGGGCGCGCCGCGTGGAGTTCGGCGTGGTGCGCGCCGCGGAGATCCGGGGTCACGGCCGGCGAGCCCGGGGCGACCGCGACGCTCGTCGAGTCGCTCGGAAGGGAAGGCTCGGCGCCCGGTCCCGAGGCCGCGGCGCGCGGAGTTCGGGCGGGCCGGCCACAACGCAGGCTGAATCGCGTTCGCCGGGGCGGCGCTCGCATCCCCGAGATCCAGCCGGGAGAGGGCGATCGAGTCGCGAGCGAGACCCGAAGCCGAAGACCGGACGCCGGCGCCCGCGCGGCTCCGGCGAGAGCAGCCGGCGCCGGGCCGATCCGGGGCCGCGCCCCGGTGGGGGGAAGGGCCGCTCCAAGCGTCGCTGACCGGGCGACCCGAAGTGCCGGTGGGCTGCGCGCGTGCGGGTCCGTGATTCCGGCCTTTACGCGCAGGCGTCGGCGCGGTCACCATCGGGCGCAACTGCGGACCGGGGAATCGCGGTTCAACCTCGGCCGGTTCCGGACCGAAAACGGAAGTAGGGGTAGGATCCGGTCGACCGGCGGACTGGCCCGCGGAAGGAGCGGCCGCACCCCGGCCGGATCGGCCCCCAGGGGGCTGGGACCGGCCGGAGGCGGCGATCGGCATCACTCGCACGGGAGGCAAGCCACGTCATGGAAGGGAAGCAGGGGCGACCGAAGGGAGCGGAGCGCCGCAAACACCCGCGCGCGCGGATCAATCTGGAGGCAGTGCTCCAGGGCGAGCGGGCGGAGGATGACCTCCGGCTCAAGGTCCTGAACTTCAGCGCCGGCGGGTTCTTCTGCCGCAGCAGCCGCGAGATCGAGCCGCTCACTCGCCTCGGGATCACCTTCCAGTTCCCTCCGTACGCCGAGCATCCTCCGCGCACCATCGAGACCACCGCGGTGGTGGTGCGCTGCGAGAAGTCGGATGGACCGCACGGCGGCTACAAGATGGCGTCGGCGTTCCTGAGTCTCGCGCCGGAGGCGAAGGAGCACATCCAGGGATACGTCAGCTGGTACAAGCTGGTCTACGGGGAGTCCGAGGCGGCCTGAACCACGCCGGCGCCTCTGGCGGCGCGACGCGGGGCGACGCGGGGCGACGCGGCGCGTCAGACGCGGCGAATCCCCCGCCCCGCGATTCTTTTCCGGACCCGCCCCGCGGCTCCGGGGTTTGTGCAGGGCGGCGGGCCCGGTTTGACCCTCGCCGCGCGCTTCGCTAGGATGAACCGAGGGTCGGACGGAATCCGCCAGCGCCGCCGGGCGACCGCGGCACGACAAAACCCTGGGAGCCGACATGCGATTGCCAACCATGGACCGGTGCGATTGTGGCGCGGCCCGGGCCGCTTTCCTCGGATTGGCCTTTCTGGCGGCCGCGTTCGGGACCTCACCGGCCCGGGCCGACGGCAAGTACGCCGCGGAGTTCCTGCGGATCGGCGTGGGCGCGCGGGCCCTGGGGCTGGGCGGGGCGTTCGTGGCGCTGGCCGACGACGGTTCGGCGCCGTACTGGAACCCCGCCGGACTCGCCCAGACCGCTCGTCCGGGGATGATGTTCATGCACGCGGAGCAGTTCGGCTCCATCGCCAATCACGACTTCGCCTCGTACGTGCAGCCGCTGGATGTCGAGGGCGCGCGCTCCGCCGTGGCGGTCTCGCTGGTGCGCTTCTCGGTCGATGACATCCTGGTCACCCGGGACGCCTACGACGATCTGGATCACAACGGCCGCCGCGACGAGGGCGAACCGATCCTGCCCGACCGTTTCTACACCGACAGCGACACCGAGTACGCGCTGCTCCTGTCGTATGCCAGAGGCGCGGGCGACCGCTGGTCGTGGGGCGGCAACCTCAAGTTGATCCGCCAGGGTCTCCTCGACAACACCAGCTTCGGGATGGGAATCGATCTCGGACTGCTCTGCCGGCCGGCGGCGTCGTGGGGGCTGGGGGCGCGCCTGACCGATGCGGCCACCACCCGCATTTCCTGGGACACCGGCCATCGCGAGACGCTGCAGCCGTCACTGACTCTGGGCGCGACCTGGTCCCGCGACCTGCCCGGGCTCCGGGGGCGGCTGAACACGGCGGTCGCCGTGGCGAACACGTTCGACGGCCGGTCCGAGGCCAGTCAGGCGTCGGGGGGGGCTTGGGGCGGCGATCTCCAGGGCGGATTCGAGTACTGGATCGGGAACCGCGCCGCGTTTGTCCCCGGCGGGACCGGGCGGGGCTCGGCCGTGGCTGCCCGGATCGGAAGCGACGCCGGCGCGCTGACGGCCGGAGCGGGCATCCGCTATCGCTCCCTGGGGGCCGACTACGCGTATCTCTCGCACGAGGAGCTGGACGCCACGCATCGCATCTCCGCGTCCGTGAACTTCTAGCGGGCTGCTGAAAGACCCAGCCAGCCGCCCCGGCCTCGCGCCGGCACCGGCACCAGCACCGGCACCCGCCCAACCCACGTCCGGCTCCAGGGCGGATCGGCCAAAAACGATCCCGCACCCCGGTAACTCCGCGCGCTCACGCTCCCGCCATCCGCTCCAGCCTCCCGGCACCGCCCAGCGTTCTGCTGGCTAAAGCATTTATTTCCAATACGTTCGCGTGTATTGCTCCTGCGAATTCGAGTGAGGGTGGTTTGCTGATTGCGGGCCGAGTCTGGCATGCCCCTTGACTAGCCGTCGATCGGAGGGGAGGGACCATGCAGAAGACTGCGGACGCGAGGATTCAGGCCAAAGTACGCATCCTCCTGGCTCGGCGGTGGGTGGACCTGCAGTCCGTGACCATCGGCACCACCAACGGCGTGGTGTACATCGGCGGCGAGCTGCGGACGGCGAGCGGGCCCGGGCTGGACGCTCCCGGAGCGGTCGCGGCGGCCCGGGCCGCGTGGTGCCGGCGCATACAACGTGAGATCGAGGCCATCCCTGAGGTGCGGGACGTGGTGTTCCGGCTCGGGGGGGCCGAGACGGGGGAGAGATGTCAGGGAGCGGCGTGACCCGGATGGAACTGGTATTGGATCCGTGGCTCGAGGCCACAAGGGAGCTGGAGACGCGTGTCCGCCATCACCCGGACTTTGCCGACCTCCGGTACCTGCTCGGGCTGTTGCGCATGGCTCGGGGCAATGCCGCGACGGCGGTCGCGGAGTTCGAAGCAGCGCTGCAGGCGAACCCGGGCTTCCGGCGGGCCCGGTTCGCGCGGCTGGTGGCATTGAGGCTTCGGGACGGCAACCTCGATCCGGCGGTCTGGGCGCAGGACGCGCCGGCGGAGGGGATGGAAGAACCGGAGCGTTGTCTGTGGACGGCCTGGTTCTTGGCGCAGGCCGGAGATCGCGAGGGGACCCGAGCCGCCCTGCGGCGGCTGGTGGACCAGCCCACCTGGGCCGCCACCGGCTGGTATGCGCTGTCGATCTACGAAGCGGCCTGGGGAGAGTCGGCGGCGAGTCGGACGGCGCTGCAGGCGGCTGGACGGGCCCATCCCCTCTATCAACGCGTGCTGGAGTCACGCGGGCGGCTGGTCAACGGCCCGATGGGGAACGGGCGCATGCGCGGCCCGCGGGGTGTTTCGGGAACGCGGGAATCACTGCTGGGAGATGACGCGCCCGAGGCGTGGAATCCGGTTGCGGCCGATCTCTGCCGGCACCTCGGTGAGCTCTGCGCCCGGCACGGCAAGCTCGCGTCCGGGCAGGCGTTCTTCGAAGAAGCGTTCCTTCGGCAGGGCCGCGAGTCGATGCACCAGGTCAGCCTCTCGCAGCTGGCGCTGGCGAGGGGCGACGAGGAAGAGGCGGTATCGGCCCTGTGCCGGGCGATCGAGGTCGATCCCACGTCGGTCCCGGCGCGGATCGCCCTGGGCTTCGAGTACCAGTCCCAAGGGTACCAGGAAGAGGCAATCGTGCAGTTCGAGGTTGCGGCGCGGCTGCACGCCGACTACCCGGACATCCAGTACAACCTGGGTTTGCTCTACGAATCACAGGGCCGGGGCGACGATGCGCTCCGCTGCCTGCGCCGGGCGCTCGAGCTGAACCCACAGTATTTCCAGGCCCGCATGACCCTGGCCACCGTGTTGCGCCGGCGCGAGAAGTGGGAGGAAGCGCTCTCCGTGCTCTCCGAGCTCACGCAGCAGGGAATCCGCTCGGCCGATCTCTACACCCAGCGGGCGGAGGCGTTGCTGGCGCTCGATCGCGTGCCGGAGGCGGTTCACGAGCTGGAAGAGGGCGCCGCTCTCAACCCGGCCTACGCGCGGACCTATTACATCCTCGGGCAGGCCTATCGGCGACTGGGGCTCCGCCGCAAGGCGCAGAACGCCTGGCAGCAGTACCTCGACCGAAGCCGGAGATGGGGCGACATGCAGCCCGTGCCGGCGGAGGAGGAGAGAACCGGATGACGCAAGAGAGCGGCGCTTCGCACGGACCCGTGCGCATCGAGCTTGCCACGTCCGAACTGGACGGCGGGCGCTTTCGCGCCTGGGCCGATCCCGCGCGGGTGCTCACGCTGGTGGCGGTGAGTACGCCTGAGGATTCGTTCGCCCGGCTTGTCGAGCCGCGCCTGCGGGAGCTGGAGCCCGCGCCGGCGGACGAGGGGGAGCCGGGCGGCACCCCCGCGGCCTTGCGCGACCTGATGGGGATGCTGCGGGACGTGCACGCCCGCCTCTGGCGCGAAAACCGGTCCCTCATGCGGGAGATGCGCACCGTGGAAGTGAGCTGCGCCCTGGCCGATGAGGACCGCGTCTACTTTGTGAAGGGCGCTCCGGCCTGGGTGTGCTTGCTGCGGAACGGACAGGCCCACCCGGTCGGACGTCCGCCGGACGCGGCCGGCGCGGCCGGGATGGCCCTCGGGCGGAACGAGCGGCTGGGGCTCGAGGTGACCTCCCTGGCCGTGCGCCCGGGGGACACCATCGTCGTCTTCGCCGCGGAGTCGGATCTTCCCCCTGACCTGCGCGCGGTGGAGAACCTGTTCTCGCGGACTCCGGACCTGAAACGCGCCTGTGACGGCCTCGTGAATCTGCTCGGGTTGCAGGCGCAGTCGGCCTGCGCGGTGGCCCTGCGCTTCGTACCGGTGGCCGCGGGGTCGGCCGGATCGTCGGCCGCCAATCCCCTGGAAGATCTGGTAGAGGCCTGGAACCAGGAGTGGGTTCCGGGCGCAACGTCCGGCGCGACCGGAGCGCCGGCGTCGGAGAGCGGCGCGCCCGGACGGGAATCGCAACCGCGAGTCATGCCGCCGGCCGCGGCCCCGGTGTCGGTTCGAGCCGCCCAGCCCGGGTCGGAAGCGGTCGAGCCGCCCGGGCTCGAGGACCTGCTGTCGAACCTGGATCCGCCGGCTCGGAGCGGGGCTGGGACGCCGATGGGAGCGGAGGGGAGGGAACCGAATCCGCCCGAGCCGGCTCTACCGGAGCCGGCGCTTGCGGGCACGGGGCGATATCCGCAGGAAGACGACACCCCGCGTCCCCGGGTTGGCCGCAAAGCCTGGCTCGCGGTGTTGGCCGGCCTGCTCGTCACGATGGGCGCTCTGGTCGCCTTGCCGCGAGCCACCGGCCGGGGTGAACAGGTGAAGGATTGGGTGGAGCAGGCGTGGCGCGGAGGAGGCGCCTCGGGGGCCGTCGGCGCGCTGTTCGCGGCTCCGGAGCCCGCCGCGCAAGGGGTGCTCATCGACGGCCGCGAGGTTGCCGCCGGGACGCCGGTCCGCATCGATTCCATCCCCGCGGGGCGGCGCCGAGTCACGCTGGACCTGGGACCCTGCGGGGCCTGGGAGGACGAGTTCACCGTGCGCGCCGGCGAAACGCTGCGGGTGGCGCCTCGCCTCACGGGATCGGTCTCGGTGGTGGCGGTGGATGCCGCAGCGGGTGGACGCGCCTGGATTCAGGGTCGCGCCAAGGTCACCGTCCCGGCGGTCTTCGACTCGATTCCGGCGGGCTGGGTGCGGTTCTTCTATGAGGATGAGCAGATCCCGATGTGGGACCGGTTGGTCCTCGTCAAGCCGGGGAAGGCGAGTCGACTGCTGGTGCCGAACGAGTACCGGGGCGGGCAGGGCGCGATCCGCGTCGAGGCGCTTCACCCCGAGGGAAGCGAGGGTCTGGTGGAGTCCGCGGGCGACAGCGTGCGCGTTGACGGACGGTTCGCGGGACTGACTCCGCTCGACCTGCCGGTCAGCCCCGGGCTGCACAGCGTGAGTGTCGGACCCGTCGGCTCGGGCGCCTATGCGACGGTGCTCGAAGTGAAGGCCGGGGGAGTGCGGTCTGTGCTCGCCCGACTGGGGGAGGGCGAGCGTCCCACGCTCCGGCACGTGGCGCCGGGCCGGGTGCTGGTGCGCGGGCCGATCCTGCTCTCGGTGGCGGTGTCCGGGGATCTGGCGGGTTGGAGGGCGCCGACGCTTCATGCGCCGGATCTCCCACCGGGGTCGCGAGAAGTCCCGCTGCTTCCGGTGGAAGGGGATGAGGCGGTCTTCGTGGCGACCGTCAACCCCGAGCTGGTCCCTCTCGGCCGCGACCTTCGGTACTACTTCACCATGAACGGACCTGACAGCCAGACCGCCTGGTCGGATGTCTACCAGCTCTATCCGGAGGCGCAGTGGGTGGGTAACCGGCCGGCCGGTTCGGCGCGCTGGGCGCGTCGGAGCGGTTCGGGAAGTGAGGCGGCCGGAAGTCGCGAAGGAGCCGAGCCTCTATCGACGCCGCCACCGGACGCCGATCCCGCACCGGCTGGCGCCGAATCGGAGCTCCCGGCCGACGATTGACCCGTCCGGGGACTAGGGAACTCGCGCGGGGAGGGGAGGGGGAGAGCCAACCATGGCCGGCCGTGGCCAACCGGGGGACTCCGCGCGCCCGCGCCGGCGCCGGAGACTCGCCGCGCCGCCAGATCCGCGCGCCGGCGGCCCTTCCTGTTGCGTCGGGCGGTCTCCGCTCAGACCGTGATTGCCGCCGAACTGGCGACGCTTTCTTGCCTTGGCAAATCCGAATCTGCTAGACTCACGACGTGAGGTGCGCCCGGATGTCGTTCCGGACGAGATGGCGCGCGCAGTCTGGAGGAGCCATGGTCGCCTCGAGGTTTTCCAGAGCGGTTTGGATTGCCCTCCTCGCAATCCTGTCTCTGGGATTCCTCTGCGCTCCGACCCGGGCGGAGCTTCCCACGAGCGGGGTCGGCGCGACGATCGAAGCGATCGATGCCGCCGTCGCGTCCGGAGAGCTCTCGCCCGCCGAGGGGATGCTCAACAAGGTCCGCTTCGTGACCGGTTCGGCAACCTTGCCGGCGCGGTTCCAGTTCGACGATGCGGATCGGATCAAGTGCGGAACCGGCATCGTGCTGGACGCGGTGGGCAAGCTCGCCGAAGCCTCTCCGGGGATCCGGGCGGAGATCCAGGCGCTCGTGGCCCGCCCGGTGACCACCGCCCACATCGACAGCCCTCACTTCCGGATCCACTACGACACCAGCGGACCGAACCAGATCCACGGCTGGCCCGACACCGGGTACCGCGATGCGGTGGCGGCGGCCTGCGAGAGGGCGTGGAACTTCTATCATCTCGACAACGCCTGGCAGGTCCCGCCGACCGGCAGTGAAGGGACCAGGGACTCCCTCATCGACTGCTATGTGACCGATGCCGGAGGGGCCTACGGGTGGACGGCGCCCGACGTGAAAGCGGGACCCCGACCCGACGGCTGGACCGCGTTCTTCGTGATCGACCATGCGTATGATCCCCCCTTCGGCTATGCCGATCGCGCCCTCCCGATGCAGATCACGGTGGCTCACGAATACCATCATGTCGTGCAGATGGGGTACACGCTGGCCAACAGCTGGTGGATGGAGAACGTCGCGACCTTCATGGAAGACGAGGTCTACGACGCGATCGACGACAACCATGCGTACATCTTCGGATACATGAACGCTCCGCACCTGGAGCTCTCCACCAGCAACGGGTCGCATGAGTACGGCGCGTTCATCTGGCCGACCATGATCAAGGAACGGTGGTCGCACGATGTCGTACGGCAGGTCTACGACTGCACCGCGTCGGGCGAGTCGGTCTACCGTTGCTTCGACGCCGCGTTCGCGCCGCTCCAGACTTCTTTCGCCTCGATGCTCGCCGAGTGGGGAGTCTGGAACTTCTACACTTCCGTTCGGGACGATGGGCGTCATTACCGCGAGGGTCGGTTCTACGAGCCGGCCATGGCTTTCGACCAGCAGTTCAACACCTATCCGCAGCTCGGGCGGCACCCCAGCGTGGCCCGGCGGCCGGAAGCGACCGGCCAGAGCGTGATGCGGCTGGCGCGAAACCCATCCAGCTCGGATCGAAAGCTGACGATCACGTTCGACGGACCGAGCTGCACCCGGCAGGTGGTGGTGATCGCGAAGGAAGCGGGTCAGCTCGTGTTCCACGAGAGCTACCTGGCTCTGGACGCCGCGGGGAACGGCTCCGTAGGCGTCTCGAACTGGAACAACATGGAGTATGCCTACCTGATCGTCCAGATGTCGCCCGACTGCCCCGCCGCCCAGGACTACACCTTCGATGCGGTGACCACGGCGGCGACCGCGGTGGACGATCCGCCGCTCTACACCCGCACCGTCCGCCTCGATCAGAATGAGCCGAACCCCTTCGGCCCCGAGACGCGCATCCGTTATGCGCTTGCCCAGAGCAGTCCGGTCCACCTCTCGGTCTTCGACGCCGCCGGGCGGCAGGTCCGGCTTCTGGCGCACACGGGCCAGGCTGCGGGTGAGTACCAGATCCGGTGGGACGGCCGCGACGATGCGGGGGATCGTGTTCCTCCGGGCGTCTACTTCTATCGCCTGCAGGCGGACGGTCAAACGGCAGTCAACAAGATGGTGCTGATGGATTGACCGCCGGTCGCTCGTCGAGCGGTCGACTGCGGATGAAGGGAGGCCCGGCGCCTGCGCGCCGGGCCTTGCCGCGATCTGTGGAGGCTCCGATACCACGTTCGTCCGCGGGTGGGCACGATCGGTGCTCGCCAGTTCCGGGTGGTCACGAAGTCGACACCGGTGGAAACGGCGACGGGTCGCGGATCCGGCGCGTGCGTCGAGGGTCGCCGGCGTCGCTCCCGCGTGCGCGTGTCCCGCGCCGTGCCGGGGTGGGCCGGAGTGTGGCTCGCGCTCGCGGTGCTCACCGGGTGGAGCGCGGGCCACGGGTCGGCCCTGCTGGTCGGAGATCTACGGCCGTCTGACGCCGCACCGATCCGTGCGGGCCTGGGTCTGGCCGTGTGGGCCGTCGCGGCGGGGACGCTCATTCGAGGTTGGATCCGGGCGCGGAGAGAACGGCGCCCCGGGGTCGCGGCGCGGTGGACTCTCGCCCCGCGAGGCGGGCGCGGGGCGGCTCTGCTGGGCGTTGCGGTTCTCCTCGGCGCGGTGGCCGGCCTGCGGGGGGCGTCCTGTCCGTCGCCGCCCGCGATCGATGCCCGCCGCCTGCCGAGAACGGGAGACCGTGCCTGGTGCCTGGTTCGGATCGATCGGGTGGAGGCTCAGCTCTCCACGATACGGTGGCGCGGCTACCTTCAGAGCTGGTCCGGGGCCGAGGGCTGGGTGCGGCCGCGATCGCCGGTCGCCGTCGGCGGGTCGTGGGACGCGGCGGCGCGGGGCCGCTATCTTCTGCTGGCCACCGCGCGGAGCGAGGGCACTCTGCCCGGGCCGGTTTTGCTGCAGGTGGAGCGCGCGTGGGCGGTGGAAGACCAATCCCGCGGCCAGCCGGAATGCGCCGGACACGCGGCGCGAGCGGCGCGCTTCAGGGCGGATCTCGGGGATCGCCTGATCGCGGTTCTGGGTCCGGATGCCGGGACGCTGGCCGCGCGCACGTTTCTGGGGCCGGACACGAAGGTGCCGCCCGGTTGGGACGGGCCGTTCCGGCGCACCGGGACGATGCATCTCCTCTCGATTTCCGGGTTCCACTTCTCGCTGCTTGGTGGCCTGCTCCTGCTGGCGCTTCGCGTGATCCTCCGCGGCGCCCGGGCCGCGAAGTGGCCCGCCATCGGGCTTCTGGGTGGCTACGCGTGGCTCGTCGGAGCGCCGGCGCCGGTACAGCGGGCCTGGGGCGGAACGCTCCTTCTGGCCGCCGGCCCCGCGTGGGGACGCGCGGGACGCGTATTGAACTCGCTCGGGATGGTTGCGGCGGTCATCCCGCTCCTGCAGCCAGGCTTCCCGGCCTCACCTTCGTTCGTGTTGAGCTTTGCCGCCACCGCCGGCGTGATCCTGGGAGGACGGGCGACGGTGGCGTGGCTCGACGCGGCGAAAGAAGCCCGCACGTCACGTCTTACCCAGCCTGGCGCGTGTCGGGCGCCGGCTCGGCGCGGTCGCACTGGGATCGCTCCGGGGCTCCTGGCGCTGCTGGAGAGCGGCCGCCCGGTCCTTCTCGCCCTTGGCGTGTCCATTGGCGCCACGCTCCTCACCGTACCGTGGTCCTTTCACTGGTTCGGCCTGCTCTATCCGCTCGGTGTACTGGCCAACCTGGTGGCGATTCCGGCCATGGCGGTGGTGATGGCGATCCAGGTCTGCGCACTGACCGCCGTTGCGGCCGGCGCCGGCGCGGGTTTTCCCTTCTGCGCGGCTGGAAGGCTTGCGGGCGAAAGCTTCCTCTCGATTCTCCGGGCGTTGGAGGGACCGTGTGGCGGGTGGGCCTGGATGGGATCGCTCGACCGGGTGACCGCGCTCGCGTGGACGGTGGGAGGCGGAATCGCGCTGATCGCGGCGATGCGAGGGGGCGAATCGACACGCGACCGGTGGCGGCGCGAGGCGGAGGGCTCGGCGCCGCCGCGAGCGGGCTCCGGGGAGTCGGGCGCCCGGGCGCCGTCCGCCGCGTGCATGGACCCAGCCGCGGACCCGACGACGTCCTCGCTGCCTGCCGGGACGCAGGGTGCGCATCAGATTCCTCCGCCGGTGCGGTCCACCATCGCGCGAGCTGCGGTCTGGATCCTGCTGGTGACGCTGCCGCTCGCGGCGGGAGACGCGCGGCGCCTCCGCGCCGAAGGGCGGTTCGCCCGCGCGCGGTGCGAGCTGCGGTTCCTGGACGTGGGGCAGGGGGACGCCACGCTGGTGCGGTTTTCGGGCGTGACGTGGCTCGTCGACCTCGGAATCGGCTCGATCCACGGTTGGGACCGCCTCGTGCCGCAGCTTCTGCGTCTGGGCGTCACGCGAGTGGACCGCGCCTGGGTGACGCACGGCGATGCCGACCACTGGGGGGGACTGATCGATCTGCTCGCGTCGCCGATCCGGGTCGACACGCTGGTCCTGGCGGAGGGCTCGGTCCCGCCGGCGCGAATGGTCTCGGCGGTGCGCTCCGCCCGCCGTCCTCCAGTGCTCGTCCGCGTTGCGGGCGGGTGGTATCGGCGGGGAACGGTTGTCTGGACGCGGGTCCTCCATCCACCGGCGGGATTCCAGCCACACGACACCAACGAGGGGTCGCTGGTCCTGCTCCTGGAGTCGGCGCCGTCGGGCGATTCGGCATCAGTCCCGTTTCGGCTGCTGCTGCCCGGCGATCTACCGCGAGCCCGCGAGGAGGTGGTGCTGGCCACGGAGGACCCGGGCGAAGTCCTGGTGGCGCAGGTGGCTCATCACGGCAGCCGGACGGCGGGCTCTTCCGAATGGTGGGAATCGACGCATCCGTCGCTCGCGGTGATCTCCGTCGGGCGCGGGAATACCTACGGGCTCCCGCACGCCGAGACGTTGGCCGAGGCGGCGAGGCGCGGAGCCAGAATCCTTCGGACCGACCGCGACGGCGCGGTGCGCATCGCATTCGGGGCGTCGGGCACACAGGTCGGCCGGTCGGGGCCGTCTTGACGAGGGGGGCAAGCGCCGCAGGTACGGAGGCAAGCGCCGCGAGTACGGGGGCAAACGCCACGACCGCGGGGGCGGGCGCCCGAGTGCGGGGGCAAGTGCCGCGACTCCGGGGCGACGGCGCGCCGCAGACCGGTGGCCGGAGACGGGGGTTCGGTGTAAGATGCCCCCGCCATGACCGCCATCGAATCTCGAACGCTTCCGCGCCTGGGCGTGCTTGCCTCGGGCCGCGGATCGAATCTGCAGGCGCTGCTGGATGCCCAGGAGGCGGGTGCGCTGCGGGCGCGGGTCGCGGTCGTGATCTCCGACCGGCCGGATGCTGCCGCCCTGGAGCGCGCGCGCCGCAGCGGCGTCCCGGCGATCCACCTCGATCCCGGCTCGCCCAGGGCCCGGCTGCGTCCGGAGGCGGAGCGCGCGCTGGTTGAGCGCCTGCGGGAGCACGGCGTGGACTGGGTCATCCTGGCCGGCTTCTTCCGGATCGTGGGCTCGACGCTCCTCGGAGCGTTCCCCCTGCGCGTGCTCAACATCCACCCGTCCCTCCTGCCCGCGTTTCCCGGACTCCACGGGCCACGCCAGGCGCTGGACTACGGAGTTCGCGTGGCGGGCTGTACCGTGCACCTCGTGACCGCGGAGGTGGATGCCGGGCCGATCCTGCGCCAGCAGGCGGTGCCGGTGCTCGCCGACGACACCGAAGAGACGCTGGCGGCGCGGATCCTCGAGTCGGAGCACCGGATCCTGGTGGAGGCGGTGAATGACGCGGCGACGCGGCGGTTTTGGATCGATGGGCGGACGGTGCGCTGGGACGGCGCGTCGGGCGCGGACGCGGGCGCGGGCGCGGGGAACGCGCGGACACGGACGGACTCGATGGCTTCGGACGGAAGGAACCAACCATGACGCAGGCGTTTCTCGGACTTGCACCCCTGGGAATCGAGCCATGGCATCGCGGCAAGGTGCGCGAGACCGTGGATCTCGGTGAGCGGCTGTTGGTGGTCACCACCGATCGGATCTCGGCCTTCGATTGCGTGTTGCCCGATGGGCTGCCCGGCAAGGGCGCCCTGCTGAACCGGATCGCCGCCTTCTGGTTTCGCGGCTTCGAGCGCCTTCTGCCGACGCACTTCTTGAGCATCGATGAGGCGGACCTGCCGGACGCCTTCGCCCCCCACGCGGCGGCCCTGGCGGGGCGCTGGATGCTGGTGCGCAAGGCGGAGCGGGTGCCCGTGGAGTGTGTGGTGCGCGGGTATCTGGCCGGCTCCGGCTGGGCCGAGTATCGCGGCTCGGGCACGGTGTGCGGGCTCAAGCTGCCCCCGGGGCTCAAGGAGTTCGACCGCCTGCCGGAGCCGATCTTCACGCCGACGACGAAGGCGGAACAGGGTCACGACGAGCCGCTCACCCCCGCGCAGACCGCGGACCTGGTAGGGAAGGAGACCGCCGGAGCGCTGGCCCGGCTGACCCTCGACGTCTACAGCCGCGGCTCGGCGTACGCCCTGACCCGGGGCGTCATCATCGCCGACACGAAGTTCGAATTCGGGTGGATCGACGGGAAGCTGACCCTGATCGACGAGGTGCTGACACCGGACTCCTCCCGGTTCTGGCCGGTGAGTTCGCTGCAGGCGGGCGGACCCCCGGACCCGTGGGACAAGCAATACGTCCGCGACTACCTGAAGAGCCTCGACTGGGACCGCAATCCACCGGCGCCGCCGCTGCCGCCGGCGGTGGCGAAAGAGGCGCTGGCGCGCTACCAGCGTGCCTATGACGTCTTGACCGGGGGCGCCGATGCGCCGCGCTGGGAATCGGCGTCATGATCCGGGTGCAGCGCGCGCTCATCTCCGCGTATCACAAGGACGGGCTGTTGCCGCTGGCGCGGGAAGCCGTGAAGCACGGCGCCGAGCTGGTTTCGTCCGGAGGTACTGCGTCGTACCTGCGCGAGGCGGGGCTGCCGGTGACAACCGTCGAGGAGATCACCGGATTCGGCTCGCTGTTCGGCGGCCGCGTGAAGACGCTGCATCCGCTCATTCACGGCGGCATCCTCTTCCGGCGCGATGACCCGGCCGACCTCCGCATGGCGGCGGAGGCCGGGATCCGGGGGATCGACCTGGTGGTGGTCAACCTCTATCCGTTCGACGCCGCTCTCGCGCAGCGCCTGGATGCCGATGCGACGATCGAGTTGATCGACATCGGCGGGCCGGCGCTGGTGCGCGCGGCCGCCAAGAACCACCGGCATGTCGCGGTGGTCACGACTCCGGACGACTACGAGCCGGTGCGTCAGGCGCTGGAGCGCGGGGCCGGCTCGCTCGAGGAACCGTTCGCGGCGGCTCTGGCGGCGCGCGCCTTCCAGGTGACGGCGGAGTACGACGCGACGATCGCCCGCTGGATGGCCGCGCGCGCCACGCGGCCCGCGGCGACGGAAGCGAGGGCCTCGCTTCCCGGGGCTCCTGCGGTTTCGGACGCGCTGCCGGAGACCTGGGAGGTCCGTGCGCCCCGGCGCCGGAATCTTCGCTACGGCGAGAATCCCTCCCAGCAGGCCGGGCTCTACGGGACGGGAGATGGCTTTCCGTTCAATCTGGAGCAGCTCCACGGGAAGGAGCTCAGCTACAACAATTATCTGGACCTCGCCTGCGGCCGCGATCTCCTCGCCGAGTTCGATTCGACGCCGGTCGCGGTGGTGGTGAAGCATGGGATCCCCTGCGGAGCGGCGCGCGGCTCCGCGCTCGCGGAGACCTACCGGCGCGCGCGAGAGGCGGATGCGCTCTCGGCGTTCGGCGGCGTCGTGGCCCTGAACCGGCCCGTCGACGAGGCCACCGTGGCGCTCCTGAACGAAACCTTCCTGGAGGTGGTGCTGGCTCCGGACTATGCGCCGGAGGCGCTCTCGGCGTTACGGACCAAGAAGAACCGGGTGCTCCTGCGCTGTCCCGCGGAGGCCTGGCGCACCGCGGCGAGCCCAGTGCGGGGGCGGTTCGCCGGCGCCGGGTTTCTGCTGCAGACCCCCCTGCCTCCGGGGGTGGGGGAAGACCGGTGGCGCGTGGTGACCCCGCGCGAACCGGACCCGCGGGAGCGGGCCGACCTTCTCTTTGGCTGGAAGATCCTGAAGCACGTGCGGAGCAACGGAATCCTCTTCGCGAAGAACGAGTGCACCGTCGGTGTCGGGTCCGGGCAGTGCAGCCGGATCGACTCCGTGGAAGCGGCGATCCGCAAGGCCGAGCGCGCCGGGCACGATCTGGCTGGGTCGGTGATGGTATCCGATGCGTTCTTCCCGTTCCGCGACTGCGTGGACCGGGCCGCCTCCGTGGGGGTCACGGCGGTTCTGCATCCCGGAGGTTCCGTGCGGGACGAGGAGTCGGTGGCGGCGTGCGCGGAACACGGGATGGCGATGGCGTTGAACGGGGCCCGGATCTTCAGTCACGGTTAGGCCTGGGAACGGCCGCCCGGGGGACGGACCCCGGCCGGAAGCAGACGGGAGCTGACGACATGATCGCAGTGCTCGACTTCGGCTCGCAGTACAACCTGCTCATCGCCCGCCGCGTGCGCGAGCTGGGCTATTACTCCGAAGTCGTCCCGTTCGACATCTCTCCGGCGGAGCTGGCCCGGCGCGGGGCGCGCGCCCTCATCCTTTCGGGAGGTCCCGCCACCGTCCTGGATGAGAAGATCCTCCCCAAGCCTGAGGTGCTGACCATGGGGCTGCCGGTGCTGGGGATCTGCTACGGGATGCAGCTCCTTTCCCACCTGCTCGGAGGAAAGGTGGAGCGGGGTCCGGCCGGGGAGTACGGAAAGCAGCTTCTGTCTCATGCCGAAAGATCGATCCTCCTGGACGGTACGGCCGATCCGACGACGGTGTGGATGAGCCACGGCGACCTGGTCACGTCCCCGCCGGCCGGGAGTCGTACCGTCGCGCGAACTCCGACCTGCCCGCACGCCGCCGCGGAGGACGCCTCCCAGCGGCGCTTCATGGTGCAGTTTCACCCCGAGGTGAGCCATACGCCCGAGGGACGGACGATCCTGCGCAACTTCCTCGAGCGCGGCGCGGGGCTCAGTCCGGACTGGTCGCTGCGCGACTTCGTCGCCGAATCGATCGAGCGCGTGCGGGGCCGCGTCGGCTCGGGGCGCGCGCTCTGCGGCGTCAGCGGGGGAGTCGACTCCTCCGTCGCCGCGGTCCTCTGCCATCGGGCGATCGGCGACCGACTGGTGCCGGTCTTCGTCGACCACGGGCTGCTGCGCGCCGGCGAAGCGGTCGAAGTGGTGCAGATCCTGAAGGAACAGCTCGGGCTGCCGCTCAAGGTCGTCGACGCCTCGAACCGCTTCCTGGAATCGCTGCGCGGCGTGACGGACCCCGAGCGGAAACGCAAGATCATCGGCGAGCTCTTCATCCGGGTCTTCGAGGAAGAGGCGCGACAACTCGGCTCGTTCGACTTCCTGGTGCAGGGAACGCTCTACCCGGACGTCATCGAATCGCAGGGCGTGCGCGGGCCGGGCGCCGTGATCAAGAGCCACCACAATGTCGGAGGCCTGCCGGAGCGGATGCGGATCTCGCTCGTGGAGCCGCTGCGAGAGCTCTTCAAGGATGAAGTGCGCGAGGTCGGGAAGCTCCTCGGGATTCCGGCGGGCATCCTTGGGCGGCACCCCTTCCCGGGGCCGGGCCTGGCCGTCCGCATCCTGGGCGAGGTGAACGCCGAGAGCCTGCGCCTGGCTCGCGAAAGCGACCGCATCTTCATCGAGGAACTGCGCCGGGCGGGGGAATACGACCGCGTCTGGCAGGCGTTCACGGCCCTTCTGCCGGTGCGCAGCGTCGGCGTGATGGGTGACGAGCGCACCTACGACCAGGCGATCGTGGTGCGCGCGGTCACGAGCGTGGACGGGATGACGGCCGACTGGGCGCGCCTGCCCGCCGAGGTTCTGGAGCGCACGGCGGTGCGGATCGTGAACGAAGTGCGCGGCGTGAATCGGGTGGCCTACGACATCACCAGCAAGCCGCCCGGGACCATCGAATGGGAGTGAGTCGGCACGCAACGCTGTTCCCGGCGGCGCTGGCGGCGGCTCTTCTGCTCCTGGGCCCGGTGCGGAGCGAGGCCGCCGGGTCGGAGGCGACGGCCTGGCTGCGCTGGCGAGAGGCCTGGACTCGTCTGGACTCGATCGAGGCCTCCGCGCGGACGCTCTCCGACCTCGTGGACCTGGACCGGGTCCGCGCCGCGCTCCTCGACTCGCTATGCGATGCCGCCGGCGGTTCGTCGAGCCCGCGCGCGGCGGTTCCGGACGCCCCGGACCTTGTCGCGCCGCCGCCCTCTCCGGAGACGATCGGCTGGGCGCGCCGCATCATCCTGGACCGGCTCTTCCTCGGAGAGCCTCGTCCCGCCCGATTGCTGCTCGAGGAGTGGAGTCCCGTCACGGCGCGGGCGTGGAACGAGGACGGCCTCTTCACGCTCTCCGCCGCGACGCTGCTGCAGGCCCGCGGGAATCCCGGCGGAGCGCTCGCGTGGCTGGAGGCCGGACCCGTGCCCGCGGACGCGGAACCGTACGCGGCCGTGCTCGCGACGGAGTGCCGGATCGCGATCGGCGACACCGTGGGGGCGGCCTTGATCGGGGCGGCGCGGCTCACCCGGGAGCCGGCGCTGCCGCGGTGGGCTCGGGAGCCGGTGGAGGAAGCCGTCGTCGAGGGATCTGTCGCATCGGGAGACGCAACGCGCGCGCGCCGGCTTCTCGATGAGCTGCCCTCGGCGGGGGATCGGCGCGCCTTCGTCCTGCCGATCGAGCGCCGTCTGGCGGTGATGCGGGGAGACCTGCGCGCGGCCGACTCGTTGCGTTGGCGGACGGTCCGCGAGTTCCCGGGGGGCCGCACGGCGGAGCGGCTCCTGCGGGACACGATCTCTCCGGACGGGTCGGTCGACCCGGCGGTCCTCGCGCGCGGAGAGAGGGTGCGCATCCTCCTGGCCGCGGCGGAAGCGCGGGCGGACGCGGATCGATTCCGGGCGCTGGCCCAGGCGTTGGCCGCTTCCCCCGGCTCGGCGCGCGCGGACTCGCTGGCGATCCGGGCGGCGCGCACGGCGTGGAAGGCGCGGGACTACGTGGGGCTGGCCGATCGCGCGGCGATACCGGGGAGCCGGGCCGGCGGGCGGTTCGCCGACGAGTGGGAGCTGATCACCGCGCGAGCCCTGCGCAACGTCGGACGGATCGACTCGATGGCCGCCTTCTACCGTCGGGTGGCGCGGCGCGGGAGTCCGGAGGACCGCCGGACCGCGTATTGGGAGTGGGCCCGGGAGATGGAGGCGCAGCGCCGGTTTGTCGAGGCCGACACGCTGTATGGGCGATACCTGGAGGCGGGAGGCGGCGACCAGAGGGTGCAGGCGATGCTTCGCCGCGGGATCTGCCGCGTGGCGAGGGGCGCTCCCGAGCGCGGGAGGTCGATCCTGGAGGTGGCGGCGGCGGCCGGAACGGCGGAGGAAGGCGCGGCGGCCTGGTTCTGGATCTACCGCGCGGAGCTGCGTCGCGGGCGAACGTTCGAAGCGCGCGCGGCGCTGGCCAAGGCGGCGGATACCGGCGCCGGCTACTATGCGCGACGAGCGCGTTCGGCGATCGCCCTGGCCCGCTCGCCGGGCGGGCCGCCGGTCGACAATCCCGAGGCGTACTGGCGCGCGGTGGCGGCGCTGGGCGGTGAGGGGACCGACGTCCCTGCGCCGCTGGGACTGGACGGCGACTCCACGGCGACGGACGTGGACGGCCGTGCCGCGGCGGAGTTGGGGGGACAAGCCGGCGACTCCACGGCGCCGGCGCCGGAACCGCTTCGGCCGGACTTCAGCCGCGACGCGGACGCCTGGACCGCGCCGGCCTCGCTGCAAACCATCTCGGATCGTCTGCAGCTCTTCCGTCTGGCCGGGCGGACCGACTGGGCCGCGATGGCGCGGGAGGATCTCCTGGCCGCACCGGGGCTCGGTTCCGGGGAAACGAGGGTGCGCCGCCTGCTGGATCTGCGGCTGCCCGACCTTGCCGCGCGCGCGGCCGGCAATCTCGAGAGCGCCTCGATGCGTCTCCGCCATCCGTTCCCGCACGCCCCGGCCGTTGCGGCCGCCTCGCGTCGGTTCGGCATCGCGCCCGAGTGGGCCTGGGCCGTGATGCGCCGCGAGTCTCTCTACGAGAGTGCGGTGGTGAGCGGGGCGGGCGCGGTGGGACTGATGCAGCTCGTCTCCTCGACGGCGGAAGCCACCGCGCGCCGGCACAACCTTCCGGCCGGCCCGCTGCAGGCGCCGCGCATCAACCTTCTCCTCGGCGTCGCGCACCTGGGGGACCTGGCTCGGGCCGCGGGGGGAAATTGGCCTTACGTGCTGGCCGCGTATAATGCCGGCGACGGTCCCGCGGCGCGCTGGGTGCGCCCCGGCGAGGATCCCGACCTCTACATCGAGATGATCGGCTACCGGGAGACGCGCGACTACGCGCGTCGCGTGCTGGAAACGTTCTGGACCTGTCGCGAGCTGCTGCGGGGCTCGCTCTAGGCGGCGGGAGAGTAGACGATGCGCTATGGCGCCGAGATGGTCCGCAAGACGATCCACTTCCTGAGCCTGGCGGTCCCGATCGGGATCTACCTGGTGCCGGTGGAGGTCGGACGCACGGCCATCCTCATCCTGGCGTTGTTCGTGCTGGCGGTGGATGCCATCCGGCTGCAGGTCGCGCGGGTGCGCACCGTGTTCTACTTCGTGTTCGGCAAGATCCTGCGCGATCACGAACGGTTCAACCTGCTGGGGAGCACCTACCTCTTCCTCTCGGCCCTCATCTGCGTGCACACCTTCCCCAAGCCGATCGCCGTCCTGGCGCTGGCGTTCCTGGTGGTGGGCGACACCATGGCGGCCCTGATCGGGCGGCGCTGGGGTCGGATCAAGATTCTCGACAAGAGCCTGGAAGGCAGCCTCGCCTGCCTCGTCTCCTGCCTGATCATCGGTTACCTCTACCCGGGGCCGGACATCAGCCGCCTCCTGATCTGGGTGGGCGCGGTGGCGGCCACGCTCTCGGAGCTGCTCCCCATCCCGCTGGACGACAACATCCGCATTCCGATGGCGGCCGGCTTCGCGATGATGCTGGTGCAGTAGGGGGCGCCCGGGCGCGGCGAGGCCGGACCGCCCGTTCCGCGCGACTCGAGCAGCCTGCTCGTGCCGCTTGCCGGTGCCTTGACCCCTCCCGATCCGACCACCTAGAATCCACGATTGCGGCGAGGGGCGCGCACTTCCGCGCGCCCCCGCCTTCGGTTACCCGGAGATACCCCGATGTTCAACGCTGTCAAGGGGGCCGCCACCCGTGCCGCCACCCGCCTCTTCGGCACCAAGTCCGAGCGGGACATCAAGCGGCTGCGGCCGATCGTGGAGGAGATCAACCGGATCTACGGCACGCTCCACGACCTTCCGGACGAGACGGTGCAGGGCAAGACGGAGGAGTTCCGTCGCCGGATCGCGGCGGGGGCGACCACCGACGACCTGCTTCCCGAGGCGTTTGCGGTGGTCAAGGAGGCGTGCCGCCGCCACTGCGGGAAGTCGTGGGCCGTGGTGGGGCACCTCACGGGCTGGGAAATGGTCCCGTTCGACGTGCAGCTCATGGGCGGCATCGTCCTCCATCAGGGGACGATCTCGGAGATGGCCACCGGCGAGGGGAAGACCCTGGTCGCCATCCTCCCGCTCTACCTGAACGCCCTCGAGGGGAAGGGAGCCCACCTCGTCACCGTCAACGACTACCTGGCGCGCCGCGACAGCGAGTGGGTGGCGGAGATCCTGCGCTGGCTCGGACTCACCGTCGGCTGCATCCAGCACGACCAGGACAACGCCACGCGCAAAGCCGCCTACCGCTGCGACGTCACCTACGGAACCAACAACGAGTTCGGCTTCGACTACCTGCGGGACAACATGGTCGTGCACCAGGACGATCGGGTGCAGCGCGGCCATCACTTCGTGATCGTCGACGAGGTCGACTCCGTCTTGGTGGACGAGGCGCGCACCCCGCTCATCATCTCGGGACCGGTGGCCCACTCCTTCCAGCACTTCGATCGGCTGGTGGGCCCGGTCGACAACCTGGTGCGCCTGCAAAACACCGTGGTCAGCCGTTTCCTGGATGAGGCCGATGCCGCTCTGGCCAAGGGGGACGCCGATTCCCGCTACCAGGCCGGAGTGCGGCTCCTGCAGGTGCAGCGCGGCGCCCCGCGGCACAAGCGCTTCCAGAAGATGACGAGCGACGACCCCGAGCTCAAGAAGCTGATCCTGCGCGTGGAAGGCGATTTCATGCGCGACAAGAGGCTGCACGAAGTCGACGACGACCTCCTGTTCTCGATCGACGAAAAGGGCCACTCGGTCAGCCTGTCGGACGACGGGCGGGCCCGATTGTCTCCGAACGATCCGACCATGTTCGTCCTGCCCGATCTGTCCGAGGAGATCGGCCGCCTCGATGCCGACGAATCGCTCCCGCTGGAGGAGAAGGTGCGCCGGAAGGACGCGCTGCACCAGGCGTACGCCGAGAAGAGCGAAATGCTGGGGAACGTCACGCAGCTCCTGCGGGCCTTCTGCCTCTACGAGAAGGACCGCGAGTACGTGGTGCAGGACGGCAAGGTCCTCATCGTCGACGAGTTTACCGGCCGGCTCATGCCGGGACGCCGCTTCTCCGAGGGGCTGCACCAGGCGCTCGAGGCCAAGGAGAAGGTGGAGGTCGGCGAGGAGAACCAGACGCTGGCCACGATCACCATCCAGAACTACTTCCGGATGTACAAGAAGCTGGCGGGGATGACCGGCACGGCCGAGACCGAGGCGACCGAGTTCTTCGAGATCTACAAGCTGGATGTCGTCGTGGTCCCGACCAACGAGCCGGTGCGCCGCGTGGACTACGATGACGTGGTGTATCGGACCCGGCGCGAGAAGTACAACGCCATCCTCGACGAGATCGCCGACGTGCACGCCACCGGCCGTCCGGTGCTGGTGGGCACGGTCTCGGTGGAGGTCTCGGAGACGCTGAGCAAGATGCTGAAGCGCCGGGGGATCAACCATCAGGTGCTGAACGCGAAGTTCCACCAGTCGGAGGCGGAGATCGTCGCCCAGGCGGGCCGGACCGGAGCGGTCACCATCGCCACCAACATGGCCGGCCGCGGCACGGACATCAAGCTGGACCCCGGGATCGTCAAGGGGAAGATCTGTCTGGTCAACTCTTCGGCGGGTCAGGGCGATTGTCAGGCCACCGAGGACGTCGAGAACTGCCGGGCGGCGATGCCATGCGGACTGCACATCGTGGGCACGGAACGCCACGAGAGCCGGCGCATTGACCGGCAGCTCCGCGGACGTTCCGGCCGGCAGGGCGATCCCGGCTCCTCCGCGTTCTTCCTCTCGCTGGAAGACGATCTGATGCGCCTGTTCGGATCGGAGCGGATCGCGGGGATGATGACCCGTCTGGGGGTGCAGGAGGGCGAGGTGATCGCCCACCCGTTCGTGACCAAGGCGATCGAGCGGGCCCAGAAGAAGGTCGAAGCCCATAACTTCGAGATCCGCAAGCACCTCCTCGAGTATGACAACGTCATGAACCAGCAGCGCGAGGTCGTTTACGGCCTGCGCAACGCGGCGCTGGACGAGCAGGACATCAGCGGGCGGATGCGGGAGCTGGTGGAAGGAAAGGTCGAGGCGCTGCTGGAAGCGCGAGCCGCCGCCGGCTCCAAATCCGACTCCTGGGACGTGCCCGGGCTGGCCTCCGACCTGCAGACTCTTCTCCTGGCCCCGGTGGACCTGCGGCGGTTCACGGCGGGCGGCACCTACGAGGAGCTGCGGGCGGCCTGCCAAGAGGCGGCCGCCGCGGCCTACGCGCAACGCGAGGAGGTATTCGGCGCCGATCACATGCGCGAGATCGAACGGCGCATCCAGATCATGGTGATCGACGACAAGTGGCGCGACCACCTCTACGAGATCGACCAGCTTCGCGGCGGCATCGGTCTGCGCGCGTACGGACAGCGCGATCCGCTTCTCGAGTACAAGGCTGAGGCCTACCGAATGTTCGAGGAGTTGATGAGCTCCATCGAGGACGACACGGTCCGGTTCCTCTTCCGAGTGATGCCGGCCGCGCCGCAGGCGCCGGGTCCCTCGGCCCGGCCCATGGTGCGCGGAGGAATGCCCGCTCCCCGTTCCGCGCCGGCGCGGACGATGCAGACGCGGAAGGAAGAGAGCAGCTCCTTCGGTCCGGGCATGCAGCCGCAGCGGGACGCCGGGGA
>CAYYQN010000023.1:69472-71076 GCA_964473865.1 uncultured bacterium | reverse complement strand
GGGTGCAGAGAGCGATGGAGATGATCAAACGGGATCCCACAGGCTGCCTGGACTCGCCGCTGACTAATTCGCCCACGACCCGGCGGGCGCTGCAAGTGGCCTGCGACCGAGCCGGGGAAGACCTCATCCGGCCGGCTCACCTGCTGGGGATGATCCTGTGCTGCTGGTGCGAGGAACAGCCGCCCGGGCCAGGGCGGGGCGATGACGAACGCCAGCAGATCAGCGAAATGTGCCGGACGCTGGGTATCCGGCCGCTGCCGGCCTTCGAGCTCGCTCCTGCTATCGGCGATCCGGCCCATTCAAGCCGGCCAGAACAAGCGGCGGCAGAGTCAGAACGCGCTCCGACCGTCGAGGAACTGGAGACCATGATTGGGCCGGCAGTGACGGACGATGACCTGATCAGCCTTTATATGAAGATGAAGGCAGCCTCCGATCCGGCAACCCGGGATCGGCTGGCATGGTTACTGGGTTACCTTCGTGACCGCGGGTAGGGGTCACCCTGTGAGGAGAAATCGTCATGACCGCATGGGAAGTCCATTTCAGGTGGCGAAGCCAGCAGTACGTTGAGGTTGTGGTCTGTTCCGGCATGAGCGCCGCCGTGGCGGCCATCAAGGCGCGGTACCCGGGGGCTTACATCGGTTTTGTCAGGCGTGCGTAGTACGCAGCTGTGGACAATGGGCCTCGAGGTCCTCACACTGGTTGCACCACGTTCCGATCGCCTGAGGAGAAGCCAATGACAACACCGAACCCCGAACAAAGCCGCATCCACCTTGTCGACGGGCTGGAGGACATCCTGAAACTGCTGGGGAGCTATTCGAGCCAGCTCCTGCCGGGTGGGACGCTCATTGTTCCTCACAACCTGACTCGAGACGGGCTTCGCCGGGCGGCGGGACGCACTGCCCCGCAGGTCCTGACCGGCTGGCGAATGCTCACGCCGCTGGAGGCTGCCACCGAGGCGCTCCGCGCCAACGGCATCCCGGCCCAGGCGTGCCCCGGCCAGATCGGGGCCGCAGCCGTCGAGGCTGTCCTGGCGGTCGATCTGGCGCGTTGGCCCAATCCGAGCAAGCCCCCCGACTGGATGCGGGATGCCGGCAGCCTGCAGTCCAAGCTCGAGTAATTCGAGCTCGAACAGCTTCGGTCGGGTGCAGGTTACGCATCCTCCTTCGACTACACGATCAGCTCGCTGGCATCGGCCGGACTGGACGAGTCGTCGCTGGGGGCCACCTCGCTGGGTGACATGAGCGGCAAGCGGGTCCGCGACATCGGGATCGTCTGGTCCGCACTCCGGCGCCTGTTCAGCGACCGGTCCGACCATCGTGAGAGCGGTGGTGCCCACGCCACGCCAGGGGAGTACCTTGGACACGCACTTGCCGGTCCCGCGCCCTACCCGCAATTCCGGTCCACCGCCGGTCCGATGCTGGCCTGGCTGGTACACCCCACCGAAGCCGAACTACGCTTCCTGGCGGCACTGCCTGGGATACAGGTTCTCCTGCAGCGGATGCGGCCCTTGCGAAGAGAGTATCTTCGTCTGCTCGACCGAATCGAGGCCCTGTTCGGTGGCGACAGTTTGGGCGAGCGAATGAGACGACCGCTTCCGTTGCCCT
>CAYYQN010000023.1:0-69462 GCA_964473865.1 uncultured bacterium | reverse complement strand
CCCGGGTCCACCGCCACTGATGGCTCTGTGCACATGGAATTCCACGCTTCCGTCGAGGATGAACTCGAGGCGGCCGTTCAGTGGGTAGCTCGCGAGGTCTTTGAGCACAAAACCCCACTCGACCAGATTGCCATCTATGTGCCCGTGTTGGACCCGCTGGCTGGGATGCTCGTGCAGCGCCTTGGCAACCTGCCATGGACGGACCCGGCGGATCCCCCGGTGTACGTCGCCGATGGCCTGCCAGTCAGGCAGTACAGTTCGGCCTGCCGCATCGACACGGTCCTGTCGGCGCTGGAGAACGCTCTTTCCGCGGAATCCCTGCATGCCGTCCTACCGTCACTTGAGCCAAGCGAGTCCTCCGGCTTCCCCCTATCGTTTTCGCGAGCAGGCGAAGTGGTCTACTCGTGCGGTGCGGCCGGCGGTACCCCCGGCGCGGCGGGCGAGACCCGCGGGGGGACCGATGTCACCGGGCCCGACGCTCCTCGCGCCGCCCCGGCACCGGCGGGCATGGTGGCGGACACGACGGTGGGTGCGGCGCGGCGCTCCGAGTACGCGCCGATGAGGGACGCGATCGACATCGCCCTTCTGCAGGCGAACACCTCCCGGGAGATCAAGTGGAAGCACGGCTACGAAGGAATCGTGGTGGAGGATCTGCTGGTCCGCACGCACGCGGCTGCGGCGGCGGGGGCCGAGCTGGTGATCTGGCCCGAGACTGCCGCGCCGATGATGATCCTCTGGGAGCCGGACCTGGCGAAGCGCGTACGCGAGTCGGTTGCGGAGGCCCAGGCCTGGACGCTGGTGGGAACGCTCGATGCGGTGTTGAAAGGCGGCGGCGACTTCGACGCCTACAACGCGGCGATGCTGTATGATCCGACCGGGAGGCTGCGGCAGCGGTACTACAAGATGCGGCTCGTCCCGTTCAGCGAGGCGATGCCCTGGTCCCGCCAGATTCCCTGGATGAACGCGTTGAACTTCGGCCAGTCGGACTTCCGCGCGGGGCAGGAGCAGACCGTCCTTCACGCCGGCAAGCATCCGTTCGCGGTTCTCATCTGTTTCGAGTCGATCTTTCCGGAGCTGTCGCGGGAGCGCGTGCGGCGGGGGGCGCGGGATCTGGTGAACATCACCAACGACTTCTGGTTTGGCCGGAGCGCCGGTCCGACGCAGCATGCCGAGATGGCGATTCTGCGTGCGGTGGAGAATCGCACGCCGCTGGCGCGCTGCGCGAACTCCGGGATCAGCTTCTTCGTCGATCCGTGGGGGCGCGTGACGCAGCGGACCGGCCTCTTCGTCGAGGCGCAGCCGATCGCGCGGGTGCGCGCGGGGACGGGCGGCTCATTCTACACCCACCATGGCGCCGCCCTGGGCCACGTGTTGCGCGCCGTTGGCGCACTCATGCTGGCGTGGGCGGGCTGGAACGGGTGGCGTGCGCGCGGGCGCCGAACCGCGAGAGAGGAGCAGCGGTGACGGAGAAGCACCCCGAAACGGGGGGCACGGCCGGGGATGATCCCCCCGTGGGGGGCCCGGCGGGCCGGGTCTGCTGGCGGCTGCGGCTGAAGCCGGGCCGGGAGCGTTCGTTGCTGCTGCACCACCCCTGGGTCTTCGACGGGGCGGTTGCCGATGCCGAGGCGCTGGCCGGCGCCGAGGCGGGGGCCGTTGGCGATGTCGTCGCGCATGACGGGACGTTTCTCGCGCGGGGAACGATTCATCCGGATAGCGCCATCGTTGCCCGGGTCCTGGCCTGGGAGCCGCGGGCGATCGACCTCGGATTCTTCCGGGAACGGGTGGAGCAAGCGGCCTCTCTGCGTCGCTCTCTGATCGATGAGTCCCGCACCAACTGTTGGCGGGCGATCAACGCGGAAGGAGATGAGCTGCCGGGCTTGATCGCCGATCGGTACGGTTCGGTGGTAGTGACCCAGACCCTCACCGCGGGAATGGCGCGGCTGCGGCCGTTCTGGCTGGAGGCGCTCGTGAGCGTACTCGGGCCGGCCTCCGTGCTGGAGCGCGGCGACCGGGCCCGGCGCGAGGCGGTGGAGGATGGCAGCGGCGCGGTGGAACCGCTGTACGGGCCGGCGGTGACCGCCCTGCACGAAGTGCGGGAGAACGACCTGCGCCTGTTGGTTGATCTCGCGACGGGGCAGAAGACCGGGTTCTATCTCGATCAGCGCGAGAACCGGGCCGCCGTGGGACGGGCCGCCCGCGGCGCCGAGGTGTTGAATCTCTTCGGCTACACCGGCGGGTTCAGCGTGGCCGCCGGCGCGGGTGGAGCGCGGCGCGTGCTCCAGATCGAGACTTCGGCGCCCGCGCGCGAGCTGGCTCGCGCCAACTGGGAGCGCAACGGCCTCGATCCCGCCGCGCTCGAGCTGTCCGGCGAGGACGTGTTCCAGTTCCTCCGGCACGATGCGCGGAGCTGGGACCTCCTGATCCTCGACCCGCCCCCGTTCGCGCGCGAGCGGGGGAGCGTGGAGCGGGCCGCGCGAGCCTACAAGGACCTGCACCTCTGGTCGCTCTGCCGGGCGCGCCCCGGCGCCCTGATCTGGAGCTTCTGCTGCTCGCAGCAGGTGGATGGCGAGCTGTTCCAGAAGATCGTCTTCGGCGCGGCCCGCGACGCGGGCGCCTCGGTGCAGTGGCTCTCTCGCCTCGGCCCCGGGCCGGACCACCCGGTGCACCTCGACCATCCGCAGGGGGAGTACTTGAAAGGTCTGCTCCTCCGGGTGCTGCGGCCGGGCACTCCGCCGGTCCGCGCCGCGGAGCGGCAGGGCGCCGGGGTGCCGCTGCCGACGCGAATGGAGCCGGGTGGGCATGCCGGCCCCGGGCAGGGCGCCAGGCGGGCGGAGCCGAGAGGAGTTGCCGGCCCCGGACACGGCTCCAGGCGGGGAGAGCCGAGAGGAGTTGCCGGCCCCGGACAGGGCGCCAAGCGGGCGGAGCCGAGAGGTCCCGTCGGCGCCGGGAGAGACGCCCGGCGAACCGGGCTTCCGGACGCCGGCGGAACCGGTGGGGGGCGGAGCCCGGCCGAGTCGGGGAGCGGAGAGACGGTGAAGAAGGGGCGGAGGAAGCCGAGAGCGAAGCAGCACCGGGATGGAGCGGGGGAAGATCATGGTGAGCCAGGTTGACGGGCGGGCCTGGCGGGTGGCGATCTTCGGCGCCACCGGCGCAGTCGGCCGCACGATGCTCACTTGCCTGGAGGCCTCCCCGATCCAGGTGCGGGAACTGGTGCTGCTCGCTTCGCCGCGGTCGGCCGGCACCAGGTTCGCGTTTCGGGGCCGAGAGGTGGCCGTGCAGGCGGTCCGGGAGGAACTCTTCCGCGGGGTGGACGTGGCCCTTTTCTCCGCCGGAGGAACCGCATCGGGCGAGTGGGCCCCCCGCGCGTGTGCCGCGGGCGCGGGGGTAATCGACAACTCCTCGCGGTGGCGGATGGATCCCGCCGTGCCGCTGGTGGTCCCCGAGGTGAACGCAGCGGCCCTGACACCCCGTCGCACGGCACGGCCGGACGGCGGCGCGCATGGCGCGCTCATCGCGAATCCGAACTGCTCCACCATCCAGCTGGTCGTGGCGCTGGAGCCGATTCGGCGCGCGTTCGGGCTGGAACGCGTGGTCCTGGCCACGTACCAAAGCGCATCGGGAAAGGGACAGACGGGAATCCAGGCGCTCGCCGAGGAACGCGCGGAGGGACGGGCCCGCACCGCGGCCTTCCCGGCCCCGCTGCTGGGCAACGTGATTCCCCAGGTGGACGTCTTCCTGGATGACGGCTTCACGCGCGAGGAGGAGAAGACGATCCTCGAGACGCGGAAGATCCTGGGCCTGCCGGGGCTTTCCGTTCATCCCACTTGCGTGCGCGTGCCGGTCGATGTGGGCCACTCCGAGGCCGTCTACCTCGAGACGACTGTGCCGGCGAGCGCGGCCGCGGCTCGGACGGTCCTGGCGGATGCGCCCGGGATCACCCTGGTCCACGACAACGACACGCCGCCGTTTCCCACTCCGCTGCTGACCGCCGGGACCGACGCGGTATGGGTGGGCCGCGTGCGCCAGGACCGCTGCGAGCCGCGCGGGCTACACCTCTGGGTCGTGTCCGACAACCTCCGCAAAGGGGCGGCGACCAACGCGGTGCAGATCGCCGAGGCGTGGTGGGAGCGCGAGGCTTGAGCCAGGGAGGCGACGCCCCTTCCGCTCCGCCGGAGCGAACGTATCGCCTCCAGGTCGCCTATGAGGGCTCCGGGTTTCACGGGTGGCAGTTCCAGCCCGGGTTGCCGACGGTGCAGGGGGAGATCGAGCGCGCCCTGACCGAGATCACCGGGCAGTTGGTTCGCGTGCAGGGAGCCGGGCGCACGGATGCCGGGGTGCACGCGCTGGGCCAGGTGGCCAGCTTCCGGGTGGCGACCCGCGTGCCCGAGCCACGTCTGCGCCCCGCGCTCAATGCCCATCTTCCGCGCTCCATCCGGATTCGGGCGGCCGAAGCGGCCCCCGACCGTTTCGCGGCGCGCTTCTCGGCGGTCTGGCGGCGCTACCGCTACCTGATCGCCCGGGAAGAGAGCCCGTTTCTGCGGGGACGGGTCTGGGTGCCGCGGAGCTGGCCCGATGCGACGCGGATGCGCCGCGCGGTGGAAGCGCTGCGCGGCGAACTCGACTGCGCGGCCTTCACCACCCAGCCGGAAGGGCCGTACGGGTGCCTGATTCACGAGGCCCGGTGGGAGGAGTGGGAGGAAGGGCTGGCGTTTGTCATCCGGAGCAACCGTTTCCTCTACCAGATGGTACGGATCGTCGTCGGGACCTGTCTTGAGATCGGTCGCGGGAAGATGGGGCCCGAAGCGATCTCCGCCCTGCTCCTCACCCGGGACCGCGGCCAGGCCGGGCCCCTCGCTCCCGCGGCCGGTCTCTACCTGACCGACGTGGGGTACGACCCGCCCTGGCCGGCGCCCGGGATTGCGGACGGATCCGGGAAATCGGGTGCAACGTGAGGTGGTTGCGGGTATCTTGACTGCTTCATATCGCGGACACGCGCAACGGGCAGGCCGCCCTCGGGTGGCCGGGAACAGACGGGCAAGGACGCCGTGATGTACCAAAACGAAAGCGGTCGCCGGGGATCGGTCCGGATGCCGTCCATCGTTCTGTTTCTGCTCCTTTTCCTGTGCGGGGGCCTGGCCGGTGTGTTGGCGGTCGTCCTGACCGACGCGCGCCGGCGACCCGGCGCGGAGCGGCCGGTGCCCGTCGCGGCGGAGAATTCGGGCCGGGAGACGGCGGCCGGCGGCAATGAGGCCGCGCCCGGAGAGCCATCCGGTGCCCCGGCCGGCGAGCGGTCCGGCCTCGAACCGCAGGCGGAACCGGCGGAAGGCGTCGAGGCCTCGCCCACTGCGGCCGCTGACATCGAGGCCGGCCGGCGCAACGCCATCGTGCGCGCCGCCGAGACCGCGGCGCCGGCGGTCGTCACGGTGGGGGTGACCCAGGTGCGGCTGATCGCCCGCCCGCGCTCGGTCGATCCGTTCTGGGGCCGGTATCTTCCGCCGATCGTGCTTCCGGAACCGTTCTACAGCATCGGCAGCGGGGTCATCGTCGATCCCACGGGGATCATCCTCACGAACGCGCACGTGGTGGAAGACGCCACCGAGCTCAAGGTGACCCTGCCCGACGGCCGCAATCTCCCCGCGCGATTGGTGGGCTACGATCCCAACTACGATCTCGCCGTCCTCAAGGTCGACGGGTCCAACCTGCCGACGGCGACGCTGGGCGACTCCAACGATCTCGTGGTGGGGGAGTGGGCGATCGCGATCGGAAACCCGTTCGGCTTCTCGTACGAAGACCGCCAGCCGACGGTCACGGTCGGGGTGGTCTCCGCCCTGCATCGGGACGTCAAGGGAGACGCGCAGGATCAGGCGATCTACAAGGACATGATCCAGACCGATGCCGCCATCAACCCGGGCAACTCGGGCGGCGCCCTGGTCAACGCTCTCGGGCAGGTGGTCGGGATCAACACGTTCATCCTCACCCCGAGCGGTGGATCGATCGGCATCGGCTTTGCGATTCCCGTGAACACGGCGGTGCAGGTGGCGCGCGACATCATCAAGTACGGGCAGCCGCGACCCATCTGGATCGGGATCGACCTCATTCCGATCGCGCCGCGAGTGGCGCAGCAGCTCGGCCTCTCCACGAATCGGGGGCTTTTGGTGCAATCGATCGACGCCGGGTCGCCGGCGGAGAAGGCCGGGATCCAGTTGGGCGATTTCATCACGGAGATCAACGGGCGGACGGTGCTGAATCACGAGCAGGCGGGGCGGGCCGTATTCGGCGTGCAGCCCGGGGAGACGGTGCGCTTCACGATCCTGCGGCGGGACCGGCGGCTGGAGATCTCCGTGCGGGTGACCGCGCGGCCCGGCGCCACGTCGACCTCGGGGGGCGCCACACCGTGATTCCGCGCTACACCCGCCCGCAGATGGCCGCTCTCTTCGCCGACGAGAACCGGCTCTCCGTCTGGCTCGAGGTCGAGCTGGCCCACCTGGAGACGCTGGAAGCGGCCGGGATCGCCCCGGCGGGGTGCGTCGCCGCCGCGAAGCAAAACGCCCGCTGCACGGTCGCCCGCGTCGACGAGCTGGAGGCGACGCTGCACCACGATGTCATCGCGTTTCTCACGGCCGTGGGGGAGAACCTCGGCCCCGAGAAAGCCTGGCTCCACTGGGGCATGACCTCCTCGGATCTGACCGACACGGCCCAGGCGCTCATCCTGCAGCGGGCGTGGCCGCCGATCCGGACAACCCTGCGCGCCGTGGGGTCGCGCCTGCGCGCGCTGGCCTTGGCGCACCGCGACACGGTGATGGTGGGCCGGACCCACGGCGTGCACGCGGAGCCGATCAGCTTCGGCTTCAAGCTCCTGGGGTGGTACGCGGAGCTGGGCCGGCAGCATGCGCGGCTGGACAAGGCGTTCTCCGAGTGCGCCTTCGGCAAGATCTCCGGCGCGGTGGGCACCGCGGCGCATCTGGAACCGGCGCTCGAGGAGGAAACGTTGCGGCGCCTCGGACTGCGCGCGGAGCCGGTCGCCACCCAGGTGGTGCCCCGCGACCGCCACGCGGCGCTGCTGTCGGCGGTGGCCAATCTCGGCGCCTCGCTGGAGCGGTTCGCGGTCGAGATCCGGCACCTGCAACGAACGGAAGTGCGCGAGGCCGAAGAACCGTTCGGCCGCGGACAGAAGGGTTCGTCGGCCATGCCGCACAAGCGGAATCCGATCCTGTGCGAGCGGATCACCGGCCTGGCCCGTCTGCTGCGCGGCAACGCCCACGTCGCCTGTGAGAACATCGCCCTCTGGCACGAGCGCGACATCAGCCACAGCTCGGTGGAACGGGTCACTGTCGCCGACTCGCTGACCCTGCTCGACTACCTGCTCGACCGGTTCCGCTTCGTCATCGAAGGGTTGCGCGTCTTCCCGGAACGGATGCGGGCGAACCTCGACGCCACCGGCGGCCTCGTCTACTCCCAGCGCGTGCTCCTGGAACTGACCAGCGCCCTCGGGAACCGGGAGGAGGCGTACCGCTTGGTGCAGGAGTGCGCCATGGAGACCTGGGAGCAGGGCGGCTCGTTCCGGGCGCGATTGGCGGCCCGCCCCGAGGTGGCGCGGGTCCTGCCCGCGGCGCGGTTGGACTCCCTCTTCGACCCGGCCCACTACCTGCGCAATCTCGACCACCTCTTCGCGCGCACGCTGGCCATCGTCTGGGAGGAGGGCGGCGCCGCGGCTCCGCCTGCGGCCGCCCGATGAGACTCTCGATTCTCGGACGTTCCGCCGCGGAGATCCGCGCCGAAGCCGGCAGTCGCGGGCTGCGCCTGCCTCCGGAGGAGTGGCTCGATCTGGCGGGTCGCCTCGGCCGGGACCCGACCGTGGCGGAGGCGTTCCTGTTCGACGTCGCCGTCAGCGAGCACTGTTCGTACAAGAGCAGCCGCCGGTTCCTGAAAGCCCACCTGCCGCCGCTGGCCTCGCACGTGATCCTCGGACCTGGAGAAGACTCCGGGATCGTCTCGCTCGGCATGCACGGCGGCGAGGAGTGGGGTCTGGTCGTGGCCCACGAGAGCCACAACCATCCGTCGCAGGTGATTCCCGTGGAAGGGGCTGCGACCGGCATCGGCGGGATCGTTCGGGATGTCTATTGCATGGGTGCGGACGTCGTGGCCGTGCTGGACGGGCTCCGGTTCGGCGATCCCGAGGGTCCGAACGGTGAGCGCGTGAAGGCGATCGTCCGCGGGGTCATCCAGGGGATCAGCGAGTACGGCAACGCGCTGGGCGTGCCCAACCTCGGCGGTGACTGCGTCTTTCATCCCGGCTTCGACGACAACTGCCTCGTGAATGTCGTCGCTCTCGGCGTGCTCCCGGTGCGGCGCATCCTCCGCAGTCGCGTGCCCGCGGAGGCGCGACTCCGGCCCTACGTTCTGGTGTTGGTGGGAAAGCCGACCGACGACACCGGACTCGGGGGTGCCTCGTTCGCCTCGGTGATCCTCGATGAGGCCGACGCCGGCGAAAATCGCGGCGCGGTGCAGATCCACGACCCGTTCTTGAAGCGCGTATTGGTGGAAGCCACCCATGACGCGATCGACTGGCTGGAGCGCGAGAAGATCCCGGCGGGATGCAAGGACCTGGGCGCTGCCGGACTGGGCGGCGCGTCGTCGGAGCTCGTCATGGCCGGCGGCTTCGGCGCGGCGATCGACCTCTCCGCCGTGCCCCCGGGTCTGGCGGGGCTGCAGCCCCACCAGATCCTCTGCGCGGAGACGCAGGAGCGGTTCGTCTGGGCGGTGCCTGAGAATCGTGCCGAGGAATTCTGTGGCTTCTTCAACGAGCGGTACGAGCTGGGTCGGATCTACCCTGGCGCGGGCGCCGTCGTCATCGGCCGAGTCACGATGGAGGCGTTCTATCGCTGCTCCTGGGGCGGAGAGATGGTGGTTGACCTCCCCACAACGCTCCTGGAGCAACCTCCGGCTCTGGTGCGCGAGACTGCGCCTCGTCCGAGTGCGGCGCCGGTGGCCGATCCACCGGCTCCGGGTGAAGACCGCGCGGCGTGGGCGGTTGCGCAGCTCTCTTCGTGGGGCGCGGCGTCGCGCGCGCCGATCTATCGGTACTACGACCAGGAGGTCCGGGGCGAGGCGTTCCTGCGGCCGGGGGAGTCGGATGCCGGCGTCTGCCGGCCGGTGCCGGGTTCGACACTGGGAGTGGCGGTGACCCTGGACGGGAACCCCCACTATGGCGCGCTGGACGCCTACGCCGGGGGGGCGCTGGCGGTGCTGGAGTCCGTGCGCAACTGCGTCGCCGCCGGGGCGCGCCCCTGGGCGCTCACAGACTGCCTCAACTTCGGTTCGCCGGAAGACCCGGTCTGCCTCGGGGACTTCGAGTCTGCGTTGCGGGGGATGGCCGATGCCTGCCGCGCCATCGGAAGCCCGGAGCATCCCGACGAGCCGCTGCCGATCGTTTCGGGGAACGTCTCGTTCTACAACCAGTCGGCGGCGGGACGCGCCGTTCCACCCTCGCCGATCGTCGCCTGCTTCGGCGTGCTGGACGACTACGCGGCCGCGATCACCTATCGGCTGAAGGCGTCGGGAAGCACGATCCTCGTGACCGGACGCCGGGGCCGGGCCTGGGGCGCTCCCGGGCCCGGCTCGGGCGGCCGGGTTCCCGAGATCGACCTGGCCTCTCAGGCCCGCGAGATCCGGGCCGTGCAGGCGCTGATCGATTCGGGGGCCGTGCGGGCGGCGCACGACATCGCGGACGGCGGGCTTCTGCGTGCCGCCTGGGAGATGATGGCGGACGAGGACGGCGTGGGTCTGAGAGGTCTCGACCTCGATCTCTCGGCGGTGCCCGCGGCGGCCGACATGCCGCCGCACGAAGTCGCCCTGAGTGAGACGCCCGGGTTTCTCCTCGAAGTATCGGCCAAGGCGGCCGCCTCCGCGCTCCAACGCCTGCGCGAGGCCGGCGTGGCTGCGGCCGCGATCGGGCATGTGGCTCCGAGACCTCGCTTCTGCCTGCGCTGGGCGGGCGCCATCTGGTGCGAGCCGGACCCCGGAACCGTGCACCGCGCCTGGCGCGCGCGCATCGAGTCGATCACCCATGTGGCGGCCCCGGCGCGATCCGGCGGGGGGAACTGAAATGGCTGCGCGGGTGGCAGTGGTGCGGTTTCCCGGGAGCAACTGCGAGCGCGAGACGGTGCGGGCGTTGGCCCGCGCCGGCCTGGAGCCGCGAATCGAGCGCTGGAACGTGCCGCCGGAGGAGCTGCGTCACTTCGATGCCTACGTGCTACCCGGAGGATTCAGCTACCAGGACCGCATCCGCGCCGGGGCGGTGGCCGCCCGCCTGCCGCTCCTGGAGGTGGTGGCCCGGCGCGCGAAGGAGGGGGCGCCGATCCTCGGGATCTGCAACGGCGCGCAGATCCTGGTGGAGGCGGGGCTCGTGCCCGGCGGCGACGGTGACCCGGTGCGTCTCGCCTTGGCGGCGAACCGGATCGAGCGGCGCGACGGGTACTACACCCGCTGGGTCTACCTGGCGCCGGGCCCCGGCGCCGAGGGGTGTCTCTTCACGCGCGGCCTCGATGAGCCGCTGCCGATGCCGACGGCGCATGGCGAGGGGCGATTCACGTCGATCGATCCCGACCTGGAAGCGGATCTCGGGGGTTCGGTGGCGTTGCGCTACTCCGGCGCCGACGGCGGGCCGGCGGGAGGCTTCCCGCGGAACCCGAACGGCTCGGTTGCGGATGCCGCGGGCCTGGTGGGAGGCGACGGCAACGTGCTGGCCGTCATGCCGCACCCGGAGCGCGCGCAGGACCTGGCCCAGGTTCCCGAGTGGCTGGCAGGGACCTGGGGGGACCGACGCCGCGCCGCTCGCGGGCGCGAGTTGGAGAACGCCGGGCCCGGAATGCGCATCTTCCAGGCTCTGGCGCGCGCGCTGGGCGCTGGGAGGGATTGAGGCGATGCCGGTGGTCCCGGGAGGCGAGACGGTCGCTGGGAGCAGGGTTGAGTCCGGTTCGATCACTGTGCAGATCCTGCTCGACCTGAAGAACAGCGACCCGACGGCGCTGACCGCGGCAGAGGCGATCCGACACCTCCTCGGCTTCGGCGACCGTCTGGTCGAGGTCCGGCGCCGTTCGCTGCATGAGGTGGCGTTGCGCTCGACTCCGGCCGGTGCGGCCCTTTCGGAACTCCTGTCGGCCTATCTCGAACGCACCGTGGTCTTCTGGAACCCGAACAAGCAGCGGGCGTGGGTCCGCGCGCCCCAGGCCGACAATGCCGACGCCGCCTGGGAGGTGAGATCCGGCGGGCGGCGTCATCCGGGAGACTTCGGAACGCCGGATCTGTCCCGGCCGGAGTTCGATCACCTGATCGTCTGGCCGCGGGGAGATGACGCCCTTCCGGCCGATCTGCCGACCGCCCTTCCTGGATGGGACGTGACCGCGGCCTTCCGGGGCGAGCTCTGGTCGATCCGGTGGCGAGATGGCGCCAGCACCGGGGAGCGATCCGATTGGACCGTCGCCGTGGGCGCGGCGCGCTCGCGCCGCGAGGGCCTGCTCTGCAACCCGCACGCACAGCATTACCGGGTGTTGTCGGGGGCGGTGCCGATTCCGCTCTGGACCTCCGGGGGTGCCGGGGCCGGGGCCCGGGCCGGGGGCGGGGCATGATCAGGCGCGGCCGGAGCCACCAACCGCAGCTGGTGGACGTCCGGGGTCGAGCGGCCGCGAGCGTCGCCTGGCCCGGCGGACCCGCGCGAGCGGATCGGGAGAACCGGAGCGACCGGTTCCACGACGAGTGCGGCCTGATCGGGGTCTTCGGAACAGGCGATGTGACCGACCTGCTCTTCTACGGTCTCTTCGCCCTCCAGCACCGGGGCCAGGAAGGGTGCGGCATGGTGCTGCACAACGGCCAGAAGACGCGGGCGCTGAAAGGGCTCGGTCTGGTCAGCGAGGTCTTCACCGGGGAGGCGCGCCAGCGGTATGACGGCTACCTCGGGATCGCCCACAATCGGTATGCCACTACCGGCAAGGCGACCAAGCTGCGGAACGTCCAGCCGATCCTGGTCGACTACCGGGGCGGCAAGCTCGCCATTGCGCACAACGGAAATCTGACCAATGTCGCCGCGTTGCGGGAACGGATGGAGCAGGAAGGAGCGCTCTTCCAGACGACCACCGATTCCGAGGTGGTCCTGCATCTCATCGCCCGCGCGGCGCGTGGCAGCCTGGTCGAACGCGCGGAAGAAGCGCTGCGGCAGGTCGAGGGGGCGATCAGCTGCCTGATCATGGATGAGCAGACCCTGATCGGATACCGCGATCCGTTTGGTTTTCGACCCCTCTCCCTGGGCACCCTCGATGGGATGTACCTCCTGGCTTCCGAGACCTGCGCCTTCGACCTCGTCGGGGCGAACCTCCTGCGGGATGTGGAGCCGGGGGAGATGGTGGTGCTGACCCGGGAGGGGATGGTTTCGCGGCGCGTATTCCCCGATCGGCCCCGCACCCAGTGCATGTTCGAGCAGATCTACTTCTCGCGACCCGACAGCGTGGTCTTCGGCGAGGCGGTCAACGAGGTCCGGCGGCACCAGGGGCGGCTCCTGGCGCGGCGGCACCCCGCCCCGGCCGATCTCGTCATCGCCATCCCCGACTCGTCGAACGCGGCCGCGCAGGGCTTCGCCGAGGAGTCGGGCCTGCCGTTCGAGCTGGGGCTGATCCGGAATCATTACATCGGGAGAACCTTCATCCAGGCGGGGAGCGACCAACGCGTTGACTCGGTCCGCGTGAAGTTCAATCCGGTGGAACGCATCCTGCGCGGCCGGCGCGTCGTGGCGGTGGACGACTCGATCGTGCGCGGCACGACCAGCCGCAAGCTCGTGGGGCTGCTCTTTCGGGCCGGGGCCACGGAAGTCCACTTCCGCGTGGCCTCGCCCCCCATCACCCATCCGTGCCACTACGGCATCGACACGCCTACCCGCTCCGAGTTGATCGCGGGCCGCCAGGGACTCGACGAGATCCGGCGCTTCATCGGCGCGACCACCCTCGGGTATCTGGCGCTGGAGGACCTCGAGGCCAGCGTGCAGGCGCCGCGCAGCTACTGCTACGCCTGCTGGACCGGGCGTTATCCCACCGCCGTGCCGGCGAACGGGAGCTCCATCCCGTTCGACCACGATTAGGTCCCGCCATGTACGAGCTGTTTCTGGCGCGCCGCTACCTCCTGCCCCGCCGCCGGCGCGGTCTCCTCTCGCTGATCACCTGGATCGCGGTCGGAGGGGAGACGCTCGGCGTGCTGGCGCTCATCGTGGTGCTGGCCGTGATGTCCGGGTTCGAGCGCGAAGTGAAGACGCGCATCGTTGGGACCAACGCGCACGTCACGATCCTCCCGTACGGCACGCAGGGGATGGCCCACGCCGACTCTCTCCTGGCGCGCGTGCGTGCCCACCCGGAGGTGATCGCCGCCACGCCGTTTGTCTACGGCAAGGCGATGGTTTCGGCCCGGGGCAGCACCGACGGGATCGTCATCAAGGGGGTGGACCTCGACGGAGAGTCGAACGTCACCCAGATCCTCGACTACATCGAGCGTCCGCCGGGCCCGCTCACCCTTTCGGCCGAGCCGGGGGAGCTGCCCGGCGCCATCCTCGGAGTGCACGTTGCCGAGAATCTGGCGGTGACGACCGGGGAGCGGGTGCAGCTCCTCGCTCCCCAGATCGGAACGACCTCTCCGCTGGGTTACCTGCCGCGCGTGCGGAACTTCCGCGTGGCCGGCATCTTCCGCTCCGGGATGTACGAGTACGACGCCTCGTTCGTGTTTCTGGGCGTGCGCGAGGCGCAGGACCTGATGGCCTTGGGCAACCGGATTTCGGCGGTGGAGGCCAAGGTGCGGAACATGTACCGCGCGCCGGAAGTCGCGGCCGAGATCGTGGCGGAGCTCGGCGGTTACCCCTACCGCGCCACCGACTGGATCGAGATGAATGCGCAGCTCTTCTCCTGGATGGAGATGGAAAAGCGGGTCATGTTCGTCATCCTGACGCTCATCGTCATGGTGGCGGCGTTCAACATCCTTGCTTCGCTGATCCTCCTGGTCATGGAGAAACGGCGGGACATCGGGATCCTCCGCTCCATGGGAGCGACGCCGGGCGAGGTCGCCGGCATCTTCATCTGCCAGGGCACGCTGATCGGCGGGGTGGGAATGGCGCTGGGCGCGGTCCTGGGGCTCACTCTCTGTCGCGTGCTGGACAAGTACAAGTTCATCCGCCTGCCCGGCGACATCTACTTCATCGACACGTTGCCGATCCGGGTGGAGGCGACGGACGTCGCGGCGGTTCTGATCTCCGTGTTCCTCATCTCGGTTCTGGCCACCATCTACCCGGCGGTCAAGGCGGCGCGGCTGCACCCGGTGGAGGCGATTCGCAATGTCGAGTGACGGACGGGAACGGTCGATCGAAGCGGAGCCGGTGCTCCTGGAGGCGACCGGGATCACCCGTACGTTCAGCCTGGGCGAGACCCGGATCCAGGTCCTGCGCGGGGTTGATCTGGTCCTTCGCGCGGGCGAAATCCTGGCTGTGCTCGGCGCCTCGGGGGCGGGGAAGAGCACCCTCCTGCACTGCCTGGGAGGGCTCGACCGGCCGAACGCCGGCGTCGTCCGATTTCGGGATCAGGATATCTTCTCCCTGGCCGAGCGCGACCGCTGCCGGTTCCGGAACCGGAACCTGGGGTTCGTGTTCCAGTTCCACCATCTGATGCCCGAGTTCACTGCGGAAGAGAACGTCATGATGCCGGGGCTGGTGGCCCGGCAGACTCCCGACGCCGCGCGCCAGAGGGCCCGGGAACTCCTGGCGGAGGTGGGACTTTCGGCCCGCGCGGAGCACAAGCCGGACGAGCTTTCGGGAGGGGAACAGCAGCGGGTGGCGGTGGCGCGGAGTCTCTTCCAGGCGCCGACTCTGGTCCTGGCCGACGAGCCGACCGGGAATCTCGATCCTCCGACGGCGCGAGGACTCCACGACCTGATGTATGCTTTGGCTCGACGGCACCGGCAGTCCTGGATCGTGGTGACCCACAACCCGGAGCTGGCCGCGCTGGCCGACACCCGGGTGCGCCTGGTCGACGGGATCCTCCGGCCCGAAGGATCGGCTGGAGAGCCGGCAATGGCGTCGGCAACGAGGCCGGCGACACGGCCGGCAACACCGCCCGCCACCGGGCCGGCGACACGGCCGGCGGCGCGGCCGGCGGGAGAGTCTCCGGCATGAAGTGCATGAACTGCGAGGCCGAGGCGACCATCTTCTTCAAGGAAGTGGTCGACGGGCAGCTCCACGAGATCCATCTCTGCGAGTCTTGTGCGGCGGAGAAGGGGTTCCATCTCGCGGTGGAGCAGAACAAGCTGTCGATCGCCAACCAGTTCATCTGGATGGCGGAGAACCTCTATCCCGAAAGCGCGGCCAAGGTCGGAGCGGTGCAGTGCGCCTCCTGCGGGATCCGCTACAGCCAGTTCGCCCGCACCGGACGGCTGGGGTGCGCCGATTGCTATGGAGCCTTCGAGGCCCAGCTGAGGCAGATCCTGCGCCGCGTGCACGGGGCGACCCGCCACCAAGGGCGGGCGCCGCGCGGCGTGGATGGATCGAGCCTGCGGCGGCGCGATCTGGGCCGCCTGCGCGAGGAGTTGAATCGGGCCGTGGAGCGGGAGGAGTTCGAGCTGGCGGCGGAGCTGCGGGACCAGATTCGGCGCCTGGAGACGGCGCCGCTGCCCGACGACGACCCGGCCGGCAATGCCGGTCCGGCCCGCGATGCCGGGGACTCCGCCGGGGCCGGCAACGGCGAGGAGCGGCCGTGATCCCGATCCAGGAGATGGCGGCGCGGGCCGGCACGTGGTTGAAGACGGACGGTCCCCAGGCCGACCGGATCCTCTCCACCCGGGTCCGGCTTGCGCGGAACCTGGCCGGCATCCCGTTCGTCGGCCGGGCCCTGGAAGAGGATCTGCTGCGCGTCTACCGCATGGTCTCGGAGGCGGCGCTGGCCGGCGAGCCGTTTCGGGGCGGCGCCGCGCAGGTGATGAACGAGCTGCCGCTCCTGGACCGCCAGTTCCTCCTCGAGCGGCATCTCATCTCCCATGATCTGACGGGAGACGGGGGAGCCCGCGGGCTGGTGCTGGCCGCCGACGAGCGGGCGTCGATCCTGATCAACGAGGAAGACCACGTGCGCATCCAATCGCTGGAGGCCGGATTCCGCCTCGAGGAGTCGTGGCACCGGGCGCGCGCGGTCGACACGATGCTGGAGGCGGCGCTTCCGTTCGCCTGGAGCGGTGAGCTCGGGTACCTCACCGCCTGTCCGACCAACGTCGGCACCGGTATGCGCGCGTCGGTGCTGCTGCACCTTCCCGCGCTGGTGCTGACGAGCCGGATGAAGAAGATCCTGGTGGGCGTGGCCCAGGTCGGCCTGACCGTGCGCGGCTACCACGGCGAGGGGTCGGAGGTGATGGGGAACTTCCTCCAGCTCAGCAACCAGGTGACCCTGGGCCAGAGCGAGGAGGAGATCCTGACCAAGCTCACCCGCGTCGTGCGGCAGGTTCTCGACTGGGAGGAGAAGGCGCAGGAGCAGCTCTTGCGTCAGGCGCGGTGGCAACTCGAGGACAAGATCATGCGCGCGGCGGGGGTGCTTCGCTCCTGCCGGCTGCTCTCCTCGCAGGAGGCGATCGGATTGCTGTCCGCCGTCCGCTTCGGCCGCACCCTGGCCATGCGGAACGTGCCGGATATCCCGGTGTTGAATGAGCTGCTCATCCGCTGCCAGCCGGCGCACCTGCAGAAGGTGGCCGGCCGGGAGATGAATTCAGAGGAACGCAACGAGTACCGGGCCCGCTTCGTACGGGAGGTCCTGGGCGTGCGCGACGCGCCGGAGCCGACCCGCTAGGAGCGATCTCCGGGAGGGACGCAATGCACGATAAGTTCACGGAACGCGTTCGCAAGGTCATCTTCCTCGCCCGCGAGGAGGCGGCCCGTCTGCAGCACGGCTCCATCGGCACGGAACACCTGCTCCTCGGCCTGCTGCGCGAGGGGGAGGGGATTGCGGCCACCGTGCTCTCCAACCTGGGTCTCGACCTCGACGCGATCCGCAGCGCGGTGGAGAACATGGTGGCGCAGGCGGGCGGGACCCTCACTATCGGAGAAATCCCGTTCACCAGCAACGCCAAGCGCGTTTTGGAGCTCTCGGTGGACGAAGCGCGCCAGCTCGGCCACAACTACGTCGGAACCGAGCATCTGCTTCTAGGCCTGATCCGCGAGGGCGAGGGGGTCGCGGCCAAGGTCCTCATCGACATGGGAGTGGACCGCAAGAAGGTGCGCGACGCCACGCTGAAACTCCTCGGCGGTCATCCGCAGCAGGCGAAGGAGCCGGAAGGGGAGGAGAAGACCGACACCCCCTCGCTCAACCAGTTCGGGCGCGACCTGACCCAGCTGGCGCGCGAGGGGAAGCTCGACCCGACCCTGGGCCGGGAGCTGGAAATCGAGCGCGTGGTCCAGATCCTCTGCCGGCGCAAGAAGAACAACCCGATTCTGATCGGTGAGCCCGGAGTCGGGAAGACCGCCATCGTCGAAGGGCTGGCGGCGCGCATCGTGGAAGGCAAGGTTCCCGAGCTCCTGCGCAATCATCGGCTCATCACCCTGGATCTGGCCAGCGTGGTCGCCGGCACCAAGTACCGGGGGCAGTTCGAAGAGCGGCTGAAGACGATCATGAACGAGATCCGCGAGTCGCCCGACACGATCATCTTCATCGACGAGCTGCACACCATCGTCGGCGCGGGCGGAGCGGAAGGCGCCATCGACGCCTCCAACATGCTGAAACCGGCCCTGGCGCGGGGCGAGCTGCAGTGCATCGGAGCCACCACGCTCGACGAGTACCGCAAGTACATCGAGAAGGACGGCGCGCTGGAGCGCCGGTTCCAGATGGTGCTGGTGGAGCCGCCGACGCCGGCGGAGACGATCCTCATCCTCCACGGACTGCGGGACAAGTACGAGGCACACCACCGGGTGCAGTATTCGGATGCCGCGTTGGAGGCGGCGGTGCGTCTGTCGGAGCGCTTCATCACCGACCGCTACCTGCCGGACAAGGCGATCGACGTGATTGACGAGGCCGGGGCGCGGGCCCGCCTGTCGAGCTCCACGGTGCCGGCGGAACTGCGGACCCTGGACCGGGAAATCGACAAGGTGGCGGCGGAGAAGGAAGCGGCCATTCGCTCCCAGGAATTCGAGAAGGCGGCATCGTTCCGCGACCGCGAGAAAGAGCTGCGGCAGGAGTACTACCGCCTGAAGAAGGAGTGGAACGAGAACAAGAACGTCCGGCGCACGGAAGTCAGCGACGACGATATCGCCCGGATCGTCTCCAGCATGACCAAGATCCCGGTGACGCGGCTTGAGGAGAAGGAAAGCGCCAAGCTGATCCGCATGGAGGAGGAGCTGGGCCGCTGGATTGTCGGCCAGGACGAGGCGGTCACGGCCATCTCCAAGGCGATCCGTCGCAACCGGGCGGGGTTGCGCGACCCCCGCCGGCCGATCGGTACCTTCGTCTTCCTCGGTCCGACCGGGGTCGGCAAGACGGAGCTGGCCCGGGTGATCGCCAACTTCCTCTTCGGCGATCCCGAGGCGCTCATCCGGGTCGACATGAGCGAGTTCATGGAGAAGTTCGCGGTGAGCCGGCTGGTGGGCGCGCCTCCGGGCTATGTCGGCTATGAGGAGGGCGGGCAGCTCACCGAACGGGTGCGCCGCAAGCCCTACTCCGTGGTCCTGCTCGACGAGATCGAAAAGGCCCATCCCGACGTCTACAACATCCTGCTGCAGGTCTTCGAGGACGGACAGCTGACCGACTCCTTGAAGCGGAAGGTGAACTTCAAGAACACCGTCATCATCATGACAAGCAACATCGGCGCCCGCTTGATTCGCGGTCAGGGCAAGATGGGCTTCCAGAAGGCCGACTCCGAGGTCACCTACCAGCAGATGAAGTCCACGGTGATGGAGGAGGTGAAGAAGGTCTTCAACCCGGAGTTCACCAACCGCCTCGACGAGATCATCGTCTTCCGGGCGCTGGAAAGGTCTCACATGGAGCGAATCGTGGAGATCCTGCTCGATCAGGTCCGCGTGCGGCTCCAGGAACACAACATGACCCTCACCATCACGCCGGGCGCGCTGGCCCTCTTGATCGAGAAGGGGTTCGATCCGGCGCTGGGGGCGCGGCCGTTGCGCCGGTCCATCCAGAGGCTGGTCGAGGATCCCCTGGCCGAGCATCTCCTGCGCGGGAAGCTCCGCCCGGGCTGTGAAGTCCGGATCACCAAACGGGGAGAGGAACTTGTCTTCGAGGAGCGCGGGACCGAGACGGCGGCGAAGGACTGAGCGCGCGCCGATGCGGCTGAGGGCGGTAGGGGGTGGAAGGGTTCTCCCGACGACAATCGTGGTGTCGCTCGGACTGGCGCTCCTGATCGCGGCGCGGCCGGCGCCGGCGGCAGAGTGGTCCTGGAACCCCCAGGCCGGCGATGAGCTCTCCCGGCGCCCGCTGGGTCGCATTGTCTTTCGGGGGAACGAGGCGGCCGACGGGCGCCTGGCGTTGCGCACCTCCGGGCTGGCGGTCGGGGACACCGTCAGCGCCTACCGCCTGCGGGACGCCATCCGCGCGCTGTGGGGTCTCGGGCTCTTCTCCTCGATCCGAGTGTGGGACTGGCCCGACTCGGCCGGGGGGCGCGGCCTGGCCTTCGAGGTGAAGGAGAATGCGCGCCTTGCGTCCCTCACCTGGAGAGGGAACAAGAAGCTCGGCGACGAGGACCTCAAGGCCAAGGTCGATCTCAAGGTCGGCCAGATTGTCTCCGAACCGAAGCTGTTCCAGGCCCGCAAGGCCGTGGAGACGGCCTACCGCGACGAGGGTTACGCGGCGGCCCGGGTGACGACGGCTCTCACCGACACTCTCGGCGGGAAGCAGTCCCTGGTCATCAACGTCGAGGAAGGTCCCCGGGTCTCGATCGAGGCGATCGAGTTCACCGGAAGCGCGGCGTTTCCCGCCAAGCAGATGCGCAAGCAGCTCCAGCTCAAACCAAACTCGCTCATCCATCGGAAGCGCTATACCGCGGAACGGATGCGCGAGGACCGGGAGCGGCTCGAGGCCTTCTTCCAGAACCATGGGTACAAGGACGCGGCGGTGACGGCGGGGGAACCGGAGCTCGGGGCCGACGGACGTTCACTCACCCTGCGGTACAGCATCGCGGAGGGACCGCTGTACCGGTTCGGCCAGGTCACCTGGAGCGGCAATGTCGCGGTGCCGACCTCGGCGTTGGCGGCGGCGGCGACCATCGTGCCGGGCCAACCGTACAGCCGGGCCCGCCTGGACGAAACCACCGGGGCCGCCTACGAGCTGTACACGGAGAAAGGGTATCTCCTCGAGCTGTCGATCCAGCCCGAGAGCCGCGTCTCCGGCGACACGGTGAGCGTCGCCTATCTGGTGGAGGAAGGGAATTCCTCCAAGGTGCGGGAGATCACGATCACCGGCAACACTCGCACCAAGGAGCGGGTGATCCGGCGCGAGATCGCCCTGGTGCCCGGGCAGCTGCTGCGCCGCTCGGTGCTCCTGCGCAGCCACCGGGACATCTTCGCGCTGGGCTACTTCGAGGATGTACAAGTCGACTACAAACCGGCCGGGATCGGCTCGGACGTCGATGTCTCGTTCGCCGTGAAGGAGAAGAGCTCCGGCACCGCCACCGCCGGGGCGGGCTATTCCAGCGACACCGGCCTCACCGGATTCGTCCAATTCGGGCACAACAACCTCTTTGGCAACGGGCAATCGATCCAGCTCCAGCTGGAACGGGGATCCCGGCGGCGCACCTACGACATCTCGTTCACCGAACCGTGGATGCTCGGAACGCCCGTCTCGCTCGGGGCGCAGATCTACAACACCACCCGGGACTACGATCTCTACAGCCTGCGGGAACGCGGCGGCGGCCTGAACCTGGGCCGGCCCTGGTTCTTCAAGGTGCCGGACTACTCGCGCGTGTACCTGGGCTACTCCCTCGAGAAGCTGAAGTACACCGACATCGACACCGGACTGGATCCCTCCAGCCAGGAGCTGCTCCGATCCTCGAACGGAACCGCCTCCAAGCTTACGTTCTCGTTCTCGCGTACCAGTACCGACAACCCGTTCAACCCGACTCTGGGCAGTCGGACCGTCCTGCGGTCGGAGTTCTCCGGGGGCCTCCTCGGGGGGCAGATCGACTTCTACAAGCCGGAGCTCGATCATCGCATCTGGTTCGTCCCGTTCTGGAAGCCGGCCGTGATGATCCGGAACAAGATCAGCTACCTCGGGGCGTACCGCTCCGGCGGGGCCGTGCCCGGATCGGAGACCTTCCGACTGGGGGGGACCCGGACGGACTACCTCCGAGGCTACCCCGACTACGAGGTGGTGCCGGAGGAGAACATCCACACCGTCGATGGCCGCGAGGTGCGCTTCCCGGGCGGGCGGTTCGCCTACACGTTCACGACCGAATACCAGTTCCCGATCGTGAACCCGGTGCGGGGCCTCCTATTCCTCGACGCCGCCAACACCTGGAACTTCGCCCGCGACTTCAGCCTCGTCGACCTGAAGAAGGGAATCGGGGCGGGAGTCAGGGTCGAGATCCCGATGCTCGGGCTGGTCGGGTTCGACTACGCTTACGGCCTCGACCGGGGCAAGTGGCAATCGCATTTCATCATCGGGCCTGCGTTCTAGCGGGATGCCGAGTTCACCAGCAGTCTGCTGGCGCGGGCGAACGGTGGGACAGGATCTGCTTTCCCCGGGCGCTCGCTGGGCTTACCATGCCGTGCGATCGAGCGCGGTGGGAGGATGCACGCATGCGGCGAACCATGGTTCTCGCGGTTGCCGGCCTGGCCCTCGGCATCGCCTCGGGGTTGGGAGCGGCTCGGGCCGAGACCAAGCTGGGGTACGTCAATTCGGAGCTGATCATGGAGCAGTCCAAGGAGGCGCAGGCCGCCTTGGCGGGGTTCAATCGGGACGTCGAGGGATGGAACCAGGAGGCGGTGCAGCGCCGCAACGAGCTGGACGACCTGGCCCGGGAGCTGTCGCAACAGACCCCCATGCTCAGCGATGAGAAACGGCGCGAGAAGGAGCAGGACCACCAGCGGAAGCTGACCGAATACGACCAGTTCGTGCAGTCGGTGTGGGGCGCCGGCGGGCTGGTGGTGAAGCGGAACGAGGAGGTTCTTCGCCCGATCGTGGCCAAGATCCAGACGATCCTGGCCCGGCTCGGTGCTGACGAAGGCTATGACATCATCCTCGACGCCGCCGACGGAAACGTTCTCTATGCGGACCAGGCGCTGGACCTGACCGCGCGCGTGGTGGAGGAACTGAACGCCGACCAGCCGTAGCGGGTTCGAGATCGGCCCGATCAGATACGGCCGAGCGGGTCTGTATTCAGCCTGCCGGATCGGCGGAAGGGAGCGGATGGAGCTGACTCTGGCTGAGCTGGCGCGGCGCCTCGGGGCGGAGCTCTCGGGGGACGGGACCATCGTGGTGCGCGGGGTGGCCGGGATCCGCGAGGCGGGACCGGGACTCGTCACGTTCCTCGCCAATCCGCGCTACGAGGAGTTCCTGGCGGAAACGCGCGCTTCCGCGGTCATCGTCCCCCCCGGCACTACCGGCGTACCGGTGGCGGCGCTGATCACTCCGGAGCCGTATCTGGCGTTCGTCGAGGCCCTGCGCCTCTTTGACGCGGGCGTGGAGGAGACCACGACCGCGGGCATTCACGCGAGCGCGCTGGTCGATCCCTCGGCCGACGTCGACCCGAGCGCCCGGGTGGGGCCGTTCGTGGTGGTGGGGGAGGGCGCACGCGTCGGTCCGCGTTGCGTTCTCATGGCCGGGTCGTATGTCGGTCCGGCGGCGCGCCTGGGCGCCGATTGTGTCCTCTATCCACGGGTCACGATTCGCAAGGAGACGGAAGTCGGCGACCGGGTGGTCATCCACGCGGGCGCCGTGATCGGGGACGATGGGTTCGGATTCGTTCCGGAGGGCGCGGGCTATCGGAAGATCCCGCAGGTCGGGCGCGTGGTCATCGAGGACGACTGCGAAATCGGAGCCAATACCACGATCGATCGGGCCACGACGGGCGTGACGCGGATTGGACGAGGTTGCCGCATCGACAACCTGGTCATGATCGCCCACGGCGTGGAGATCGGACCCGATACCGTCATCTGCGCGCAGGCGGGCATCTCCGGCTCGACCCGACTGGGGACGCACGTGACTCTCGCGGGACAGGTCGGAATCGTCGGGCATGTGACGGTCGGGGATGGGGCTCGAGTGGGCGCCCAGGGTGGAGTCACCAAGTCGATTCCGCCGGGAGAGAGCTGGTCGGGTTACCCGGCGCGGCCCCACCAGCAGGCGTCGCGAGGCTACGCGGCTCTGCGCGAGCTTCCCGCGGCCTTGAAGCGGTTGCGGGCGCTGGAGCGCCGGGTGCGGGAGCTGGAGGACCGGGGGGCGCCGACCGATCCCAGCGCGCCTTCCCAGACTGAAGATAGCGGCGAACGATAGGCGCAGGAGGCACTCAGGACCATGGGGCAGTTGCTGAAGGAAGTGTTGCCGGATGGCCCAAAGCAACGGACGACCCGCCGGCCGGTCTCGTTTCGCGGGATCGGGCTGCACACCGGGGTCGAATCCGCGCTGACGCTGGTTCCGGCCCCGCCGGGGCATGGGCTGCGCTTCGTGCGGACCGACCTGCCCGGCGCGCCGGAGATTCCGGTGTGTCCGGCGAATGCGCGGCTGGACACCCGCGCCCTGCGCCGCAGCGTGCTGGCGAAGGGTCCGGCCGAGGTGCACACGGTCGAGCATGTCCTGGCGGCCGTGGGCGGGATGGAGATCGACAACCTGCGCCTCGAGCTGAGTGCACTGGAGGCGCCGGAGCCGCCGGACGGGAGTTGCCGGGCCCTGGCCGAGCTCATTCGCGAGGCGGGCCTCGAGGAACAGCCCGCGCGGCGCGAACCGCTCCGCCTGCGGGAGCCGGTCAGCCTGCAGGACGGCGAGGCCCAGCTCCTGGCGATTCCCCATGACGGGCTCCGACTCTCCTTCACCATCCAGTACTCCAACCCGGTCATCGGCACGCAGTATCGGAGCATCGATCTCGATCCGGAGACGTTCGTTCGCGAAATCGCCCCCGCGCGCACCTTTGTGATGTGGGAAGACGTCGAACCGTTGCGCCAGGCGGGGCACATCCGGGGCGGGACTCTGCAGAACGCCGTGGTGGTCAAGGGAGATCAGATCCTCAATGAAGACGGGCTGCGCTATCCCGACGAGTTCGTCCGGCACAAGATCCTCGACCTGCTGGGTGATCTGATGATCCTCGGCCGGCCGCTGCGGGCGCATGTGATTGCGGTCCGCTCCGGGCACCCCGCCAACGCCGCCTTCGTCCGCAACCTGGACGACTCGGATCGGGGCGTGGGGGGGTTGGATCGGCTCCTCGACCAGTGTCACTTCGACACCAGCGCCGTCATGCGGATCATGCCGCACCGATACCCGCTGCTCCTGGTCGATCGGATTCTCCTCCTGGAAGAGCGGCGACGCATCGTGGGGCTGAAGAGCGTGACCATCAACGAGCCGTTTTTCGTGGGGCACTTTCCGGGACACCCGATCATGCCGGCCGTGCTCATCCTCGAGGCGATGGCGCAGACCGGCGGCATCCTGCTTCTGAATACGGTGCGCGATCCGGAGAACAAGCTCATGTACTTCATGGCCATCGACAAGGCCAAATTCCGCAAACCGGTGCTGCCCGGCGATCAGTTGATCTTCGATCTGGAGCTGGTTCGACTGAAGGGCCGGATCTGCCAGATGACGGGCAAGGCGTACGTACGGGGGGCGTTGGTGGCGGAGGCCGAGTTCCTGTCGACCGTCGTGGACCGCTGAGGGGGGGGAATGGCTTCGATCGATCCGACAGCGCGGGTGGAATCCGGCGCCGAGCTGGGCGAAAACGTGGTGGTCGGTCCCTGGTGTCGGGTCGGACCGCGCGTGCGGATCGGCGCACACACGGTTCTCGATTCCATGGTGGTGGTGGACGGCGACACCGAGATCGGACCGCGCTGCCGGCTCCACCACGGCGCGGTGGTGGGAACCCCGCCGCAGGACCTGAAGTACCTCGGCGCGCCGACCCGGTGCCGCATTGGCGCGGACACCGTCCTGCGCGAGTACTGCACCGTGAACCGTTCGACGGCCGAGACCGAGCCAACCACGGTGGGCGATCATTGCCTGATCATGGCCTATGCGCACGTGGCGCACAACTGCCACGTCGGCGACCGGGTCATCCTCGCCAACTCGGTCAACCTGGCCGGGCACGTCACCATCGGAGACTGGGCCATCATCGGCGGCGTCACGCCGGTGCACCAGTTCGTGAAGATCGGCTGCCACGCCATCATCGGCGGAGGCTCGCGCGTGCCGGTCGATGTGACGCCGTACGTCAAGGCGGCCGGCAACGAGTTGCGCCTCTTCGGCCTCAACCGGGTGGGCCTCGAACGACGGGGCTTTGCCCCCGAGACCGTGGCGGCGCTGCAGCGGCTCTATCGCATCTTCTTCCGGTCGAACTTGCTGGTGCCGCAGGCAATCGAGGTGATCCGGCGGGATCTCCCACCGCTGCCGGAGACCGAACTCTTCGTGCGCTTTGTCGAGCAGTCGGAACGCGGGCTGGCGCGACCGCGGCGCTGAGTCTGCGCGCCACGGAGGAACACATGTCCGTTCCGGTTCCGGTCGCGGTAGTCGGGTGCGGCCACCTGGGAACCTTTCATGCCCGTCTCTATCGTGCGCTGCCGGAGGCGGATCTGCGTGTGGTGTGCGATGTCGTGCCCGAGCGGGCCCGGGTCCTGGGCGAGGCGCTCGGCGTGCCCTGGACCACAGACCTGGCGGGGGCCTTGTCGGGCGTGCGGGCGGTATCGGTGGCCACGCCGACGGTGACGCACGAAGCGGTGGCCGCGCAGGTTCTCTCGGCCGGCTGTGCCGTGCTGGTGGAGAAACCGATCGCCGTCGATCGAGCCGAAGGAGACCGGCTCGTGCGCCTGGCCGCGGAGCGCGGACTCGTTCTGGCGGTTGGCCACGTCGAGCGGTTCAACCCCGCCTTTCGCGTTGCGCGGGAGCGCGCCGGGACGATCCGTTTCGTGGAGGCGCACCGCCTGGCCACGTTCGTGCCGCGCAGCCTCGATGTCGATGTCATCCTGGACCTCATGATCCACGACCTGGATCTGATCCTGGCCCTCAACGCCCGCCCGGTCGAACGGATCGACGCCGTGGGGGTGCCGGTCCTCACGCTCGGCGTCGACATCGCGAACGCCCGGGTCACCTTCGCTGAGGGGATGGTGGCGAACCTCACCGCCAGCCGCGTCTCGCGCGAGCGGACGCGCAAGATCCGTTTCTTCGGGCAGCGACGGTACCTGTCGGCCGACCTGGCGGAGCGGAAGGTCGAGGAGGTAGTGCTCGAGGACGTGCCCGCGGGACCGGAAGGCGGCCGCGACATGGCGACCGTGGCGCTGCTCCATGCGGCCGGCGCCGGCGCGGGCGAGCCCGATCCCGCCGACGACACGGCCGGCGGCGGTTCGCCCCTTGAGCTTCTGGCCTGGTTCGAGGCCCGGCGCCTTCGCCTGCGCGCGGATCGTCAGCCGTTTGCCGAGGCCAACCCGCTGGCCGATGAGCTGCGGGACTTCCTTGGCGCCATTGGCGGCGCGACCCTGAAGGGCGCGAGCGGCGAGGACGGCTTACGGGCCCTCACCCTGGCCTTGGCGGTTCGGGATCGAGTGCAGGACTCGCTTCGCCAGATGGGGATCGAGCCGTCGCGGGCATGAAGCGGATCTTTCTTGCGGCGGGCGAGGCCTCCGGCGATCTTCACGCGGCGATCCTCGTCCGCGCGCTGCGGCGGCAACGCCGCGATCTCGAGTTCTTCGGCGTGGGCGGCGCGCAGATGGAGGCCGCCGGGGTCCGCCTGGTGTTGCGCAGCGAGACGCTGGCGGTGGTCGGTCTATCCGAGGTGATCGAGCGCCTGCCGCACGTTCTCGCGGGGCTTGCGACGACGGCGAACGCCCTGGGCGAGTTGCACCCGGACCTCTTTGTGCCGGTCGACTTTCCGGACTTCAACTTCCGGCTTCTCCCGCGGGCGTATCGCCTCGGCATACCCGTGGTCTATTACATATCGCCGCAGCTTTGGGCATGGCGGCCCGGCCGCGCGCGAATCCTGCGTCGCTTTGTGCGCCGGGTCGTGGCCATCTTCCCATTCGAGGAAGCGTTCTACCGCGCGCACCGGGTCCCGGCCATCTGGGTCGGACATCCGCTGGTGGATCTGCTGCGACCGGCAGTGGCGCCGGCGGAGGAGCGCGAGCGTCTGGGTCTGCCGCGCATCGACGGGCCGGCGCTCGCGTTGTTGCCCGGAAGCCGGCGGTCGGAAGTCCGGCGCATCGCCCCGCTGCTGCGGCGCGCCGCTGAGATCGTGGCCGGGGCCCGGCAGGCGGCCGGTGAGGCGACCGTGACCTGGATCGCGGGTCTGGCGCCGGGACTGTCGGCGGCCGACCTGGACCTGCCGGGCATCGACATCTGGCTGCCGGGGGCGGAGGCGTTGCGCGCCGCTGACTTTGGCATCGCGGCCTCGGGCACCGTGACGCTCGAAGCGCTCCTGCTCGAGCGCCCGGCAATCGTGACCTACCGCCTGAGTCCGTTGACCTACGCGCTCGCGCGGCGCGCGGTGCGGGTGGAACATGTCGCGATGGCGAACCTCGTTGCCGGCCGCCGGGTGTTGCCCGAGCTGATCCAGGATGCGGCGACGCCGGAGAATCTCGCAGAGGTCGCGCTCCGCTGGCTTCGGGATCCGGCGGTCCCGGCCGCGGCAGCCGCGGGGCTGCGGGACGGGCGCGCGCGCCTCGGCCCACCCGGAGCTGCGGACCGCGCGGCGGCAGTCCTGCTTGCCGAGATGGAAACGGCTGCCGTGACGGGCGGGGAACGGGCGCTCGACGGCCGTGGAGTCGCGCCGTGACACCCGCATCCGCGGTTGGGCGCGGCCGGGCGACTCCTCCGCGCCCCCCGACGGCGTTGTCGGGGCGATTCCGCTACCGCTGGATCGGGCGCGCCGGAGCCCTCGGGCTGCAGCTGTGGGGTCGAACCTGGCGAACCGAGTGGGATCTGCCGCCGTCGGTGCGGGCGCTCGAGCAGGCCGGCGCGCCGATCGTCTACGCGTTCTGGCACAGCCACATTCTGCCCCTCACCTGGACCCACCGGAATCGGGGCATCGTCGTCCTGGTCAGCGAGCATGGCGATGGCGAGGCGATCACCCAGGTGATCCATCGCCTCGGCTACGGGACGGTGCGGGGGAGCACCACCCGCGGCGGCGTGCGCGCGGCGATCCAGATGGCCCGGGTGGGTCGGGAGGGACACTACCTGGCCGTCACGCCGGACGGCCCACGCGGCCCGCGCCATCGACTGCAGCCGGGGGTGGCCCTGATCGCGCAACGGAGCGGACTCCCGATCGTGCCGATGGCCGCGGGGATGCGCCGGGGACGGCGGCTCGACTCCTGGGACCGGTTCGAGTTGCCGGCGCCCTTCTCGCGCGTCTACATCGTGGGCGGTGAGCCGATCTCGATCCCCGCGGAGTCGGCACCGGTCGAGGCGGAAGTCTGGGCGGACCGCCTGCAAGCGGCGATGGACGCCGTGGAACGCAAGGCGGAGACCTGGGCGGAGGCGGGCCGATGAGCGCGCTTCTCCTCTTTCTTTATCAGATCTGCGCGACCGGGGCGCTGGTGCTGGCGACTCCGTACGTGTTCTGGCGTCTGCTTGCGCACCGGCAGGAGATGGTCGAACGGCTGGGGCGAGGGAGCGGGACGCAGGTCCCTTGCGGATTGGACGCGCGCCGGTACGGGGGGGATTCGACGGCGGCACACCTCGATGCCGCGGCTTCGGCGGGCGAAGCCGCGGTTTCGGCGGGCGATGCCGCAAACGACGCGCGGCGCCCCCTCTGGCTGCATGCCGCCTCGCTCGGCGAACTCGAGTCGTTGCGGGCGATTTGGGAGACGCCGGAGCGCGCGCCCGCGCCGCCGCTTCTGATCACGGTGCTCTCGGTGTCGGCGCGCCGGCGGGCAGAAGCGATCGCGCCGCCCGGGTCCCGGATTCGCTTCGCGCCGCTCGACCTCTGGTGGGTTGTGTCTACGTTTCTGCGCCGCGAGCGGCCGCGGGGGCTCGTGCTCGTCGAGACGGAGTTATGGCCGGCGACGCTGGCGGCCTGTCACCGCGGCGGGATTCCGGTGGCCCTCGTGAGCGGTCGGCTATCGCGCCGGAAGTGGCGGACCACGCGCCTGCTCGCGCCGATGCTGCGACCGCTGCTGCGCCGGTTCGCCGCATGGGCGGTGCAGTCGCCGGAGGACGCGGCGCGCTTCGCGTTCCTGGGAGCGTCTCGCGTAGAGGTCGCGGGGAATCTCAAGTACCGGAGGTTCGGCGCGCCGGCGCCGCGGCCGGCCGATGACGGAAGATTCGTCTTTGTGGCGGGGAGCGTGCGCGTCGGCGAGGAGGCGGTGCTCGATGCGGCGCGACACGGCGGTGTGCTGGGCGTGATCGCCCCGCGGCACCTGCGAGACCGCGCGCACTGGATCGAGGCCTGCGCGGCGCGGGGCGTTCGCTGTGTTGCGCGGAGCACAATCCAGATCGCGTTGTCTGCGGGCGGCGGCCAGGGTACACCCGGCGCCGAGGCCGGCCTTCGGGCCCACCTGGAGGCGGTGCTCGCGGCGGATGAGAAGGGCGATCGCCCGGTCCTGATCATCGACCTTCACGGAGAGCTGGGAGCCTGGTACGCCGTCGCCGACGCCGCGTTTGTAGGGGGCACGCTGGTTCCGATCGGCGGGCACAACCTCTTTGAGCCGGCGCGCTGCGGCGTGCCGGTCGCGTTCGGCCCGCACACCGGCGGGGTAGCGGATGCTGCCGCCGCGCTGCTCCGCGCCGGCGGCGGAACCCGGGTGTGCGATGGCGCCGAGTTGACAGCCTGGGTGGCTCAGCTCCGGTCGGACCCGTCCCTGGCCAGACGAGGGGCGGCGGGAGCTGCGGAGGCTGCGTCGGCCCTGGCGGAAGGGGCCGCGAAGACCCTCGACCTCCTTCAACGGTTTGCCTGGTTCGCCGGCCCAAGCTCTCAGGCCGCCCGTCGGCGCGGGGAGTCGGCGTCGTGATCCCGGGATTGCTGGCGTCGCTCTGGGACCCCGCCGGTCCGCGCGGCGTGACGGCGCGGCTGCTCGGGGGCGCTCTGGCTGGGCCGGAGCTCCTGATGCGCGGCGGCGTGGCCTTGCGTGAGGCCTTCCTGGCCGTGCGGCTCCTGCGCGTGGAGCGTGCCCCGGTCCCGGTCATCTCGATCGGTGGAATCGAGGTCGGAGGCACGGGAAAGACGCCGCTCACCCTGGAGCTCGTGCGTCTGGCGGCCTCGGCGGAGATTCGTGCCGGTGTGGCGACCCGCGGATACGGCGCTCGTTCACCTGGCAGTCGAGCCGGGAACCTCGCCGTCTGGAAGGTGCCGGAGCCGCCGACGGCAGATGCGGCGGTCCGCTTTGGCGATGAAGCGGTCTGGCTCTCGTCGCGGATCGGAGTCGTGGGGGGGACTGGGGTCTGGGTGGCGCCAAAGCGGATCCTGGCGGCCCGCGCGGCTGCTGCGGTCGGGACCCAACTGGTGCTGCTCGACGACGGACTGCAGCACCGGCAGCTCTACCGCTGCGGCGAGGTGGTCACGCTCCTGGGAGGCGCGCCGCTGGGAAACGGCCATCTCTTGCCCCGCGGTCCTCTGCGCGAGCCGCCGCGCTCGGCGCTGGCGCGCGCGGATGTCGTCGTTCTGGCCGGGATCTCTCCGGAGTTGGCTGCGGCCGCGGCGCAACGCCTGCGCCCGTGGCTTCGTTCGACGGTTCCGGTCTATTCCTGGCATGGCGAGCCAGCGCTGGTGACGGTGGCGGGAGAGGCGCCGCCCCCCGGCCTCCCCATCGCCCTGCTCGCGGCCATCGCGCATCCGGAGAGACTGGAGGAGATGCTTGAAGGCCTCGACCTCCGCCCGGCGGTCAGGCGTTTCTTCCGCGATCATCACCGTTTTCGCGAGCGCGATTTGCGAGGACTGCCGGGGGTGGGAGGGGACGGCCCCCGCGGCCTCCTCGTGACCACGGAAAAGGACTGGCCCCGGCTGCGCGGCGTGCTCCCACCCGGCTCGCAGGCGGCGCTGATCGTCCAGTCGCTGCGCTGGAACGAGCCCGACGCCGAAGTCTGGTGGATCGGCTGGCTACGAAAGCTCGTGGCCGCCGGGGCCGGCGCGCAATGAATCCGGCTCCCCCGTGGGTGGCCGTCGCGGTCTTCGTCGCGGCCTACTTCGTGATGACGGCGCGGGATCTGCGATTCCTTCCGCTGGGACGCGCGGGCGGAGCGTTGGTCGGCGCGTTCCTGCTGATCGCGGCGCAGGCCATGACCCCGGAGGAAGCGTGGGCTGCGATCGAGCCGAACACCTTGGTGCTTCTGCTCGGCATGATGATCATCGCGGCGGGACTCGACATCGCCGGTTTCTTCGAGCGCGCGGCGGTTCTCCTGCTGGCGCGGGCCGGTAGCCCGGTGGCATTGCTCCACCTGACTGCGTGGGGAGCCGGAGTGCTTTCGGCGTTTCTGGTCAACGACACGGTCTGCCTGTTGCTCACCCCGCTTCTGGTGGCCGCGGTGCGGCGTGCCGGCCTGCCCATGGTTCCGTACCTGTTTGCCCTCTGCATGGGGGCCAATATCGGCAGCGTGGCCACGCTGTCGGGAAACCCGCAGAACATGTTGATCGGGGCCTTGTCCGGGGATCGCTACCGCACGTTTCTGCTGCACATGATTCCGGTCGCCCTGGGTGGTCTCTTGATCCTCTCGGGCATTCTGCACGCGATGTTCGCCCGGGAACTGCGCACCCATGGCGAGGTCCGGACCGAGGCGGAACTCCCCCCGGTGCGGCACCACCTGTTGCGCCGGGCGCTGATCATCCTTGGCCTGGTGGTGGCGGGATTCCTCGGTGGCGCGCGGTTGTCGCTCTCCGCCTTGGGCGGCGCTTGCGCGGTCCTCGTGCTCGGGGGGGTGGACGCGCGAAAGGTCTTCCGGCGGGTCGACTGGCTCCTGCTTCTCTTCTTTGCGTCTCTCTTCGTCCTGGTGGAGGGGGTGGTGCGGGCGGGGGCGGCCGAGTGGCTGCATGGCTTGTTCCAGCCGTTGCTGGGAGAGGGCGCCCGCCGGCAAGCGGCGGTCTTTTCGGTGCTGGCGGTCCTGGGGAGCAATCTGGTCTCGAACGTGCCGTTCATCCTCGTGGCGCGGCCGTGGATCGGGGGTCTGGAAGATCCGGTGCTGCAGTGGCGGGTCCTCGCCATGGCGACCACGTTCGCCGGGAATCTCACGCTCCTGGGTTCGGTTGCCAACCTGATCGTGATTGACCTGGCCGGGGAAGGAGCCCGGATCGGTTTCTGGCGCTATCTGAAGGTCGGTCTTCCGGTGACGATCGCGACGACGGCCTGGGGACTGCTCGTGCTGCTGGCGCTGTGAGCGCGCCCCCGGGCTCGAATCTGCGGCGGCGAGAAGCAGTCGGTCAGTCTTCGTCGGTCCAGTTTGCGAAATGCACCGGGAACGAGGTCTCCACGCTGACTTTGGCGTCCGAGGTCGCCTCGCGGCCCGTGATCGTGAGCCGGGCGGTCGTCTGGATCTCCCCGCCGTTGCGCAGCGAGATGAGAGGGGCCGCCACCTTGTGGCTGGCCGGAACGACAACCAGCGAGCCTTTCACCGAGCTACCGCTGGCGACCGTCCAGCCGAGGTTGCCGGTCACCGGCGGAATCGACTCCTCGCTCTCGAACCGGATTTCGTAGCGCTCCAGGGTGACGTATCCGAACGCCCCGTCGCCGGAGAGACTGAGAACGTCGTCGTGCGGGTTGTTCTTAACCGTGATCTCGATGATGTCCTCCCGCACGGTGAGGGAGCTGTCCGGTCCCTCGGCCACATCGCTGGAGAGCGGCTGGTTCTCGTTGACGCTCGTCACCTGCAGCAGCGATCGCGGCGCGGAATCGTCGCTGCAGCCGGCGAGGATCCCCAGGCAGAGGGCGAGAGCCGAAAGGGTGAGAGCGAGGGGAACGCGATTACGCATGGTCAGCCTCCCCCCGGTGGCCGGTACGACCGGCGCCGGGCTTTTCCTTTGATGGAAATATCGGCCGTGCGTATACTCCGCTGAAGCAGAAAAGCGGGCGCCGAGACCGGCGTCAGTGAGGCGGGATCTTTATGATTGTCAAGGACTTCCTGGTTATCGGCTCGGGCCTGGCCGGGCTGGTCTCCGCGCTGCGGGCGGCCGGCCACGGGAGCGTGGCTCTGCTCGCGAAACGTGGGCTCCTGGACGCCAACACCGCCTGGGCGCAGGGAGGCATCGCGGCCGCGGTCGGAGCCGACGACACCCCCGCCATCCACGCCCAGGACACGTTGGCTTGCGGGGCCGGCCTGTGTCGTCCGGCCGCCGTCGATCTGATGGTTCAGCACGGTCCGGATGCGGTTCGAAGGCTCGAGGAACTGGGTGTCCAGTTCGCCCGCCGGGCCGACCAGGCCTACGAGCTGGGCCGGGAGGGGGGCCACGCGCGGCGACGCGTGCTGCACGTGGGCGACATCACCGGCCGGGGAGTCATGGATGCCCTCACGGCCCGGGTGCAGGAACACGGGCACATCGAGGTGTTCACCGAACACGTCGCCGTCGATCTCATCCTCGACCGCAAAGCGCAGCGCGGCGACCTGCATCCTCGCTGTCTCGGTGCCTACGTGCTGGATGCCGGCAGCCGGGAGATCTTCCCGTTCGCGGCCCGGGCCACGATCCTCGCCACCGGAGGAGCCGGCAAGGTCTACACCTACACCAGCAACCCGGACGTTGCGACCGGAGATGGTCTGGCGATGGCCTGGCGCGCCGGTTGCCGCGTGGCCAACCTCGAGTTTGTGCAGTTCCACCCCACCGTTCTCTTCCACCCGGACGCGCGGTCGTTTCTCATTTCCGAAGCGGTGCGGGGCGAGGGCGGTTATCTCACGACATTGTCCGGCGAGCGGCTGCGCATTCCCCATCCGCTCGCCGACCTCGCGCCGCGCGACATCGTGGCGCGTTCGATCGACCGGGAGATGAAGCGCCGGGCCGACCGCTCGGTCCTGCTGCACCTGGAGCACCTGAACGCGGACCTCGTTCGCCGGCGCTTTCCCAACATCTACGAGACCTGTCTGGGCCTGGGCCTCGACATCACGCGGCAGCCGATCCCGGTGGTCCCGGCGGCCCACTATCAGTGCGGCGGGGTGGTCACCGATCTGGAGGCCCGCACGGACCTCCCGGGTCTCTACGCGGCGGGGGAGGTCGCCTTCACCGGCCTGCACGGGGCGAACCGACTGGCGAGCAACTCGCTGCTCGAGGCGCTGGTCATGGCGGAGATGGCCGCCGCCAGCGCCGTGGCGGACCTGCCCGGTCTTGACCGGGAGCTGGCTCTTCCGGCCTGGGACGTCGGCACCGCCACCCTTCCCCGCGAGACGGTGCTCATCGATGCGCACTGGGACCTGGTGCGGCGGCTCATGTGGGACTTCGTCGGCATCGTGCGTAACGACCACCGCCTGGCGATCGCCGCGCGGTATCTGGAGATCTTCCGCCGGAGCATTGAGAGCTACTACTGGGACTTCGTGCTCGACCGGGATCTGATCGAGCTGCGGAACCTCTCGCTCACCGCGGAGCTCATCGTTCGGTGCGCCCGGGAGCGGCGCGAGTCGCGGGGGTTGCACTACAACGAGGATCATCCCGAGCGTGACGACGCCCGGTTCGCGGTCGATACCGTGCTGACGCCTCTGACCGGGCGTGGCGGCCGGGGAGGCGTTTCCGGCGCGGCTTCGGCGGATGTGAGCTAGAGGCTCGCCATGGATGTGGATCCGGTTCGGGCGATCGAGGAGGTGGCGGAACGCCGGGGAAGGTTCCGGCCCGACGCCTACTTCTTCGTGCTGCGCGCGCTGGAGTACTCCCGCCGGCGCCTCCAGCGGTCGGGCCACGTGAACGGCCGCGAACTTGCCGAGGGCGCGCGTGACCTTGCGCTCGAGGAGTTCGGGCCGATGGCCTTCGACGTGTTCCGGCACTGGGGTCTCACCGGGACGATCGACCTGGGGCGGATCGTCTACGATCTGATCGAAGCGGATCTCCTGCGCAAGACGGACGAAGACTCGCTGGAGGATTTCGCGGACGTCTACGACTTGCGAGAGGCGTTCGAACAGGGTTACCGGTGGTGAGAGACGACCAGTTCGAGGGCGCATCCAAGGGCCGTCCGCGAGTGCTGGTCGTCCGCTTTCACTCGCTCGGCGACTGCGTCCTCACGACCGGCGTGACCCGGGCCCTGGCCACGCAGGCGCGCGTATCGGTGTTGACCGAGGCGAGATCGCGGCCGGTCTTCGACGGACTTCCCTGGTTGGAGCGGGTGCTGGTGCGGGAGGAGATCGATTCGCGCGAGGCCGGGCCTGGCGAGCGGCACGGGGAGCCGGCGCCAGACGGTTTCCCAGAACTGGCGCGGGGTGAACTCCCGGACCCGGCGCCGGACGGGTTCCCAGACCTGGCGCCCGGTGGGCTCCCGGACGGAACCGGGCGGCGGCGTCCACCGCTCTTCGATCGCGTGTTCGATCTGCAGGGAACGCTGGGAAGCCGCCGACTCTCTCGCCTCCTCGGCCGCGAGCGAGCGTCGGTGCGGACCCGGTCGGGGGCCCGGCGGTGGCTGGTATGGTGGGGAGATCGCGCGCCACGCCCGCAAGTGCCGCACGCGGTGGAGCGATACGCGCGCGCGGCCGGGCTGGACGCGGGTGATCCCCTGGTCGCCTGCCGGCCGGAAGTCGTCGTGACCGCGCGAGAGGAGATAGAGGCGCGCCAGCTCGCGCCGGACGCGTTCGTGGGACCCTCCGGGACCGCGGTGGCGATCGTCACGGGGGCCTCCCGCCGCACCAAGGAGTATCCGCCCGACCGCTTTGCCCAGGTGGCGCGTCTCCTGAGGGCGGAAGGGCTCGCGACCTGGTGGATTGAACCCCCCGATTCGGGTCCGAATCCCGGTCGGGCAGCCGGCGAGACGATCTTTCGTCTACCCCTCGGGCCGCTGAAGGCAGTGCTCGCCCGGGCGCGCGTGGTCGCGGTCTCCGACTCGGGGCCGATGCACCTGGCTGCCGCTCTGGGCGTGCCGGTTCTGGGGATCTTCGGTTCGACGGTGACGCGTTTCGGGTTCGCCCCCGTAGGATCTCAGGTTCGCGTGCTGGAGGTCGAAGGCCTGACCTGCCGGCCCTGTGGAGTCCACGGTCGCAACCGCTGCTGGTTGGGACACTGGCGTTGCCTCGGCGACCTTGGTCCGGCCCGGGTTGCCGAGGAACTACGGATCCTGGCCGGGAGGTCGAAGCAGAGGGAGGAGTCGCATGTGCGCCGCGGAGCGTGACGGAAACCAGAATGGGCCATCCCGGATCCCGGAGTCCCGCCCCGTGCGCCGCCTCGACCCCCGCGTGGTCGCCAAGATCGCCGCCGGAGAAATGATCCTGCGGCCGCTCTCGGTGGCCAAAGAGCTGGTGGAAAACGCCCTCGATGCCGGCGCCGGGTCGGTCGTCGTGACGCTCGGCGAGACGCCGGACGCCATGCTGCGAGTGGACGATGACGGCTGCGGGATGGACCGCGACGATCTTCTGCTCGCCCTGGAGGCGCACGCGACGAGCAAGCTGCGGGGCGAGGAAGATCTGCTGCGGGTCACGACGCTCGGCTTTCGGGGAGAGGCGATCCCCTCCATCGGCCGCGTCTCCCGCATGGAGATCGTGACGGCGGTGGTGGAGGGCGCGGGATGGTGGGTGCGGGTCGAGGGCGGCGACCGCCGGGGGCCGGAGCCGGCGGCGCGGGCCCGCGGCACCAGCGTGACGGTCGAGGACCTGTTCTTCAACTCGCCGGTGCGGAAGCGCTTCCTGAAGGGATCCGACGCCGAAGTCCGTCTCATCCTCCGGATGCTGGCAGTGTTCGGATTGGCCAGTCCCGGCGTGGCGTTTCGGCTTCTGAGTCGAGGGCAGGTGCTCCTCGACCTGCCGGTCGCGCAGGGGCTCCCGGAGAGGATCGCGGCGGTGCACGGTTCGTCCTTCCCGGACAAGCTTCTCCCGGTGGCGGCCCTCACGCCGGCAGCCACGCTCCGCGGCTTCGTGGGCATCCCGGAGCTGGCGCGTCCCGGAAGCCAGCACCAAACGTTGCTCGTGAACGGCCGCTGGGTCACGGCCCCGTGGCTCTCCGCTGCGCTGCGACAGGGATTCGGCGACCTGCTTCCGGCGAACCGGAACGCGTTTGCTCTGATCCTGCTCGAGATCGATCCGTCGCGGGTGGATGTGAATGTCCATCCGACCAAGCGCGAGATCCGATTCCTGGATGAGAGCGCGCTGTTCGGGACGGTGGTGCGGGCGGTGCGGGAGGCGACGGCGACGTTGGTGCCCGGCTGGAACCTCGATCCGGGAGATCCCGGCACTGCGGCGCCGCTGCGCGATCGTGCGGCCGGTGGCGGGACAGGGTCCACCGGCAGGCCGGGCGAACCAGCGAGCGGCGCCGGGCTGCAAGAGTCGTTCTTTGGCGGGCGCGCGCAAATCGACGGCCGGCGCGCTATGGAACTGCTCTACGGGAGACCGGACGGCGCCGGCACCGTGTTGCGCCCGGACGACCGGGTCGCCGACCACGGCGGCCCGACCGATGGCCCGCCCGCCCGAGGCGCCGAGGAGCTCGTCCCGGGCGACGTCGGGTTTGCGTCGGGTGCCGAGGCGGGAGGCCGAGAGGCGGCGGAGAACGGGGGCGTGGCCGGAGTCGCCCCGATGGACGCGGGAGATGCCGGCGAGGCGGGCCTGGTCCCAATCTGGCAGCTCCATCGGCGCTACTTGTTCGCGCAGACCCGGCAGGGCGTCCTGGTCATTGACCAGCACGCGGCCCACGAGCGGATCCTCTACGAACGGGCCCTCGAACACCTCCGGGGATTGCCCGCGGCATCGCAGCAGCTCCTCTTTCCGGTGGTCATCGAACTGGATCCCGATGAGATCGCTTGCTGGCGCGAGTTCGCGAGCGAGCTGGCCGCCTTGGGCCTGGAGGGCGAGGAGTTCGGCGGGCGCTCGGTGCTCCTGCGCGGTGTGCCGGCCGCATGGGAACGGGAGCCTCGGGCGCTGTTCCATGATCTGCTGCACGAGTTGTCGGGGGCAGGCAGACGCGGGCGCGATCGGGCAGAACGGCTGGCGGCGAGCTGGGCCTGCCGGAGCGCCGTGCGCAGCGGCCAGCCTCTGACCCTGGAAGAGATGAATGCCCTTGTCGATCAGCTCTTCGCGACCCGCATGCCGCACGGCGACCCGCACGGGCGGCCGACCTTCCTCCTTGTGACCATGGAGGACCTGGATCGACGCTTCGGACGGAGCGGATGAGCGACTGCGATCCGCTCGAGTTCCTCGGCGGCGGGATCCTGGGCCCGACGGCGGTGGGAAAGACGGACGTCGCCCTGGTGGTGGCCGAGCGAAACGGCCTGGAGATCCTCTCCGTGGACAGCCGGCAGATCTACCGCAGCCTCGATCTCGGCACCGTCAAGCCGACCATCGCCGAGCGCACGCGCGTCCGCCATCACCTGCTGGATCTTCTGGAGCCGACCGAGTCGTGCTCCGCGGGCCGTTTTCGCGATCTGGCCCGGACCGCCCTCGAGGATGCGGGGGCGCGATGCGTGCGGCTCCTGGGCGTCGGCGGGGCGGGGCTCTACTGGGATGCGCTGGTCCGCGGGCTCCACGATCTGCCGCGCGCGTCTGCGGAGATACGCGCTCGACACGCTCGCGTGCTGGAACAGGAAGGCCCCGGCGCGTTGCACCGGCGTTTGCGGGCCGTCGATCCCCAGAGCGCAGACCGCCTGGCCCCCGGAGACACGCATCGCGTGAGCCGGGCGCTGGAAGTGCACGAGATCACAGGCCGGCCGCTCAGCGAACTGGTGGGCTTGCCGCGCCCGGTGGGCCGGGCGATTCCCACGGTGGCGATGCTCCGCAGCCGGGCCGACCTCTATCGACGCATCGATGAACGATGCGCCCGTCTGCTCGAGGCCGGGCTGCTGCAGGAGTTGCGCGGGCTCCTCGCGCGCGGGTTGGCTCCCGATGCGCCCGGGCTCCGCACGGTCGGGTATCGTGAGTTCCTGCCGCACCTGCTCGAGGGTAGGCCGCTCGCGGAGTGCGTGGCGGAGTTTGGGCGGGCCAGTCGGCGGTACGCGAAACGACAGGAGACCTGGCTGCGCCATCGCGTTCCGGAAGCGGCGGTCCTGGAGGTTCAGGCGGGGGAGGAGGTCGATGAGATTGCCGAGCGGGTGGAACAGGCTCTTGGTCTGGACCCGCGGTGACTGCGCGCCCAAAGCCAGCCAACATGCCTCTTGACACCCTCCGCGGGCCCGGCTAACGTGAGTCCACATCAAGGCTTCGTGAGCGGGCGTAACTCAGTGGTAGAGTATCAGCTTCCCAAGCTGAGAGTCGCGGGTTCAAATCCCGTTGCCCGCTCCATTTTTCCACCCGCTCGGTCTCGGGTCCCGGCAGTCCCTGGAGACATGAGGTCGCGAATCGAGGTCCCGTGATGGCGGAACTTCTGGTCGAAACCGTGCGTAGCGGCTCCGCGGCCGCGCGGGCCGGCCTGTGCGCGGGCGATCGGGTGGTGCGCCTGAACGGTCTCGAGCTGCGGGACCTCCTGGATCTGCACTTCCATGCCTCCGGCGAGTCCCGCTTTGATCTGGAGATCCGCCGCGACGGAGTGTCGCGCCGGCTGCGCATCGAGCGCACCGAAGGGCAGGATCTCGGCGTCGAGTTCGCCAGCGACCGGATCCGCACCTGCGGCAACCAGTGCGTGTTCTGCTTCGTCGACCAGAACCCGGCCGGGCTGCGTTCCACGCTCTACGTCAAGGACGAGGACTACCGGCTTTCGTTTCTGCACGGCAACTTCGTCACCCTGACGAACATGAAGGAGTGGGAAATCCAGCGGGTGGTGGAACAGCGGCTCTCGCCGATCTACCTCTCGGTGCATTCGACCAACCCGAAAACGCGGCGGCGGCTGCTCCGTTCGCGAAGGGAGCGGGACATCTTCCCGATCCTCGACTACTTCCGCGCCCATGACATCATCATGCACACGCAGGTGGTCCTCTGCCCCGGCTACAATGACGGCGATGATCTCGAGGGCACGATCCGCGACCTGGCGGCCTATCATCCCGCGGTCCGGTCGCTGGCCATCGTACCGCTGGGAATGACCGATCACCGGGAGGGCCTGGTCGCGCTCGATCCGGTCACGCCCGCGCTAGCGCGGGATCTGGTGTCCCGTGTCGAGGCGCACCGGCGTGCGTTTCGCGCTCGCTGGGGGATCCGGTTTGTCTATCTGGCTGATGAGTGGTATCGGCTCCTGGGCCTACCCGTGCCGTCCGAGCCGAGCTACGACGGCTTTCCCCAGCTCGAGAACGGGATTGGGATGACGAGGGTCTTCCTCAATCGCCTGGCGCGCCAGCGGCGCGTCTTCCCGTGGCGGGACGACCGGAGACGCCGGGTCACGATCGTCACCGGGAGTCTGTTCCGGCCGATTCTGGAGCCGGCCTTGGCTGCCCAGCTCGCTCGCACCGGAGAGCCCGTCGACGTTTCGGTCGTCGGAGTGGAGAACGAGTTCCTCGGCCGCCGCGTCACGGTAGCCGGCCTCCTGGGCGGTCGCGACATCCTGCGCGCGCTCGACGGCCGCGATCTCGGGGATGCCGTCTTCATACCGCCGGCGACCCTCAACGACGACGATCTTTTCCTGGATGACGTGTCGCTCGCAGGTCTGCGCAACGAGATCCGGGTGCCGGTCCACCCCGGGTTCCGCGACCGGGCCTGGTAGGAGGGAATCCGTGCCGCAACCGGTCGTGGCCATCGTCGGGCGCCCCAATGTGGGCAAGTCGACCCTATTCAATCGGATCGTTGGGGCGCGCGTGGCCGTCGTGCACGATGAGCCGGGGATCACGCGGGACCGCCTGGGGCGACCGTGCGAGTGGAACGGGCGGCCCTTCCTGCTCGTCGATACCGGGGGCTGGGTTCCGGGCCCGGGCGAGGAGATGGACGCGGCGATCCTGAACCAGGTGGTCCGCGCCCTGGAAGCGTGCGATCTGGTCCTCTTCCTGGTCGACGCGCGCGCCGGTATCCATCCGCACGATGAGGAGATCGCCCAGGCGCTCTTTCGGCGGGACGTTCGCGTCCTGCTGGTGGCGAACAAGGCTGACAGCCCGACCTTGATGGCCCAGGCTGAGGAGTTCCGGCGCCTCGGGCTGGAGCAATTCCATGCCGTGTCCGCTTCCGAGGGGCTCGGACTGGGCGAGCTGCTCGACGCCGTCATCGCGGCGCTGCCCACGGTGGGACCGTCCGTGGAAGTGGAGCCGGCCTCGATCCAGGTCGCCGTGCTGGGGCGTCCCAATGTCGGCAAGTCCTCGCTCGTGAACCGGCTGCTGCGCGAGGAACGGATGATCGTGGACGGCCGGCCCGGAACCACGCGCGACGCCGTCGATACGCCGGTCCGGTTTCACGGGCGCACCCTGGTGTTGGTGGACACCGCCGGCCTGCGCCGCCGCCTCGACAGCCAGCCCGCCTGGGAGTTCTATGCCTCTCTGCGCGCGCTTCGTTCGCTCGATCGGGCCGATGTCGCCGTCTTGGTGCTGGACGCGACGCAGGAGCCTCAGAAGCAGGACGCGCGAATCGCCGAGCGGATTGTCGAGGCGGGCACAGCGTGCCTGATCGCCGTGAACAAGTGGGATCTCCTGGTCAAGGACGACTCCACGGCCGGGTCCTGGGCCCGCCAGGTGCGAGAGGCGATACCGTTTCTCTCGTACGCCCCGATCGAGTTCGTCTCCGCCTTGACCGCGCAACGGGTCAGCCGCATTCCGGAAGCGATCGTCCGGGTCCATGAGCAGAGACAGCGCGAGATCCCCACCGCGGAGTGGAACGCGGTGTTGCAGGCGGCACTGGAGAAGAACCCGCCCTCGGCCCATCGAGGGCAGCGTCCACCTCGGCTCTACTATGCGACGCAGGTGAAGACCGGCCCGCCGATCGTGGCGCTCTTCGTGAGCGAACCGATGCGGGTTTCGGAGACCTATCTGCGCTATCTTCAGAACGCCTTTCGGGAGGCGTTCGGGCTCGAGGGAAGCCCGATCCGACTGGTCCTCAAGAAGAGCAAGTAGCGGCCAGACTGGAGGCTCGGCATGCGCTGGATCCTGGTGGTCGGGGGCGCGTTCCTGCTGGGCTCGTTGCCCTGGGGCCTGTGGCTGGGGCGTCTCCTCCGGGGAATCGACGTGCGCCGTCACGGATCGGGAAACCTCGGCGCCACGAATGTCTATCGGGTGCTTGGGCCGGCTCCGGGAATCGCGGTGCTGCTCCTGGATGCAGGCAAAGGTGTGGTCGCAGTCCTTCTCTCGCGACATCTTCTCCCGGCTGATGCCGGCGGCCCGGGAGGGGCGGCCGCGATCGGAACGCACGCCGGTTCATGGCCCGGGCTCGTGGCGCTGTCAGCGGCCGTTCTCGGCCACTCCTTCACCCCGTTCGCCGGCTTCCGCGGCGGAAAGGGAGTCGCGACGGCGGCGGGCGCCTGGGGTGTCGTTGCGCCAGGTCCCCTGGCGGCGGCCGTCGGCATCTGGATCCTGGCCTTCGCCGCCCGGAGAATCGTCTCGCTCGCCTCCCTCCTCGCCGTGGTGGCTCTCCCGATCGCGGCCTGTCTGCTCCGTCCCCGTCCATGGGCCGACCCGGTCGTCTGGATGTCGGTCGCGACTGCGGCCCTGGTCGTCGGCAGGCATCGCGCGAACCTGTCCCGCCTGGCCTCGGGGAGTGAACGCCGGCTCGCCTGGTCCGGTCCGCCTCGGACGGGGGAGCCAGCCCGGGCCCGGGCGCCGGACGGTGGGGAGGCGACCTGGGCAGAGAACGGCGAGGGAAAGCGGCGACCGAGCGGGGAAGAATGCGGGAGCGGGACCCCGGACGGGATCGAGGAAGCGACCGAGAAAGGGGGCCGGGGATGACGGACTCGAAGGCACGCGAGACGCCCGGCAGGGAAGACGTCACGTTCCCGCCGGCGCGGCCGGTGACCGTGATCGGGGGAGGCAGCTGGGGGGCGACGCTGGCGATCCACCTGGCCCGCACCGGAGTCAGGGTCGGTCTCTGGGACGCAGACGCGGGGCACCGGGCGGCCATGTTTCGAGAAAGGCGGTGCGGGAAGTACCTGCCGGATTTTGAGTTTCCGCCTTGCCTTGAGGTCTTGGATGAAGCATCCTGTCCCCACGTTGGACCCGGGTTTGCGCTCCTCGCGGTTCCATCTCACGCCCTGCGCCAGGTAGCGGGGGAGGCGCGTGCGGAAGGGGATGTCGTCTGGATTGTGGCGACCAAGGGAATCGAGGAGGGCACCGGCCTGACGGTCACGCAGGTGGTGCGCGCTGCCCGGCCGGGGAAGCCGGAGCGGGTCGTGGTCCTGGCGGGGCCCAGCCTGGCGCGTGAGGTTGCCGAAGGGAAGCCCTGCGCGATCCTGGCGGCATCGGAGGACGAGGAGGCGGCGGCCGCAGTGCAGCGGCTCTTCGCGACCGACCGTTTCCGCGTCTACACCAGCCGGGACCCGTTGGGCGTGGAGATCGGCACGTCGCTCAAGAACGTCGTGGCGCTGGCCTCGGGAATCCTGGATGGACTCGAGCTCGGACAGAACGCGCGAGGGGCCCTCCTGACCCGGGGCCTGGCGGAGATCCGCCGGCTGGGCGAAGCGATCGGCGCCCGAGGGGATACGTTTCTCGGTCTGGCGGGCGTGGGGGACCTGGTCACCACCTGTACCAGCCCTCTGAGCCGCAACCACACGTTGGGGGTGGCGTTGGGACGCGGCGCCTCTCTGCAGTCGGCGCTGGCGGAGATCGGGATGGTTGTCGAAGGGGTCCGCACCACGCGCGGGGCTGTCTCCCTCGCCCGCCGGATGGGCGTGGAGATGCCGATTGCCGCTCAGGTCCACCGGATCCTCTTCGAGGGTGCGCCGCCGGCAGAGGCGCTCCGCGAGCTGATGACGCGGCCGCTGAAGGCGGAATGAACCGAGCACGGCTCGGCGCGCCGGCGGGGGGGGGAACGCCCGCGCGGTGCGGGACCGCGGCCCTGGCCGATCGGAGATCACGGCCGCTGCGCGCGCCTCGTCGCGGGACACGGAGGGAAGCGATGGACACACCGGAAACGAGCCGTCCGGGGCGGTACTTTTCGATCAGCGAAGTGGCCGAGCAGCTCGACGTGAAAGCCCACGTCCTCCGGTACTGGGAGACTCAGTTCCCGCATCTGCGTCCCCGCAAGCACCGCTCTGGGAGCCGGAGGTACACCGAGCGGGACATCGACCTCCTGCGAACGATTCGTGAGATGCTGCACGAGCGGGGCTACACCATTGCGGGAGCGCGCGCGCGCCTGCTTGAAGAGCAACGGCAGCGGCAATCCGAGGCCGGCCCACAGCCGGGCCTTGATTTCCTCACTCCCTCGGACCGGCGCCAACTACGGATCATCCGCGACGATCTGGTGGCCTTACGCGACCGGCTGGGCACTCGGAAGCCGGGAGACCGGAGCGACACCAACCGAGATTCCGATTGAACAACCGCCGCGCTCCCGGTAGTCTTGGTCCCGGATTCGGTCGGGGCGTGGCGCAGCCTGGTAGCGCACTTGCATGGGGGGCAAGGGGTCGCTGGTTCAAATCCAGTCGCCCCGACCAGTTCTCTGAGTTGAGGGGCGATGACCCTCCGGCGGGTCCCGGGGGGTCTCTTTCATGCCCGGGATTCTTCCCCTGGGGACCGGCCGCAAACCAAGAGGTCTGAGGCGTGCGCATCCTCCTTTCCAACGACGACGGCGTGCTGGCCTCGGGTCTGAACTGCCTGCGGGAGGCGCTGGAGGGGGCGGGTGAGGTGTTCGTGGTCGCGCCCGAGCGGGAGCAGAGCGGCGCCAGCCGGTCCCTGACCCTGGACCGCCCGCTGCGGGTCCGCCGGATGGGAGAGCGGATCTACAGCGTGGACGGCACTCCGACCGACTGCGTCCTGCTGGCCGTGCGCGGAATTCCCGACATGGTGCAGGTCCACCCGGATCTCATCGTCTCCGGCATCAACCACGGTCCGAACCTCGGCGACGATGTCACCTACTCGGGCACCGTCGCGGCCGCGGCCGAGGGACGTCTCATGGGGATTCCGAGCATCGCGATCTCGCTTTCCTCCTGGGAGCAGCGTCATTTCGAGACCGCCGCCCGCGTGGCGCGGGTCCTCGTCGACCAGCTGCGCGACCGCCCGTTTCCCCCCGGCACCCTGCTCAACGTCAACGTGCCCGACCTGTCGTTCGCGCAACTGCGCGGCACACGGGTGACGCGCCTCGGCCGACGGGTGTACCCCGATGTCATCGTGGCGGAGCTCGACCCGCGCGGGAAGCCGTGTTACTGGATCGGCGGGGACAAGCCCACCTGGCTGCCCGGAGAGGGGACCGACTTCGAAGCGGTCCAGGCCGGCCTGGTGTCGATCACCCCACTCCACCTGGATCTCACCGACCACGACCGCCTCGAGGAAGTGCGCGGCTGGTCCCTCGGTCCAGAACCGCACGACTGAGCGAGTGAAGGGTCGATCCGCTATGGAAGGGCGCGGTGACTCGCAGATGCGCTCTCGCGAGAAGATGGTGCGCGAGCAGCTCGAGGCCCGGGGAGTCCGCGACCCCCGGGTCCTACAGGCGATGCGCGAGGTGCCGCGCCATGCGTTCGTGGATTCGGCGCTGGCCGGCGGGGCCTATGCCGACCACCCGCTCCCGATCGGTTTCGGGCAGACGATCTCCCAGCCTTTCATGGTGGCGTTCATGACCGAGCTTCTGCATCCGCAGCCCCATCACCGCGTTCTCGACATCGGCACCGGCTCGGGCTATCAGGCGGCGGTGCTCTCCCGGCTGGTGCGGACAGTCTTCAGCGTGGAACGGATTCCCGACCTGACGCTCCGCGCCCAGTCGACGCTGTCCATTCTGGGCATCGAGAACGTGGTGCTGATGACCGGCGACGGCACCTTGGGTTGGAGCCGCTTCGCGCCGTTCGACGGGATCCTGGTTGCCGCCGGCGGACCGGACGTGCCGCCGTCGCTCCTTTCGCAACTGGCCGAGGGAGGCCGGCTGGTGATTCCAACCGGGCCCCGGGCGGCACAACGGATCCTGATTGCGGAGCGCCGGACGGGCGGCGCCATCGACACGTCTGAGGGGGTCCCTTGCGCATTCGTCCCGTTGGTGGGGCGCGAAGGCTGGCCCGAGGGAACAGACTGAAGGCGCGAAGGATCGATGCGGCGTGCGCGGGGCTGGTCTGGAAAATCGGGCCGAACTTCGGGCCGAACCGGGCCGAAGGAAGATTGGGCTGGACAAGGACGAGTCTGGCTGGTAGGTTCTGAAGCTCATGGTTCGCTTTGATTGGGTCGGGGCGTAGCGCAGCTGGTAGCGCACCTGGTTCGGGACTAGGGGGTCGCTGGTTCAAATCCAGTCGCCCCGACCACCTCTCACTTTCTTCCGAGGAAACCCGTGGATCCCAGACTTCCCGGGCGGCTGCGCGCCGCCATCCGCAACGTTCCCGATTTCCCCAAGCCTGGAATCCTCTTTCGAGACATCACGACCGTTCTGTCGCGCCCCGAACTCGTTCGCGAGGTGATCGACGCGTTCGGCGAGCAATTCGGCGATCGCTTCGACGTGGTGGCTGGAATCGAGTCCCGCGGCTTCATCCTCGGCGCCCCGCTGGCGGTCGCACGCGGCGTGCCCTTCGTCCCGCTCCGCAAGCCCGGGAAGCTGCCGGCCGCGGTCTACCGCGAGTCGTACGCGCTCGAGTACGGGACCGACGCGCTCGAGGTGCATCGGGATGCATTCGCGCCCGGGGCGCGGGTGCTGATCGTGGACGATCTGCTCGCCACCGGCGGCACGGCCGCCGCGTCGACGCGCCTGGTCGACACTGCGGGCGCATCCGTTGCCGGTCTGGCATTCCTGGTGGAGCTGGAATTCCTCGCGGGGCGCGCCCGTCTTCCCGGCTGCGAGGTCTTCTCACTCGTGAGTTACGCCGGGGAGGAGTAGACTCCCGGCCCCAGATTTCCGTCGTCCGGTTCCAGACGCGCGTTCTCTCTGCGCCTTGGCCTCGCCGTCCGGTCGCCGTTCGGCCGCCGCGCAGCTCCACCGCCTCGTCGCCCAGCCGCCCTGCCTTGTCTTCCGGCCACCCCGTGGCCCCGCCCCCTGGCGCGCCTGATGTCGGTTGCCGCCAGTCCGCGCGAGCCACCAAAGGTCGTTCATCACGGACATCTCCATGGTTTCACTTGACATATGGGGCAGGTATGCCGTATTTTTACGCTCCGTGTGGGGCCGGAACGTTCCGGCTGGACGGCCCGCCGACGAGCGTGTGGGTGGTCTGGTGGTAGGGAAGGCACCTTTTGAGAAGATCCCAGGACACGGGTCGTCCGCGGCTGAGCCGTGAGCGCCTGCTCCGATCTCAGCTTCGGCGCCCGGGAGGACCAGTGCGCGATGCAAGATGACGCCCTTGAAACCCCGATCGATCTCCCGCCCGAGATGTGCGCTCCGATCTCGACCGAGTGCCAGACCGATCGCCGGCCATCGTCGCCGGCGCCTGTTCCCGTTCATCGCCCGACCGTCGAGCCGCAGCCGGGCCCGAACATGCAGGCCGGCGAGCTGAGCCGAGGCAGCCGCCGTGCCCTCGAGGCGGGCACGATCGAGCTCGACACCCTCAAGATCGTGTACTGGGGACCGGGACGGAGCGGCAAGACGACCAACCTGAAGTGGCTGCACAGCCGGCTCCGCCCGGAGCTGCGCGGTCAGTTCATCGATCTGAACACCCCCGGCGACCGCACGCTGTACTTCGACCTCCTCCCGATTCAGATCGCGGCCTCCGGCGCCCCGCCCGTCCAGCTCCGCCTTTACACCGTGCCGGGCCAACCTCGTTTCCGGCTGACGCGCAAGCTGGTTCTGGAGGAGGTGGACGGCATCGTGTTTGTGTGGGATGCGCGAGCCCGGCGCTTGACCGCGAATCTGGAGAGTTTGATCGAAATGCGCGAGACGCTGGCGGAGTTGGGCGCTTCCTGGGACGACATCCCGCGCATCGTGCAATACAACAAGCTCGACCTTCCCGAACGGATCCCCCCGGAGCAGCTGGACCACGTCCTGGAGCGCATGGGGGAGCGGGTGCCGCGATTCCAGTCGGTCGCCACGCAGGGAACCGGGGTGCGCGAGACGCTGAGCGCGATCACGAGCGCGGCGATGCGGCGGCATCAGGCCCGCCTGGAGCCAGACTGGGTGCCCGGCGGAGGGGGCTTCTGAAGGGTATACGGCCGGCCCCTTTCCGCCCGTGTTCGGGCATCTTATTGGGTGGCGCCTTCACCCATCGCGCCGCTATGCTCGCGTCCGGTCTCCTGCCGCCCCCGTAGCTCAGGCGGATAGAGCGACGGTTTCCTAAACCGTAGGCCGCGCGTTCGAGCCGCGCCGGGGGCACAGAAGCAAGCCATTGACTGATTTCCAGATAGAGGCGGCCCACCAACGAGTTACATCCGCGGTGGGCCGCTTCTCGTATACCGGCATTTCCTGGCATTTCCCGGGCGTTCCGTTCCTTTACGGTCCGATTTGGTAGCCAAAACTGGTAGCCAAGAATGAGGAGACCCCATGCTCGTCTACCCGATCCGAGCCCCATTCAGGCCCTACGGCGGCCGCGATGAGGCGAAGCGCGAACGCACGGCCCGCCGGAACCGTGCCGCCGAGAGGATCGCGGACTATGTCAATCGGCGGCTCGAGAGCTCCACAGCCGAGACCGAGGTCTTCGTCTACGGCTTAGTGGCCAGTAAGCTGGGGCTGACGACGGAGGTTGTCCGAGACGTCCTCACAGAGATCGGGGGCGGGAACACCGGAGTCACGATCGGGGTGCCGGCCCCGGAGGACCGTCCCTCAGAGTAACTTGCGCATGTCCACCACCGCCGTGCCGTCCGCCTCCACCGTGATCCGCTCGAGTAGCCGCTGCAGGACGGGCCGGGCCGCCGGGAGCAGGTCCGTCTCCGGGGCGCCTTCGTCAGCAATTGCCCCGAGGTCCTCCGTGAGTGCGCGTAGGAGCACCTGCAGCGCCGCGCCCGAGGGAACAGGCTGCCCCCGGCGCCGGACGCCCGCGGCTGCTCTCTGCGCGTGCCGAAGAGCCTCCTGTGCGGCCTCGAGCTCCCGGGCGAGTGCCCGCGTATCCCGGACGTCTCCAGACCGGAGGACGGATAGGATGGAGTCCACCGCCCGCGTGCGGCGCGCCACGTCCGCCTCGAGGCACTCCCGGTTCCGATCGCCGGCGCTGGCATCTTCGATCTCCCGGCGGAGCTGCTTCGCCCACGCGGGAACATCGAACCGACTGACGAGTTGGAAGAGCAGGTCCAGGGTCCAGCCGTCGGTGCGGTGCTTCCCGTTGCCCACGCAGCTGTCGGCCTGCTTCCACCGGCGGCACGCGTAGTAGTGGGCCAGGCGCCCGCCTTGGGTCTTGAGCCGGATCGCGCCGGACACTGCCATGCGGCCGCCACAGACAGAGCAGCGCAGCAGCCCGGTCAGGGGGAGCTTGGCGTCGCAGTTTCGGTGCGATGCGGTCCACTGGCCGGCCCAGCCATCGAGTCGGGACTGAACCCTCTGCCACCGCTCCCGGTCCACGATTGCCTCGTGCGCGTCCCACTGGATATTCCACTCGGAGCGCGGGACCCTCACGAAGGCGTTCCGCCGGCCCTCCACCGCTTTCTTCCGGCCGTAGAGGTAGCCGCCGGCGTAGGCCGGGTTCCGTGAGCTCCGCAAGGCTCGGACCTGCGACCAGCCGAGTGACCGAGAAGCGGCCCTGAACGACGTGGCCTCGCCCCAGGGGTCGAGCATCGCGAACAGGCGACGAACCACCTCCGCCTCGTCGGGCACGATCACCATGCGCCGCGGCACAAAGCGCCGGCGCTCGCGTAGCACCAGCTCCTCTTCCGGCGTGACGGTAGGGACCCAGCGGTAGCCGTAGGGTGCGATGCCCCCGGTGAACTCCAGGCGCTCCGCCTTCTGCAACATGCGGTCCGTGATGAGCTGCCGGGCCCGCTCGACGTACTCGGCGCCGAAAACCTTCCGCACGCCTTTCTCAAAGGTCGAGGTCCCGAGCTCGTGGAGCGTGACGATGCGGACCTTGGCGTCGGTGAACTCCTGCCAGACCCAGCCCGGGAGGTTGTGTCCGCGGGCGATGCGGTCCTGATCCCGGGCCACGACGACATCGATCTGGCCGGAGCGGGCGAGGGAGAGGAGTCGCTGCAGCCCGGGCCGGTTCTTCACGGTGCCGGAGATCCCGTCATCGATCTCTTCGGCGACTGTGGTCCACCCTTCTTGAGTGGCCACATACTCCCGGCATCGCTCGAGCTGCCGGGCGATCTTGAGCTCTTCCTCGGTGCGGTCTTCGCGGGAGAGGCGGGCGTAGAGGGCGGCGCGCATGAGATCGAGAGGGGGCATCGTCTACCGACCCTGGCCCGTCGCGTATTTTAGCTTTCGTGCGAAGCTCACTGTTTCCTCCGTGCTGTCGGCCCCGGAGACCAGCGCGGTGCCGATTCCCGGGGCCAGACCCAAGTTCCGCGACCTACTCGGCGCACCTTTCGTCGATCCGCTTCCGGAGGTCGTCTGCGATGGAGTCGATGTAGTCGCCGCTCCCGTCCGCGCAGATGCAGTTCTCTATCCAGGCGTCGACGTCCATCTGGTCGATGACGGCGAGCGCTCGGGCGAGTCGGTAGGCGTCGACCGAGATGGGGACCAGGACGAAGCCCGGGGGAGCGGTCGGAGCGCTCGGGACGGTCGGAGCGGTCTTCTTCGAGGTTACCGGTCGCGTGGACCGGCGGGTGGGGGATGCGGTAGGCTTGCTCATGGGCGGTTCAACCTCCTCTGTAGGTTGGGCTGTCAAGGGCCGCCTCGGTGTGTTCAGCGCCGGGGCGGTCCGCTACTTCCGGGGGGCCGGCCTATACCGGGCCCTCGGTTCGATTCAGGGTCTCCAGGTGAGCACGGATGCACTCGGTCACGAGGCTCGACATGGAGTGCTTCGCCGCCTTCCCGCTCTGGTACTTTCGAGCGCTGAGGCGGCGCCGCATCTCGTAGACGACCTCGGGCGGAATGTCGAAAGAGATCCGGGGGCGGTTCCCGACTTCGGTCGACTGGACGGCAGCCGCCTTGGTCCGGTCTCGCGTCTTGCCGGCGGCGCCTGACATCCGAGCCTTCGTAGCCATGAAGCCTCCGTGCCCTGGTGACCTTGAACCGTTCATCGAATGGAACCATCGGCGCATTGGTTCCTGACGTCAAGCGAAATCTCTGCCCGGCGACTCAGAGTTGGTCCTTGACCTCGTCCCATACCTCGAGGGCCCCTTCGACGAATCCGCGGACCAGGCTGTCCTTGGGGCACGAACCGTCTTCTAGCCCCAGCTGGGATTCCCAGAAGCCGCACGAGGCGCCCCGGTCCCCATCATCCTCGGGGGAGATGACGAAGTAGAGCCGTTCGCCAGAACCATATGCGTCGTCCGGGCCAGTCGTGAGAACGGAGTCCCAATCGGTGCCGCATTGGTCCCGGAAGTCAGATAGCCTTTCCAGCTCTTCGGCCTCAGCCTGGTTCTTGGCCCACTCTTCGCCGGCGGCGTAGCCTTGGCTGAAGAGGCTGTCATCGGACTTCCGCTTCGAGACGCGCAACCGTTCGACCACTTCCGGCATGATCTTCTTCTCCTTCTTGCTCGCGATATCTGCGAGCTTGGCTTCGAACGCGTTTCGGGCGACGGATGACCAGTTGACGGAGTCGCCAACTTGGTCCATCCGCTCCTTGGTTTCCGGGGGGAGAGAAACCGACGTCCTGCTGGTCCCCTTCCGCTTCCTCTCGGGCCTTTTGCTCTTCGGCATGCTCTCTCCCTCCTTGGCCGTCCGGGCAGAACGGTAATATCTGGGTATTACCGTGTCAATACGAAATCTCGCGACCGTTTCCAACCCGCCGCGGCCGTGGTATTCTCTTTCGCGCCAAGGCGACCACCAGACGGAGGGATTCCGCATGCCATCCAAACTCGACTCCAACGGACAGCCCTTCAACCTCGGGTTCCGCGCCCACGGCCGCATGGAGCGGTCGGCGTGGCCAAGGGGATGCTCGCTGACGGCGTGATCGCGGCCGGAAGGGCGACTCTGACGGACCGGCCCCCCTGGTACCATCACGCCTACTAGAGAGACAGTGTCTCAAGGTAATTCCTGTAGGCTTGGGGGATATATGGAACCGCTATACCGCCAGGGCGTAGACTGGTAGGTACTCAATCGGAGATCAGAACCGCCGATACACTTCCTAGGCCGTCGACACGTTCCCTCAGGGGAGGAGACCAACGTGCCCATCGTTCAGTTCCATCAAGCGAAAGTCAGCTGGCGCGCCCGAAGGACGCCCAAGGGGCACTGGGTTGCCGTCTGCGATTCGCTCCGGCTTACCGTTGAGGCCGACACCTGGGACGAACTCAACGCTTCGATCAACGAGGCGCTGCAGCTGCTCATGATCGATCTGATCGAAGGTGGCGATGTCATGCCGTTCTTGCGTCAGCAGGGGTGGACCCCCACAACGGCTCTTCCGAAGAAGGCCGGCTCACGCACCAAATTCGACATTCCATGGACGGTAACCCAGGATGGTGAGAAGGCGGCAGCCGGGGTCTGTTCGTAAAGAACGACTCGTCAATCTACTGCGCGAGAAGGGCTACAAGTTCAAGCGACAGGCCGATCGTGTCGAGCTCTGGCGCGCATCAAACGGTACGAATCGGGCCGCCGTACCCAGGCGAGATTGGCTTGAGGAGTTCACCGTCCTCTCGATTCTCCGCCAGTGCGGCCTGGATGAGGACGAGATCCAAGCATTCTTGCACGAGAATAGCGACTGAGGAGCCCACCGCCCCGCTCCTCTCAGCTCTACTGCCGGCATCGCGTACCTCAGCGCCGCCTCGAGTTGCGAGAGGACGGCGGGCCCAAGATCAGTGCTCAGTCGACCCCAAACGATCCGCGGCGCCGACCACCACCGTCGCCCGGGACCGCGTAGAGGTACTTCACGAGAAGCCGAGGACGGTGCATCACAGTTGAGCAGTTGCCATAGAGGGTCCAGTACATCCCGTTGGTCCCACCCCAGATCATCCGCCACCCATAGTTCGCCCAGTTGCCGGTGTGCCAGTTCTTCACGTCCCGAAGCACGTCGAAACCGACCCAACCGGGAGTGACCGGAGGAGTTCCTAGAACGCTATATCCGGTACTCGTTGAACCAATTACGGGCCACGAATCGATGTCAACGGATGCGCCAGGTGGAGGACTTTCGTAGATGCTATCCGGCGTGCTGTAGTTCAGCGCCCCGGACAGCGTGGCAACGACATACGTGCCCGGTGTCTTGTAGCCGCGGTTACTCCCGTCCACTCTCGCGTCGACGCCTCCGAAGAAGCTGCCGGTTCCAAGCGTGTCCGAAGCCCCCCCAGCACCCCACACTTCATCTAGCTCCGGATCGTCGAAGCCCTCGCTTGTGTTCCACGTTGCCATTTCGTTCCATGGGCGCAGCAGCCTGACCAAAGACAGGTTTTCGACTTTGTTCTGTGTCGTGCCTGCCGAAGATTGCAGCTTTACATATAGCTTCGCCCATACAACCACCGCGCTGTCCGGAATGGCGGAGATGTCAAACGACAGAAGGCCGTAATGCTTCGTTGTGCTGACGCGCCCAACTACCACCGTGGTGTCACCAGCGCCCTTGCAGTCCCCCAGCGTCGAGTCCGGACGCCCCGCGTCCATCTCCCGGAACAAGCACCCGTCATATCCCGCGTCCGGCCCCACGCCGTTGCAGAACCACATCTGCTCGCAATAGGAAAACAGCTTCGTGTTCGGCTCCACCTCAGCCACCGCAAGACCGGCCGGAATCCCCACGAACAAGAGCACCACAGCCAACAGCACAGCGATACGTCGCGTCACCACTTTCATTGAGCCCTTCCTTTCATCGTTACGCCGCCGCCCGCGACCCGCGACTATTGAGTCACGAGAGGGCGACGGACAGGGGTTGCCCGGGGATCACTTGCCCCTCGCCTGTACCCTCTCCGGATCCACCAGCCCGACGTCGACGCCCAGCCAACGCCCCATGGCCCACGGTTCGAGCGCCAGCATCTGCAGAACGAACCGTCGCATCTCGCACCCGTAGCCACCGGCGTGCCGAATGACGTCCCACGACGCGAGCCGCTGTACCAACGCGATGCTCTCGCGCTCAGAGGTAAAGACCTCCGGACTCCCGCCGTACAACTCCCGGTACTCGGTGATCAACGCCGCGATAATGCCCAAGTGCCCGCGCCGCACCTCAACGGCCTCTCCGCGAATCTGCTCCGCGGCGAGCTCCGCCGGGTCGCGCAAGCCGGCATCGTGGCCCAAGTACCGAAACAGCAACGCCGGATCGACGCTCATCATGCCGTCGATGAATTGCGCGACGCCCCGCGTGAAGAATGGTTGCGTGAACTTCCGCGCGTCCCACGGCTCCAATCGCTCGAGGTACCCCAACGTGTCGCGATGACTCGAGTTCAGCTCCGAGCACCATGGGCCGCAGCTCCTCAACAACGAAATGAGCTCAGGCGTAAAACCGAGCGCGCCCACCTCCGCCACCGCCGTGCCGCTCACTGGCCCGCTCCGGACAGGTCGACCTCGCTCACTCCATCGACCGACGCGATCTCCGTCAGAGCCTCGCGCGCCGCCTTCTCGCCGAAGTCCGACACGTAGCTCCTCACGAGAAAGTTGCGCAGCTCATCCGGATCGAGCCGAATCAGATGCTCAATGGCATCCGTCGCGTTCGCCTCCGGCTCCTTGTCCGTGTAACCGAGCACTTCGATGATCTGCGCGAAGTCTCCGTCCGAGTCGGCCTCCTGCAGCAACGTGACCGCCTTCTGCTCCGCGGGCGTCATCTTGTCATACGAAGTGGCGTCCATCTTCGCCGCCTGCTTCCGGATTGCCTTCAGGCTGTCGCTCAACTCCCGGGCCTCGCGTAGCACGCCATGGCCGCCGAGCACGTCGCTCGGAATGCCCGCATTCGTCTTGTCGATCAGCCCCGCGAACGGATGCCGCTTGACGATCTCCTTCATCTCCTCATCGCTTCGCATCACAACCTCCACCACAAAGTGCCTCTGCTTCGATCGAGGGTGGCGCGATGTATGAAGCAGAGAAAGATGATCGCGCCACCCTCGCATGCGGGTCATCGGTATCAAGAGGGACAAACCCACCGACAGCCCGCGACAACGTCGGTGCCCACCCCGCCGGTGACTGTCGCCGCTGCCCAGGCGACGCACGATATGGCGACACCAGGACAGCTCATGCCTCAGCTCTCAAACGGGCCAGAACACCGCTGCGTCGAGCCTATCACGCAGCGGCGGCGGACTTGTCAACCAAAGGTGACCGTGTTATACAAAAAAGAACGACGGCGTGAAAGAGGCCCCAGCGACACTCACCAGACCGAGAGCCCCGACAGTACTGAAAACAACGCAATGGGGGGACTGTATAGTATACAAATGGTTCGGCCCGGGGACCGGGGGACCGCCTCGGCGAACGTGCCGGCGCGGCGGACGGTCTTCTCGGAGACGCCGTGCTCCTGAGCGAGGGACTCGGCGGTGCGAACAGGACGGGTCGTGAGCTCGCGCTCGATCTGGTCCGAAGTCATGCTCGCGGTCCGCTTGATCTGCGCCGGAGTCGGCGGGACGGAGCAGCGGGTGGCCGCGCGGTGCCCGACGCAGAAGGGGGACTTGCAGAGGGGCCAACTTGACCCCTCTGCTTTGTATGCTGGTTTGCGCCAGTCCCTCCCTGTTCTTTCTTCGTCCGGTTGTACCTCCTCCCGAGCGCCAGTTTGAACTGGTCCGGAGTGAGGTTTCGCCGGGCGAGCTGGTTCGCGTCGATCCAGTCCGCGGCCGCATCTCGGTCCGGGAGCAGGAACTCAGATCAACTTTCACAGAGGACGCGCGCGCGACCGGACCTTTCGTCAACTGAGGTGCACGTAGCCGGAGAGGTAACCATGGGTGGCCGCCTGCCCGCGCCAAGATCTGTTCGGGGGTAGGGGGGGGTGACCGGGCGCGGAGCCCGCGGGATCACTCCGAATCGGCGCGGAGCCCCCGGCGAAGCTGGGCGAGGCGAGCGGCCGCGGGGCCGATCTGCGGGGCGATCTCCTGCAGGCGCATGACGGCCGCGGCGCCCGACCCCGCCCCGAGGGCCGCGCGGAGTTCATCGAGGCCGGCTCCGGCGGCAAGCAACTCGAGGGCCCGGCGCTCCGCCGCGGTGGGGTTCCGGGCGATGCGTATGCCTTCGAAACCCGTCCCGTAGAGGTCCGCCAGCAGCGCCAGCATGCCGACGGCCTCCGGCCCGGTCTCGGGGACCAGATCTCCGATCCGCTCATACGCATCGAGGGGCGTCTCCACGTCCAGCGCGGCTCGGATCTCCTCGAGCACGGCACCGGCCCGGTAGAGCTCGAGGGCCTGGTGCTCGGTGGGGGTCTGGGGTGGCCTCATTGTGGGGCGCTCCATCCCGCCGGCGTTGGTCCCATGCACGCGTTCCCGCGGGCCAGGCCGAACGATCGGCGCCGGTCCCGGCATATCACCCGGGAATCTCGCCCGGGTCGCCTCACGGCTCCCACCGCCGGGCCCGAACAACCTGCAGCGTCTCCTCCGGCGCGATGCGGGCGAGGTAGACCGCCGTCGTTTGCAGCGACGCGTGGCCAAGCAACCGCTGGACGTGGTACGAGGGGATCCCCTCCCGCGCCAACTCCACGGCGAAGGTATGGCGGAACCCGTGGGCATGAACTCGCTTCGTGATTCCCGCCCGGGCCGTAATCCGCCGGAGCATGCCGCGGACGTAGGCCGGCGACACCGGGTCGCCTCGGAGGGTACAGAACACCCGACTCCGGCCCACCAGGCCGAGCTGGCCACGGCGATCGATCCAATGCCCCAGCACGGCCCACCCGCCTCCGTCCATGGCAACGAACCGCTGCCTGTCGCCCTTGCCGTGCCGGATGCTGAGGATCCCCCGCTCCGCGTCCAGGTCGCGCAGCTCGAGGGCAAGCGCTTCGCTGACCCGCAGGCCGGCCCGGTAGAGCACGGCGATCAGGGCCCGGTTCCGAATCCCTGTCGGCGCGCGCCTCGAGCAGACCGCCATGAGCGCGCGGACGTCATCCGGGGTGAGCAGGTCCAGGGCGAGCCGGCGCCGCGGAGTGGTGATCATGTGGGCCTCCGATCCAATTGAGTTACACGTTCATTGAAAGGTGTAACTCTATCGCGGCCTCCGGCAAGTAGTCAAGCGAAACGGTCGCGAGAGACACGGAAACGTAACTCTATCGAGGGATTCGACGGCGCGGGGATGATGACAATCTCCGGCCCGGTGCGTGGCCCAGGCCGGCGCCGCGGTCTCCGGGCCGGCCGGGGGCGGGGTGGGGCCGGAGCGCCCGGGGAGCATTCGGCCTGGAGCAGTTCAGCGCAATAGGCTGACGGTTTAGCAATTGGGCGGGTTCTGGGGTCACTTTCGGGAATCCGGGAAGGTCACCCTGTGCGAGGTGGTAAGAAACTTACCGCCGCACTTACTTCCGCGCGCAACCTGTTGTCCTGTAGTCACAACGGTGGTAACGGTAGCAGCGGGGGTATTTCCGCTACTCTTCGGGTGCCTTGCATTGCTTTGTACCCCTACATCGCTCCATATTCAATTCAAGTCCGCATAAGGGTAGTGGATTTACTACCGTTACTCCCGCAGATGTCAGAACCCTAAGTCGTCCTGTTGGTTAGGTGCGGTAGAATCTGTGTAAGTAGAATCCTTACCTCCGCTCTTACTCCCGCGTCTCAACAAGAACGTGCTCCCCATCCGTCCCTGCTTCTCCTCCACCGCGACCCCGCGGGCAAGGAGGTTGGGCATGACGTCGCGGAGTCGCCGGCCAACCCACACGGCGTTTTTCGGCCACCCGCGGGCCCTGGTGTTGATCTTCAAGTCCGTGGCCCGGGCCTCGAGTTCGGAGAGCAGCTCGCCGGCCGTCCCGTTCCACTCGCCTTCGACCTGGTACTCCATGAAGCGGATCAGGGCTCCGGCGATGGGGCTCGATTCGATCGCGGCATCGTTCTGGCGACCGATGTTGGCGCGGTACGCGTCCAGGAACTCTTCCGCGGTCCGGCCGATCGCGACCGAGGCTGCTGCCCCCCAGCGAGCGAAGTCGGCCATGCGGGGGAGTCGGGCGAGCTGGAGGGTGGGCTCGATACGCATCGCCGTGGAGAGCGCATCGAAGATGCCGCCGAGGATCGCGGGACGATCGGCCTCGAACTCGTCCCAGAACTCACCTTCGGCTCGCCGGTCCGAGTCTGGTACCGGCTCCATCTTGATGATGATCGACCTGTCCAGGAGGTCCGGCCGATCGGCAACGAGGTTGACTCCGCCGAGACCGGCGACTCCGCGGTATTCGAAAGTGACGGAGTCGTCATCGGAGTAGAGCATTCTTTTGCTGAAGCCGGCGCCGGTGACGAAGCAGCAGAGCAGGTCAGAGAGCCACTCGGGCACCGATGTCAAGTTGTCGAAAAAGAGCACCCGGTTCTGGGCCGCGGCTTGCGCGAATTCCGCCTGGTCGCGCATTCCGCCCTGAACCTCTACGGCGCCGGGGTCCAGGAGCCTCTTCACGATCTTGAGCACGGTCGACTTCGTGGCCCCATGCTGCCCATGCACGATCATCGCTGCGACGGGGATGTCTGGCACCATCGCCGCGACCAGGTAGCACTGGAAGAGGAGAGGGACGTTGTCTTCGGTGTCGGCGATCCGCACGTAATCCAGGCAGCGTCCGAGGTCGCCGTTCCGGGATGGATGAGGAAGGGGGCGCTGGTGGGCGAACGACCGGAACAGGATCGGTGGCTTGCCGTCGATGGTCCATCCGTCGGCCGTGACCCGTACGGCGCTCCGACCGTCCAGGTCGACCCAGATCGCACCATCATGGCGGGCGACGCGGACGAAGAGATCGCGCTGAGGTTTGTCGAATCGTGCGATGCTGCCGAGAGTGTCGCGTGCGGTCGTGACCAGGTCCCGGCCCATGGTCTTCCCGGACCGGTTCCATATGAGCCGGCGGAGCCACAGGCCGAAATCGGTCGAACCTACGGACACGATCCGTCGGCCGGTGTCGTCCCGGATGGCCGCGAAAGGAACGGACCTTTGATCGTGGAAGAGCTCGACGCCAGATTCGAGCGCGAGAGTCACCAGGAGTTTCGCGCTCAATTGGCCCGTTCCGGCGGCGTTCTCACCGGGGAGTGGTTGGGTAGCTTCCGCCATGGCGATCAACGCCCGGGCTGTTCCGCCATTCGCGATCCAATCAGACACGTCCTTCTGTGGGAGCACGAGGTTCTGGAATTCGACGATGCGAACTTCGGCAGCGATTCCCGCAAGGCGTCGGGCCACAGTCCGGGTATGCGTTCGGCCGGATGCGTCGTTGTCGGCAAGGAGTACGACTCGACGTCCACGAAGAAGCTCGGAGAACTCGGGGAGCCACTTCGCATGGTCGTTCTTCGCGATTGCACCGCCGGCGTTCGTTACTGCCACCAGCCCGAGGGCCCGAACGTTGTCGCAGTCCTTCTCACCCTCCGTGACGAAGACGGGCGCCTTCGGATCGGCGGCGAGTAGCTCCGGAAGGCGATAGAGAACGCGGCGGATCCCCTTCATGATCCCGGGGCCTTTACGCCACCCCCCATGTCCGTCCGAGGGGTTCTGGTAGAACGGTTTCGGATTGTCCGCGGTTGGCCGGCCGCGCTGGACACGGTAGAGGACTTGACCTGTTTCGTCCTGGTAGTAGTAGCACCAGCCGACAGTGTGGGGCAGAGGCTCATGGCGCCGTGCATCCCGGGGGTTCCGGAACAGGTCACGCCAGCTGAGCCCAAGCAGCTCGACGATTCCCCTCGAGTCGCACCCGGCCTTGCAGTCGAACAGGACGCACTTGTCACCCATGCGAACATGGAGCGATGGGTTCTTGTCCTCATGGGCCGGGCACCGCGCCGCCCAGTTCCCATCGGCCTGGAGAGTGGCCCCAGGAAGCCGATCCAATACCATCTGCAGAAGCGGATCCGCTCCTGCCGCGACATCAACCGGCATCTCGCACCTCACTCTCCGCGCGGTCCCATGCGACACCTTCTCTGAGGATCGCGTCCTGCAGACCGTGAAGGGCACTGCGGACGCGCAGCGCGGCAGCGATGGCGCCGGGGACGTCCTTCGCCGCCGCCTCTGCAGTGAGAATGCGAACGGTCTGAGTCATTGCGTCGATGGTCGCAGCGGCCTGGTGTTGCGTCATTGGCGGCCTCCTTCGCTGTCGCGGACTGACTCGAGCAACCGCTCCGCATCGGCCTCGGAAATGCCCCAGATCCGAGCGAACAGCATGGGCGGGAGCTCTGCCAAGGGTTCGGCCGCGTCTGCCCACGAGTAGCCGCGCCCGGTCGCGGCGATGATGCTTGGCGGCGCGGTCAGATACCCGCTGTCGCCGCGCACGTCGATTCCGGGCCCGATCAGGCTCTGGGAATTCCAGACCTTTATCCCGGGGTGCCGGAAGTAGAGGTGCCAGCCTCCGGACGGAGTGTGCGCCCGGAGAGTCGAGGGGATGCCCCGCGCCTCGAGTACGGCCCACGAGGCATCGCCACCGTTCCCCGGATCAACATCGATGACGACAAGTCCGCTCCCCGGGCCGGTGGCGATCGCGACGTTGGCTTGTGGCCAGCGTTGCCACCAGGCGCGGATGATCGCGGGGTCGGTGGTCGCGGCGCGGGGGCCCTCGGGAAGGAGCGGCGGCGTTTTGCAGCCGGGCGCGAGCGGCAGGACGTGCCAACCGCGGGCGGCGTACTCGAGCGCGGCGGCCAGGATCGTGTCTCTCATACGGTGCCTCCGTCCGGGTCGCGCATCGATTCGAGCAGGCGCTCTACATCGGTCGCATCCTCGAGCCGTGTGCTGTTCAGGCTGTCGCGCATCTGTGCGAGCGCCTTCAGTGCGTCATCGATCGCCCGGATTGCGTCGAGGCTCAGGTCCGCGGCCGCGTCGGCGCCAACGCAGGGGCAGCGGGGGGAGCCACAACTGCAGGACGCGGTCCGCTGCAGGAGCCGCAGAGCGAAGCCGGCGAATTCGACGGAAGCGCCAAGGGAGCGAAAGAGCTCCCGCATGGCACGGACCGCCGCACGGGCGTCGGCGCCGGCCAGGGGGCACCGGTCGCGCGCGGTCATGCGGCCACCCGCTTTCCGCGGGGCGGCAGGTCGATCAGGTCGCGCACGAGCACGGCGTCGTCGGGGAGCGGGGCACCTGGCTGCAGGTCGTCTTCGGTGATGAAGTAGACGCGCCGATGGCACCATTGCATCGGTGGCAGCACTGGAGGAAGGACTTCGTACCCTACGCGTCGCCCGGGCTTGTCACTCGGCCAGGGGATCGGGTCCGTCCGGGTGTACCACTGCATGACGCAGACTCGCACATAGGGTAGTGCGCTCACGTCCTCGTCCCAGCAGCACACGGGACGATTGATCCGCCGGCCGCGATCCGCGTCGATGGCCGCGGCCAGGTCACGTGCCGCAATGTGGGCTGATCGCCGGATACCTCGGTCAACAGTCGGGAGAGATGCCGGTGCCGCAGAGCGCATGACGGCCGTGACGCGGCGCAGCACCTCGGGGTGTTTGAAGCAGACAGCCGCGAGAACTCCGGCGGTCTGAGCGATCCGGGCCCGACTCGCCGCGGCGAAGACGACGCCGATGCGCCGATGGGCGACCGCCTGCAGGGTCTCGCCGACAGCCTCGTGGACTTCGTCAGCCTCGAGCTGTTCGAGCTCGGTAGTCGTGGGGTCCGGCAGTCCGATTATGAGGACATGCTGCGTGCAGGCCATGACGCGGGAGCCATGCAGCTGCACGCCGATGTGGGGATGGTTCTCCTGCAGGCGGTAGAGCACACTTTCCCAGATGACTGCAGCTTTGCCGATCGGTTCGGGGATCATGTTGGTCGCCTCCCTGGCCGCTTGACAGTGTCCGCGGGGAGTGCGACTCTGGGCGTGTTGATGGCCTGTCGCCTTGTCCGCATTGTCAGCTGGCCCCCGGTGTGTTGTTCGCGCCGGGGGCTTTCGTTTGCCCCCGCGGCGCACTGGTAGACCGAGGGCGAACTAGGGCCCGCGCCGGACGATGGGGTCCGCGTGCGTGGACCGCGGGGGGAGGGGATCCCGGGGCGTGGGGCACCAGGTGGGCAGTCCGGACAGCAATCTCCGGATCGCGCGCCGGACACGCCGCTGCAGGTGGACGTCTGCCCGGACCTGGGCATAGATCGTGACCAACAGCTCGCCGAGCTGCGCCAGCATCGGGGAGACGAGCTCGACGATCATCGGGGCCTCACGTTGACGAGCTCATGGAATTTCCGGGACGGCCGGAAGACGAGCCTCCACCTTCGCGGAGCTGGGCACGGCCGGCCGAACGAAACTCCGCGCTTCGGGGCGCGCCAGACGCCAGTGAAAGTCCCGAATCCACGGATCCGGACGGTCTCGCCTCCGAGCGCAGCGAAAACCATTTCCGCGAAGACCGCCTTCACACTGGCCGACGGCACGCCACTACCGCGTGCGATGTCACAGATACCGTGGCCCTTCGGCCGGCGCCGACGTCGCGTCACCGGGCCCGCCAGACCGCGAGGCGCTTTTCCGCCGCCGTGGCGCGGGCCTCTGCGGCGCGGGCGCGTTGCTCGGCAACCGAGAGGGCCACCCGATGAACCGCCTCCTGCAGATGTAGTGCTGCCATCAATAGATCGAGCACTGCCGGCAGCAGCCGGATCGCGGTCCCAGGGTCCGGTCTTGTCGGCAGGGCGCTGGGCTCCGGCAGGGGCGCCGGAGCCGGAGACGGCGTCGGAACCTTGGCCGCTTTGGCGACGGGGCGGGCCCGTCGGCGGACGAGGGAGGGGCGGCGCGCGGTCATGCGACACCTGCCGGTTCGGTTTTCGAGTTGGTTCGCTCTCGCGACTCCAGGAATTCAAGGACCTCGTCTCGCCACCAAAGGATGACCCGCGGAGACACTCTCACCCCCGCGGGCGCGATTCCGCTGGTGACCATGCGCTGCCAATGCCGATCCGAGACGTGCGCGAGTCGCAACACCTCGTCCCGCCGGATCAGCTCTCTCTCGTTCTTCATGTCGATCCCCTCCTCTTGGCCGATTGCCCTAGTCCAGTATGGTGGCCACTGTCTGACGGGATCGGTCCGGCCCTGCTATGTGGTGTTCCCCCTCGGTCACACTCGCAACATCTCCGGTCGACGGTTTCGTCACTTTATACGCACTATTCTGCGCGGATCTCTGAGTTGGAAAAAAGGTGTTGACGGATTTTGGTGGCCAGTCCGGGCGTTCCTAACTCGTTGCGTGGCAATATGGATTCTCGGCCGACTCCGTCTCTCGTGGCTCAGCGACCCGACGACACACTCTCGCCGCGCCGCGATTTCTCTTCCGGACTCAGTGCCGATCTTTCCGTCTTGCGCTCTCGTGTGCCGTCCCATACCTTCTCGTCGATCACGGGTCCTCCGATTCGACCCGCTGCAGGCCGAGAGAGACCCTCTCATGGGCGTCTCCCAGGCCTCGAGTCGAAGGAGGCGCAACGTGACCCCCCACAACTCCGAATCCACCGCTCCTGCCGCCCCCGATCGGTTACTGACCGTGCGTGAGATCGCCTCGTGGCTCAACATGGCGCCGAAGACCGTGTACGAGTGGGCCGCGGCCGGAAGGATCCCTTGTCTGCGCCTCGGTGGCCGGCTACGATTCGAGGCGTCTGAAATCAGTCGGTGGCTTGGGGAAAGGAGAAGTTCTTGCCCAAGCCGCTGAAAGGCATGTTCCAACGACCCGGGCGCCGCTCCTGGTACGCCCGGATCAGTATCGGTGGGCGCCAGAGATGGATCACTCTCGGGTCGGATTACGGCGAGGCACGTCGGAAACTCCGGCAGATCCGGAGCTCGAGGCGCGACTGCGGGCCGGTCTCGGGGACCGTGGCAGACCTCGCGTCGCAGTGGCTTCAGACTGCGGTCCAAGTGAATCGGGCCCCACGGTCCTACTCCACGGCGGAGCAGCGAGTGCGCTCTTACCTCGTGCCTCGTCTTGGCGCCGTTCCCGTTTCCGCGCTCACCCCAGACGATCTGCGGCGGTACCGGCTCTGGGTGGAGCGACACAGCCTCGCCCCGCAGACGGTCGCTCACATCCTGGCCGACTGCCGTTGCTTTCTTCGCTGGTGCGAGGAAGGCGGCCACATCGACCGGGCGCCGGTGCCGAGACGATTCCTGCCCCGGATTCAGCAGCGCCCTCCGGATCGCCTCAGCGACGATCAGGTGGCGTTTCTGGTCGCGCTTCCGCCTCCTCATGGCTGGGTCTGCCGCCTTGCGCTCGGAAGCGGCCTTCGCTGGTCGGAGCTCGTCCGGGCGCAGGCGTCCGACGTGGTGGGGGAATGCTTGGTGGTACACCAGACGAAATCCGGCCGGTTGCGCCGGGTCCCTCTGCCGCCGGATCTGCACGCCGAGATCCGCGGGCGAGTCGGGCGTCTGGTGCCGTTCCGCGGAGCTTCCTGCTCGTTCAACCACGTGATCCAGCGCCGGCCGGGACTGGAGCGCTTCCACGCTCACCAGCTGCGGCATACGTTCGCGTGTCTGTATCTGGAGCGCGGCGGCAGTCTGGCAGCGCTTCAAGAGATCATGGGGCACGCGTCGGTCATGACCACGCAACGCTACGCCGGGCTCCGCGACGCCGCGATTTTGGACGACGCGCGGCGCACGTGGGCCTCGATTGGCAGGTAGCCACCCTGGTAGCCGTCATCCGTAACTGTAGAAGCATCAACACATTAGGAATTGACTCCCGGGTTTCCTAAACCGTAGGCCGCGCGTTCGAGCCGCGCCGGGGGCACAGAGATGGCTCGCCGGTCCAGGGAACCGCGGCGCGGGTCCCTGGCGAATCCCCGATGTTCCGCAGTCTTCGGAGGCGCTGAAACGGCTAGAATCGGCGCACGAGGAGGCCCTGGGGATTTGCCGAATCGCACCGACAGAAGACCGCGAGTGCCGATCCCACCGCACCGGCGGCGGGACGAGGCCGGCCAGGAACCGCCCCCCGCTGAAGGGATGATTCGTGACGGGGCGGCGGCGCGGCACTCCGTCTTGAACGGTTCCGCCGATCCTGGGTCATCATCGGAGGGCTCGGCCACTCCCGCGCTTTCGGCGGACTGGCGCGCCGAATTGGCCGCACGACTGCGCCTCCTGCCGGATCAGAGCGGCGTCTATCTGTTTCGAGACTCGCGCCGACGCGTGATCTACGTCGGCAAGGCGCGGTCGCTCCGCAAGCGCGTGCCCAGCTACTTCCGGAATCCGCCGCCCGAAGACCCTCGCCTGAACGGCCTGCGTCGCCGGATCCGGGTGCTCGACTGGATCGTGACCGCCACCGAGGTCGAGGCGCTCATCCTCGAGGACAGCCTCATCAAGCAATACTCTCCCCGGTACAACATCCGCCTGAAGGACGACAAGCGATACCCATATCTCCGTATCACCGCGGGTCACGCCTATCCCGCGATGGTTCTGACGCGGCAAGTGGCGCAGGATGGCGCGCGCTATTTCGGACCGTTCACGCGGGTAAAGGACCTGCGCCGGGTGATGCGAACGCTACGGGCGGTCTTCCGCCTGCGCAACTGCAGCGATCGGCGGCTCGCGCGCGGCGGCCGGGAGTGTCTGCAGTACTTCATTCACCGCTGCAGCGCACCCTGCACCGCGCGCGTCACGGTCGCGGAGTACACGGCCCAGGTTCGGCCGCTGGTCGATCTGCTCTCCGGCAAGGGGGAGGAGGTTCTCCGAGTTCTCGAAGAACGGATGCGGGCGACCGCGGACGAGCTTCGCTTCGAAGAGAGCGCCCGTTTGCGGGACGAGGTGGTCGTGCTCCGCGAGCTGGTGCGAGAGCAGGGTCTCATCCCTCCCGCCGAGGCGGAGGCTGATGTGGTCGGCCTGTCCGCCCGGGGCGACCAGGCCTGCGGGGTGTTCCTGCACGTTCGCGAAGGGAAGGTTCTGGGCAAGAGCCATCGCCTTCTGGCCGGTATCGCGGGAACGGACACTGCCGCGCAGCTGCGGGCCCTGCTGCTGGCCGCCTTGCTGCAGGCCCCGCGCGTCCCGCGGCGGATCGTCACGGCGGTTCCGCCGGCCGACGCGGAGCATGTCCGCGCCGCATTGGAGACGGCGGCGGGGCATCCGGTGCGTCTCGAGCTCGTGGGTCGCGGCGGGCTGGCGCACCTGCTCGAGCTGGCCGGGCGAAACGCCCACCTGCTTCTGGAAGAGGAGGAGCTGCGATCAGCCCAGAAGAGGTCACGGGTGGACGGCTCGGTGTATGCCCTGCAGGAGGCGTTGACGCTGGCGGCGCCGCCGTACCGGATCGAGGGGTTCGACATCAGCAACTTCCAGGGTTCCCATGCGGTGGCCTCCCAGGTGGTGTTCCGCGACGGCCGCTCCTGGAAGAGCGGCTACCGGCGCTATCGGATGCGCCACGGACCGGCCCCGGATGACTTTGCCATGATGGCGGAGGTGCTGACGCGACGGTTGAGGCATCTGGGTTCCAAGGAGGGACCGCCTCCCGACCTGATCCTCGTGGACGGCGGGCCCGGTCAGGTCGGAGCCGCCGCCGTGGCGCTGCGCGAGGCGGGATTCGCCGATCTTCCCGTGATCGGGTTGGCCAAACGGGCGGAGGAGATCCACCTTCCGGGGCGCGCGGAGCCGGTGCGGCTGCCCCGGCGCTCTCCGGCGCTCCAACTCCTGCAGCGCATCCGCGACGAAGCGCATCGGTTCGCCGTGGGGTATCATCGCAGTCTGAGGGCGAGTGCGCAGCAGCTCTCGGCTCTGGACGCCATTCCGGGGATCGGCCCGGCGCGCCGGCGCCAGTTGCTGCGCCACTACGGCAGCCTGGCGGCCCTCCGGGAAGCCGGTCCGGAGTCGATTGCGCAAGTACCGGGATTGGGGCCCCGGCTGGCGCAAGTGGTCTGGGCCGCAGTGCATCGTTCCGGTGCGGAGGTCGCGGACGCCGACGCCGACGCCGGCGCCGGGTCCGGGGAGGGCTCTCGGAGCGGAAACGAAAACGTCCTCGGGGGCGGGGACGAACCCGGAAGCGGCGACGGGCGTGCGGGCGGGCCCGGGGCCGCGAGTGGGTGCGGAGACGAGAGCGGAAACGGTTTCGGGGCGCAGAAAAGCCCGGGACGTGTTGCGGAGCGCACGAGGGAGGAGACGAGTTGAGGGGGTACCTGCGGAGTCGGAGAGTCTGGTGAGCGCGCCGGCCGTCGAAAGGCCCCGGGATGCGCTGGAGACCGCCGTGGCGGCCTGGGCGTCGCATCTCGCTTTCGAACGCCGTCTCTCTCCGCACACCGTGAGCGCCTATCGGTCCGACCTCGACATCCACTTCCGCTGGCTGCGTCAACGCGGGGTGCGACGCCCCGACCAGGTGACCTCGGAATTGGTGAGCGAGTTCCTGGCGGTGCTCCACGATGAGGGGCGCGCCGACCGGAGCCGGCTGCGCGTGCGTTCGGCGATGCGCAGCTTCTATCGCTGGCAGGTACGGGAGCGACGCCTGGAGCGCGATCCGATGGCGAACCTCGAGCGCCAGCGCGTGGCCCGTGAGCTGCCGCAGGTGCTGGACGAGGAAGACATCGCGCGCCTGCTGAGGGCCTGTGACGGTCCTACCGCGCGGGACCGGCGCGATCTGGCGCTCGTGGAAACCGCCTACGGCGCGGGGCTGCGGGTATCGGAGCTTGTGGGTCTCGGCTCCGAGGATGTCGACTTTCGCGACCGCTGGCTGCGAGTCCGGGGCAAGGGCGACAAGGAGCGAATGGTGCCGCTGGGCCGGCCGTCCGTGAAGGCGATTCGCAACTGGTTTGCGCGGGGCCGAGCCGAGCTGCTCGGGCGGCGGCGTGATTGCGGGCGGGTGTTTCTCAACGCCCGGGGCGGGCCGCTCAGCCGCGTGGGGTTCTGGAAGATCCTGCGTCGCCGCGCGGAGCTGGCGGGAATGGATCCGGCGGCTGTGCATCCTCACATCCTGCGGCACAGCTACGCCACGCATCTGTTGCGCGGAGGGGCTCCCCTCCGCGTGGTGCAGGAGTTGCTGGGCCACGCGAATCTGGCCACGACGGAGATCTACACCCAACTCGACCGGAGCTATCTCCGTCGGGTACACCACCAGTTTCATCCCCGGGGTTGAGAGAGGAGACCTGTGTGACTCGTCCCAGCAGGGTACTGAGCAGCCCGGCCCGTTGCCTGCCCACCGGTGACTGGTTGACCGCGGGGCGTCGGAGTGATGGCGACGCCCGGACGCGCATCGGGAAGAGGCAATTGTCCGGACCCGTCTGTTCCGTTCGGCGAGCGGGCCTCGCCGCCGCCGCGGCGCGGGTCCTGATCGGGCTGGCGCTCCTGGCGCCCGGGCCGGCGCAAGCCTACGAGCAACGGCGCAACACGCCGAGTTTCGGAGTCCAGTACGGCTACGGAGCGATGAACGGCAGCGGGGTGTTCGAGTGGGAAGATGACAACCCGTTGGTCGAGAATCCCGAGTACCGCCATGAGGACTTCCGTTGGGGCGGGGCGCTCGGCTTCCACATCCGTTACAGCCTGGACCAGACGCACGCCGTTGGAGTGACGTTCGAGGATCGGCGCTTCGAGCGGAAGTCCGGGCTCGAGAATCCGGAAGACCCGACCCTCGAGGTGGCCAAGCAGCTCCAGGTGACCGCCTACCAGATAGACTACTACGTCTATTTCGACCGGCGGGCCCGCACAACCGCGTATCTCCAGCTCGGCGCGGGCTTTCACCGAGACACGTTTCGGCTCAAGAAGAACGAGAATCTGATCGGGCCGTTTGGTCCGTGCGCTACCGCCGGATTTGGAGTAGAGTATTTCGTTCGACCGGCATTCACGATCGACGCGACATTGCGCGGAATCTGGTTGGGTGAGCGGAGCGAGGACCAGCTGCGGTTCCGGGGGAGCGCCCCGGTCGCGGCTTCGCTGCAGCTCGGATTCCAGTATTACCTGCTTAAGTAACCGGTTCCGGAAGAGCCGGAGCACCGGGAGGGTTCGCTTGACAGTCCGTAAGCGCGCCGAGGTTGGGGATGAGGTTCTCCACGAGGACTATGGTCGGGGGATGGTCGTCGAGGTCCGGCCCCGGCCGTTCTTTGACATCCTGGAGGTTGCCTTTGCTGACGGAGTGCGCCGCCTGAACTCCAGCCACCCCAAGATTCTCGAGCTCGCGCCCCCGGCCGCAGGGACGATCCCGGACACGAAGGGTGCCCGGGCGCGCGCGGTCCGCTCGCATGCCTCGGCCGTTCACGCCGCCGCGAAGAAGGCGTCGGCGAATGCGCGAGCCCGGGCGGGCGGCGCCGCGTCTTCGTTGCCGCGCAAGCGCGCCGCAAAGTCCGGGGCGCCGCTGCTGGCGCGAGCGGGCGGCAGAGGCGCTGGGGAAGCCGAGCCCGCGGCTCCGGACCG
>CAYYQN010000022.1:0-76582 GCA_964473865.1 uncultured bacterium | reverse complement strand
CGGTAGTTGATGTCGCCGGTCAGCTCGGTGGAGTCCTGGTTCTTCTCGTCCTTGGGCTGGAAGGTGCCGATGCCGATGCGGTCTTTCTCCGAGAGGAGCAGGCGGCGCACGCGGATGTGGGGCATGACCTTCGCCCAGTCGCCGTCGTAACGGCGGATCAGCTCATCGTAGTTGCGGCGGCAGGAGGGGCAGAGGTTTCCCTCGATGAAGATGCGGAACTCCTCCTCGCCGGGAAGGATCGGCTTGCCGGTGCCGCGCTCCGCGATTACCCGGTTCATCTCGGCAACGAAGTCCGCGCGGATCTCTTCCGGCACCAGGTGGAGAGGCTCTTCGTGCATCGGGCACGGCTCGCAGGCCGGGTTCTGCAGATCCATCCGCCAACCGAAGGTGAAGAGGGCGCCTTCGCGGGAGCGCGCGTAGTGCTCCAGTCCCTTCTTCAGCATCCGCACGATGGTCGACTTGCAGCTTCCCACCGGGCCGTGCAGCAGGAGCACCCGCTTCTCCGGACCATAGCGGAGCGCCGCCGCCTTGAAGAACCCCACCAGCTTCATCAGTGGGACTTCCAGGCCGAAGACGGCGTCGGCGCCGTTGTCGATCGGGTCGTCGAAGAAGTGGTAGCGCAGGATCCGTTTCTTGAACTCGACGTATTCCTCGACCCCGTGGGAGAGGATCATGTCGTAGATCCGCTGGAAGGCGGTGCGGGTCACCCGCGGTTCTTCCAGGGCGAAGTCGATGTAGTCCTGGAACGATCCCTCCCAGTTCCACTCGAGGTAGAGGTCGCGACGCAGCCGTCCGGAGACGAACTCGTTGACGTCGAATGCGGATGCCATGGCTCCATCCTTCCGAGCCGCACTCCGCGATTCCGTGCCGCGCAGTGCCGGCCATGTCCCGGAACCGTTCCCGCCGGCCGCACGCCGGGCGGGAGGCCGGGCCGGGGCTTCCCCCCCCAGCTTCGCCTCGATTGTCGAACAGGCGCTTGTCCCGGGGCAACGGCCGGGGCAACGGCCCGGGTCCAGACGTCCCCGTCCTGGCATCGGCCGCCCCGCGGGCGGTCTTGAGCCCGGGGGGAGATGACCGGCGTCTTGGTCGGCCATCGGGCGCGTGTTACGCTCCGACGCAAAGAAAGGATCCACTGTGGCCAGCTATCCGGGCACCGGGCCGGCGTCTTCCGACCCTGAACGGCGGGGGCGCTCCCCCTGGACCGATCCGAACCCGCAGGACGCCGAACGCTCCTGGGAGGTCGGGATCCGGCCCCAGACCCTGAGCGAGTTCGTGGGCCAGGACCGATTGCGAGAGAACCTCTCGATCCTCCTGCAGGCGACGCGCCAGCGGGGGGAGCCGTTGGAGCATGTGCTTCTCACCGGTCCGCCCGGGTTGGGGAAGACCACCCTGGCACTGCTCCTGGCTCACGAAATGGGCGCGGAGATCCGGTCGACCAGCGGTCCCGCCCTGGAGCGCGCCGGAGATCTGGCCGGTCTCCTCACGACGCTGCCCCCGGGTGGGTTCCTCTTCATCGACGAGATTCACCGGCTGAATCGCACGGTTGAGGAGTACCTCTACCCGGCCATGGAGGATTTCCGGCTCGACATCCTGCTGGATCGGGGTCCGAGCGCCCGCAGCGTGCAGCTGAAGCTGGAGCGGTTCACGCTTGTAGGCGCGACGACGCGGGCCGGGCTCCTGACCGCGCCGTTGCGGTCGCGGTTCGGCTTCGCCGGCCGCCTCGACTTCTACGGCGGCGGCGATCTGGCCTCCATTCTGAATCGTACCGCGCGGATCCTCGGTGTCGATGCGGACGCGGACGCCCTGGCGGAGCTGTCCGTGCGCAGCCGCGGCACTCCGCGCATCGCCAACCGGCTGTTGCGCCGGGTGCGTGACTTCGCGCAGGTGCGATCCGACGGCCGGATCACCCTGGACCTGGCCCGGGAGGCGTTGAAGTTGCTGGATGTCGACGAGCAGGGGCTCGACGAGATGGACCGGCGCATCCTGGAGGCCGTGGTCGCGCGATTCGGCGGTGGTCCGGTGGGCCTGAACTCGCTGGCGGCCACGGTGGGAGAGGAATCGGACACCCTCGAGGAGGTGCACGAACCGTATCTCGTCATGCAGGGACTCCTGCAGCGCACGCGGCATGGCCGGATCGCCACCGCCGGAACCTATCGCGTGCTGGGACTCCCGCCGCCGGCGCGGCCCGCCACCTCCGATCCCCAGGACACGCTGTTCTGAGGCGGGCCATGGATCCGGCAACCGAGGCGAGCCGCCCGAATCCGGACGACAATCCGGAAGACGGAGACGACCTCTCCGCCGCCGGAAGCGCTCCCTGCTGGCTCGACGAGTACGACTACGAGCTGCCGGATGCCGCGATTGCCCGCGAGCCGGCCCAGCCGCGCGACACCTCCCGCCTGCTGGTGCTCGACCGGACCACCGGAGCGCGCACGCAGGCGACGTTCCGCCACCTGCCGCGTTTCCTGCGCGCCGGCGACCTCCTGGTCGTGAATGAGACGCGGGTCCTGAAGGCGCGCGTGTTTGCGCAACTCGAGCGCACGGGACGCCCGGTGGAAGTCCTCTTCTCCCATCCCGACGCGGATGCCTGGGCGGCCCTGATCGGTCCGGGGCGACGCCTTCGGTCGGGGGACCGGTTGCGGCCGCGGACCGGGAGCGCGCGCGCGAGCGCAGGCCCGGGTGGGTCCGGCGCCCCGGTTCCCGATCTGATTCTGGACCGTCCGCTGGGAGGCGGACTCTGGCGTTTGCGACCCGAAGGCGGCGCCGTGGAATCGTTGATGGAGGGCGCGGGGCACGTGCCGTTGCCGCCCTATCTGAGACGGGAAGACCGGCCCGAAGATGCCGGCTGGTACCAGACGGTCTACGCGCGAACCCAGGGAGCCGTGGCCGCTCCCACCGCGGGACTCCACTTCACCGAGCCGCTGCTGGCGGCGCTGGCCGCGGCGGGAGTGGGCCTGGCGCGGGTCGTGCTGCATGTCGGTCCCGGGACGTTCCTTCCGGTCCGGGCGGAGCGGGCCGAGGAACACCGGGTCCTGCCGGAGCGCTACGAGGTGCCGCCGGCGACGGTGGCGGCGATCGACCGCGCGCGCGCGGGCGGCGGGCGCGTGGTGGCGGTCGGGACGACCACGGTGCGGGCGCTGGAGACGGCGGTGCTGCCGGAAGCCGCCGGCTCGCCGGCGCGGTTGCAGGCCGGATCGGGTTGGACCGATCGCACCATCCTTCCGCCGTACCGGTTTCGGGCCGTGGACGCGATGATCACGAACTTCCATCTTCCCCGGTCGAGCCTCCTGCTCCTGGTGGCGGCGTTCGCGGGCCGGGAGCCGGTGCTGGCCGCCTATGCCCAGGCGCGCGACGCGGGGTTTCGCTTCTACAGCTATGGCGACGCCATGCTGATTGTCTGAGCCCGGAGAACGCGGGGAGCCCATGCCAGATCCCACCGGAAAGAAGCGTTCGTGCGCGGCGTCGTCCGAGGATCCGTCGGCGGGCCGGCGCGCAGCCGCCTCAGAACCGGCCGAGCCGGACGCCTCCGGAGAAGACGTGACCCCTCCGCCGGCGATTTCCGGTGAGGTGCGCTTCGAACTGCTGGCGACGGCGCCGAACGGAAGGGGCCGCCGGGGACGCCTGCTCTTCCCGGCACGCGAAGCGTCGCCCGGTTTCTGGCTGGCGGCCCGGACGGTGGAGACGCCGGCGTTCATGCCGGTCGGCACGCAAGCCACGGTGAAGACCCTGACTCCGGAGGAGGTCCGCGGAGCGGGGGCTCGCATCCTCCTGGCGAACACCTACCACCTGTACCTGCGCCCCGGGCACGAGCGGATCCGGCGCCTCGGGGGTCTGCACCGGTTCATGGGCTGGGATGGTCCGATCCTCACCGATTCCGGAGGCTACCAGGTCCACTCCCTGGCCCGGCTGAACAGGATCCGCGATGACGGGGTGGAGTTTCAGTCCCACCTCGACGGCTCGCGGCACCGTTTCACCCCCGAGCTGGCGACCCAGGTACAGGTGGCGCTCGGTTCGGACATCCTGATGGCGTTCGATACCTTGACGCCGTATCCGTCGGAGTGGGGCCGCGCCCGCGCCGACATGGAGCGGACCGCCCGGTGGGCGGAGGCCTGCGCCGGGACCTGGCGCCGTGAGGGGTGGCCCGGCACTGCGCTGTTCGGGATCCAGCAGGGAGGTCTCTATCCCGATCTGCGCCAGGAGTCGACGGAGCGGATCGCCGCTCTCGACCTGCCGGGATACGCCGTCGGCGGGTTGGCGGTGGGCGAGCCGATCGAGACGATGTACGACGTCCTGGCCGACTGCGCGCCGCTGTTGCCGGAGGCGAAGCCCCGCTACCTGATGGGGGTGGGACGTCCGGAAGACATTCTGGAGTCGGTGGACCGCGGCATCGATCTGTTCGACTGCGTGCTGCCGACGCGCAACGCGCGCAAGGGCAGCGTCTTCACCTCCCGGGGCAAGCTGGTGGTCAAGAACGCCGTCTACCAGGACGACGAGCGTCCGCTGGATCCGGACTGCGGCTGTCCTACCTGCCGCGCCTTCACCCGAGCCTACGTCCGGCACCTCTTTGCGGCGGGAGAGACCCTTGCCATGCGACTGGCCACGCTCCACTCGCTCCATTACTATCAGGACCTCATGGAAGGGATCCGCTCCGCCCTCGCGGAGGGGAGGTTTGCCGCTTTCAAAAGGGAGGCCCTCGCGCGTTTGGCGGAGGGCGCCTGAACCCCGCCGGCGGCCCGGCGCAGGGACGAAGGGAGAGACCCATCCGATGAACGACCTCTTCTGGCCGACGGTAGCTCTGGCGCAAACCGAGGCGCCGGGGGGCGGCGGGATGAACCCCGCCGCGCCGAGAAACAGCATGCTCCCCAGCTTCCTTCTCATGCTGGTGCTCATCCTGATCATGTATTTCATGATCATGCGGCCCCAGATGAAGAAGCAGAAGGCGATCCAGGAGATGCTGAAGGCGCTCAAGGTCGGGGACCGTGTGGTCACGACGGGCGGGATCTATGGAAACGTCGTCGGTCTGAAGGATGACACGGTGGTCCTGAAGATCGACGAGAACGTGAAGGTGGAGCTGGCCCGCCACGCGGTGGCCGGGGTCGTCAGCAAGTAGCGGCCGAGCGCCGGGATCAAGACGGCGGGCCCTTCCCCGGCTGCGGACCGACCCTGGGCCGCAGCCCCAATCCGGGAAGACCCGTTCGGCCCGGTCCCGGGTGTGGTGATCCGGCTCATGCGCATCCTGTTTTTCGGCACCCCGGACTTCGCGGCGCGGGTCCTGGAAGCGCTACTCTCACCGCCTGCCGGCGCGGCGCGGGCTCGCCACGAGGTGGTGGGTGTGGTGAGCCAGCCTTCTCGGCCGGGCGGCCGAGGCCTGCGCGTGGAGGATCCCGCGGCCGCCCGCGTGGCGCATGCCGCCGGAATCCCGGTCTTCCAACCGGAGCGGCTCCACGCGGCGGAGACGGTCGCGTCGTTGCGTGCGTTGACGCCGGATCTCTGCCTGACTGCGGCCTTTGGTCGTCTTCTCCGCCCACCGCTGCTGGAGCTGGCGCCGCGCGGATGCTGGAATGTCCACGCCAGCCTGCTCCCTCGCCACCGCGGCGCTTCCCCGGTGTGCGCCGCCATCCTTGCCGGAGATGCCTGGACCGGAGTCACCATCTTCCAGCTCGACACCGGTCTCGATACCGGTCCCGTGCTGCGGCAGGAGATGATCACCATCGGCCCCGAAGAAACCGCCGGCGAGCTGACCGACCGCCTGGCGCGGATCGGCGGCCGGCTCGCGGTGGAGGCCTGTGATTGCGCACAGCGCGGAGAACTGGTCGGTAGGCCCCAGGCCGCATGGGGCGCCACGTATGCCTCGCAGGTGGGCAAGGAGGACGGACGCCTCGAATGGAATCGTCCGGTCGAGCAGGTAGAGCGTGCCGTTCGCGCGTACGCGCCCTGGCCCGGAGCGTTCACGGTCGCCGGGGGGCGGCGGCTCCTGGTGCACCGGGCCCGCCCCTGGCATCGACTGGCCGTCGCCGGGGCTGATCCCGGATCGCTGGTGCGCGCGCCCGCCGGGGTCGGAGTGGTCTGCAATCCGGGCGTCCTCCTTTTGCGGGAGGTGCAGGGAGAGGGGCGAAAACGACAGGAGGCGACGGAGTGGCTGCGGGGAAGCCGCCTGCCCGAGGGCGCGCGGCTCGGCTGAATCGCGGAGTCGACCGCGCGCGGCCCGTCGACCTGGTGCGCGAGGCCGCCCTCGCGGTGCTGGTGGGCCTCGACGAAGAAGCGGTCCCGGCCGCCTCGTGGATCGAGCGCGCCGAATCGTCGTTTGACCGGCGGGAGGACCGCGCCCTGTTTCGTGCGTTGGTCGGCGCAGTGCTCCGGCACCGATCGCGGCTCGACGCGACGCTCGATTCGCTGCTGGAGCGCTCGCCGGTGGTGGACCTGCCTCCCGCGATCCGCGCCGCCCTGCGCCTCGGAGCGGCCCAGCTGGTCATTCTCGATGGAATCCCCGTTCACGCCGCGGTCGACACGTCGGTCGAGCTTGCGGCCCGCCATGGCCACCGCGGCACCGCCGGACTTGCCAACGCGGTGTTGCGGCGTCTGGGGCGGGAAGGACGGGCTCGCTGGGCGGAGTGGGACCGGTTCGAAGCCAGGGAGCCGACCGAGACCCTCGCTGTGCGTCACTCGCACCCGATCTGGCTGGTGCGCCGCTGGATGGAGCGCTGGGGCCCGGCGGAAACCGAGCGGGTCCTGCGCTGGGACAACGCCATTCCGGACTACTGGGTGCGCCTCCGTCCCGGTGCCGGCATCCCGGAGGGGGCGACAGAAGGTTGGATTCCGGGCACCGCGCGCTTTCCGGCCGGATCCCATCCGGCGGAGCAGACCGGTTTCACGGACGGGGAGTGGACCATCCAGGACGGCAGCGGGATCCTCATCGGTCTGCTGCTCCCCGAGGTACGGGGGCTCGTTCTCGACCTCTGCGCCGCGCCCGGGACCAAGGCTGGGCACCTCGCGGAGCGGGCGGGTCCGGGCACCCGCTTGCTGGCGCTCGATGCCTCGCCCGGGCGCTTGCGCCGGCTTGCGCGTGGCCTGGCGAGGCAAGCCGGAGCCAGAGTCCCGACGTTGCCTTTGGCCGCCGATGGCCGGCGGATCCCGGTGCGGGCGCCTTGGGACGCGGTGCTGATCGACGCGCCGTGCAGCAATCTGGGCGTGCTGCGCCGGCGCGTCGACCTCAAGTGGCGGGCGAGGGAAGACGAGATCCTCCGCCTCGCGGCAATCCAATCGGCGCTTCTCCGGGCGGCGGCGGCGGGATGCCCCGTCGGCGGGCATCTGGTCTATAGTGTGTGCACCATGGAACCGGAGGAGACCCTGACGCAGCGTGACCGCTTCCTGGCCACGCACCCGAACTGGGCGCCGGCGCCGCTTCCCGCGGCGGTGCCCGAGGCCGCCCGCGGCCGCGAGGGAGAACTGCTCCTCGTGCCGGGCCGGCACGACACCGACGGCGGCTATGCCTTTCTCGTGCGGTGCGAGGCGGGGGCGTGATGGCCAGGCTTGACGGAGCGGCTGCCGAGTTGCGGAAGGCCGCGCGGCGCGGTGGAAGGCTGTCACGCTGGATCCGCACCTTGCTGGCCCTGGGATGCGGCATCCTGGTGGGGACATTCCTCTTCGATCGGGTTGTCATGCCGCTGGTCGTTCGGCACGGCGATGAGGTGAGCGTGCCCGCGGTTGGCGGACGCGAGCTGGCGCAGGCCGAGAGCGATCTGCGCGCCGCCGGTTTGCGCCCGCTGGTGCTGCCCGGCCGCCACCACGCGGTTGTCGCGCCCGGGCGCGTCCTGGACGTGGCGCCGCAGGCGGGGTTGATGGTCAAGCGAGGCCGGCAGGTGGTCCTCACTCCAAGTCTGGGATCCTTCCGCCGGGCGGTGCCGAACCTCGTGGGAGAGAGCATCCGCCTTGCGCGGATGCGGCTCTCCGATGCCGGGCTGTCAGTGGGGCAGCTGATGTATGCCGCCAATGATCTCGTGGGAGATGACCTGGTGATGGCGATGGAACCCGAAGGAGGCAAGCCGGCGCCGGATGGCGGCACGGTGTCGCTTCTGGTGAGCCGCGCCCGGTCCTCGGTGCCGTACTGGCTACCCGATCTGCGCGGATTCCCGGGCGGAGCCTCCGAGACGCTGCTGCAGCAAGGCGGGTTCCGCGTCACGGTCGAGTCCGGGGAGGGAGGTGATCCCGGGACCGTCGTGCGGCAGGACCCGCCCGCGGGGTCGCCGCTCTGGCCCGGTGCGCGCGTGGTCCTGACCGTGGTGCCGGGTTGGCGGGGATCGTGGGACCGTGGCTGAGGGTGGCGGGCGACGCGGACGGATACGTCCGGACGCCCGGTTCGGCGTCCGGCTGAACACCGCGACACGGTCGGGAGGCGGCTGCCGATGAACAGTGCAGAACGGCTTCGCATACTGGGTCCGACGCCGCGCGTGCTTCCGTCGCTGCTCTCGGCCGACTTCGCCAATCTGGCGGCTTCGTTTCTTCCGCTCGAGCATGCCGGCGCCGAAGTGCTTCACCTCGATGTCATGGACGGGCACTTCGTCCCGAACATCACGTTCGGTCCCCCCTTGGTCCGCTCGGTGCGGGAGATGTCGCGCGCGTTCCTCGACGTGCACCTGATGATCACTGAGCCGCTGCGCTACCTCGAGCCGTTCGCCCGGGCCGGCGCCGATCTCTGTTGCCTGCACGCCGAGGTTCCCGTCGAGCCCGAGGCGTGCGCGGCGGAGGCCGGACGACTCGGGATTGCGCTCGGAGTGGCCATTCGTCCGTCCACGGAACTCGACCCCGTGGTCGCTCGCTGGGCCCGACACGTCGCGCTGATCCTCGTCATGAGCGTCGAACCCGGATTCGGGGGGCAGGGCTTCATGCCTTCGGCGTTCGACCGGCTGCGGCGAACTCGCGAGATATGCGCCGACCTCGGCGTGGCGCCGCTACTCGAGGTCGACGGCGGGATCGGAGCGGCGAACGCGGGCGAGGTTGTCGCCGCCGGAGCGCGGTGGCTGGTCGCGGGCAACGCGGTGTTCAAGGCGGCGGACCCAGTCGCGGCATGGCGGGAGATGGGACGGCGGGCTGAGATCAGGCCGCGTTAGCCGACGCCCCAGGGGTCACGTCTCCGCGACTCGATCCTCCTCGGCGGATCGGAATGTAGCGTACGTTCGTATGGTACGGTGATCAGGATCACAGAGAGCCCCCGGGGCGAACCGGCCACGCACTCTGTTTCTCCATTGCTGATCCGCTCCCCGCCCTGCTATTCTCGCGGTCTTGTGCGTCCGTAGCGTTCAACCGGGGCCGACCACCTGATGTTCGAGCAGCTCTCCGAAAAGCTGGAAACGGTCTTCAAGAGGCTGCGCGGCCAGGGAACCCTGACCGACGAGAACATCCGGGATAGCCTCCGGGAGGTTCGGCGCGCCCTGCTCGAGGCCGACGTCCACTTCACCGTGGCGAAGGAATTCGTTCGCAAGGTGGAGGAGAAGGCGATCGGGCAGGAGGTTCTGCGGAGCCTCACGCCGGGGCAGCAGGTGGTCCAGGTCGTTCACGAGGTCCTCGTGGAGGTCCTGGGCGGTTCGACCCAAGGGATCGCGCGCTCGCCGGAGATTCCGACGCGGATCCTGGCGGTCGGGCTCCAGGGTTCGGGCAAGACGACGTTCGTGGCGAAGCTCGGGCACTATCTGCGCAAGCAGAAGAAGGTGCCGGTGCTCGCCGCATGCGACGTCTACCGCCCGGCGGCGATGGACCAGCTTTCGACGCTGGGCCGCGAAGCCGGACTGCGGGTGCACGTGGAGAAGGGCCAGACCGACGCGGTTATGATCGCGCGGCGGGCCTGGGACAGCGCCAAGTCCATCGGAGCGGACTACCTCCTGGTCGATACGGCCGGCCGGCTGCACATCGACGAGCCGCTGATGGACGAGCTGGCGCGCCTGAAGGCCGAGATCCGGCCGCACCAGGTGTTGCTGGTGGTGGACGGGATGTCGGGGCAGGACGCGGTGGAAGTGGCGAAGTCCTTCCACGAGCGTCTCAAGGTCGATGGCGTCGTCCTGACCAAGATGGACGGCGACGCGCGCGGCGGCGCGGCGTTGTCGATCCGGGCGGTGACCGGAGTGCCGATCCTCTTCCTCGGAACGGGGGAGCGGATCGGGGCCCTGGAGGTCTTCCACCCGGACCGCCTGGCCTCTCGGATCCTGGGGATGGGCGACGTGCTCACTCTGGTCGAGAAGGCCCAGGAACAAGTTACCGAGGGGGAAGCCCAGCAGCTGCAGGAGAAGCTGCTCAAGCAGAAGTTCACGCTCGACGACTTCGTCGGCCAGATCAAGAAGGTCCGGGCGATGGGGCCCCTCGAGGAGATCCTCAAGATGATCCCCGGGCTGGGCAAGGGCCTGCCGGAGGGGATGAAGTTCGATGATCGGGAGTTCGTCCGGGTCGAGGCAATGATCCAGTCGATGACCCCGATGGAGCGCCGGCGGCCGGAGGTGATCGACGGGAGTCGCCGCCGCCGGATCGCCCGGGGAAGCGGCACGACCGTGCAGGACGTGAACCGCCTCCTGCGGGACTTCCTCCTGATGCGGAGGATGATGGCGAATGCGGGGCGCATGGGGCGCTCCGGCAAGATGGGCCGCAGCAAGAAGCGCCGCTGACGGCCTCGAGAGGGAGGACACGAAGCGATGTCGGTGACGATCCGCATGCAGCGCGCCGGAGGACGCAACGCCCCATTCTACCGAGTGGTGGTGACTGATTCCCGGCGGGCGCGTGACGGTCGGTTCCTGGAGAAGGTCGGGTACTACAACCCGCTCTCGCAGCCGGCCCAGGTGCATCTGGACCAGGAGCGGATTCGCTACTGGGTGAAGAACGGCGCCCAGCTATCGGAGAGCGTGAACGCGCTCTGGAAGAAGATCGGCGGCAAGCTCGAAGAGCCGGCGGCGACGCCGGTGGTGACGGGCGACCCGGCGACGACCTGACCGGAATCCCGGCGCGGACCGGGGGCAAGAACGCGCGCGGCCTTCCCACGGGGAGCCGCAGGTGAACAACGATTCTGAAAGCGAGGGACACAATGGCCGACGAGATCAAGGACCTGGTGGACTTCATCATCCGGGCGTTGGTGGATCAGCCCGACGAGGTTGAGGTGACCGCCGTGGCGGGCGAGAAGACCTCGGTGTACGAGTTGCGGGTGGGGGAGGGTGACCTGGGCAAGGTCATCGGCAAGCACGGGCGCACGATTCGCGCCATCCGCACGCTCCTCTCCGCGGCGTCGACGAAGGAAAACAAGCGGGCAGTCCTGGAAATCCTGGAGTAGCCGCCGGCGGGCGCATGGCGGCCGGACGGGTGCTCATCGGCTGGATCCTGAAGGCGCACGGGATCCGGGGAGAGGTGACCTTCACGGCCGCGGGGGACGATCCGGAGGTGTTTCACACCGGTGCGGCCGTCTTCCTCGAGGAACGAGACGGAACGCCGCTCACGGTGCGCACGGCCCGCCCGGGGCCACGCGCCTGGTTGCTGGGGTTCGAAGAAGTGACGGACCGCGACTCCGCCGAGTCTCTGGTGGGCCGGCCGCTCTTCGTGGACGAGGAGGCGCTCCCGCCGCTACCGGAGGGTGCGTTCTACCAGTTCCAGCTCGTGGGACAGGCGGTGACGCGGTTCGATGGAACAGATCTGGGGCGGGTCTCGCGGGTGATCGACATGCCCGGCCATGACCTGCTTGAGGTGCGAGGGGGAGGCGGGGAGTTCCTGATCCCTTTGCGCCGGGAGTTTGTGGCGTGGATCGACCTGGAGCGCGGCGAGATTCGCCTGGCCGACCGGGCCGATCTGCTCGAGGCGCAGAGGCGGGATCGGGCGCTGGGAGCGGGGCTGCCGCATCGGGGCAGCTCGCCTCGGGCGCGATCCGGGAGGTGGCGGCCGGACCACAGCTCCGGGTCCACATCCTGACCGGGTTTCCGCGGCTGCTGGAAGGTCCCTTCGACGAAGGGATGATCCGGGTGGCGCGGGACAGTGGGCGGGTGGAGATCCGGGTGATGAACCTGCGGGACTTCACCGACGACCCTCACCGGTCGATCGACGATTACCCGTACGGGGGCGGCCCGGGGATGATCCTCAAGGTCGAGCCGGTGGCTCGGGCATTGGAGGCGCTGCCGCCACCCTTGCGCGATCGGCGGGAGGTGGTCCTCCTCAGTCCCCAGGGAGGGCGCCTGGACCAGATGACGGTGCGGCGTCTCGTGGATGCCGCCGATGTCGTCCTGATGTTCGGCCGGTACAAGGGGCTGGACGAACGGATCCGCTCGCTGGCCACGCGGGAGATCTCGATCGGGGACTACATCCTGTCGGGCGGCGAGCCGGCGGCGGTGGTGTTGGTCGACGCGATGGCCCGGTTGGTGCCGGGAGTGCTCGGCGACATCGACTCGGCGCTGAGCGATTCGTTTGAAACGGGGATCCTGGACTGCGGCTACTACACTCGCCCGGAGGTCTACCGGGGGATGCGGGTGCCGCGGGCATTGTTGACCGGGAACCACGAGCGCATCCGTCGCCATCGGCGGGAAGAAGCGCTCCTGCGGACGTTGCGGCGCCGCCCCGATCTGTTGACGGAGGCGCCACTCACGCGGGAAGAGCGCGCGTGGTTGCAGGCGAAGGGTTGGACACCTCCGCCGGGGGCTCGGCCTCCGTGCGGGGAGAGCGAGGGCAAGACCGCGGGCCGTCCTCGCCGCGTGAGGGTGCAGGCCCGGCGGGATAAGGACGAATGACGATGGACGTGTTGAAGAACGTCGAAGCTCCCCAGCTGCGGAGTGACCACCCGGAGTTCGGCCCCGGGGACACCATCAAGCTGCAGGTGAAGGTCGTCGAGGGGGACAAGGAGCGCTTGCAGGTATTCCAGGGCGTGGTCCTGGGCCGGCGGGGAGCGGGACTACGGGCCAGCTTCACCGTCCGCAAGGTCTCGGATGGCGTAGGCGTGGAGCGGATCTTCCCGCTGCATTCACCGTCGATCGCGAAGATCGAGGTCGTGCGCCGGGGCGCGGTCCGCCGGGCGAAGATCTACTACCTCTCCGAGCTCAAGGGGAAGTCCGCGCGCATCCGGGAGCGGAAGACCGCCGCTCCGACCGCGAAGGTCGCGAAGACGAAGTCTCGGGCGAAGACCGCGGCGCCGGCGGCGCCGGCCGCTGCCGATGTGGCGCCGGCCGCGCCCGAAGCGCCGGCCGCCGAGTAGGCCCGTCCGCTCCGCCCGCGAGGGCATGGGTGCCGCTGCGGAACACGTGGGCCCGGATCGCCGGGGGGATCAGCGCCGACCAGGGAGCGGACCCCCCGGATCTGCGCTCGGGCCGCCCGCGGCAGCGGCGTCGAACGGGCCGGCGCATGCTCGATCCCCCGGCGACCGCAGTGTCGCCGCGATCCGTTCAGGCTCGCGGGACCGGTGACCGGACTGTCGACATCGCCCTCTCACACGTGAAGGTCCGGCCGCACGGCTGTCGACATGGCCCTCGCACGCGTGAAGGTGCGACCGCACGGCTGTCTTCCTTACCCCATCACACTCAGATGTTCTGTAGCCCGAGTGTCGGGGGTGTCACGATCTTCGTTTAACCAGCCTCGCCAACTAGAACCTCCCCTCGAAGACGATCTTGAAGTGGTTCAGCGCTAAGTGTCACAGGATGCCCCGAAAGGCCTTGACCTCGCCCCGGAGCACTGCCAAGCTCAGGGGTGGCCGTGGGGTGTACGCGAAGGGTGCTCGGAGTGCTGCTTGGTCTCCTCAGCAGGGGCTGGTTCGCACGCTGCGTCGGCGTCGTCGGAGGTGTTCTTCTTCCAAGGAGAAGACGCGCGCGGACGCTGGTGGAGGTTCCCGAGAAGCTCTCTAGCCACTCGTCTTCTCTCTCCCTCTCTCTCTGGTTCCTGTTTCTTTGCGCTGCCGTAGGCCCGACAGGCGTGTTCGCGGCAACGCCAAGTGAGCGTCCGCCCGTCGTGGTGAGGTTCGGACCGGGCGAGATCCAGGTTCCGGACGAGTCTGCATCCCAGACGATAGCCATGGAGTTCGTTGCCGTCCGGTCGGAGCGGCTGCGGGCCGCACTGTCGCAGGTCGGGGTCACTGGCCTATCGTTCGTCTGCCAACCCTGGCGTCATCTGCAAGCGCCGCAGTATGACATCAACGGCGAAGAAATCTCCGTCCAGCAGATGGTGGACTTCGCGGACGTGTACAAGCTCGAGTGGACGGCGGCCGCGCCGGCGGAAGAGGTGCAAGCGGTCCTGGCGGGGTTGGAGGAGGTCGTCTACGCGGAAATCATGACCCCGCTGGAGTTGGACTTCGACCCGCCCAACGACGAGTACTTCCCGGATCAGTGGGGGCTCGACAACCAGGGGCAGACATACCCGGAGCCATGCGTTCCCTGCTCTACGGATTTCGACATCAACGCCCTCGAGGCTTGGGACTATCAGGACTCGTGCAGAGTCAAGATTGGCATTCTGGATACCGGGATCGACTACGATCACGAGGACTTGACCGAATCTGTCGATCCGAATCTGCACTATGGACCTGACAACGGACACGAGGAGATCCCATGTGCCTGGCCGCACGGCACCGCCGTGGCTGGGATCGTCGGAGCTACCGGGGGGGACTCGGTTGGGATCTCGGGCGTGGCGTCGCCTCGCGGTGGGAGGTTTCTCGTCTCCATGCGGGCTATCCAGAATGGGTACTGCAACAACGTCAACTCCCTGTTGGTGCCCAATGCCCTGGCTTGGGCGACGAGTGACTCGGTGTTTCCTGCGATTCCGATCGTCAATAGCAGTTTCGTGGGCGGGCGGGCTTATGAGGGTGGCTTTCCGGATTGGTACGCCACAGTGCGAGACGCTTACAGAAATGCCTATCTGAAGGGTCTGGTGCTTCCGGCCGCAGCGGGCAACAAGAAGAGCTCCCCCATTGAGCAATGGCCTGCGACCTTCGCGGACTACACGATTGCGGTTGCCGCGGTCCGATGTGACGGCACTCATTCGCCGGATTACAACGTTGGCACTTGGATCGACGTCGCGGCCCCCGGTGGAGCAATCAACGATTCGACGCTGGCCAACATCGTGGCCCCTTGGGGCGAGGGGAGTGGCAACGACGACTACTGGGGCGTGGGTGCGCACCAGTATTTCGGCGGAACATCCGCAGCCACACCCCACGTGACGGGCGTGGTCGGGTTGATCTTGTCCAACTGGCCGGTTTGGGCGAGTATCGCCCTGACGAATGACGATGTGGATGGCTTGCTGAAGGCCACTGCCATGGACCTAGGCGATCAGGGGTGGGATGTCTGTTTTGGATATGGGCTGACTCGCGCGGACGCCGCGCTGGAGCTCATCGGTGCGCCCCACGAGATTCACCGGGGAGCAGCGGCGCTTTCGCGCATCAGCTATGTTGGTTCGTTCGCCGGCGAGTTCATGAACATCCCCTGCATCACCAGAGAACAGCCGGAGTCCCTCTCCGTCGCCGTGTACGAGATGGCCGGCTATGGGTCATTTGCAGACTCCGCGTTGGCCGTGTGGACCCGTGGCCGGCAATCGGTCGGCTGGAGGGATTTGCGTCCGCCGGCATTCCGGGTGCTGCCCGCGCTGCCCATGGACGGCCTCGCGAAAGGAAACTGGGCGGAAGTGATACCGGAGACAGTCACCGCGGAGGGTTGCTCGCTCCGCGCGTACACCTACAAGTTCTACCGGGACAGCACGTTTGTGGGCTGGTATCCGGTCAACGGAGACACCGGCCAGCCGGCGTGCTCGGCTGGAGATAGCACCGTCTTCGCCTACACGTACTTCACTGCCGGAGACGATAGCTAGTCACGGGGCGGCTCTGCCGTAGAGCGGGTGGGATTCGGCGGCCCGAACCCATCCCGCGCGCCGTTTCGCATCGCGTGGGCGTTTGAGGCGCGCCAGCGCGCGGAGGCGACGGTGTTCGACGTGGCGGGCCGGCAGGTGCGAGTTCTGTACTCCGGCCTTGCGGGACCCGGCGAGGTGTCGCTCGTCTGGGATGGAGCGGATGCGCGAGGGCGTGCGGCGCCGGCGGGGGTCTACTTCCTCCGCATGCGCGCGGGAGCATTCGGGCGTACGATCAAGGTCGTCCGGTGAAAGGGAGGGATGTCATGACCCGCGCACGTTTCGCGACAATCACGCCGTTTGCCACCATCCTGGCGCTTGGCGCATCTCTGGTTACCAACGTCTCGGCGCAGGGATCATGGGAGTACCTCGGCCCGGGAGTGGGGTACTACACCGAAGCGCTCGGTGTGACCGATCAGGCGCTGTACGTCGGCATGGCGGCGCAGGATGAAACGGGTTTGGGCCTCTATCGGTACCGGTTCGCCGATGGGCAGTGGGACTTGTTTGCCCTTGCCGGACAGCGCGTAACGGCTGTCTCAGTGGCCGGTGCCAACGACGAGCGGATCGTCGTCGTTCGTTTCGATCCCGCAGGATTCAGTGAACTGCTGCGGTCAACCGACGGAGGGCAGACCTGGACAACGACCTACGGTCCCGTATGGGCCGACCTCCGGCGAATCCGCCGGGCGCCGTCGGAGTCAACGCACCTCTTCGTCGTCGTCGGCCTGCGCTCGACGGATGACGGCGCATCGTGGCAATGGTCGGAGTTTCCCCACGAAGTGGTAGACAACCGCTTCGAGGCGGCGTTCGACCCGCAGAACGCCGATGTCTTGTACATGACGGGACAGAACTGGATTGAGGCACCGATCATATACAAGTCCACCGACGGCGGCGGGACCTTCTATTCGGTTGACGCCGGCAGTCTTTGTTGGGGCATCGACGTGGACACGGATCAGCCTACTCGGATTCTGGCCGCCTTTGGCTTGCACACCCGCACATCGACCGATGCGGGCGTCTCTTGGACCACTCGTTCTTCGAGCCCGCTGGCCGGAAAGATGGTGGCTGTCGCGCCTTGGGCATCCGGAGCTTTCTTCGTCCTGGGAAGCAGTGGGGGGTATTACGACGTGGCCCGCACCTCGGATATGGGGGCGACGTGGGAGTTCTTGGCGCCCGGTCTGCCTTCGATACCCAGCGGGTATCTCTCGGGGATCCGGATGTACCTCGAGAGCCATCCGACCCAGCCGGATCTCTATGTCGCCCTGGAGGGATCGGGGGTATGGCGCTTTGCTTTCGATCCCGCGGCTGCACCGGACTTCGCGGACAGACCACCCACTCTGCAGCTAGCCGCATGTCCCAACCCGGCGACGGATGGATTCCGCATACACGTGCGGCTGCCGCAGGCGGCACAGGCATCGCTGCGGCTCTTCGATCTGCAGGGGCGAGTCGTGGACACGCTCTTCGATGGCGCCATGCCGGAAGGCGCCCGGGTGGTTGGCTGGGCGCGTCCGGCGGGCGGGCGTGTGCCTGCCGGCGTGTACTACCTGCGTCTGGACGCGGGGGCGGCGCACGTGGAGAGGGCGGTCACGTTGATACGGTAGTACAGACGACCCATCGCGGTGAACGCACCGCCCAGATAGATCACCGGGGATCGGCCCGGCCGTAACGCGATGGGGCGTTGTGGGTGTTGCTCGCTGAGGAGATGACGCCGGAGCAGCGGCTTGCTGAAGTCGCGGCGATCCTCGCAGCCGACTGACTGCCGATGCGGCAACGCCCGGCGCCACTTGCATCCGCCAGCGACAATCCCGCCCAGTTCACCGCGAAGTCCGACGAACTGCGCGAACAGTCGTGAGCGATGGGGCGTTCGAGACGAGTAGCGTGCCATGACGTCGGAAGATGAAAGAGTCGTTGGGGAGTCATAGGGGACGCATGAATGAAGAGCTTTCTCATCGCGGGCGCGTTCGCCGCGGTTCGCCGATATGCGTTCGCCCTGATCGGAGCGGTGACCGTGCTCGCACTTCCGGGATGGAGTCCCGCGAGTGCCGGAGTCTCCGCCGAAGACACCATATCGTATCCGGACGGCAGCCTGTTCGGTGCGAACGGAGGCAGCGGCTGGGTAGGCGGTTGGACCGGCTTTCTCACAAGCGTCATGGCTGAGGAGGCCGTAGGGGCAGACGACACCGAATTCACGGCGGTGCGAAATATCGTATTCGCCGGCGCCACGCCGGAGAGCGTCGGGCTGCGGTCCGGGGAGGCTACAAGCAGCTTCGGAACCTGGACGACCCGCCGGAAGGACGCCTGGACGGCGTGCATCCCGAATCCGTGCCCCGGGACAGCGCGAATCTCTTTCGACTTGCCGGTCGCGGGCCCGGCGTCACTCGCGGTGTTTGACGCCACAGGCCGGCTCACCGTCGCCCGATAGGGGGCGCCCGTTCGCAGTGCGGCGAATCCAGCAGGCTGCCGCACCACGGCATGTTCCGCGCTTCGGACAGGCCGTGTGCCCGCTTCCCGACACCTCGTCCTCAGGCGACCCCGTTCGCCCCGGCGTCTCGCCGGGGGCGGCCGGGGTCTCATCGCGTCAGGAGAGTGGGCGCGCTGCAGAGGATCTCGCCGCGGCGTTTCTGCGCCTGCGCGGGTTCCGCCTGCTGGCCCGCAACGTGCGCGAAGGCCCCCGCGAGATCGACCTGGTGGCGGAGGACGCGGGTTGGGTCGTGGTGGTGGAGGTCCGGTACCGCTCCGACACCCGCCGGGGACTGGCCGAGGAGAGCGTGAATGCGCGCAAGCGCATCCACCTCTGGCGCGCGGGGCGCGCGTACTGGCTGCGCGAGGGGCACCGGCACGGGCGGCTCCGGTTCGACCTCGTCACGATCCATGCCGAGGTCGACGGGTTGAATATCCGGCACCACCGGCACTTCATCCTGCCCCGTTCGTCGCCGTCCGTGCGGTGAGGCGGCACTCCGAACGCGGTTGACTGGGTTCTTCAGCACCCTGCGAGATCGGCGGGAATCGCGGAGGCCTGGCGTCCCGCCGATCGAATCATTGGACGGTGAGCTCGTGCTTCTTTCTTGCGACCAAGCATCCCATTACTGATTGCCGGGCATTCGTTTTGACCGATTCTTCGACCCTCTGTTAGAGTGCCTATCATCGATTGTCCGTCCCCAAACGGGCGGGACCCGGATTCGTATCACGCTTCGCCGGACCCTCGGAGGATCGAGCCCTTGGCCCTTCCCCTGCTTCCCGATGAGGAGGTCTTGGTCGAAGGCCTGCTCCGTGGCGAGAAACGTGCTCTCTCTCGCGTGCTTTCCCGCATCGAAGACGAGACGGCGGCGGGGCGGCGAATCCTCGACCGGATCTACCCGCGCACCGGGTCGGCGTATCGGGTCGGGATCACCGGACCGCCGGGCGCCGGCAAGAGCACGCTGGTGGAGATGTTGACGCGGATTCTGCGGACCGGCGGAGAGACGGTCGGGATCCTGGCGGTCGATCCCTCCAGCCCGTTCAGTGGCGGAGCCATCCTCGGAGACCGAATCCGCATGCACGGAGTGGCCACCGACCCGGGCGTCTTCATCCGGAGCATGGCCAGTCGCGGCAGCCTCGGCGGCATCGCCGGGGCCACCCAGCAGGCGGCCGATGCGCTGGATGCGTTCGGGAGCGACTGGATCCTCGTGGAGACGGTGGGGGTGGGCCAGTCGGAAATGGAGGTTGCCGAGATCGCCGATACCACGGTGGTCGTCTTAGTGCCGGAGTCGGGCGACGGGGTGCAGATGATGAAGGCCGGGCTGATGGAGGCGGGGGACATCTTCGTCATCAACAAGTTCGATCGCGAGGGCGGGCCGCGCCTCGAACGCGAGATTCGCGGGCTGCTGGAGATGCTGGCCGAGCGCCGGCAGCCGGGAGCCTGGATTCCGCCGATCGTCCCCACCGTGGCGACGCGCGACGAAGGGGGGCGGGAGTTGCTGGAGACCGTGCGGCGTCATCGCGCCGTACACGAGGCTGATCCGCATCACGGCCCGGGAGTGCTGGAGAAGCGGGCCCGCGAACGACTCCGCACGTTGCTGCGCGATCGGATCCTGGAGACGGAGTGGAAGCGTCTGGACCTGGAGCGGTGGATGGACCTTGCGTCCCCGCGGGTGGCGCGGCGTGAAGCGTCGCCCTATGGCCTGGTCGACGAACTCGTACGTGGCGGTGACGAAGCCGTTCACCGCGGAGCGAGTCGTGGCCGGGGCCGGCCGGATACGGCCCCCGGTGGAGCGAGTGCGGGAGTAGAGGGAGGAACGGCATCGTGAACGAGCGTCTGCGGGTGCTGGTGGGCAAACCCGGTCTTGACGGACATGACCGCGGAGCCAAGGTCATTGCGACGGCGTTCCGCGACGCGGGGTTCGAGGTCATCTACACCGGGCTGCACCAGACCCCCGAGATGATCGTCGAGGCGGCGGTGCAGGAGGATGTCGACGTGGTGTCGCTCTCCATTCTGAGCGGGGCACACATGCCGCTCTTCGCGCGACTGCTCGAGCTGCTGCGGGAGCGGGACGCCGGAGACATCCTGGTGATCGGCGGCGGGATCATTCCCGGAGAAGACGCGGCCGAGCTGAAGCGGATGGGAGTGGCCGCGGTATACGGGCCCGGCACGCCCACGACGGAGCCGATCGCCTTCCTGCGCGACTGGTTCGAGCGAAAGCGGGCGTCCACGGCCGAGGCGGGAGTCTAGCTGGCTGCCGCAGAGTCGAGGCTGCTGCGAAACCGGCCCGGGCGCGATCGGGCGTGGCTTCCGGCGAAGGATTCCGCTGCGTGGGGGACCGGTACTCATGGGTTGTCCGAGAGGCGGATCTGACGGAGGAACAGACCAACATGGCGGTGAACAAGACGGTCGCCTCGGCGGCTGAGGCGCTGGATCGAGCCCGGATACCGGACGGAGCGACCATCATGATGGGCGGGTTCGGCCTTTGCGGCATCCCCGCGAACCTGATCGGCGAGCTGAAACTCCGGGGCACCAAAGGCCTGACCGTGATCAGCAACAACGCGGGGGTCGACGACTTCGGAATCGGCGTGCTGCTCCAATCCCGGCAGGTGCGAAAGATGGTGAGCAGCTACGTGGGCGAGAATGCCCTTTTCGAGCGGCTCTATCTCACCGGGGAGCTCGAGCTGGAGTTCGTGCCGCAAGGGACGTTCTCGGAGCGGATCCGTGCCGGCGGTGCGGGCATTCCCGGCTTCTACACCCCGACCGGCGTGGGCACCGTGGTGGCCGAAGGGAAGGAGACCCGCGTCTTCGACGGCCGGGAGTACGTGCTGGAACGCGGCCTCGTCGCCGACTTCGCCTTCATCAAGGCGTGGCGGGGCGATCCGTGGGGCAATCTGGTCTATCGCGAGACTGCGCGCAACTTCAACCCCATGATGGCCACGGCGGCGCGCACGGTGATCGCGGAAGTCGAGGAGCTGGTCACTCTGGGAAGCCTCGATCCCGATTCTGTGCACACGCCGTCGATCTACGTCGACATGATCTTCGCGGGAAGCCACGAGAAGCGGATCGAACAGCGAACGACGCGGCCGCGGACGTGAACGGGAGGACGCGATGAAGACGACGTTGACCAAGGAACAGATCGTGCGCCGGGCGGCGGCGGAGTTTCGCGCCGGAATGTACGTCAATCTCGGAATCGGGATGCCGACTTTGGCCGCCAACCACATCCCTCCGGGGATGGAGATCGTCCTGCAATCCGAGAACGGGCTGCTCGGGATCGGTCCGTTTCCGTACGCCGGAGAGGAGGACGCCGACCTCATCAATGCGGGAAAGCAGACGATCACGGCCGTCACCGGGGGCAGCTTCTTTTCCAGCGCCGACTCGTTCGCCATGATCCGGGGCGGGCACATCGATCTCACCATCCTCGGGGCGATGGAAGTCGACCAGGAGGGGAATCTCGCCAACTGGATGATACCGGGCAAGATGGTGAAGGGGATGGGGGGCGCCATGGACCTGGTCGCCGGGGCGAAGCGGGTGATCGTCACCATGCAGCACTGCGCCAAGGACAGCACCCCCAAGCTCCTCGAGCAATGCACCCTTCCCCTCACCGGCCGGCGCTGTGTGCATCGAATCATCACCGAATACGCCGTCATCGATGTCGAGGCGGGCCGGGGCTTCGTGCTGCGGGAGGCCGCCCCGGGCTTCAGCGTGGCGGAAATCCAGGCGGTCACGGGCGCGCGGCTCCAGGTGGACGGCCCGGTCCCGGAGATCGCGTGCTGATCGCGGGCCCGGCGGCCGTCCGCCGCTCTCGACGCGCCTCTGCGGAGCCGTAGGCGCCCCTTGTCAGACCATCAAGGAGGCTCGTACCGCACGCCGGCGAGCCCCGAGCAGGAGGAAACATGGCCCCATTGCAGGATCGCGGCGCCTATCTGATCGGCGCCGTGCGCACGCCGATCGGCAGATTCCAGGGAGGGCTCGCCTCTTTGCCCGCGCCGGAACTCGGCGGTCTGACGGTGCGTGAGGCGTTGCGCCGGTCCGGCGTCCCGCCGGACGCTGTGGATGAGGTGATCCTGGGCCATGTGCTGCAGGCGGGTGTGGGCCAGGCCCCGGCGCGACAGGCCGCGATCGCGGGCGGAGTCCCCGACACGGTCCCGGCTCTCACGGTCAACATGGTGTGCGGTTCCGGGCTGCGGGCCGTTATGGTCGCGGCCAGCGAGATTGCCGCCGGGCAGGCGGATCTGATCGTGGCCGGCGGCATGGAAAGCATGTCCAATGCCCCGCATCTGCTCCCGCAGGCGCGCACCGGGTATCGCCTCGGGCACGGCCAGCTCGTCGACGCCCTGGTCCACGACGGGCTCTGGTGCGCCTTCAAGAACTGGCACATGGGCAGCGCCGCCGAATTCATCGCCCGCAGCTTCCAGGTCACCCGCGAGCAGCAGGATGAGTTCGCGGTGGAGAGTCACCACCGGGCCATCGCCGCGATCGAGACGGGGCAGTTCCGGGCGGAGACTCTGCCGGTGAGCATTCCGCAGAAGAAGGGCGATCCGGTCGTCGTGGACACGGATGAGAGCCCGCGCCGCGACACCACCCGAGAGAGCCTGGCGCGGTTGAAGCCGGCATTCGAGAAGGACGGAACGGTCACCGCCGGAAACGCCCCCAGCGTCAACGACGGCAGCGCTGCGGTCTTGGTGGTCTCCGGCGCGCGGGCGAAGGAGCTGGGCCTCACGCCATGGGCGCGCATCACCGGCTACGCTTCGGGCGGCACCTCGCCGGAGATGATCTTCTACGCGCCGGTCGTGGCGGTCCGCAAGCTGATGGAAAGGACCGGCCGGAAGATCGGCGACTACGACCTGATCGAGGCCAACGAGGCGTTCGCCGCCCAGGCCCTGGTCAACGGGAGCGAGCTGGGCTGGGACTGGTCGCGCGTGAACGTCCGCGGCGGAGCCGTGGCCCTGGGCCATCCGATCGGCGCCAGCGGCGCCCGGATCCTCGTGACCCTGCTGCATGCTCTCCGGGACCGAGGCGGCCGGCAGGGTCTGGCCACGCTTTGCCTGGGCGGCGGAAACGCGGTGGCGCTTTCCCTCGAGATGCTGTAATCAACCAGGTGCGCAGATCGGACGTCTCCGCTCGGGCCGGTCCGGGCGGGACCCGGGATCGCGGAGAGACGTTCCAGAGGAGGATGCAGGCAGACATGGACAAGCACCGTCGCATCGGGGTGGTGGGCAGCGGGACGATGGGCAACGGCATTGCCCAGGTGCTGGCCCAGGCCGGGTATCCGGTGGTGATGATGGACACCAGTCCGGAAGCGCTGGATCGGGCCGCCGCCACGATCCAGAAGAGCCTGGAGCGGCTGGTCAAGAAGGGGGTCCTCGGGGCGGAGCAGGTGCCGGTCATCCTCGAGCGGGTCAGCCGCACCACCAAGCCGGAGCCGCTCCGCGAGGCCCAGGTGGTCATCGAGGCGGTGCCTGAGGACGCGGACCTGAAGAAGGAGCTGTTCCGCGCGCTCGATGGGTCCACCGGAATCGACTGCATTCTCGCCTCCAACACCTCGTCGATCCCGATCACGGAACTGGCGGCGGTGACCCGGCGGCCCGACCGGGTGATCGGGATGCACTTCATGAATCCGGTCCCGGTGATGACGCTGGTGGAGATCATCCGGGGGCACGCCACGTCGGATGAGACGGCGGGGGCAGTGGAGAAGCTGGCCCACGAACTCGGCAAGACTCCGGTCACGGTAGAGGACTACCCGGGCTTTGTCGCCAACCGGATCCTGATGCCGATGATCAATGAGTCGGTCTTCTGCCTCATGGAGGGGGTCGCCTCGCGCGAGGACATCGACACCGTGATGAAGCTGGGGATGAATCACCCGATGGGACCTCTCACCCTGGCCGACTTCATCGGGCTGGACGTCTGCCTCCACATCATGGAGGTGCTGCACCGAGGCCTGGGCGATGACAAGTACCGCCCCTGCCCGTTGCTCCGGCGGATGGTCCAGGCCGGGCACCTGGGCCGCAAGACGGGGAAGGGGTTCTACGACTACACGGAGTGAGACGCCAACGGAGGCGCCGAATCGAACCGCGATCGGAGACCGGCGGGCCGCGGGGCTGAACCCGCAATCGGATACCAACGGGCGGCGGGCGGTGTTTTCGCACGTCCGACCAGGAGGCGATGATGGACTTCTCTCTCACTCCCGAACAGGAGCAGATCCGGGACGCGGCCCGCGAGTTCGCCGATGAGGAGCTGGCGCCGAACGCGGCGCATTGGGACGAAACCCGGGAGTTCCCGCACGCCGCGGTGAAGAAGCTCGGGGAGCTCGGGTTCCTCGGCATGATGGTCGGCGAGGCCTGGGAAGGCGCCGGCCTCGACACGATCTCCTACGTGCTGGCCCTGGAGGAGATCTCCCGCGGCTGCGCCTCCACGGGCGTCATCATGTCGGTAAACAACTCGCTCGTCTGCCACCCGATCGAGTTGAACGGCACCGACGCGCAGAAGGAGCGCTTCCTCAAGCCGTTGGCCTCGGGACGCAGACTGGGCGCCTACTGCCTGACCGAGCCGATGGCCGGTTCCGACGCCGGCGCCACCCGGACGACCGCGGTTCGGGATGGGAACGAGTGGGTGGTCAACGGCACCAAGATCTTCGTCACCAACGGCGGGGCGGCCGATTTCTTCGTGGTCTACACCTCCACCGAGCCGGAGAAGAAGACCCGCGGCATCACCGCCTTCATCATCGAGAAGGACCGCCCCGGCGTCGCGCTCGGGACTCGCGAGAAGACTCTGGGAATTCGGGCCTCCTCCACCATGGAGATCATCTTCCAGGACGCGCGGGTGCCTGATTCCAACCGGTTGGGGGAACTGAACCGCGGATTTCGCATCGCCATGGAGACGCTGAACGGGGGGCGCATCGGCATTGCGGCCCAGGCGCTCGGCATCGCCCGGGCCGCCTTCGAGCGGGCGTTGCTGTATTCGCAGGAACGCAAGCAGTTCGACGTGCCGATCTCCTCGTTCCAGGCGATCCAGTGGAAACTGGCCGAGATGGCGACCAGGATCGACGCGGCGCGGCTCCTCACCCTGCGGGCGGCTCATCTCAAGGACCGGGGCGAGGACTATGCGGCCGCGGCCGCGGAGGCCAAGCTGTTTGCCTCGCGGGTGGCGGTCGAGGTGACCGACGAGGCGGTGCAGGTGCATGGCGGCTACGGCTACGTCAGCGAATACCACGTCGAACGCCACTATCGCGACGCCAAGATCACCGAGATCTACGAGGGAACCAGCGAGATCCAGCGGATGGTCGTGGCCCGATCGCTGATCAAGGGCTAGCCGGATGCCGTGAGCATCGCGGCCGTCCACCGCAGTGCCGGGCGAACCGCGCGCCCCAGAGACGTAGGAGAGACGGGGCGGCACAAGGATCGGCATGCCCGGGCGATCGCCCGCAGGGCAGGGAGGGGAACGTGAATCTCGGTTTCTCGGAAGAGGAACAGATGATCCTGGACACGGTTCGGGAGTTTGTGGCGGCCGAGCTCTCGCCGATCGCTCGCCAGCTCGACGAAGAGGGGGAAGTGCCTCTCGCCGTGGTGCGCCAGATGCAGGAGATGGGGCTCTTCGGCCTCATGATCCCGGAAGAACACGGTGGCTCCCGCGTCTCCACCTCCTGCTACGCCGGAGTGATCGAGGAGATCTCCCGGGTCTGTGGGGCGGTGGCGATCATCCTGTCGGTACACAACTCCGTCAGCGCGTTTCCGATCCTGCGCTTCGGGACCGACCGGCAGAAGCAGGACTACCTGCCGCGTCTGGCCGGAGAGTGGATCGGCGCGTTCTCGCTCACCGAGCCGGAGGCCGGTTCGGATGCGGCCCGGCTGCGGCTGAAGGTGGAGCGGCTGGGGAGAGACGGAAGACCGCTGCTTCCGGGGGCCTCGCTGTCGGACGTGGCGAGCTATCGCCTGAACGGGACCAAGGCGTTTGTGACCAACGGCTCGATCGCCGACCTCTTCTTGGTGATGGGGCGGACCGCGGAGGTGGCGGAAGCGCCCCACCGCGGCGTCACCGCATTCCTGGTGGAGCGCACAACGCCGGGAATCTCCGCCGGCAAGCTTGAGGACAAGATGGGCCTGCGAGCCTCCGACACCGCAGAAGTGGTTTTCCGCGACTGCGTGATCGACGCGGGACAACGCCTGGGCGCGGAGGGTGAAGGGTTCAAGATCGCCATGATGTCCCTCGACAACGGCCGGATCGGCGTGGGGGCGCAGGCGGTCGGGATTGCGCAGGGCGCGCTGTCCGCCGCCGTGCAGTACGCGCAGGAGCGGCGGCAGTTCGAGCGCCCGTTGTCGGCGTTCCAGGCGATCCAGTTCATGATCGCCGACATGAAGGTCAAGGTCGATGCGGCCCGGCTGCTGGTCCACCGCGCGGCCTGGCTGAAGGACCAGGGTCTGCCCCATACCAAGGAGGCGGCCATGGCCAAGCTCTACGCCTCGCGAATTGCCAACGAGGTCTGCTCCACGGCGCTGCAGATCCACGGCGGCTACGGGTACATCAAGGAATACGCGGTGGAGCGCCTCTACCGGGACGCCCGAATCACGGAGATCTACGAAGGGACCTCGGAGATGCAGCGGCTCGTGATCGCGCGGCAGCTGTTGGGGGGGAAGAGCGGGGCGTAGCGGGGCTTTGGCCGCTTGTTACGATCCCGGCGAGCCGCCGGTTGTCGTCGGCGCGCGGGGGGTGGCACATGGCAGCAACTGGTGACTCCGCGGCGGCCGCCTGGCCGTCTTCCTTCTTCCAGGGGTACGCGCGGTCCATCCGGGGGGAGAGACTTGCCTACCACTCGCCCGATCCGGACGTAGACCACTCGCTCCTCGTCCGCTCGCTGGAGGGCACGCAGGATATCGAGTGGGAGACGGCGGCGTTGCCGACGTTGCCGGACGTGTCCGACCGCGCCTCCTTCCTGTGGCTATTCGGCATTGATGTCAACTCCGATCGGCATGCGTTCGAACTCTGGCTCAACGGGTCGCCGCTCCTCTCCTTTGCGAACCCCACCGCCACGGAGCCGCGGTGCTGGACGGTGACCGGGCGCGATGGCGCGGAGTTGACGTTTCGCGCGACCCTGGTCGACAAGTACGACGACCTCATGGGGTACGCGGTCCTCACCGTTTCCCGGAGGCTGCTGCGGTCCGGGCAACCCCAGGTCTTGCGCGTGAAGGGGGAGTCGGCGGGCAGCCGCACCTGGTACATGACGTTTGAAACGGCGGTGGCGGAGCGTTGTCTGATCCGCCCGCTTGATCTCCTCACGCGCCGTGATGGCCGTCTCTGGCGCACCGTGCTCTTCGAGTTCACGCACGTGGGCGCGCCGGTGCAGGGCACGGTGAGGATCGAGCCGGTGGCAGCCGCAACGTGCGGCAGTGCGATCGTCCCGGCCTTCGCGGCAACGGCCTCACGTGTGGAACCGACGGACTCACCTGGGCCTCCTGGCGCGGCGGGATCCACCGCGCTACCGTTCGCGCCGGCCGCTGTCTCCCTCTCACCGGGCCACAATCCAGTCGCCGTGGAGCTGCCGGAGGTCGAGGAGGAAACGGGACTCCTCGCCGTCATTCGCCTCGGCGACGGACCGGATCGCGAGGAACGCTTCACGCTCCGCCCGGCGCGCCGCTGGACGGTTTCCCTTGTGCAGCACACCCACACCGATATCGGCTACACGCGCCCCCAGGCGGAGATCCTGGCGGATCACCTGCGGTTCCTCGATGCCGCGCTCGACCACTGCGATGCCACCGATCATCTGCCCGCGGAGGCGCGGTTCCGCTGGACCTGCGAGACTTCGTGGGCGGTGCGGGAATTCCTCCGGGTGCGCCCCGAGGAGCAAGTCGAACGGTTCCTCCGCCGGGTGCGCGAAGGGCGAATCGAGGTGACGGCGCTCTTCCTGAATCTCTCGGACCTGCTGGACGAGCCGGGCGCCCTGGCGCAGCTCGGGCCGTTGCGCGAGTTCCGGGAACGCGGCCTCCCGGTGCGCACGGCGATGCAGTCGGACATCAACGGCGTTCCCTGGTGCCTGGTCGATCAGCTCTGTGCGGAGGGCGTGGACTATATGCTCATGGCGCAGAATACGCACCGCGCGGTCAAACCGTTCGAGCTGCCTGCGCTTTTTCGCTGGGAGTCGCGGTCGGGAAACGCGCTCCTCGTGCATGCGGGCGACCACTACATGCGCGGGAACATGCTTGGGCTCTTAGGCTCGGATCCGGACAGCTTCCGAGACACGCTGCTCCGGCACTTGGATCAGCTCAAGGCGCGCGGGTATGCCCGCGATCGCCTGCTCGTGCAGTTCGGCGGATTCTTTACCGACAACTCGCCCCCCTCCCGCGCGGCCTGCACGGTGGTCCGCCGCTGGAACGAGACGTACGAGTGGCCAAAGCTTCGCCTCGATACCGCCGGCGGCTTCCTCGACACGCTGCCGAGTGGGGGCGAAGATGGTCCGCTGGCGCTCGGCGGCCACGATGACATACCGGTCTTGCGCGGCGCCTGGCCGGACTGGTGGATGGACGGGTTCGGCTCGGCCCCGCGCGAGACGGCGGTCGCGCGCGTCTGCGCGGGAGATCTCCTCGGCGTGCAGGGGCTCCTGGAGATGGTTCGCCGGCGCGGCGGCGCAGTTCCCGAAGCGACACTCCGGCGCGTCGAGCAGGCGAGGGAGCATCTCCTCTTCTACGCCGAGCACACCTTCGGGGCGGCGGAGAGCATCAGCGACCCCACCTGCCTCAACAACGTGGTGCAGTGGGGCCAGAAGGCCGCGTTCGCCTGGAAGGCGGTGATGGAATGCGCCCTGCTCCGGGAGGAAGCGCTCGGGCGGCTGGCGTCGTGCGAGCGGCCGGATACGCCGGGGCGGTCAGAGGCGCAGCCAGGGCGGGGGGAGCGCGGAACTGGCACGCCCGCCAATCCCGCCGGCCCGGTCGCCGCATCCGCGCCGACCGCCGAGGCGGCGCACATCCGGGAGCACCGCGCTCCCAGCATCGCCGATGCCCCATACCTCACGGTCTTCAACCCCCTCGACTGGCCGCGTTCGGGGCCGTGTGAGATCTACATCGACCATCGCTCGCTTCCGCGCGGGTCGACGGCATGTCTGTGGGACGACGAGAGCCGGCCGCTTCCGATGCAGGCGGGGGAGAGTCGCGAGGACGGTACCTACTGGACGGTGTGGGCAGCGGACCTGCCGGCGCTGGGGTGGCGGACGTATCGGATCGCGGCGGACGGCTCGCCGCCGGCCTGCGGACCGTCGAGCGATCCCGAAACGACTGCGGGGGGAGCCTCCATCGAGGCCGCGCTTCCTCATCGCGTCGCCCTCCGCGGCGCGTTCTACGAAATCGCGATCGATGCCGAGCGGGGCGGGGTCGTACGCCTGGTCGATCGCGGCCTGGAGCGGGATCTCGTCGACTCCGGGAGCCCGTGGGCGCTGGGCCACCTCATCCACGAGCGGCTGGGCAACCGGCACCAGCTCGAAGGGTTCCGACTCGACGCCGTCGAGCGAAGCGGTTGGGAACGCCTCGCCGTTGAGGCGGTGGGTGACGGGCCGGTCTGGCAGAGCGTGCGCCTGCGCGCGCAAGTGCCCGGCTGCGCGGATGCGCATGGCGTCACCTGCGAAGTCCGGCTGTACAAGACCGCGAAGCTCATCGAGCTTCGTTACGCCCTGCGGAAGCTCCCAGTGACCGATCCCGAGGCGGTCTATGTGGCGTTCCCGTTCGGCCCGGCTGACGCGACGTTGTCGTGGGAGAGCCAGGGCGGCGCGGTGCGGCCGGGATTGGATCAGCTTCCCGGGAGCGCCAGCGACTGGGTCGGCGTCCAGGGGTTCGTGGCGGCGCGCCCGGCGGCGGGGCAGACGATCCTCTGTTCGCCCGAGACGCCGCTGGTGCAGCTGGGAGGGCTCAATCTCGGCCAGTTCGCGCGTATCGCAATCCCGGCCGCGCCGCACGTCTTCTCCTGGGTGCTGAACAACTACTGGACGACGAACTTCCGGGCCAGCGAGGGCGGAGAGCTGCGCTGGCGATACCTCATCACCTCGTCGGCCGACGGCTCGGACTCGTTTGCGGCGCGGGTGGGGATGGAGGCGAAGGTGAGATTGGTGGGAAGGGTGCGCTACAGGCCGTAGCCTCGAGCGCCAATCGTTCGGAGCGTGATCCGCATCGAAACGTGGTTGAGCAGACGCAGCCGGGTTGGGACAGGGAAGCACCCAACGGAGACGGCTTTCGGATGACGAACCCTGAAGGACGAACTGCGCCCCTGACTCGCGCGCGTCGGGTGCGGCGACGTTGACGAGAGGCGCTGGTATAGGAGGAGAGGAACCATGCAGAAGACTCTGTTGATCGTGCTGGCCCTGGCGGTTACGGCCTTGTCGGCCACTCCGGCCGCGGCCGCGGATGCGTTGAAGCTCGGATTCGGCTACTTCCGGGCGGATGCCCCGGTTGGCGGACGCGCCTGGGTGAACGACAAGGTGGCGGTCGACCTCGGCATCGGTCTGGCGAACCAGGACATGGAGTTCACGGACCACAGCGGGACAGTGCCTGTCGTCAAGACGGAGAAGAAGACTTCCTTCACCGTGGAAGCCGGTGTCCCTTACGTGCTGGTGGGCGACGAGACGACTCGGTTTTTCGTCCGCCCGGGCTTCATGTTCGGATCCACACCGGCCTGGGACTCGGCCGACCGGAAGTGGGTCTCCGCAACCGAGCTTGGAGTCTCCGGGACCCTCGGCGTCGAGCATTGGTTCGGAAAGCGTTTCAGCCTGGGCGCCGGCCACGGCCTGATCTTCAAGTCCGTGGATCCGGGAACCAAGGGTTCCGAAAGCTCCAGTTCGATCATGTCCGAGGCGCTCTCCCTCTCGAACGTCGGATTCCACTTCTACTTCAACTAGGCGCCGTTCCGATCCTGAGACCTCCGCGGGCGGGGGCTGGACTTCTGGTCCGGCTCCCGCCTGGTTTCATGGCCGGTTGCCACCTCCCGGTGCCTCCCGATGGCCTCCTCTACCACTCTGGCGCCCTGAGAAGTCCAGCAGGGTGCAGAAGAACCCGGTCAACCCAGGCCGGAGCACCGATCGGGCGGCGCTCCGACGCGTCTTTGCTCGCGGGGACAGCCGAATCAGGGTTGGAGTGGTCCCGCGGCCCCGCCGTTCAGGTCCTCCCATACCCTGCGCACGTCTGCCGCGGCTGGCGAGTCGAGTTCCGTCACCGCCCGCGCCTGCAGCTGGGCCCGCGGCACCGATCGGTCATAGCGGATCCGGCCGACCACCTGCGCACCCGCCCGCCGTGCTTCCGCTTCAACCCGCTCAGTCATCTCCTCGTTCAGGTCCCACCGGTTCACGCAGACCGCCGCCGGCACCTCGAAGTGCCGGGCGAGCAAGAGGACGCGCTCGAGATCATGGGCTCCCGACACCGTTGGCTCGGTCACTACCAGCACGCGCGAGGCCCCGCCGATCGAGGCGATCACTGGGCAGCCCAGCCCCGGCGGGCCGTCGACGATGATGGTCTCGCGCCCCGTCTCCTCGGCGATCCGGCGGGCCTCCCGGCGGACGATGGCGACCAGCTTGCCGGAGTTCTCCCCGCCGACCCCGAGGCGGGCATACACCATCGGTCCGCACCGCGTGTCCGAGACCATCCACTGGCCGCAGACGCGCGCCTGCATCTCGATGGCGTGGGTCGGACAGGCCAGACCGCAGACCCCACAACCCTCGCAGGAGAATGGGTCGACCCGGTAGCGGAACGCGGTGAAGAGCTGGTCCGGCGACGTCGTGCCGCTCGGGAGTGCCGGACTCCTCTGGGAACCGTCCGGTACGATGGCGCCATACCGGCACACTTCGGCGCAGGCACCGCACCGCTGGCACGCCTCCGGGCGGATCCACGCTTCGCGTCCGCTGCGGAACTCATGCTGTTCGCGAACCTGCGGGGCCAGGACGAGATGCAGATCCGCCGCGTCGGTGTCGCAGTCGGCGATCACCGGTCGCTCGGCCAGCACGGCGAGCGACGCCGCAACGCTCGTCTTGCCGGTCCCCCCTTTACCGCTGATGACGACCAGTTCCTTCATCACCTCGACCTTCGCGCCGGCGCCTCCGAAGCTCGTCGGACTCATCGCTCCGTCCCGTCGGCTCGACTTGCGTCCCCGCTCACCGAACCCGAGCCGGCCGCCCCTTCCGCCGCCGCCCGCTCCACCACCTGGCTTCGAAGATCCTCGAAAACGGCGCGATACTCAGGCAGCACGTCGACCACCACCTCTCCTCGAGAACAGGCCGTCGCGATCCGCCGGTCCTCCGGGATCTCCAGGAGGATCGGGATCTGCTCCTGGTCGCAGTAAGCCTGCACGCGATCGTCTCCGATCCCGGCCCGATTGACCAGGACGCCGAACGGAAGTCCGAGCGTCCGCACCAGATCGACGATCAGCTGCAGGTCATGGAGACCGAACGGCGTCGGCTCCGCCACGAGCAGGACGAAGTTGACCCCCTTCATGGCCGACACGACGGGGCAGGAAGCCCCGGGGGGCGTGTCGCGGATGACGAGACCGCTCGCCCGCCCATGCGCCTTCACTCGCCGGATCAACGGAGGAGCGGTCGGCACCCCCACGTCGAGGCGGCCGTGGATCAACGTGGGACCGCGCGAGGCGATCGACTCGACGACCCCGATCCGTCGCGCGGTCTCCCGGATGGCGTGCTGCGGACAGGCCATGAGGCAGCCGCCGCACCCATGACACAACTCGGCGAAGACAAACGGGGCCTCCTTCAACCCGACGATGGCGCGGAAGGCGCAGAAGCGGCTGCACGCGCCGCAGCCGTTGCACCGTTCCGAGTCAATCTCCGGCACCGGGATCGAGACCGACTCCAAAAGGCGCGGCGTTCCCCGGAAGAAGAGGTGGTCGTTCGGCTCTTCCACATCGCAGTCGAGAAGCTCTGCCGTTCGGCCGGCAACTACCGCGAGATTCACCGCCACGGTCGTCTTCCCGGTCCCGCCCTTGCCTGAAGCGACGGCGACGATCACGACGGAATCCTCCGCTCCTGGTTCCGTTCTCGGACGGCCCGTCGATCAGCCAGAAGCAGCATCTATGCCCAGTGCCCTTCCACGTCGGCCGACTCAGCGCGGCGCAGACGCCCGGCGCGGAACTCCTCGAGGGCCGCGGCGACGGTGCCGGCGTCGGAGGTGTAGACCTCGACGCCGGCCGCCCTCAGGACCCGGAACGCCTTCGGTCCGCAGTGCCCGGTCACAACCGCCGTGGCCCCGGCGCGTACGACCGCCTCCGCCGCCTGGATCCCGGCGCCCTGGGCCGCCTCCCGGCTGCTTTGGTTGTCGAGGATCTCGGTGACGTCGTGGTTCGGGTCGTAGAGGAGGAAGCAAGGCGCCCGGCCGAACCGCCGATCGAGCGGCGCCTGCAGGGTCTGTCCGGAGGTGGTGAATGCGATCTTCACGCCGTTCCCCCGGTGTTCCCGCCCTCGGGCCCGATGTCGGACCGGGAGCGATCGGCAGCCTCGAGCTCGCTCAAGCGCGTCTGTATCTCCGCCAGCTCTTCACCCAGACGCCGTGCCCTCTCCGCCAGGAACGCCCTGGACGAACCGGTCCCGCCATCGGCCGGCGGTGCGGCGTCGAAGCGCGACCAGCCGGGCCGGCCGGTTGCGCGGAGGCAGTTCCGCCGTCGCCGTCCACCGCCGCGCCCCCATCCGCGCGGCGCCGCCTCGGATCCGGGCATTCCGGTTCCCGCGCAGAATCCCTGCGCCCGCCCAGTGCGCGGTCCCTCTCCCCAAGGTCCGGTTCGATCTCCACCTGGCATGACAATCTACCCTCCTCTTCGGGTGGCTCGTTGGAGGCGCGCCGGCGCGCCTCAGTGTCGAACAAGCGCCGACCCGCATTCCGGACAGCGGCTGCGGGTGCAAGGGACTCCCTGCTGGTGCGGCTCCTCGTGACCGCAGGACGGACAGACGCAGGTGCCGCCCGGCCCCTTCCGTCTCCCCTCCGGAGCTGGGCCCCGGCCCTTCCTCCGGCCGCAGGGTCCGCCTCCGGCAGGCTCACGGTCTCCGCGCGACGGCGGCTCTTCTGCCATCGTCACCCTCCACTCCGCATCGGATTCGTGCGCCCGCCAGCCTCTTTGCCGGCCGGCCCTGCGCCCCGGCGCCGCCCCCCGTTCCCCGGCCAGGCGGCCGGTCGTGAGCGCGCGAACCACGTCGGACTGCTCGCCGGCCACGAAAGCCAGGATGCGAACGCCGTAGGCCTCGACGAGGAGGCGAGCTGGGTGCGAGATCGCGCCGCAGACCAGGAGTCCGACGCCGCGCTCGGCAAGGCGCCCCGCCTTCTCGGCCGCGCTGAGCCCGGAAACCGGCTCATCCCACTCGGCCACCACGCGTCCCGACTCCATCCGCAGAAGGCGGAGCTGGTGGGCCGCGTCGAAGAGCGGGGCGATCCGGCCGTTCCACGCTGAGAGCGCGATCAACATGGCGTTCGACTCCTCATGGTGCCTGCGGCAAGACAGTGCACGCGTCGTGCCACCCGGGCCGCGGCCGGGCAGCCGCCTGAACCAACTACGAGGCAGCGTGTTACACAGTCCAGCCATCCTGGGAGTGATCACATATGGCCGCACCTTCGCGCCGGTATGAGGAGTGGATCGTCGCATCTTTGCGGCAATCAGGACCGGCCGAAGCGCGTCTCCATCCCCAGGGGCCCATCCGCGCTTCGGGGGAGGCCGCGCGCGGCACCGTAGGGCAGCGCGCACCCGCGCCTTCGTTCGCCGACGATCAAAGGATCAGGGCTGGGCGTCCTTCCGTCCGCGGGAACGGCCGTCTCCCGCCGGCAGGACGAGTCCCAACCGGCGGACGTGGCGCAGGAGCGTGCTCTTGTGCATGCGCAACTCGCGCGCGGCCGCGGAACGGTTGAAGCGGTTGCGTGCGAGCGCCGTCTGGATCAACTGAGCGTCGACCAGGTCGCGCGCGGATCGCAGATCGGAGGCGGCCGTCGGCGCGATGCCGCCTCGTCGCATGGTCAGCTCTTCCGGCAGATGCCTCAGGCCGATCGGACCGTCGCCGCACAAGACGAACGACCGCTCGACCACGTTCTCCAGTTCGCGCACGTTGCCGGGCCAGTCATGCGCCATCAGCAGAGAGAGCGCTTCGGGTGCGATCCCGCGAACCGTGCGCCCCTGCGCTCGGTTGAAACGCTCGACAAAACCGTGAGCCAGGAGGGGGATGTCCTCCTTGCGGCGGCGCAAAGGCGGCAGCTCGACCCGCACCACATGGATCCGGTAGTACAGGTCCTCGCGGAAATCCCCCGCACGCACGCCTCCGGCGAGATCCCGACTGGTGGCCGCGATGATCCGGACATCGGCTTGCTCCGAATGTGTGGCGCCCAGCGGCTCGTAGCTGCGCTCCTGGAGGACACGCAGCAGGCGCACCTGCAGTGCGGGAGACATCTCCCCGATCTCGTCCAGGAAGAGAGTCCCGCCTCGGGCCAGCGCGAAGCGGCCCGGCTTGTTCCTCTGCGCGCCGGTGAAGGCGCCGGCTTTGTATCCAAAGAGCTCCGACTCCAGCAGCGTCTCCGGAAGTGCGGCGCAATTGACAGCCACGAATGGTCCGTCCCTCCGCGGGCTGAGGGAATGGATCGTGCGCGCGATCACCTCCTTGCCGGTCCCGGTCTTTCCCAGCACCAGAACGGTGCTGGGGCTGGCGGAGATGGCGGGCAGCACCTCGAAGATCCGCTGCATCAGCGGGCTCTTGCTGACCAGGTCTCCGACGTGGAACCTGCCCTCGAGCTCCCGGCGCAGGCTCTCCACTTCGCTCAGGTCCCGGAAGGTCTCGGCGCCGCCGATGACCTTACCCCCGGCATCGCGCAGGACGGCCGTCGAGACACTGACCGGAACGCTGGCTCCAGCCGCGTCGACGATATAGCCGGTCTTGCCGATGATGGGCCGCCCGGTGCGGAGAGTGGCCCGCAGGGCACATTCGGTCTCGCAGAGGCTGCAGTGGAAGACCTCGGCGCAGAGGCTCCCGATCGAGTCGCGGCGGGAGACCCCGGTGATCTCCTCCGCGGCGCGGTTGAAGGAGGTGATCCGCCAGTCGAGGTCGACGGTGAAGACCCCGTCGGAGATGCTCTCGAGGATCGCCTCGGTCGCACCTCTGGCCCCGGCTGGCGGACGAGGGGACTGGCGTGCCGTCATTCGTACCCCGCCTGCACCCGATCCCCTGGGTCGAGGTGGTCGGGCCCTCAGGGTTTCCAGACCTCCCAGACCCTCCCGGCCAGATCGGGCCCCGGCTTCAGCGTCGTCTGCCCGGGCTTCCACCCCGAAGGCGTGACTTCGCCCGTCCTACGCACGTGCTGGAAGGCCTGGACCTGGCGCACCAGCTCGTCCGGATTGCGCCCGACCTCCGGAGTCAGGACCTCCATCGCCCGAATGACGAAGTCGGGATCGATGATGAAGCGACCGCGGATGTCCACCCCCGCAGCCTCGTCGTAGATTCCGTACAGGGTCCCGATCCGACCCCCGGCATCGGTGAGCATGGGGAAGGGGACTCCCCCCTTGACCATCTTCGAGAGCTCCACTTCCTGCCAGATCTTGTGGACGAATCGGCTGTCCACGCTCATGGCCAGGACCTCGACGTCCATCGACTTCAGCTCTTCATAACGGGCGGCGACCGCCGCCAGCTCGGTCGGTCACACGAACGTGAAGTCGCCTGGGTAGAAGCAGAGCACGATCCAGCGCCCCTTGTAGTCCGACAGCTTGATTGTCTTGAAGCCAACCTGGCTGACGAAAGCGTTTGCCTCGAAGTCCGGCGCGGCTGCGCCCACCCGCGCGGTCATCGCCTCCGGCATCGTTCCACCCTCCATGTTTGCTGACCTCGCCGAGCCGGCCGTCCCGGCACTCCCCGCCGGCGGAATCGGGCCGCGAGCGGGCTTGACGCACCCATCCTTCATCTCCATCGCCTTCGGCCCTCCCTTGCGATCGGTTGGCTCTCAGCCTCGAACCCGGGGTGTCCGCGCGTCCCGCGGGATGCGCCCGCCCGGTGGTGGCCATGCCCCGGGGAGCCAGGCTGGAACGAGGCAGTAATGGACTTATGTCCGTAACCTACTCCCTGCGTTCGGGGCCGTCCACTCCTTTTCCTCCCCGGAAGACCGGTCCGGCACGCAGGGGCGTCCTCATCACACAGGCGAGGGGGATTCGGATTACCTAGTGACCACCGGGAGTCGATCAATGCTTGGAATCATATTTTTCACAAGTAGTTATAGTCTTCGCCGATCCCTTTATATCTGTTCGAAAAGTATTCACAATCGATGATATCTGTTCATAATCTAACATGGTGTTGGTGGGAAGCCCAAGGAAACCCGAGCGGCGGGAAGCCGAGGGCTCCGGAGGTCCGGGTAGATCGGTGGTGGAAGCCCCTGGCCGCCTGACTGGAAACCGGAATCGTCGCTCTGTCTTCACGCAAACAGGAAACGATCGGCGCTCCTGGCGCCATGGAGGATTGGAAGATGAAGAAGCTGGACATTCTCGCCGCCATCCTGCTCGTGGTCGGCGGACTCAACTGGGGCCTTGTCGCCCTCGCCAAGTTCGACCTCGTCGCGTTCCTCTCGGGTGCCGGACGCTTTGGGAGCGTGAATCCGCTCGGCGTCATCATCTACAGCCTCGTGGGTCTGGCCGCGATCTATCAGGTCGCTTCCTGGAAGGCGATCCAGCGGCGTTGGGCGCCGGCCACCTTGGCCGTGGCTCTGCTGGCCGTCTCGGTCGGGTTGGCGGTTCCGGCTCATTCCGGCGGATCCTGCGGCGCGACCAAGGCCCAGGCCGCGTCGGTGGTTGGGTCCGAACGAGATATCGTCAGCACTGCCGTGGCGGCGGGGAATTTCAACACCCTGGTCGCGGCCGTCAAGGCGGCGGGTCTGGTGGAGACGCTGCAGGGCAAGGGTCCCTTCACGGTCTTCGCGCCGACGGACGCCGCGTTTGCCAAACTGCCGGCGGGAACCGTTGAGTCGCTGCTGCAGAACCCGACCCAGCTGGCCAAGGTCCTCACCTACCACGTCGTTCCCGGGACGCTGCGGGCGGCGGAGGTAATGAAGACCAGGGAAGCCAGCACCGTGCAGGGTCAGAAGGTCACTTTCAGCAAGAGCGGCGACCACGTCCAGGTGAACGGAGCCCGGATCGTGAGCGCCGATCTGCTTGCGAGCAACGGCGTGATTCACGTCATCGACTCCGTGATCCTGCCGCAGTAGCCGGACGGCCGGCTCGAGTCCCGGGGACTTCCCGAGATGCGCCCGCCCGCTTGACGCCGGTCCCGGAGTCAAGCGGGCGGTTCCCTGCGGGGCCGAGGAGGGTATCGCCATGAAGCCACAGGCCAGCGCCCGAACGGCGGCGGACGCCGGGATGATCTCCATCGGGGCCCTCTCCCGGGCCTGCGGTGTTCCCCCGGAGACCTTGCGCACGTGGGAGCGCCGCTACGCGTTTCCTGTTCCCGAGCGCAAGCCGTCGGGGCACCGCCTCTACCGGCTTTCGAGCATCCCTCGGCTCCGGCGCATCGCCCAGGCCGTCGCCCGAGGCCACCGCGCGGGCGATGTGATCCATGCTTCCGAGCGGGATCTCGCGGCTCTCCTCCGGGAGCCGTCCGCACTCCCTCCGCCGGAGTTTCCGGCGCCCGTGGACAAGACCCTCGGGCCCGCGCTGGAGGTCCGGACCTGCCTGGAAGCGGTCGAGTCGTTCGAGGCCGTGGCCTTGACCCAGAGTCTCCTGCTCGGCTGGGCCCGGCTCGGTCCGATGCCGTTTTTGGAGCACCTGGTCGGGCCGCTGCTTCGGTCTGTCGGTGATGCCTGGAGCTCGGGCCGGCTGGAGATCCGGCACGAGCACTTCTGCGCGGAGCGGGTCGGGGATCTGCTCCGCTCGTTGCGCTTGCCGTTGGAGGCCTCGGCGCGCGGACCGGTGGTCCTTCTGGCCACACCCCCGGGAGAGGCTCACAACCTCGGTCTGGAGATGGCAGCCGTGGTGCTGGCGCAGGCCGGGAAGCGCGTGCTCTACTTGGGAACCGAAGTGCCCCTTGCGGAGATCGTCGCGGCGGCTGTCGATCGACAGGCCGCGGCGGTGGCCCTCAGTCTGTCCGTTCACTTCGGCGAGGTGCGCGCCGCCGCAGTGCTACGGAGTCTGCGTTCCCTGCTGCCCGCGCCGACTGCGCTGGTGGTTGGCGGCGCCGGGGCGGTCTCTGGCGAAGGGGCGCAGCGAATCGAGACGTTTTCCGATCTCGACGCCTGGGCCCGCGGGTTGTGACCCGTGGCGTTCTATTCTCCGGGAAGTACCGCCGGGTTTCTGTAGGAACCCGGCGGTTTCCCGGGTCGACCTCGTTGTCGGCCCACCCGCGACGCCTGCTCCGCAACTCATGGTCCATCTGACTGTTACGACCAGGGCGAAAATCGCCGCGTCCGGGCACAGTGGTTGCCACTCGGCGGTGAGGCACGCCCGTCGCACCGCGAGCGAATCCTCTTTCCGCAACTGTTCTGAAGGGACCGTGGGTGTGGAGCGGATGGTCAGCGTTCGGGCGGGCCGACAGAGCAGACCGGAACGACGGTGCAAGGCAGGGAGGTTCAATATGCTTCGGCCACGCAGGGCGATGACGAGGTTCGTGGGTTTGTTCGCGGTGATTCTGTGGAACGGCTTGGTTCCCGGCAGCGCCGCGCAGGCCAGCCGCGGGGCTCAGGAAGCGGGGGCCTGCTGCTTCCCGGATGGTCACTGCGAGTACCTGGTCCAGGCGGAGTGCGCCGGCAACTGGATGGGTGAGGGCAGCAACTGTGATCCGAATCCCTGCCCGCCTCCCACCGGTGCCTGCTGCTATCCCGAGGGTTCCTGCGAGGTCACGCTACAGGAGTACTGCACGGGCACCTGGTTGGGACCGGAGACGAGCTGCATCCCGAATCTCTGTCCGCCGCCCTACGGTGCATGCTGCTTTCCCGAAGGCTACTGCGAGATGACGCTTCCTTGGGACTGCTGGTTCATGTGGTGGGGGGCGGGATCAACCTGCGAGCCGAGCCCCTGCGTGGGCCAGAATACAGGCGGGTGCTGTGATCCCCAGGGCAACTGCCACGTCATGGATCAGGTTCTTTGCGAACTGGAGATGCGTTGGCAGTTCATGGGGGTGGGCACCAGCTGCGAGCCGAGCCCCTGCACAGGCGCATGCTGCAATCTGGCCACCGGCGCATGCACCCTGATGTCCGGGGCGGAATGCGAGGGGCAGCCTTGGGAGCACCAGTGGCTCGGATTTGGTGCCGCTTGTGCGCCGAATCCGTGCACCGATGTCATCATGCGGACCTGCTGCGACTTGGTCGGGGGTTGCCGGCTGAGCACGCGGCCCGACTGCGCCTTCCCCGCGACGTGGGACAGCACTCAGACCAGCTGCGCGCCGAACCCCTGCCCCCAGCTCCCGCCCGGCGCGTGTTGCAGCCACCTGGGCGTCTGCATGATGACCAATGCCACTGACTGCCCGCCTTCCAGCATCTGGTTTGTCAATACGCCATGCTCCCCGGATCCGTGTCCGGCGCTGCAGCCGCAGACCTACCTGGTATGCCCGGACGGCGGCGGCGATTACACGACCATCGCCGATGCCGTGAACCAAGTCCCGTCCGGCAGCGCCATCGAGCTCTGTGACGCCATCTTCAGCGGCACGGGCAACTACAACATCGATCTTCAGGGGCGGGCTCTCACCATCCGTTCGCGCAGCGGGAACCCATCCGCGTGCATCATCGATGCTCAGGACGCCGGACCGGTCATCATCTGTCAGAGCGGAGAGACGCCCGCGACGATTCTGGAGGGTTTCACCGTCACCCACGCCTCCGCGCACGCGTGGGGCAGCGCCCTCTGGTGCTACAACGGATCCTCACCGGCGGTGCGCAACTGCATCTTCCGGCTCAACAGCGCCTACCATGGCGGAGCGGTTGGATGCAACTACAGCTCCTCCCCGACCTTCACCGATTGCCTGTTCGACCGGAACACGGCGACCGATGCGGGGGGCGCGATCCTGTTCGCCCAGGACAGCCCGACGTTCCGCAACTGCACCTTCGTGGGCAACCGGGGCGCGCGCGGGGGCGCGATCTACTTCGAGATGGACGCCTCGTTCACCATGGAGAACTGCATCGTGGCCTTCAACAACGGCGTCGCAGTGTTCGCCGACGGGGCAGTGCAGACTCCGTCCGTTTCGTGTACCGACGTCTTTGGCAACTCGGAGGGTGATTGGGTTCATGGGCTGGAGGGTCTGGGCGCCGGCGACGGCAATCAAAGCGACGACCCGCTCTTCTGCAACCGTCCGACCGGGAACTACAGCCTGGACGCCGAATCTCCCTGTGCGCCGGACGCGAACGCAGAGTGCGGATTGATCGGAGTCTGGCCGGTTGCCTGCGGGGGCGTGATTGGCGCTTGCTGCGAGCCGGGATCGGCCTGCAGCTTGACGCTCGAGGCTGACTGTGCGGCGCCCGGTGTGTGGCATGGCGAGTGGACGTCCTGTGAAACGAACCCCTGTCCGATTGTCTCCGTTCCCCCAATGGCCGGCGGTGAGGAGACGGGATTCCTGAGTGCGGTCCCGAACCCGTTCCGCAACTCAGCGCGGCTGTGGTACCGGTTGTCCGAGACTGAACGGGTGGCGCTCCGCATCTTCGATGCCGCGGGACGCGTGGTCTGGTTCCGGTCGCCGGAGAAAGCCGGAGAGGGGGACCGCTGCATCGAGTGGGACGGACGGAGTAGCGAGGGAACCCGGGTTTCGCCGGGCGTCTACTTCGCCCGCCTGTCCGCTGGAGACCGCGCCTGGACAAAGACGCTCATCTGTCTGGAGTGATCCTTCCAGAGTGATCGGTCCGGAGTCATCCACAGGAAGCCCGGCGGGAGGGGGCGCAGGTCCTCCCCGCCGGGCTCCGGTTGCCCGCTCGTCGTCCGCGATGCACCCAAGGCGCTGTCATCCTGCGAAGTGTCCCGGCCGCCTGCAGGTACCTGCAGGTGCGGCTGGCCGGGTTCTTCAGCGGTTCGTCAGATCCCGCAGAAGATCCCGCACCCCTTTCGGCGTGATGCCGAGGATCTCCGCCACCTTGCTGATGTCGCTCGGGTGCGGGCGGTCCGCAGTTCCGCCCACTCTCCGAAACGCGCGTTCCAGAACCTCCCGCTTGAACCCGAGCAGTACTGCCTCTCGCTGGGCGTGGTAGTCGAGGGGCGAGCCCGCCCCGGCGGGAAACGGTCCCCAGGCGGGTGAGGAGCAGGGCACCGCATCCAACGGCTCCGGCCCCGGGACCGGCGGCAAGCCGCCGGGAAGCGTGCCCGACGGACTCGCCCCCCACGCCGAATGGGGGCCGAAGGGCGTGCGTGACCCCGAGGCAGGACCCCCGTCCCCAGATCGCAGACGATGCGCTGCGATGTCGAGAAAGCCGAACGCGTCGCCGTCCAGGACCCCGGCCTGCCCGGAGAAGATCAGCGCCTGCTCCACGGCGTTGCGCAGCTCGCGCACGTTGTACGGCCAGTGATGCTCCTGCAGGCGCGCGATCGCTTCGGGCGTGGCCGTCACGTGGGGCAACGCCATTTCCGCCGACAGCCGCCCGATGAAGTATTGCAGCAGGTCCGGGATGTCCTCGGGATGCTCGCGCAGGGGAGGGACGTGCAGCGGCACCACGGAGAGGCGGCCCAGGAGGTCCCGGCGGAACTGCCCCGCCTGCACCAGGGCATCCAGGTCGCGGCTGGTGGCGGCGATGACCCGCACGTCGATGCGAAGTTCATCCGATGAACCGACCGGCGTGATCCGCCGCTCCTCGATCGCAGTGTTCAGCATCCCTTGCACCGAGGGGGACAGATCGCCGATTTCGTCGAGGAAGAGCGATCCGCCGGATGCGGTCTCGAAGTGCCCGCGGCGGTCTTCGATCGCGCCGGTGAATCCGCCCTTGCGGTGGCCGAAGAGCTCGCTCTTGATCAGCTCCTCGGTGAGCGCTGCCATGTTCACCCGGTGAAACGGTCCCCGCGCGCGGGGGGAGCGGCGATGGATCTCCCGCGCGATCAAGCTCTTGCCGGTGCCGCTTTCTCCGGTGATGAGGACCGTGCTGGTCGGGGCGGCGGCCACGCGGGCGATCCGCTCCTCCAGACGGCGGAGCATCGGCGACGTGGCCAGGAAGTGCTGGTGGACCTCACCCTGCAGGGCATCGCGCTCCCGCAAGGTCCGGCCGACATCGAGGCATCGCCGCAGCTTGGCGGCGACTTCCGCACGCCCGGCCGACTTGCGCAGGTAGTACAGCGCGCCGGCTTCGAGGGCGGCCGCCTCGGTTTCGACCGAGGGATGATCGGTCGCCATGACGACCGGGAGGCTGGGATGGCGCAAACGGATCTCAGCGAGGATCTCGAGGCCGTTCCGACCGCCCAGCATGAGGTCGAGGACCACGATATCGGGCGGGTTCCCGGAGATCGCGCCGAGACCCTCCTCGCCGCTCCGGGCGGCGCGGCAGCGGAAGTCCTTCGCGAGGATCGCCGTGAGATCGGCGGCGAACTCGGGGTCGTCATCGACGATGAGAACGCTGGGCTTGTTGTCTTCCATGGATGCTGTTCCCTTCAGTCGGCGAGGACCCGCAGGGTCACGACGAATTCTGTTCCCTCCTGCGGCGACGATGCGGCCAGCCGGACATCCCCGTCGAGTTGGTGCAGCCGCCGCCGAGCATACGGCAAGCCACGTCCATGCCGGTCAGGGTCGGTGATCCGGGCATCGAAGAGGATCGGCTGTCGCTCCGCGGGGACTCCAGCGCCGCTGTCGCGAACCGAGATCATGACGAGCCCGCCCAACCGCCGCGCGGACACGGAGACTTCCGCGGGGCGCGCGGCCATGTTCGCTCGGGCCGCCCGGCCGGCGTTCACGAGGAGGTTCTCAAGGATGTTCGCGAGGTCCCCGGGGGTTGCGAACACCCGCGGCAGCGTCGCTGGCAGTTCGGTGTGGACCCGGAGGCCTCCGAGTTCCTCGCGCGCCCGATCGATCGCCGCGCTCACCGCGGGGGCGATGTCCGCCCGAAGTCCGCGCCCCAGATCGCGGAAGATGCTCTGCACGGTCTCGTGCATGCGTCCGGCGGCCTCGGCCAGCCGCTCCAAGGCGGTGCTCGAAGTCGGGCCGATGATCCCGCTGGAGGAGGAATCACCCGGTTGGCCGAGTAACGCTCCCGCGGCGCGGCCCGGGGCTCCCGTCTGGTCCAGCATCGATCGGACCGCCCGCACTCCTTCTTCGATTGCCATGCAGTCTTCCGAGAACGTCCGCGCGACGTCCGGATCAAGCCCGGCCTTGGGCAGGATCCGTATGATCTCCCGCAGCTGCGGATGGATCGTGGCCCCGTAGGAATCGATGCGGGCCCGCAGGCGCGAGAACACCGCCTCGGGATCCACGCCTTCGGCAAGGCTGCGCGTGAGCGCGGCGATTCCGCCCAGGTACCTGAGCCATTGCGCATGCGAGAAGCCATCGATCGCGGCGAGCAGCGCGGCGCGGGCCTCTTCCGCGCCCACGACCTGGGCCCGCAGCGCCTGGCGGCGCTTGGAGTCGAGCCAGGCCGCGGCCAGGCCGACGGCGGCCCCGAACGCCAGACCTCCCTCCGCCAGCGCCGCTCCCAGACGCGCCGCGCGATGCTGGGGCCAGACCGGCCGGCCGATCATCAGGCCGGCCGCGCCCGCCGCGGCCAGCAACAGGAACGCCAGGCGGCGCAGTCGCGGACTTCGCCAGCCGGCCTCTCGGAGCGCAAGACCGCGCTTCTGCGGCAGAACCCGGCGAAACGCGAAGCCCGCCACGCCGGCGCAGACGCCATAGAGCGTGGCCAACGGCACCAGAAGCTGCCACCCGGATCCTCCGAGTCGATCGGCCCACTGACGGCGCCCGACGTCGATTCGGGAAACCAGGCCGCCCGGCGCGCCGGCAAACGCCGGTTCGATGAGCGTGACCCGGCTCCCGGGCCGGAGGTCACGGCGCACCATCGGCCGCCCCGGCTCTCTCGGCCAGGTGACGACCAGTTCGAACGGGCCGGCCGACGGACATCCGAATATCGCTTCGCCACAACCCGGGAGCACCGAGCCGACGCCGCTCTGCCGGTGGCCGACCAGCGGGCCGCGTCCTCCGCCGGCCGGGGTCTGGTAGAGCGCGATCGAAGCCCCCGCCGCGTGAGGCGCGCCCCGGCGATCCAGCAGGCGCACCTTGATCGATCGTCCCTTGTCGCTCAGGTTTGTGCAGAGCAGCGGCACGCCGGTCTCGCGCGGCACGATGAGGAGATCCGGATCGCCATCGTCGTCGGCATCGCAGCTCACCGCGGAAACCGCCGGCGGAATCTCGCTGAGCCAGGAGTTCTGCCCCGCTTGTTCGCTGAACTCCCCTTTGCTGTTGTTCTGCAGGTAGATGTTCGGGGGACGCAGCGGCATCTTGCGCGACCAGGCGCTCTGGAGGAACCAGAGATCCAGGTCGCCATCCAGATCCAGGTCTTCGAGGATCGGAGCATGGGCGTGACGGATGTCGAAGGCCTGGAGCTTCTCTGAGATGTCGGTGTACCGTCCCCGGTCATTCACCCAGAGCAGGCTGTGTGCCTGCGCCGCGTCCGCGGAGCCCGCTCTGTTGCGCAGATCCACCGGCAGGAAGAGATCGAGGTCGCCGTCGTTGTCGATGTCTCCGAAGGCCGGCTCTCTCTCCAGAGTGCCGCACCCGGGGAGACGTTCCATGCTTTCACAGATCAGGCCCCGGGGCGTCTGCATCATGAGGTCGGTGTTCGCCAACAGGAGGTCGAGGCGTTGGTCGCCATCGACGTCTCCGACCGCCGCGCCGTGCCGGTATCGGCCGGCGATCGGCAAGGGTGGGGGCGGAGGCCCGATGCACGGCGGCGGCAACGGCTCCGACTTCCAGCGCCAGTCACCCAACCAGACGTAGATTGAATCCATCTGCAGGGCGACGGTGCGGCTCAGGAGGATCTCGGTGCCAGGGTTGGGCAACAGGTCGGCGGCGAGGACCCCCGCCGGCAGTTTCGGGATCGCCTGGTCCGGACCCGGCCGCGCAACTTCCTCCAGCGGCATGAGATCAACCGGGCGAACGGGCGGCATCTGCCGGAACTCGCCGCGTCCCAGTCCCCGAAAGAAGAGCAGACCCCGCCGGTCCAGGCCCACCAGGTCCAGGCGGCCGTCCTCGTCCAGGTCGGCAAACGCGGCGTCCCGGAGTGATCTGGCTTCATCGAGACCGGCCTCGGACGGATCCAAGGAGCGATACTCGCCGTCGGACCGGGCCAGCCGCACGATCGGCGGGGCATCTGCCTGGCCGATGATCTGGTCAATGCGTCCGTCTCCGTCGATGTCTGCGACCTTCAGGAATGTCAACTCCGGCATCACGGCGAGGTTCTGCGTGCGAGACGGATGGGGCTCCGGCGCGCCGCGCGCGGGGCCGATGCGCAGGTCGTCCAGGAAAAGGATCTGATCGGTCGGAAAGACCACGGACAGGTCAATCTGGACGACGTACCAGGGAGGTGGTGGCCAGTCCAGATACTCACCCATCCGCAAACGGGCGCCGATCGTGCACCGGTGGGAGACGGGCCGGCCGGCCGGATCATCGAACGGCCAGGGCCCGCGCTGATACAGACTGTGCGACATCCAGGTGGTGTAGAGCCTCTGCGGTGTGCGACCATCCGTGGCCCAGATGCCGATGTGGATTCCGTCGTTGCGTTCCCGATCCCGGAACCACCAGGTCCATGAGATCACGGTGGTGCTGTCAATTCGCACCGGGCGCGGCAACAGATAACGGATCCGGCACTCCTCGTTGTCCTTGGGAATCCCCTCTTCATATCCCTCGATCTCGCAATAGAGCGACCGGCGTCCGCTCAAGGCCTGGTCGGATCGGAACTCGAGTGCCTTGAAGTGGGGACGATCGGTTGGACGCGGGACCCAGTCCTCTATGCTGCCGGTCTCGAAGTCGAGGAGAAGGACGCTGTCGGCCTGGACCGAGGTAGAGATCGCCGCGTCCTCCGCGGCGGGTCCCGGTCGCCGGATCGCCGGCGGAGGCTCCGCGGGCTGGTGCCGGCTCAGCGAACCGGCAGGCGTCTCTGGAATCGCAGCGCGTGCGGCGGTCGGACCGTCGGGCGGAAACGAGGCAAGCGAGGTAGCGATCCATAGCGCGAACGCAGACCCCATCGGTGGATGCCACCGGCACAGACGCAGCGCAGCCTCACCCCTCCACCCCATCCACTCCGACTCCTCGTAGCGACCACAGATGGACGAACAGGAACCATTCTACAACTTTCCGCTCCGATACGCCTCCAGCAACCGCAGCGCCGCTTCGGTGGCCGGGATCGTGCCCTCGGTCACCGCCCGCTCCAGCTCGGGCAGGAGCGCCGCCACCGCCGGATGCTCGCGGAACTCCTCCTCCATCCGCTCCCGGATGAGCTGGTGCATCCAGTCCCGCTCCTGCTCGCGGCGACGGCGTGCCAGCGCGCCGGTCTCGCGTCCGGCCGCTGCCGCCGCTTCGACCGCCGCCCAGGACGGATCGATCCCCTCGCCGGTGAGGGCGGAAACGGCGTACGCGCGAGCCGGCGGGCCGGTCTCGGAGGGACGGAGGTAGTGCAGCGCCATGTCGTACTGCGCGCGGGCCCTCTCCGCGGCGGCCCGCGTGTCGCCGTCGGCCTTGTTCACCAGGACCGCATCGGCCAGCTCGAGGATCCCTCGTTTGATCCCCTGCAGCTCATCGCCGGCGCCCGGGATCAGCATCAGCAGAAAGAAGTCGACCATGGAGTGGACCGCGGCTTCACTCTGCCCCACGCCCACGGTCTCGACCAGGATTACGTCATACCCGGCCGCCTCCAGGACCAGAACCGTCTCGCGCGTCTTGCGCGCCACGCCACCGAGGATGCCGCCGGAGGGGGACGGGCGCACGAACGCCCGCGGGTCGTTGGCCAGCCGCTCCATCCGGGTCTTGTCGCCGAGGATGCTCCCACCCGAGAGGGTGCTGGAGGGGTCGACGGCGGTGACGCCGACGCGGTGCCCGCGGGCGGTCAGGCGGGTCCCGAGCGCGTCGATGAAGGTGCTCTTGCCCGCGCCGGGCACGCCGGTGACTCCGACGCGGATCGAGCCGCCGGCATACGGCAGGAGTGCCGCCAGGACTTCCCTCCCTTGCGCGAAGTGGGCCGGGGCGTTCGACTCGATGAGGGTGATGGCGCGAGAGAGGACGGTGCGGTCCCCCGCGAGGACCCCTTCCGTGAACTCGATGGTGGAAAGGGCCCGCCGGCGGGCGGCGGCACGCCCTGCGGCATTGGGGTCGGCATGGTGGCCTCTTCCCGAAGCCGAGCCCGCGCCCGCGCCGCCGTGTCCGCGATCCCGGTGCGTCCGTTGGGCGCCGCTTTTCTCGCGCGACCGGCCGCTCTCACTCTTCACAACGTCGTTCCTCTTCGTTCACGGCGCCTGGAACATGACCTGGACCACGTCGCCGTCGTGAATCAGATAGTCGCGACCCTCGACGCGGATCAGGCCGTGTTTGTGCAGCTCGGCCCGGCTCCCGTGCGTGAGGAGATCCTCCGGCGTGAAGACCTCCAGCCGGATGAAGCCGCGCTCCATGTCGGTGTGGATCCGCCCGGCGGCTCTGGGTGCTGGGGTGCCCGCGGGCACCAACCAGGCGCGCAGCTTGTCGTTGGCGATGGTGTAGAAGGTCACGAGGCCAAGCAGCCGCCGCGCCGCCTCCACCAGCCGCGGCAGGTTGTCGCCGGGCAGACCCAGATCCTGCGCCAGGGACTCGCGCTCATCCGGGGCCAGCCGCGAGAGCTCCTCTTCGATCCGGATCGCCATGGGCAGGACCTCGGTTCCGGTGGCGCGGCGCAAGGCCTGGACCCGCGGGTCATCCGCGCCGACGGAGGCGGCCTCGTCGATGTTGAGGACCACGAGAGTCGGCTTGAGAGAGAGCAGACAGAGCTCGCGGGCCAGGGCGACGGCGGGAGCGTCGACAGCCGGCCCGGGCGAGGCGCCATGGCTGCGGCCCGCGCCGTGTGCGTGAGCCGGCCCGTGAGCCGGATCGTGTCCCGGACCGTGGCCGGATGGCAGGCCGGCATCCGGCCCGGATCCCGGTCCCGGCGCCGCGCCCGACATCGGAAGAGCGGCGCGCGCGGTCGCCGGCGCCAGCGAGGAGACCGGCTTTCCCTCCCGCAGATGCTTCGCCAGGATTTCGAGCACCGCCAAGGTCGCCTCCGCTTCCTTCGGATTCCCCTTGGCCTGCTTCTTCACCTTGTCTTCGTGGCGCTCCACGGTCTCGAGGTCGGCCAGCATCAGCTCGGTCAACACCACCTCGCAGTCGCGCACCGGATCCACCGTGCCGTCCACGTGGACGATCGCCTCATCCTGGAACAGCCGGCACACGTGGATCAGCGCGTCGGCCTCGCGGATGTGACCGAGGAACTTGTTGCCAAGCCCCTCGCCGCGCGAGGCGCCGCGGACCAGCCCGGCGATGTCGACGAACTGGATCGAAGCCGGGACCGTCTCCTCCGGCCGCAGCTTCTCGGACAGCGCCTTGAGACGCGGGTCTTCGATCGAGGTGACGCCCATGTTGCGGTCGATGGTGCAGAACGGGTAGTTGCTGGCCTCGGCATGGGCGTGGGTGAGCGCGTTCAGGAGGGTCGACTTGCCGACATTGGGCATGCCGATGATGCCGACTTGGAGGGACATCCCAACACCTCGCTTCCGGTCCGCGGGACGGGTCTCGACGGCTCGAACTCGGTTCGCCGACGCTCATGCTACCACGCCGGGAGCCTGGGGCCGGCGCATGCTCAAGGTTGGCCGTCGCCCTTGCCGTCGAGCCTCCGCTCGTAGAGCACGAGCTTGCCGCACTGCTCGGCCCGCCGGTAGCCGTGCTTGTCCAGATCGCCGACCTGCTCGGCGTGTCGTTCGCCGAGGACCACGAATCGCGGGGGTTCGGCGTTCAAGGTGCGCCGGTACTCCGCAATCCACTTCTCCCGCGCAATGGCCACGCGACGCTCGGTGAGAGGCAGCTCGATGAAGAAACGGGACGGGCAGCGCAGTCCGCTCACGGTGTAGATCGCGGGTTCGAACCCGCGCACCAGCAGGCGGTCTCCGGGCCGCGCCCGATCGCGGATCGTCCGGCCGATCACCTCTTCGTCGGCGTAGCGGTAGCTGTAGCCGCCGTCGAACGGCCTCAGGAACTCCGCGCGCGAGATCCCGCCCCGGAGGTGGTTCCAGGTGCCGGCGGTCTGCCGGAGGTAGCTTGTCGGCCTCGGATTCCGCGCGGCGCGATTGCAGATCCATTGAGGTGCGAGGAGGAATCCGACCAGCACCGCGCCCACCGCGATCGCGGGTCCCAGACGCGGACGGAGGCGTCCCGCCTCGTGCAGCCCGTGGGCGCCGGCCAGGCCCAGGAACGGGGCCAACACTCCCCAGTGGTAGGAGAAGAACTTCCCCTGGACTGCCACCGCCAGAGCGCCGAGTGCCAGCAGGCCTCCCGGAATCAGCGCCATCTCCCACGCCCGCCTCTCACCACGGCGCCGGGCCGCAACCACCGCCCAGATCCACCCGGCAACGATCACCAGCGCCCAGTACCCGCAGTTGCGGACCCAGAAGTCCAGACTCCAGGAAACGGCTGTCGGAAGCTCCGTGCGCCAGCCGGCGCCATAGGCCAGGTTGTACCGAACCAGAATCTCGACGGCATCGCGCAGCGCGCCGTGCGCGGCGAAGTAGGCGACCGCCAGTCCGACCACCGCGAAGGCGCCCAGAATCTGGAGCCCCGCTCCGCCGAGGATGCGAGCCGCTCTCTCCCGCCGGGATCCCCCTCGCCGCCATGCGCGCACGGTGAGGATTCCGGCGAGCCCCAGGCAGAGCACCGCGGCGGTGAACTTGAACAAGACCGCCACGCCGCCGAGGACGCCGGAGAGGAAGGCGGCCCGCCGGGCGCGAGGGTCCTCGCGGAGAATCTCCACGCCGGCGAGCACGGCGAGTCCCTGCCAGATCTCGGTCTGCGCGCTGTTCCAGTAGTCGAAGCAGCAGTAGTAGAAGCCGGCGAGAAGGAGGATCGAAGCGCCCGTTGCCCCGGATTGCGACCGGAAGTGCGGCCGCCGGGACCCGCTCGCGTGGGAGCGGCCGTTCGGTGTCGGGGACGCCTCAAGCTGCGGGTGCTTGCCCACCCGCGGGGCCCCAACCGACGGCGAGGCGGCGATGCGTGACCCGGACGCGTCGGGCGGCACCAGCGCCGCGGCCGCTGCGATCCCATCGGTGAGGCGACTCGCCGACTCCCGCGCCGCCCGGGCCGCCAGCCACCCGGCGGTCAGGATACCCAGAAGGTCAATGGCCCGGATTCCGAACTGCCGTTGGCCAAAGAGCGCGGACCCCAGCGAGTACAGGAGGTAGATCCCCGGAGGCTTCTGGTCGACGGCGTCTCGGAACGGGATCAGTCCGTGAAGCCAGTTCCAGCCGATATACGCGTGCGCCGCCTGGTCGCGGCCGAACGGATACCAGAGCGAGGGGAGCGCGAAGATGACGGCAAGCGCCACCAGCGACAGGTCCCACCAGGGAGGCCGTCCGGGCCGCCAGGAGCCGGGGGCGGCAGGTTTGTCCGCACGCGCCACCGCATCGCTTTCCTCGTCGCGCCTAGCCGCCGACCGATCGGCGCTCCGGCCCAGGTTGACTGGGTTCGTGGGCACCCTGCTAGACGTAGCCCAGCTGCCGATTGAGCTCGTCAACGAGCGCCTCGGCCGCCCGTGGGATGACCGTGCCCGGACCGAAGATCGCGGACACACCCTGCTCGTGCAACCAGGCGTGGTCCCGCGCGGGTATGACGCCGCCGCCGACAACGAGAATGTCCTCGCGGCCCAGACGCCGCAACTCCTGCACGAGCTGCGGCAGCAGCGTCTTGTGCCCTCCGGCCAGGGAGCTCGCCCCGACGATGTGCACGTCGTTTTCGACCGCCTGTCGGGCCGTCTCTTCCGGGGTCTGGAACAACGGTCCGACATCGACATCGAAGCCCAGGTCGGCGAACGCGGTGGCCACCACCTTGGCTCCGCGGTCATGGCCGTCCTGGCCCATCTTGGCGACGAGGATGCGGGGACGGCGCCCCTCGTGGCGGGCGAAGGCGTTCACCGCCGCGCGCACGCGCTCGAGCGCGACATCCTTCCCGAACTCGGAGGCGTAGGCGCCGGCGACCGTGCGAATCGCGGCCTGGTGCCTTCCCCAGGCCTTCTCCAGCGCCAGCGAGATCTCGCCCAGGGTGGCCCGTGCCCGCGCCGCTTCCACCGCCCGCTCCAGGAGATTCCCCTCGCCGGTCTGGGCGGTGCGGGTCAGAGCCGCCAGCGATCGTTCCGCCGCCCCGTGGTCGCGCTCGCGTTTGACGCGCTCCAGCCGCTCCACCTGCCGGCGCCGCACCTCGGTGTTGTCCACCTCGAGGATCTCCATCGACTCCTCCCGTTCCGGCCGGAAGCGGTTCACCCCCACGATCGTCTCGGCGCCGGAATCGATGCGTGCCTGGCGCCGCGCCGCCGCTTCCTCGATCCGGAGCTTGGGCAGCCCCGACTCGATCGCCTTGGCCATGCCGCCCAGCGACTCCACCTCCTGGATGTGTTCCCACGCGCGGCGCGCCAACCGGTCGGTAAGCCACTCGAGACCGTGCGAGCCCCCCAACGGATCGACGACACGGCAGAGGCCCGTCTCGTCCTGCAGATAGAGCTGCGTGTTGCGCGCGATGCGGGCCGAGAAGTCGGTGGGCAGCGCGATCGCTTCGTCCAGGGCGTTGGTGTGCAGCGACTGCGTGCCGCCGAGGACCGCGGCCAACGCCTCCACACAGGTGCGCACGACGTTGTTGAAGGGGTCCTGCTCGGCGAGGCTCCACCCCGAGGTCTGGCAGTGGGTGCGCAGCATCAGGGAGCGCGGATCCTGCGGCTGGAATCGTCGCACCAGAGCGGCCCAGAGCAGGCGCGCGGCGCGCAGCTTGGCTGTCTCCATCATGACGTTCATGCCGATCCCGAAGAAGAAGGACAGACGCGGGGCGAACTCGTCGACGGTGAGTCCGGCGGCCAGCCCGGTCCGGATGTACTCGATCCCGTCGGCAAGAGTGTACGCCAGCTCCAGGTCGGCCGAAGCTCCCGCCTCCTGCATGTGGTAGCCGGAGATCGAGATCGAGTTGAATCTGGGCATCCGCTGGGCCGTATAGGCGATGATGTCCCCGATGATCCGCATGCTCGGCGCGGGCGGATAGATGTAGGTGTTGCGAACCATGAACTCCTTCAAGATGTCGTTCTGGATCGTCCCGGCGAGCTTCTCCGGCGCCACCCCCTGTTCTTCCGCGGCCGTGATGTAGAACGCCATCACCGGCAGGACCGCCCCGTTCATCGTCATCGAGACCGACATGGTGTCGAGAGGGATGCCGTCGAAGAGGATTCTCATGTCCAGGATCGAGTCGATGGCCACGCCGGCCTTCCCGACATCGCCGGTCACCCGGGGGTGATCCGAGTCGTAGCCGCGGTGGGTAGCGAGGTCGAACGCGACCGAGAGCCCCTTCTGGCCGGCTGCGAGGTTGCGCCGATAGAACGCGTTCGATTCCTCGGCCGTGGAGAAGCCGGCGTACTGCCGCACGGTCCACGGGCGCGTCGTGTACATGGTGGCGTACGGTCCGCGCACGAACGGCGGCAGCCCGGGCAGGGAGCCCAGATGCGCGAGCTCGCTGCGCTCGAGGGCCGTCACGAGCGGCGGGACCGGGATCTGCTCGTTGGTCATCCACGCCAGCTCCGGATAGGGCAGGCCGCTCGCCTCTTCGGCGCGGGACCGCCAGGCGGCGAGGCGGGTCTCGGCTTCGATCTCTTCGTTCCCGGGGACCCGCCAGTCCAACCGGCTGAAGTCGGGGATCGCACTCATGGCTCGCCTCCGAGGCTGCCCGTGAGGGCACTCAGCACCGCGTGCGCGTCGCACCGCAGGTGAATGAACTCGTCGACTCCGGCGCTCCGCCACTCCTCCGCGCGTTCCGCTTCGCTCGGAAGCCCGGCCAGGAGCACCCGCGCGGCGGGACGCCCGCGTTTCAGCGCCGCCGCCACCAGCGGTACCGCCTCGGGGTAGCGATCGTCGGTGGAGACGATACAGATCGCCGGCGCGCCGGATTCGAGCGCCGCCGCCGCGGCCCGAACCGGATCGTCGAACTGCGCATCCCCTTCAACCCGGAGCCCGGCCAGGGCAAAGAACGACCGTATGAACTCGAGGCGGGGGCGGTACTCCGCAACCGGTCCCAGGTTCGCCAGATAGACATCCGGAGAGGCCTCGCCCCGAGGCGACGCGGAGTGATGCTTGCCCACTTCCATTCGCAGTGTCTCGAAGTCGCTGGAAAGCCGGTGGACCGCCAGCGGCGCGAAGCGCACGAGGCGCGATCCCGGGACTGGGTGGAGCGCGGCCGCGATCTCGCCCAGCGTGGCGCCTCGCAACGCCGCCGCCGCGGCCGCGGCGACAAGTTCTTCCTCGCCGGCGATCTGTGGATCCGGCTTCGAGGCAGTCCGGGCCCGGGCCTGCCCGCCGAGCTCGGCCATTCGTTTCAGCGATCCCTCCGACCCCGCGTGTGCCGAGGCCTGTCGGTGCTGCCGCAGCGCCTCCACGCGCCGAGCCCGGATCGAATCGAGATGCGGCATCTTGGGATTCGGCGCCGGCTCACCCGGGTTCGGATACTGGTTCACCCCCACCAGGATCTCGCGCCGCGTCGCGATCGCCTTTCGCCGCCCCGCCGCCTCCTCGGCGACCCGCGCCTGCGGGCGGCCCGTCTCCAGGAGACGACCCAGGCCCCCTTCCTCCTCCACCTCGCGGAAGAGACGCCAGGCCTGCTCAGCGATATCGCCGGTGAGCGACTCCAGCGCCCAGGCCCCGCCGGCGGGGTCGATCACCCGGTCGAAGCGGGACTCCTCGCGGAGCATCAGATGGGTGTTCCGCGCCAGGCGCCGCGCCGGCTCCGAGCGCGACCCGAGCGGAAGATCGTACGGCAGCACCGTCAACCCATCGCACCCGCCCCACACCGCGGCGAGCGCCTCCGTGGTGGTGCGAAGAATGTTGGTGTGGGAATCGATTGCGGAGAGATTGACGCCGGCGGTGCGGGCCAGGATGAAGACCGAGCCCGCCGCCTCCGGGCAACCGCACGCTTCGGTCACCCGGGCCCAGAGGAGGCGCGCCGCGCGGAGCTTGGCGACTTCGACGAGGAACTGCGTTCCCACGCCGAATCCCAGCAGGAAGCGGGCCGCCGCGCGCGCCGGAGGAATGCCGCGCGCCTCCATGGCGCGCAGCGTTTCGACCGCGGACGCGATCGTCCAGGCAAGTTCCTCGACCGGACTGGCTCCCGCCTCGTGCCAGCGGGCGCCCCACGCGGTGAGCGTCTTCACGCCACACGCTTGCTGCTCCGCCCACGCCGTCAGAACGGAGAGATCGTCGTGCAGGCGCTCCAGGTCGAACGGGGCGCCGGAGGCCAGCGCATCGGCAATGGGATCGGTGCCCAGGCTACCCCGCAAACGGCTCGCGTCCTGACCGCGGCGCTGCAGGAGCGCCAGCAAGAGGGCGGTGGACGGCAAAGCCGCCGCACCGGCATGCAGGAACAGCGGAACCCGCTCCAGATCGATGCCGGAGAGAGCGTGGTCGAGGTCCGCCATGGTGGCGATGCTGGTGCCCCCGCGCCCCACGTCCGCGACCGGGGCACGATCGGGGTCCAGCCCCCGGCGTCCCGCCGCGTCGAACAGGATGACGGCTGCGGACTGGCCGTGCGCCAGGTCGTCCCGCAGCGCCGCATTGAACTCCTCGGGATCGGCGTACGGCAACTCCTGCACGATCTCCCAGGGATCGAGCCGGTGACCCAGGGATCGTGTGCCGCGCAGGAACGGGACTTCGCCGGGCAAAGACGCCGTGCTCACGGAGGCCTTCTCATCCGCCTCGGTGTACAACGGGCGCATGACGACTCCCTCGCAGAGAGGAGTGAGAAGCCGCTTCTCGATCGTTGCGCCCTTGAGGGCCGCCGAGGCCTCGGCACGCCAGGCTTCGAGGTCCAGCGCCGGGAAGCGCGTCGCGTGATCGAAGTCGGATGGCTTGACCGGGGCGCGTTCAGTCATGGTCGTGGCCCTTGCCTGCCTGGCAGATCTCGAGCAGCACTCCGCCGGTCGTGCGTGGGTGGAAGAAGAGGACCTTCTTGCCGCCGGCTCCGATGAACGGCTCCCGGCTCAACGGCTCAAGCCCCGCCGTAGTCAGCCGATCGCGCTCGGCTTCAATGTCATCCACCTCAAGCGCCAGGTGGTGGAACCCGGGACCCTTCTTTTCGAGGAATTTCGCCACGGTCGATTCCGGATCGGTGGGGAAGAGAAGCTCCAGGTGTGACTCGCCCGCCCGGAGGTGATAGGAACGGAGCTTCTGGCTGGGGATGTCCTCGATCTGCTCCAGGCGCAGCCCCAACGCTTCCGAAAAAACGGCCAGGCCGCGCGCCGGATCGAGCACGGCGATGCCCAGGTGGTCGATCTTCTTGATCATGTGGTTGGTCCCCCCTCCCTGCCCGCGCCCCCGGCCGACCCGGCGTGGCGGCGGGTCGTTGGGCGTCGGTCCGGAGCCTCTGTAGTCTCGGGGCGGGGGCGGAGGGGTTCAAGGGGGATTGCGGCCGCCGGCCCGGGCGGCGCCGCGTCAGACCCGAATCTCGAGCAGGACCTGATCCCCCTCCACGGCCTGTCCCGGCTTCACCGCGAGGTTCACGATCCGGCCGGCCTCCGGCGCCGCGATCTCGTTCTGCATCTTCATCGCTTCCACGATGAGGAGCGGCTGTTCGCGGGTGACCAGTTCGCCCTCCTCGACGAGCACCTTCACCACCATGCCCGGCATCGGAGAACGCAGCGGCAAGGGACCTGCGTGCGCGGCATGCGCGAGGCGGGCGCGCTCGGCCAGATCGTCGGCCACCCGCGCGATGACCTGTCTTCCGCGCCACTCGATCCGCAGGCAGCCATCGGGGAGTCGCGTGATCCGACACTCCAACGGGCGTCCTCCCAGGCGCACGAGGATCCGGCCGCATTCGGCCTCCTCCCAGGTCATGGGCACCTCCTGAGCGGTGCCGATGAGATCCGTCGCGCCTCCGGCTCCGACTCCGGCCGCTCGGGCCACGGCCCGGGCAGCTGTCCCGACCGGGCCGTCCAGGTGCGCTTCGCCCGCGGAGATCGCCCCGCTGCCGGCCTCGTCCGGTGGCGGGAGGCACACCATGAATCCTTCGGCTTCGCGGGCCACCCCGACCTCGCGATCGGCCCCCGGGAGATGCGCGGTGTACTTGTGCCAGAGCCGCATCAGATCCTCCCCGGACGCTTCCAGGAACTGATGCGCGGGGCCAACGGATCCGGCGGGCCGCCGCTGTTCCCGGGTCGTCCCGGTGTGCCGCTGGCCATCGTGCGCGGGTCACCGGCTGCCCCGAGCGCGCCTCCGGCGCGTTCGAGATGGGCCGCCAGCACGGCGATCCGCGCCAGGATATCGACGTCGCCGGGGCCGGCCAGTTCCTCAGCCCGGAACTGCTCTTCGATGAACCCGGTGTGGAGGTTTCCGGCAACGAACTCGGGATGCTTGAGCGCCCAGCGGTGGAACGAGAGATTCGTGGCGATCCCCTCGATCGCGTACTCGTCGAGGGCGCGGAGCATCCGCTCCCGCGCCTCTTCCCGCGACTGCCCCCACGAGATCAGCTTGGCCAGCATCGAGTCGTAGTGGACCGGGACGTCGCTGCCGGTCTCGAACCCGGAGTCGTTGCGGACTCCCGGTCCTTGCGGCAGCCGCTGCCAGGAGATCCGGCCCGAGGCCGGGAGGAAGCTCTTCTCCGGGTCCTCGGCGCAGATCCGGCATTCGATGGCGTGACCGCGAATCGCCACCTGCTCCTGCGTCCAGGGCAGCCGCTCCCCGCGGGCGATCCGCAGCTGCGCCCGGACCAGGTCGATTCCCGTCACCGCCTCGGTCACGGGGTGCTCCACCTGCAGGCGAGTGTTCATCTCGAGAAAGTGGAACGCTCCCTCCGGGGCGAGCAGGAACTCCACGGTTCCCGCGCTCTGGTAGCCGATGCCGGCGGCCAGACGCACCGCCGCCTCGCCCATGCGGGCGCGCGTCTCGGGCGAGATCACCGGCGAGGGGCACTCCTCGATCAGCTTCTGGTGGCGCCGCTGGATCGAGCATTCCCGCTCGCCCAGGTGGATTCCGTTTCCGTGGGCGTCGCAAAGGACCTGGATCTCGATATGCCGCGGCCGCTCCACCGCACGCTCCAGGTAGACCGCATCGTTGCCGAATGCCCGTCCGGCCTCGCCGCGGGTCAGCTCCAGCGCGGACAGAAGCTCCTGCCGGGAGCGGACCAGGCGCATCCCCTTGCCGCCGCCGCCGAACGCCGCCTTGATCAGCACCGGGTAGCCGATCTTCCGGGCGGCGGCCGCGACTTCCCGGGGATCGACCGGCAGCGCCTCGGATCCCGGCACCAGCGGGACCCCGGCGCGACGGGCCACCGCGCGGGCCGAGAGCTTGTCGCCCATCGCGCGAATGGCCGCCGCCGGCGGTCCCACGAAGACGATCCCCGCCTCCGCGCAAGCCTCGGCGAAGGCGGCGTTTTCCGACAGGAACCCGTAGCCGGGATGAAGGTGCGTGGCCCGAGCCTGCACCGCCACCTCCAGGATGCGGCCGATACTCAGGTAGCTGTTCGCGGAAGGCGCCGGCCCGAGCAGGTAGGACTCGTCGGCCAGGATCGCATGGAGCGCGCGGCGATCCGCTTCGGAGTAGACGGCAACGGTCTCCCACCCCTCATCCCGCGCTCCCCGCAGGATCCGCAGCGCGATCTCTCCACGGTTGGCGATCAGGAGCCGCGGCCGCTCAGAGCGGGATGTTGCCATGCTTCTTCCTCGGATTCTCCTGCCGCTTGTTCTCCAGCATGCACAGCGCCGCGATCAGGCGCGGCCGGGTCTCCTTCGGCTCGATGACATCGTCCAGGTAGCCGAGACCGGCGGCGACATACGGGTTCGCGAAGGTCCGATTGTACTCGGCCACCCGTTCCCGGCGCCGCTCGTCCGGGTCGGTTGCCTGCGCCAGCTCGGCGCGATAGATGATGTTGACCGCCCCTTCCGCGCCCATCACCGCGAGCTGGGCCCCCGGCCAGGCGATGTTGTAGTCGCCCCGGATGTGCTTGCTCGACATCACGTCGTAAGCACCGCCGTAGGCCTTGCGCACCACCACGGTCAGCTTGGGCACCGTCGCCTCACAGTAGGCGTAGAGCAGCTTGGCGCCGTGCTTGATGATTCCGCCCCATTCCTGCGCCGTGCCCGGGAGGAATCCGGGGACATCCTCGAGCGTCACCAGCGGGATGTTGAAGCAGTCGCAGAAGCGGACGAATCTGGCCGCCTTCAGCGACGAGGCGATGTCGAGCACTCCCGCCAGGAACTTCGGCTGGTTGGCGATCACCCCGACGACTCGTCCGGCCAGCCGGGCGAAGCCGACCAGGATGTTTCGCGCGTAGTGCTCCTGCACTTCGAAGAACGAATCGCGGTCGACAACGCCCTGGATCACCGCGCGCATGTCGTACGGCTGGTCGGGCAGCGGCGGGACGATCCGGTCCAGTTCCTCCTCCTGCCGATCGACGGGATCGCCGGTCGGCTGGTAGGGAGGCTCTTCCTGGTTGTTCTGCGGAAGGTAGGAGAGCAGCCGGCGTACGGTGCGAAGGCAGTCCTGGTCATCGCGTGCGGCGAAGTGGGCAACCCCCGACTTGCGGTTGTGGGTCATGGCCCCGCCGAGCTCCTCGAACGTGACCGTCTCGTTGGTGACCGCGCGGACGACGGCCGGACCGGTCACGAACATGTTGCTCGTGTCCTCGACCATGATGATGAAGTCGGTGATCGCCGGCGAGTAGACCGCCCCGCCGGCGCAGGGTCCGAAGATGGCGGAGATCTGCGGTACCACCCCGGAGGCCAGCGTGTTGCGCAGAAAGATGTCGGCATACCCGCCGAGCGACTGGACCCCCTCCTGGATGCGGGCGCCGCCCGAGTCGTTCAGGCCCACCACCGGCGCGCCGTTCTGCAGCGCGAGGTCCATGAGGTCGCAGATCTTGCGCGCGTTCGCTTCGCTCAGGGTCCCGCCGAAGACGGTGAAGTCCTGGGCGAAGACGAACGTCGGCCGCCCGTTCACCGTCCCGTGTCCGGCCACGACGCCGTCGCCGGTCACCTTCCGCTTCTCCATGCCGAAGTCGGTGCAGCGGTGGGTCACGAACACCCCTCGCTCCACGAAGGAGCCGGGGTCGCACAGCATGAGGATCCGCTCCCGCGCGGTCAGTCGTCCTTCGAGACGGATCTTCTCCTTCTTCTCCGTGCCGCCTCCCGCGAGCGCTTCCTGGCGGCGGCGGTGCAGCTCCTCCATCGGATTCGGCGTGGACGGGGAGAGCTCGGTCGTGAACTCCGGGCTCTCGGCGGCCGGATACGGAGACGAAGGCGTCTCGGGGGGGCCGTCCGGTCCGGGCCGGCCGGCGGCGTCTCGCTTCTTCACCCTGAGGCTCCTCCCTGGTCGTTGGCGGGACCGATCACCTTGCGCAACAGACCATCTTAGGCGGAATCAACTCCGGAACCAAGCGGTTGCTGACGCCGAAGTCTTGACCTTCCCCGGCGCGGCCCGGCGGAGCCAGCGTGCGCGGGGGTGCGCCCCGGCGGAGCCGGGGTGCGCGGAGGTGCGCCCCGGCCCGACGGGCGGTTCGGCGCAGACGATTCCCCCTTGACCCGACCGACTTCAGGGCAAAGGCTAGCTTGCGGGACGGCCGATATTCGCGATCGAAGGAGCCCCGATCCGTAGGGACGTAGGAGGTACCTGACCATGCACGCATCATCGCCCGCCAGACCCCGCGTCCCGCGTCGGACGGGGCGCGGCTCGTTCGCCGTACCGGTCGCACTCCTCATGGCAACCCTGGCCGTCTGCGCCGGAAGCGGCTGCTGGTCGGAGCGCGAGGTGATCGCCACGCCCGAATCGCGGACCGGCGCCTGCTGCAACCTCTCCGGCGCCTGTTCGATCACGACGCAGGCTGCCTGCGCCGGGACCTGGATCGGGGCCAACACCGCCTGCTCACCGAACCCTTGCTCGACCCCGCCGCCCACCGGCGCCTGTTGCAGCCCCTCGGGTGTCTGTACGGTGGCGACCCAGGCGTCCTGCACCGGGACCTGGATGGGGGGCGGCACGGCCTGCGCGCCGAATCCTTGCTCGACCCAACCGCCGACCGACTACATTGCCACGGGCCTGGTGGGGAGCTTCGAGGCCAAGGAGATCAACACCGTCAGCGGAGCCGGGATCAAGGTCCCGTTGCTGGCCGTGCCCAAGACGACGGGCGGCGGCGAAGGCAAGATGACCTTCTCGATCGAGCGCGATCAGGTGATCGCGGTCACGCCTCCGGCCGGACAGACCAAGTTTTCCGATACCTATCGCTTCGGCCCGGACGGCTTCGTGTTCGAGCGCCCGGTGACGGTCAAGCTCCCGGTTTTGGGCGACACCACCGGCAAGACCTTCTCCCTCTGCCGCGTCAACCAGACGACCGGGAAGTCGGAGATCTTCGGCGGGACCTACGATCGGGCAACGAAGTCGATCATGGTCCAGACCTACAAGCTCTCGCCTTGGTTTGTTGCGGGCACCGAACGCGCCAGTACCGCCTGGGGCGCCGTCGAGGTGACCAATTCGTCGCTGGATCAGTGGCTGAATCTCTGTGTCGAGGAGTACAACCTGCGCTTCGGGGGCGCGGGGGAGGCCGACGCCGAGTACCGCGGCGAGTCTTCCAGCTCCTGGGCGCCGGTGGGAGAGATCGGGGTCACCAACCATGGTCTCTGGTTCCTGCCGCAGGGGACCTACCGGGTCTGCGCCGAGATGCGGACGGCCGGCACCATCAGCTCGCCACCCGGCGAGCCGCGCCACACCATCCTCGACGTTCAGGTCAACTCCGCCTGGTCCTACGACCACCCGGTCTCCACGCCGCTGATCCTGTCGGGGCTCGGCGAGGGCGCGACCGCCGGGGCCTGTCCGTGCATCCCGGTCGCCACGCCTTCGGTGGGCACGGGCGATGTCCAGGTCACGCTGAGCTGGCACTCGGCGCAGGCGATCGATCTCGATCTCTGGGTCTATGAGCCGAACGGCGACTCCTGCTACTACGGGCACACCAACACTTCCACGGGCGGGAGCCTCGACCTCGACAACAAGTGCGGCAACTACGTCGACGGCCGGCCGGAGAACATCTTCTGGGACAACGCCCCGACCGGCGAGTACCGGGTCAGGGTCGACTGGTTCAGCGACTGCGGTTCGGAGGTGCCTTCGCTGGGCTACGACGTCCGGGTGGTGAATGCCACCTCGGTCCGGACGTTTGCCGGCTCGATCGGCGCCTACGAGACCGTGGAGGTGACCCGCTTCACCGTCACCGCCGGGCGCCCGGCCAGGTTTGCGGCGGGTGGGGCCGTGCCGGCGGCGCACGGACCCGGGCGGAGACTGGCGAAAAACTGATGTGCCTTCGATCCGTTCGGGCCGATCGCTGAGAAGGATGCCCGGGGGGGGGGGAACTTCGTGGCCGATTCCGGGACGGATCGCGGAATCGATCGTGGATCGGGTCCCTCGACGGCTCCGAGACCCGGTCCGACCGGCCGTTCGCCGGCGAGGCGGGTCAGCGCGGGGCCGACCGGCGGGCTGCGATCGCCGATGCCATGGAATCCAGTTGACAGGCGGTTGGACAGACCGCCACGATCAGTTCCGCGGAATTGAGGCGTTGGATCGTCGGTGCCGGCTGGGACACTCCGGGCCGAGTGACCACCGTCCCGTCGGGGACTCGGAAAGGAGATCTCAAAACATGAACGCACGTCGAATCCTTGCGAGGGGTCTGGTGATTCTGCTGAGCCTGGGGCTGGGTGGGGTCCTGGGTGGCTGCGGGGACAAGGAAACCAATCCAACACCCACGACGGGCGCCTGCTGCGTCGGTACCACGTGCATGGTCACGACCCAGTCTGCCTGCGGCGGGACCTGGTACGGGGCGAACGTTCCTTGTACCGCAACGCTCTGTCAAGGGGCCGCAACCTCGGGTCAGATCACCGGAGTCGTCACCCTCTCTCCGGGGATGTCGGGGGATCTGGGAAACGCCCGGGTCGCGGTCTACTCTTCCTACGACGACTGGAATGCCGATCGAGTCATGCGCCAGCAGGCCGCGCAGGGCTCCGGCGCGTCGATCACCTTCACGATCACCAACCTGCCGGGTGGAACCTACTACCTGGACGTCTGGAAGGACATCGACAACGATGGCAACTTCGATGCCGGCGACTTCTATGGAGTGCACGGCACGATCCAGTGGCCGACCGTCACGCCGGCTCCGATTCCGGTGGTCGTGGGCCAGACTTCCACGGCGAGTGTCCTGATCTATTCGGTTCCGCTCTGAGTCCACTCGGGAACTCCGGCTGGTTCGCCAGTGTGACACCGGGGCCGCGCCCGTTCGCCGGGAGCGGCCTTCGTATCTCCGAAATCGGCCGGTAGTCCGGCGAGGAGGCAAACGACCATGGGCGGCCAGGTAGTCTCATCACGGGAGCACGCCGGTTGGATGGAGGTCACGATCGACCGGCCGGCCTCCCTGAACGCCCTGAACCGGGAGGTGTTGGACCGGCTCGAGGCTGAAGTCGCCGATCTGCGCCGCCGGGAGGATCTCTTCGGGATGATCCTGACCGGGGCCGGTGACAAGGCGTTTGTCGCCGGGGCCGACATCGCGGAACTGGCGGCGCTCGGGCCGGACCAGGCGGTCGCCTTCGCGCGCCGCGGCCAATCGGTCTTCGATGCGGTCGAAGCATGCGGGAAGCCCGTGATCGCCGCAGTCAACGGGTGGGCCCTGGGCGGCGGCTGCGAGCTGGCGTTGGCCTGCCATCTCCGCATCGTGGCTCGCACGGCGCGCCTCGGATTGCCCGAGGTCTCGCTGGGAGTCATACCCGGCTATGGCGGGACGCAGCGCCTGCCCCGCCTGGTCGGGACCGGACGCGCGCTGCAGATGGTCCTGTCCGGAGATCCGGTCGATGCCGAAGAGGCATACCGGATCGGTCTGGCCAACCTGGTGGTCGAGCCTGCGGATCTCCTGGAGACGTGCCGGAAACTGGCGGCCCGGATCGCGCTGCGCGGCCCCCGGGCGGTCTCTCTGGCCCTGGACGCGGTGCTCGGCGGCCGGGACCGCGAGCTGCCCGAGGCGCTGGCGTGGGAGGCGGCGCAGTTCGGAAGAGTCGCGGCGACGGAGGATTGGGCGGAAGGGACCCGCGCATTCCTCGAAAAGCGAAAGCCGGAATTCCGCGGCCGCTGAGACCTCCACCCCGGCCGGATCTCCTTCGCGCCTGGCCCGCGCGGCCTGTGCGGCCTGCGCCCGGTCCTTCATCATCGCACCGTTTGTGGTCATTGCCTGACCGCCCGGCGGTTCCTATAATGGGCGACTCGCCCGCGGCTGGACGGGTCGCGAGAGTGGCGGAACTGGCAGACGCGCTGGACTTAGGATCCAGTGAGGCAACTCGTGGGGGTTCGAGTCCCCCCTCTCGCACAGACGCGCGAATCGCCGGCCGCGCCCGGGCGGGTCGGGATCGATGGACGGCGGGCCCGGACCAACCGGACGCTTCATCTCGAATTCGACTGGAGGAAGGCCGTGCACAGTACCATGGCAGACGCGGGTCCCTGGCAGAAGGCGATCACGATCACCCTCGAGCCCGCGGAAGTGGAGCGGGAGATGGATCACGTTCTCTCCGCGTACCGCAAGCGCGCGGTGATCCCCGGATTCCGCAAGGGGAAGGTCCCGGAGGAGCTCGTCAAACATGCCTTCCGCGACAGCCTGGAGTCGGACCTGCTCCAGCACATCGTGCCGGAGGCCACCTCCAGCGCCATCGCCGAGCACGCGCTGCAGCCGGCCGCGCCGGCGCGCATCCAGGACCTTCGATTCCGCCCGGGCGAGCCGCTCACGTTCGTGGCGGTGGTGGATGTCTGGCCGCAGGTCGAAGTCCAGGGCTACGCCGGCGCCGAGTTGTCGGAAACCGTCGCGGAGGTGGACGAGGAGGCCATCGACCAGTTCCTTCACGCCCTGCAGGACCGTTCCGCGGCCATCAATCCGGTGGCACGTCCCTCGCTCTTCGGGGACATCGTCGAGGTTTCGATCATTGCGGTCGACGTCAACGGCGCGCGCCTCCCCAGGGCCAAACGGCAGACCGTGCGCATGGAGGCCGGGGGAAACACGCTCCTACCGGAATTTCGCGAAATCTCGGTCGGGCTGTCCGCCGGCGAGGAACGGGTCGTCCACATCAACTACCCGGAGGACTTCGGCGATCGGGAGCTGGCCGGGAACCAGCGTCACTATCGCATGCACGTGCGGCAAGTATTGGAGAAGAAGCTCCCCGCGCTGGACGATGCCTTTGCCGGGCAGATCGACGGGCTGGAGAGTCTGGAGGCGCTGCGCTCCCGGATCCGCCTGCGCCTGGAGGCGGAAGAACGCCTGCGGGCCCGCCGACAGACCGAGGAGGCCCTGGTGGATCTGCTGATCTCCCAAAACCCGTTCGAGGTGCCGGAGACGATCGTCGAAAGGAGCCTGGAGCGGGCCATGGAGAAGGCCCGGCAGGAGGATCCGGGGCTTGACCCCGAGGAATTCCGGCGCATCTACGCGCCGGTGGTCGTGCGGCTGCGGAAGCGGGAGATCCTGCTCGATTCGGTGGCGCGGCAGGAGTCGATCACGGTTGGCGAGGAGGAGCTCGACGCCGAGATCGGCCGCGCGGCGCGGCCGGGGGTCGATCCGCGGCAGATCCGCCGGCGTTTGGAGAAGGACGACGAGCTGGAGAAGGTTCGAGGCGACCTGCTCGAGAGGAAGACCTTCGACTTCCTCTTCGAGAAGGTGACGGTCAACCGGATTCACGAGCCGCGCCCGCGGCGGTCGAACCTCATCGTGCCGTGAGGCGGCGCCGGATCGGGTAGCGAGGTTCCGGCCCGAGCAGGATGCGCTGGCGGGGGGAGCGCCGGCGAGTCGAGGTCCACTCCCCGGGAGGTCGATGCGGATGTCACTCGTTCCATTCGTGGTGGAGCAGACGGGGCGCGGCGAGCGCGCCTACGACATTTTCTCCCGGCTGCTGAAGGAGAGAATCATCTTCATCGGCACCGCCATTGACGACATGGTGGCCAACCTGGTGATTGCCCAGCTGCTGTTCCTGGCCGGCGAGGATCCGGATCAGGACATCAATATCTACATCCACTCGCCGGGCGGCATCGTCGCCGCGGGATTGGCCATCTACGACACCATGGAGTACATCAAGCCCGACGTCGCCACCATCTGCATGGGTCAGGCCGCCTCCATGGGCGCGCTTCTCCTGGCGGCCGGCGCCAAGGGAAAGCGGCGCGCCCTCCCCAACGCCCGGGTGATGATCCATCAGCCGATGGGGAGCAGCCGGGGGCAGGCCTCCGATATCTTCATCTACACGAAGGAGATCGTGACCCTCCGCGAGAAGATGAATGAGATCCTCGCGCGCCATACCGGCCAGCCGGCGGACCGGATCCGCAAGGACACCGACCGGAACTTCTTCATGTCCGCGGAGGAGGCGAAGGAATACGGTATCGTGGATGAGGTGATCTACAAGAAGCCGAGCTGACAGCCGGCAAGGGCTTCAAGAACCGCCGCGGGCGGCCGATAATCAGGACGGGGCCCGGAACCGCAACCAGAACCGCAACGGACGACCAACGGGGAGAACCCGGGAGCAGGAATGAAGAAGCGCGTAGGCACGCCAACCCCGATTCGCTGCTCCTTTTGTGGGCGCGGCCAGGAGGAGGTCGCTCGCCTGGTGTCCGGGCCGTCTGTCTATATCTGCAGCGAGTGCGTGCGCCTCTGCAATGACATCCTGGAAGGGGAAACCGCTCCGGCGCTGCCCGTCGGCCGCGAGCAGCTGCCCAAGCCTTCCGAGATGAAGAAGGTCCTGGACGAGTATGTGATCGGCCAGGAGCGAGCCAAGAAGATCCTGTCCGTCTCCGTATACAACCACTACAAGCGGATCAGCGCGCCGGTCACTCTGCCGGGGGACATCGAGCTCGAGAAGGGTAACATCCTGCTTATCGGACCGACCGGAAGCGGCAAGACGCTCCTCGCCCGGACGCTGTCGCGGTTCCTCAAGGTGCCGTTTGCCATGATCGATGCCACCTGCCTCACCGAGGCCGGGTACGTGGGCGAAGACGTCGAGAACATCCTGGTTCGCCTGCTGCAGGCGGCCGACTTCAACCTGGTGGCCGCGGAGCACGGCATCGTCTACGTCGACGAGATCGACAAGATCTCCCGCAAGAGCGAGAACCCCTCGATCACCCGCGACGTCTCGGGCGAAGGGGTGCAGCAAGCCCTGCTCAAGATCCTCGAGGGAACCGTGGCCAACGTTCCGCCGCAAGGTGGGCGAAAGCATCCGCAGCAGAAGACGATCGAAGTCAACTCCAAGGACATCCTGTTCATTTGCGGGGGGGCGTTCGAGGGAATCGAGAAGATCGTCGCCAAGCGCATCGGCAAGATGGCGATCGGCTTCGGCGCGGAGGGCAAGACCAAGAAGGAGTACACGCTCGGCGAGCTGTACGCCGCCATCGAGCCGGAGGACCTGCTCCGCTACGGGATCATTCCGGAGCTGGTCGGGCGGCTGCCGGTGGTATCGACGCTGACCGAACTGGATGAGGAGGCGCTGCTCAACATCCTCACCCAGCCGAAGAATGCGATCATCAAGCAGTACCAGAAGTTCTTTGAGATGGAGAATGTCCGCCTGGAGTTCACTGATGAAGCGCTCCGGGCCGTCGTCCAGATCGCGATCAAGAGGAAGACGGGGGCCCGCGGACTCCGCGCGGTCATCGAAGACGCGATGTTGAACATCATGTACGACCTTCCCTCCAGGAAGGATGTGGAGGCCTGCATCGTCGAGGAAGGCGTGATCACCCGGGGAGAGGCTCCGACGGTCATCTACCGGGAACGCGCACGCAAAGAGGCCTGACGCGTCCGGGGGCCCCAAAGGCCCCTTCGCACACCCGACGAGGGAGGGTATGGATTTCTCCGTGCTCGTCGACGGGAAGTCGGTGCGCCTGACCGGCAGACTCCCGCTGCTTCCGCTCCGAGACGTGATCCTGTTTCCCGGCATGAGCCTCCCGCTCTTCGTGGGGCGCCCGGCCTCTCTGGCCGCGGTGAGAAAGGCTGCCGCTTCGCACCAGATCCTCTTCGCCACCGCTCAGCGGCGCCCCGAGGTCACGGTTCCCCGGCGGGCCGATCTGCACGACACGGGGGTTGTGGTGCTCCTGCGCCAGGTGCTGAGCCTTCCGGATGGCACCATGCGGGTTCTGGTCGAGGGGTTGCTCCGGGCCCGCGTCCGCAAGCTTCTCGGGGAGGATCGCCTCCTCGAAGCCGAGCTGTCGGCGTGCCCCGAGGCCGGCTCGACTTCCGCCTCGCTGCCGCTCCTCCTTCGTGAGGTGAAATCGGCGTTCCTGGATCACGCCGCCGCCGACCATCGCATCCCCGAGGATGTGCTGATGGCGATCTCCTCCTGCGAGAGCGCTTCCGAGGCCTCCTTCCGCATGGCGGCTCATCTCCTCGTGCGGCTGGGGGCGCGCCAGGAGCTCCTGGAAGCGCCCGGTCCCGAGGAACGCCTGCACCTGATCGCCCGGATGGTGGAGGCAGAGGCGGAAGTGATTCGCCTGGGGAGAAAGATCGAGCAGCATCGCCACTCCACCGCGGTTCCCGGATCGCGGTCCGGCGCGCGGGCCGCTGCCGGCCGGCCGGAGCGCAAGCGCGACTGGGAAGCCGAGGGAGACGACACCGAGCGTGAGTTGGCGGAACTCGAGGCGGCAATCGGCAAGGCGCGAATGCCCGCGCCGGTCCGGGAGAAGGCTCACCGCGAGTTGGAGCGGCTCGGCCGCATGGCGCCTTTGTCCCCGGAAGCCACCGTGGCTCGGACCTACATCGACTGGCTCCTGTCGGTCCCGTGGCACAAGCAGACCCGTGACCGGCGCAATCTCGAGGTGGCCGCTTCGATTCTCGACCGCGACCACCATGGTTTGACGGCGGTCAAGGAGCGGATCATCGAGCAGATCGCGGTGATGCGGCTCTCGCGCGCGGTTCGCGGTCCGGTGCTCTGCCTGACGGGACCTCCGGGGGTCGGGAAGACCTCTCTGGGAGCTTCGGTCGCCCGGGCGCTCAATCGCAACTTCGTGCGCATGTCGCTGGGCGGAGTGCGAGATGAAGCCGAAATCCGCGGACACCGCCGGACCTACATCGGCTCCATGCCGGGGCGCATCGTGCAGGCGATGCGGCGGGCCGGCACGGTCAATCCCGTCATCCTCCTCGACGAGGTGGACAAGCTGGGGGTCGACTATCGCGGCGATCCGGCGGCGGCGTTGCTGGAGGTCCTCGACCCGGAACAGAACCATGCGTTCAACGACCACTATCTGGAGGTCGACTACGACTTGTCGCGGGTCCTGTTCCTGACAACCGCCAACTCCCTGGAAGGGATCCCGGTAGCGCTGCGCGACCGGATGGAGGTGATCCGCCTGTCCGGCTACCTCGAGAACGAGAAGCTGGCCATCGCGGAACGGTTCCTCCTGCCCCGCCAGCGCGAGGCCTGCGGCCTGAAGCCGGCGGAGCTGACGATCGATTCCGCCGCCCTCTTGCGGGTCATCCGCGAATACACGCGCGAGGCCGGAGTGCGCAGTCTCGAACGGGAGACCGCCCGCATCTGCCGCCGGACCGCCCGCCGCAAGGCCGGAGCGGACTTCCCCGGCACGATCACCGTCGGGGCGGAGGAGGTCGAGCCGCTCCTGGGCGTGCCGCGGTTCCTTCCCGAGTCGGTGGAGCGTCGCGACCGGACCGGACTGGCGACCGGCCTGGCGTGGAGCCAGACTGGGGGCTCGGTCCTCTCGATCGAGGTTGGGATCCTGCCGGGCCGGGGGAAGCTGCTTCTCACCGGGAAGCTCGGGGCGACGATGCGCGAGTCGGCGCAGGCCGCCTTGTCGTGCGTCCGATGCCGCGCCGCGCGGCTGGGGCTCGACCCGATGTTCCATCGAGGCGTCGACATCCACCTCCATATCCCCGAGGGAGAAGTCCCGAAGGACGGTCCCTCGGCCGGGGCCGCCATCGGCCTGGCGATCGTTTCTGCGTTGCTACGGGTCCCGACGAAGGACTCGGTGGCCCTGACCGGGGAAATGACCCTGCGCGGCCAGATCCTGCCGGTGGGGGGGCTGGCCGAGAAGTGTCTCGCGGCCCTGCGGGCGGGGGTCCGCACCGTGCTCGTTCCGACGGGCAACGACCGTCACCTTGCCGAGCTGCCCGAGGAGGCCCGAGAGGGGTTGGAGCTTGTTCGGGTCTCGACATTCGACGAGGTGTTGCGCCACGGGCTGGTGCGCTCCCGCCTGACGAGGCGGAAGCCGGCCCAGCCGGGGGTCGCCGCGAACGTCGAGGCTGCCTGAGGCCGGAATCGAACCTCCGCTTTCCCACTTGCCGTCGTCCGCTCTGCTCCCGGTAGAATCCCCCCTTGTGCCCGATGGCGCCGCGACCCGGCGCCAGGGCGTCAGTCCGAGGAGGAACCGTATGCCGGTCACAGTGCTCGTCGGGTGCCAGTGGGGAGACGAAGGGAAGGGCAAGGTCGCAGACCTGCTCGCGCGCAACATGGACTGGGTGGCCCGGTATGCGGGGGGCCACAATGCGGGGCACACGGTCTACCTCGGCCGCGACAAGTTCGTCCTGCACCTCGTTCCGTGCGGCATCCTGCAGAAGCGTCCGCGCTGCGTCATCGGCCATGGAACGGTCGTCGACCCGATCTACCTGCTCCAGGAGATGGACGGGCTGTCGCGCCGCGGTGTGCCCCTCGAGAAGCGGCTCTATCTCTCCGAGTGCGCCCATCTGGTCATGCCCTGGCACCCGTGGCTGGAGACGCTGGAGGGGCAGGACACCCGGATTGGAACCACCCGGCGCGGGATCGGACCGGCGTACCAGGACAAGGCCGGCCGGACGGGGCTCAGGGTCCACGAGTTCCTCGACGCCGGGACGCTGCGCCGGAAGATTGACGAGCAGACCGAGAGGCTGGACCGGTTGTATCGGGCCGCCGGCCAGACTCCTCCCATGCCAATCTTTGAAGCGGTGCGGGATTGGAGCGCGGCCTATTCGGCGGCAGCCGAGCGCCTGCGGCCGTTTGTGGCGGACACGGCGCAGATGCTGCTGGAGGCGCTCTCGCGGGGCGAGCGAATCCTCTGCGAAGGGGCCCAGGGCGCCTTCCTGGATATCGACCTGGGAACGTATCCGTATGTCACTTCGTCGACTACGACGTCGGCTGGAGCCGCCACCGGCCTCGGCCTGCCGCCGGCGGCGCTGCGCAAGGTCGTGGGGATCTGCAAGGCATACACTACCCGCGTGGGCGAGGGGCCCTTCCCGACCGAGCTTTCGGGAGAGGAGGGAGCCGTTCTGCGGCAGCAGGGGGCGGAATACGGCGCCACCACCGGCCGGCCCCGTCGGGTCGGCTGGCTCGATCTGGCCCAGTTGAGGCAGGCGGTCCGGTTCAACGGCGTGACCGGGCTCTACCTGACGAAGCTCGACATCCTCTCCGGGCTGCCGCGGGTGAGATTCTGCGTTGCCTACGAGGGACCGGACGGCTTGCTGGAGGTCCCCCCCGCGGATGGCTCGCGCCTGGCCACCTGTACGCCGCTCTATGAGGAACAGGACGGATGGCAGGAGAGCATCCGTTCCGTGCGCCGCTGGGTCGACCTGCCGGGGACCGTCCGGCGCTACGTCTCCCGGATCGAGGAGATCGTTGGCTGCCCGATCCTGGGACTGTCGGTCGGTTCGCCCCGGACCGCCCTGGTGCCGGTCCCCAGCGCGCGGAGGCGCACGTAGCGTCGGCGGTGCGGGGACCGGCCCCCACCGGGACACGCCCCGCGCGCAGCATTCATGGCCCCGGTCATCTCGCCCGGGGACCTGGCCCGGGGACCTCGCCCGGGCATATCGCCCGGGTATATCGCCCGGGCATATCGCCCGGGTATATCGCCCGGGTATATCGCCCGGGCATATCGCCCGGGGACCTCGCCCGGGCATTGTCCGGGCGGAGCGGCCGGTCGCACCCTGTGTGCTTCGACCGGAGGAGCCGCCGGCATGGCGGAACCGGTCGTTGCGCCTTCCGGGTGGCGCAGGGTAGACTTCCCGATCTCAAGGGCCGCTAGCTCAGTAGGTAGAGCACCTGCCTTTTAAGCAGAGGGTCCCGGGTTCGAGTCCCGGGCGGCTCACACGTGCCGGGCCCTCTCGCGCCGAACGTCAGGCGGCAGGCGCCCCTGCCGCTCATAAGGAATCTTGTGCCATGAGGATCGCCATCGCCGGTCGTCCCGGCGCGGGGAAGTCCGCGCTCTTCGACCTGCTTGTTCATCGCGACGCGTCCGGAGGCGCCGAGGCCTCGAGCCGAGGCGGCCTGCGCACGGCCCACGCGGAGGTTCCCGATCGCCGGGTGGATGATCTCTCGCGGGCCTATGAGCCCCGCAAGACCACCCGGGCGCGGCTGGTGTTTCAGGACCTGGAGCAGAAGAGCGCTCCGGTCTACCCGGCGCTGTCGCCGGAACGGCGCGACCTGCTCGCCCAGTCCGACCTGATCCTGCTTGTCATCGATCTGTACAACTCCCGCCCGCAGGGGTGGGAGACGGAAGGCGCGTTGCAGTGGCGCGTGGCGACAGAGGAGTTTGTGCTCTGCGACCTCGCGGTGGTGGAATCCCGCCGCGAACGTCTGCAGAAGGCGCTGCGCATCGGCCAGAAACCGAGCTTCCCCGGTGAGCCCGAGGTGCTCGATCGCTTACACAGGCACCTCGAGGTCGGAAAGCCGGCGATCGCGTTCCCTTTCACGGATGACGAGGCGCGGGGACTGCGCGGCTACTCGTTTCTGAGCGCGCGGCCGGTGCTGCCGGCCTTCAACCTCGACGAGACGCACCTGGCGGGGGCCGCGGAGACGCTTCGCGGGATCGCGGACCGGCTCCGCGGCGGCGATACCGCGCCCGCCGAAGAAGCTCCCTGGGTCTACTTCTGCGCCGAGGCGGAAAGGCAGATCCAGGAGCTTCCCGCCGGCGATCAGGCAGCATTCCTGGAGGCATTCCACCTCGAGGAGCCGGCGGTCGCCCAGATCATCCGCGCGGCCTATCGCGTTGCGGGATTGCAGAGTTTTTACACTGTAGGCGAGGACGAGGTGCGGGCCTGGACGGTGCGCCGCGGTGCCCTGGCCCCGGAAGCCGCTGGAGTGATTCACTCCGATCTCGAGAAGGGGTTTGTGCGCGCGGAGGTGCTTGCCTACGACGACTGGGTTCGTTACGGCTCCCACGCAGCAGCCCGCGAGAAAGGAGCGGTCCGCCTGGAAGGCCGGGAGTACGTTGTACGGGATAGTGATATCCTGAACATCCGTTCGGGTCTGGCGCGGGGCGGTCGGTGATATCTGTCTGAAAGACAGTACGTTATCTCAACCGCGATCTCTCTCGCAACGCCGGCCCGTCGATGCAACATGCAAACTGCCCGGTAGGAAGTACCTCAAGCCGGCAGACTCCCGTGCCGAACAGTTAGCTCGTGTGGCTGGGGGCAGCTCCTCCTCCTTCGAGGGGCGGGCGCAACGCCGTCCGGGTGGAAAAAGTCCGGACGCCAAAAAAAAGTTTGACAGGCCATCGGAACCCGTGGGACTGTGCCCCTCGTTCTTGCCCGCAGGGGATGATGGAAACGGTTGGGGGCCACCCGGTAGTCGGGTCGGTCGAGACCGAAGGACATGGAAGCAGGACATGGAAGTCCGATGCTGATCGAGTCCGCATCCGACGGGGCATGACGCTTGAGTTGATGCGAGTCCGAAGGACTCGGGCTACGGAAACGGCTAGGGAATAACGGGTCGCTGTATAAGACCCGCTGGGGCGGGACCCGCAGAGACGGGGTCCAACACAAATCAAACCTACCTTGTGGTGCTGCTGAACCAGGACTGGTTGGCGCATTTGTTTTTTGGGGTTTCATTGAGGGTGTTGGTTCGATCCAGATCTGCAGCCACAAGCACCGCCTGCTCTGCGCGGCCGGGAAGGCGCGCCGGGTGGGGTTTCGTGGTTTCCGGTCGGGATCGTTGGTTGGTGGGGAGAGTCCGAGGCGACGGCCGAGGACAGGCCCTTGGATCGGTTCCGGGAGCAGTTCCGGGACAGATCCCAGGACAAACCCTGGGATAGGTCCCAGGACAAGACCCGGAGCAACTCCGGGACAAGGAGGCGGCTGTTGATGATTGCACGGATGACCCGACAATCGAAGGCGAGTTCCCAGGGATTGTGGGGGCTCATTCGTGGATCGCAGCCCGAACCGAAGGAGGAAAAGGGGATGAGTCGAGGAAGGACGATCGCCGTATTGTCGGTTCTGACCCTCGTGGTCGGGATCGTTCTGGGGGCGTTGCCCGTCCAGGCGGCGTTTGGCGATGGTGGGGTGAAGGCGGTACAGCCCGCTACCAATGTTGGTATTAACTACCCCGCCTTCCCGGTTACGAACGACGGCACGACGCCGTACCCGGTCGTGACGGGAGGACCGTACATCGTGGCCGTGACCGCGCGGCCCGCGACGGTGGGAGACGCCAACCCCAACGTCCTTGTTGTGTTCAACGAGGACCTCTCCGCCGGTTCGGTCGCGTCGACCGACTTCGTCGCGACGGGCTTCACCTTCACGAACGTCTCCGTCACGGACAACACCGTGATGCTGACGGGCGCGGTGGGTGCGGCGGCCGGCGATGCGGTTCGCCTGGCCGCGCCTCAGGTGGTCGCGGGGCTGGATGGGTCGCTCAGCAGCGACATCTCGGCCGTGACCATGGGCACGGGCCCGGTCATCATCGACGTGTCTTTCTCCGCCGGCTACGGCGATAGCACGTGGACGAACGACGCGATCACGGTCACGTTCGACGCGAACATCGACTATGCCGCGTCCCGGAATGCCAACACGGCCTTCGCCGGGACGCCGGAGTTCAACTTCGTCCTCCCGGCCAACGATCAGCTGCAGAGCCCGGCCCCGGGCGCCGTCAGCACGATCACCATCTCGCCGGCAGCCGCGCCCACGAATCCCTGGCTGTTCATCAACGCCGGGGTGACCAAGCTGTATCTGGCGGCGGGGCAGGTCCAGTGGGACGCGGTCGCCACGGCGAACACCCTGGCCCAGACCTTCGTGGTCAGCAACGCCGGGCCGTACGTGAAGGCCGTCTATTACAATGAGATGAACACCGGAGCCTCCACCGGCGACGACGAGATCTGGGTGGTCATGTCGGAGCCGATCGACCCGGCCACCTTCGGGGCGACGATCGGCACGGACTTCGCTCCGCATGTCGCCATCGTCGGCGGTAACGTCGGAAGCGCCAGCCCGTTCGACTTCTCGTCGGTCATCAAGCTGACCGCCATGCCCCCCGGCGGGACGATTCCGGACGAGGCGACTCACGTCTTCTCCGCCCTTGCCGGCGCCCTCGCCGATTACCAGGGAGTCGGGTCGGTCACGAACGCGGTCCGCGTCCTGCTCGGCCCCGGCATCACCCGGGCGTCGTATGACGACCGCCGGAGCTCGGCCCGGACCGACGATCAGCTCTACATCTGGTTCAACGAACAGATCGCCACCCCGGCCAACATCGCGATCGGCGATTTCACCTTCCAGGGCTTCAGCGCCACTGGCCTTTCGCTGACGACCGACGTCGCCGGGACCGTGCAGCGGGTCACCATCAGCGGCTTCAGCTCCACGAACTACCCGAAGCCGGGATCTCGCGTGACGCTGAAGACCGGCACCGGGCTCGTCGGGACCACCAGCGGCGAGTCCGCGCGGGGGTCCGACGAGAACACCGGCGCGCCGCGGATCCTGGTCGAGGACGAGTCTCGGCCGTACACCCTGGCGATGGTCGAGAACGACTCCTACACCTACGACCGCTGGAACGCGGCTCTGGGGATCGACTCGGTCTACGTGGCCTGGGCCGAGACCGGCTCCGACGATTCGGACCAGTACTTCGCTTTCTTCACGAAGGAGAACCCGAACAACGTCGACGCGGCCTGGATGAACTCCAATCTTCCGACCGCCGTCGCCCTGGGCAATCTCCGCCCGAACACGATCGACGGCATGATCAGGGTCGGTTTCCTGTTGGACCCGTCGGCCGGTGCGCCATACGACCTCACCGGTGGGACCCCGTACACGGGGGCCATCATCCAGAGTGTCGACGCCCTCTCGCCCGACCTGGCCGAGGGAGACCAGCTCTATATCCTGGTCGCCGCCGCGGACAACCAGGGGAACCTGTCTCTGCGGTTTGACGCGGCCAGCAACGCCAACCACATCTTCGGGGCGTTCTTGGTCGGACCGCTCTGCCAGCCGCGCGACTTCATCAGCGACATGAGCGTGCCGGC
>CAYYQN010000021.1:59344-77437 GCA_964473865.1 uncultured bacterium | reverse complement strand
GCGGCGGCATGGCGCGGGCGCTGTCTGTCGACCGGGCCTCCGTACGTCGGCGGGGCCTTCGGATCGAGTCCGGGAGCATCTTCGGGAACGCGGTCTGCCCCGCCCATCAGCGCGCTCGCTCGTAGACGAAGAAGTCGGCCAGCGAACCGGAGCCGTCCATCTCGCGATACGGAAAGCGATTCGGTATCCGCTGCCGAAGCCTCCAGTCGGGCACGTTGTGGACAACCCAGGAGGTGAACGCGCGATGGCGGACGTGAGGTACCGGCTCCGATCGATCGAAGTCGCTGGAGTAGATCACGACCAGCCGATTCGCGGAGGCGAAGAGATCCCGCAGGTGTCGGGCGAAGACCTCCTCCTCCACCAGGTGATATAGGACATCGACGCTGAGCGCCAGATCGGCCTTGGTGAGACCGGGCACATCCGCGGGGAATTCCGGCGTGTAAAGGGCAAACCGTTTCGTGGCGTCCCCCGCAAACCGGGCCCGGCACCGGTCGAGGATCACGGACGACACGTCCAGACCCAGATACTCCGGGTAGCTGGCCAGCTCCAGCTGGGCCCCATCGCCGCATCCGAACTCGATTACGCTGCCCAGGCCGTGCTCGCGCACGAGACCATTGAGCACCTCTGCCTTGAACGCGGCCAGATCACCGTAGGATCCGGCGCCGGAGGATCTTCCGGATCGGTAGCGCCGCTCCCAGTAGTCCCGGGATCCCCGGAAGAGCGCACGCTGCTTCCAGCGGCCCAGTTGCGCCATGAGATCGCGGAGCGGCGATCTTCTGCGTGATGGTCCTGACCCCATGAGGACGGATTCTGCGCGTTCGTCAGCCCTTCTGTCCACTGCAGGCGAGTGCGCAACCCCGCTCTCGGCGGGCGCCGGGCAGGTGGCCAGGCCCGGCGGGGACGTTCCGAGCCCTCCCTTTGCGATGGCCGCGCCTACCGGGCCGATCGTTGCTCTCGCCATTTCCAGATGGCCTTGGCGTGCTTCGCGTAGTGTCCGTAGGTGTCGAGTCGCAGGCGATGCCGAAACCGTGTCTCCTGCCGGAACTGCTCCTCCGGCACGCTCTTCAGGTAGTCGATCAACTTCCGGTGAACGTCGTCGCGTCGCCGGAGCACCTCGGAGAGCGCCAGGCCGCGCCGGGCCATGATGACCCGGGCATTGAAGGCATCGATCCCTCCGTGCGCGGCAGCATAGCTTGGGGGCCGATCGCCCGCGGCGACAGCCGGCAGGTGCGCCAACGCCTCCTCTTCCCACGAGGTCACGTGGGCGATCGTGTCCATGATCGACCACTCCCCGCTCACCCCGGAATGCGAGAGCTCCGTCTCGGGCAGACCTTCATAGGAGGCCTGCAGCTCGCGCCAGGCCTCGTCCACGCGCTGCAGCAGCTGCGCTCGATTCATCCACTTCTCCGATCGATCGGCCGGCTCCGGCTCCCGCGGCCCGGGCGCCCGACGCCCCCGGGCTCCGACGCGGGCCCGGGCGCCTCGCCCGGGCCGGCCAGACCGAGAGCGTACCCGGAAGAGGGGGCCGGAGTCGCGAACTGCCCGCCCGCACATTTTCCTTGACATACATAGAAGCCCTATGTATCGTAGTTCCAGGTATGGACGTCAACAAGGACCTGGTCGCCGCTTCCGCCACGCCGCTGGTGCTGGCAATCCTCGCCGAGCACGAGAGCTATGGCTATGCCATCTTGAAGCGGGTCAGCGAGTTATCGGGCGGGTACCTGGAGTGGAGCGACGGCATGCTCTATCCAGTGCTTCACCGGCTCGAACGACTTGGCTGCATCGCTGGCGAGTGGCAGAAGTCAAATTGCGGGCGGAAACGCAAGTACTACCGGATCACGCCGCGGGGTAAGGAGCAGCTCGCCGCGGAGCGCCGGCAGTGGCAGGCTGTCGACACCGCGCTGCGGAACGTATGGACGCTCCTGGCGGTGGTCGCGGCTCCCCATCCCCTGCTCCAGGGAAGTTGACTGCATGACCTCCGACACTGAGTTGCTCGAGCGTCAGATCGCGGAATGGCGATCGTTCGTCGGTCGCGGCCGCGCCATTGCCGGCTCCGACGTCGAAGAGCTCGAAGGCCATCTCCGCGATCAGATCGAGGCGCTCACCGGCGCCGGCCTCGCGGCCGATGAGGCGTTTCTGGTCGCCGTGAAGCGGATCGGCGGCCTGGATGCCCTGTCCCGCGAGTTCGCCCGGGAACACTCCGAGCGGCTCTGGCGACAGCTCGTGCTGGGGTCCGACGGATCCGGCGAGAAGCCGCTGCAGAAGGAGCCCGTCATCGTTGTGGCTCTCGCCCTGGCGGCTGCCGCGGCGATCAAGATCCCCGAGCTGTTCGGTATCCCGCTCTCGGAGAAAGCGCCGGAGTTCTACCTGCGCAACGCCAGCTTCTTCGTCCTGCCCTTCCTCACCGCCTATCTGGCCTGGAAGCGGGGGCTGGGCGCCGCAGGCTGCCTGCGGCTGCTGCTTCCCTTCGCCGCGACCGCCGCCGTCGTGAACCTCTATCCGTTCCGGCCGCAGGGGCACACCCTCATCCTCGCCGCCCTCCATCTCCCGATCGCTCACTGGCTGGTGGTGGGGCTGGCCTATGTGGGCTTCCGCTGGCGGGACTCTGATGAGCGGATGAACTTCGTCCGCTTCTCCGGAGAGTTGTTCATCTACTACGTGTTGATCGCGCTGGGAGGCGGCGTTCTGTCGCTCTTCACCATGGCGATGTTCCAGGCCATCGGCCTCCGCGCGGAAGGTCCCATCACGCAATGGCTGCTGCCCTGCGGCGCGATGGGTGCCGTGCTCATCGGGTCCTGGCTCGTGGAGGCAAAGCAGAGCGTGATCGAGAACATGGCGCCGGTGCTCACGCGGCTCTTCACGCCGCTATTCACGCTCGCCCTCCTGGCGTTTCTGGGAACCATGATCTGGACCGGCCGAGGAATCGACGTGCAGCGGGAGGTCCTGATCGGCTTCGATCTGCTGCTGGCGGTTGTACTCGGACTTCTGCTCTACTCTGTTTCCGCCCGCGATCCGCTGGCGCCGCCCGGGGCCTTCGATCTGCTCCAGCTCAGCCTGGTCGGGAGCGCGCTCGTCGTCGACGTGTTCGCCCTGGCCGCCATCGCCGGGCGTATCTCCGAGTTCGGCTTCACTCCGAATCGCACGGCCGCGCTCGGCGAGAACCTGATCCTCCTGGTCAATCTCTCCTGGTCGGCCTGGCTCTACGCGCGTTTCGTGCGCGGCCGGGTCCCGTTCAGCGCCCTGGAACGGTGGCAGACGTCCTATCTGCCGGTCTACTCGTTCTGGGCCGCTATCGTGGTCGCGGTGTTTCCCATCATCTTCGGGTTCATCTAGGACCGGGACGTTTCCCGTCTCGCTGAGGTTCGTCTGAGGTTGCGGCGTCAGCCGCTGCCGTCGGGTCCGGCCGAGACGGCCGGGCTGCGCTGCCGGCGGAAAACGCCGGCTCGCCCGTTGGGCGGATCCCTGACCCGTCTCCACGCACGGGCCCCGAGGATCTCTCCCCGGGGCCCGCTCCCAAGTCCCCTCCGGCTCCGGCGCCGCCCAACCACCCGTCCACCCGACCGCTCGACGCCGCCTCCGAGGGGCCTGTCCTGACGCCATTCGGGAGAGCTCCCTCTCCCGGACGCTCCGGGGATGCTAAGCGATGTACTTCCCCCGGGCCGTGTAGTGCGTGTGCAGCAGGTGATGGCTCTTGTGCCCGCACGGCCCGTCGGTGAGGAACTCCGCATAGATCCTCGCCACCGCGGGATTCTCGTGCGACTTCCGCACGGCGTAGGCGGCGTCTTCGGAGTAGATTGCGCGCGCCCGCGCCGCCCGGATGTCCGGACTCGTCGGAATCGGCTGGCCGCCGCCCCCGATGCACCCTCCGGGACAGCCCATGATCTCGATGAAATGGCACTCGGAGAACTTCCCGCCCTTCTTGATGTCCTCCATGACGCGTTTGGCGTTGGCCGTGCCGTGGGCGACGGCAAACTTCAGGGTCGCGCCCCGGGCCCAATTCCAGTCCGGCACCAGATGCTTGATCAGGTCCGGCACCGGCCCCACCTGGTCCGGGATCTTCACCTCGAGGTACTTGACCCCGTCGAAACCGCGGACCGGGATGATATCCGCGTGCTCGTAGAGATCCTCGACCTTGAGCCCCGTGACGAACTCCACGACCGTGCGCAATGCGGCTTCCATCACCCCGCCGGTCGCGCCGAAGATCACGCCCGATCCGGTCGCGCTCCCGAACGGGTCGTCGAAGTCGGACTTGGGCACGTTCGGCAGGTCGATTCCGGCCTGCTGCAGCATCTTGCCCAACTCGCGGGTGGTGACTCCGAAGTCCACGTCCTTGTGCCCGCTGTCCGCCATCTCCGGCCGGTTGCATTCGAACTTCTTGGCGGTGCAGGGCATCAGCGAAACGCTGACGATGTCATTCGGGTCGATCCCGTTCTTCTCTGCGTAGAAGGTCTTGATGAGCGCGCCGAACATCTGCTGCGGGCTCTTGGCCGAGGAGACGTTGGGGAGGTATTCGGGATAGAAGTGCTCGATGAACTTGACCCACCCCGGCGAGCAGCTCGTCAGCTGCGGCAGGGCGACGTTTCGATCCTTCTTCACCAGGGCGTTGTAGAGCCGGAGGATCAGCTCCGTTCCCTCTTCGATGATGGTGAGGTCAGCAGAGAAGTTGGTGTCGAAAACCTTGTCGAAACCGGCGCGGCGCAGGGCGGTGTTCATCTCGAAGGTGAGCGCCCGGCCCGGTGGCAGTCCATAGGTCTCTCCGATGCCGGCGCGCGGGCTCGGCGCGGTCTGGATGACCACGTGCTTCTTGGGGTCGTCGATTGCCGCCCAGATCTCCTCGATGTGGTCCCGTTCGCGCAGGGCCCCGGTGGGACAGCGGTTGATGCACTGGCCGCAGTTGATGCAGACGACGTCCACCAGCGGCTTGTCCATGAACGTTCCGATCATGGTCCGCTCGCCTCGGCCGATCGCCTCCAGCACGCCGACTTCCTGCAGGTCGATGCAGGTACGGACACAACGGCGGCACAACACGCACTTGTCCATATCGCGGACGACGGAGTAGCTCGAGTCCTCGATCTCATGCGCGCGGGCTTTCTTCTGTCCGAATCGGAAGAACTCCACGCCGTACTCCCTGGCCAGCGCCTGCAACTCGCAGTTGTTGCTGCGGGCGCAGGAGTAGCACTCACCGTAGTGGCGGGAGAGCAAAAGGTCGATGACGTGGCGGCGAGCCTGCCGCACCTGACGCGTGGAGGTCGCGACCTTGATCGGTGCGGTGATCGGGTAGGTGCACGCCGCCTGGAGGGTGCGCTGTCCTTCCACCTCGACGGTGCACACGCGACAGACGCCGGCGATGCAGAGATCCGGGTGGTGGCAGAGGGTCGGAATGCGGATACCGAGTTCCTTGGCCGCCTCCAGGATGGTCGTTCCCACCGGGACCTTGACCGTCTGTCCGTCGATCGTCGCGCTGATGATTCCACCGATGGCGTCGGGCATGACCGCCGCGGCTTTGGCCGCCGGCCCCTGCATGCTTCGCGGGGCGCGGACGGCGCCGGGATCTTCGTTTTTTTCCACCATGGAAGACTCCTTGTTCCGTCAGATCTCGGCCGCCTGGCGCCCGAGGATCTCGCCGTGGAAGTGCTCGACGATCGAGAGAAACGCGTTGGGGGCGGACTGACCGAGCCCACACTTGGAGGCAAGCTGCATCGTCCGGCCCAACCCCTTCAGTTCCCGCAGGTAGTCTGTGGAGCACTCGCCCTCCTCCAGGAGCGCGACCCCCTCCAGCAGTTTCACCGAGCCGTCCCGGCAGGGCGTGCATTGCCCGCAGGACTCTTCCACGAAGAATTCGAGGAAGTTCCGGGCCACGGCGAGCATGTCCCGGTCAGGTCCGAACACGATGATGGATCCGCCGGTGGAAACGTCCTCGAAGGCGATGAGCCGGCCGAACTCGCTCCGCGGCAGGCAATGCCCAGAGGCGCCGCCGACCTGTACCGCCTTGGCGTCCTTGCCCCCCACCGCCTCCAGCAGCTCGGTCACGGTGATCCCCAGGGGAAACTCGTAGACGCCGGGGCGGGCGCAATCGCCGGAGACGCTGAAGAGCTTCAACCCGGTCGACTTGTCGGTTCCGATCGCCTTGAACCACCCCGGCCCCTTGACCATGATGCAGGCCACCCAGGCCAGGGTCTCGACGTTGTTGACGATGGACGGCAGCCCCATGAAGCCGGTATCGACCGGGAACGGCGGGCGGTTGCGCGGCTCGCCGCGCTGTCCTTCGAGCGACTCGATCAGGGCGGTCTCTTCACCGCAGACATACGCGCCCGCGCCCATCTGGATCCGGACGTCGAAGTCGAAGTTCTCCACCCCGCAGACCCGGGAGCCGAGCAGTCCGGCCTTCCGCCGGCGATCCAGGACCGCTTCCAGCTCGTCACGCAGATACGTGTACTCGGCGCGCAGGTAGACGATCCCCTGGCGGGCCCCGATGGCCCGGCCGCCGATGGTCATGCCGGCAAACACCAGGTCCGGGAACTCGGACAGGATGACCCGGTCTTTGAAAGTACCGGGCTCGCCCTCGTCGGCGTTGCACACGACGAACTTCTGCTCCCCGCGTGCCGCAGCCGCCAGGGTCCACTTCACCGCCGTGGGGAAACCCGCGCCGCCCCGGCCGCGCAGGCCGGACTCCCGCAGCTTCATTACAATGTCCGGTCGGGAGCCGGACAAGGCCGCCTTGAGCCCGGCGTCAGGGTCGACCGTGGCGAAGGTCAAGTTGCCGCTCGACGTACCGTTTGCGCCGGTCATGAGTGGAGTCCCTCCCGGAGCTGGTGGGCCTGGTTCCCGAAGATGGCCCGACACTCAGCGATGATCTCGTGAACCTGTGCCGGCGTGACCCGGGTGTAGACCTTTTCGTTCACAAGCAGCGCCGGCCCGCAATCGCACATGCCGATGCAGTTGGCCCACTCCAGGGTGAACGCCCCGTCACGGGTCGTCTCCCCGAAACCGATGCCCAGGTCGTTCTCGAGCTGCCGCGCAATCCGGTCCTTGCCCGCCATGTCACAGCTGATCGTGCGGCAGAGTCGGACGACGTACCGGCCCTTCGGACTCTCGCCAAAGAAGGAGTAGAAGGAGACCACCCCGTAGACTTCCACCGGGTGGATCCCGATTCGATCGGCGATCACCTGCATGGCGTACGGAGAGACCAGGGAGTATCTCCGCTGGATCTCCTGCAGGATCGGCATGAGGGCGCTCCGCGCATGTCCATGCCTCTCCACCAGGACGTCGATGTCCTGACGCAGCCTGTCCTGTTCTGTTACCAGCATCGGTCGTCCCTCCGTCTACTTGAGCAGCGCCGCCACCTTCTCCAGGAGGGCGGCGGGCGTCACCGGCTTCTCGACGAAGTCGTCCACCGGCACAGTGGACTCATCCGCCCCGTAGCTCAATCCCGTGACCCGGGAGATGCTGGTCAGCATGAGAATCGGATTCCGGAAGCCATCGCGCCGGAGCTGCTGGGCCATGGCGATACCGTCATCCGGTTCCTCCATCATGACGTCGAGAATGATCAGGTCCGGTTTCTCGGCGTCGATCTTGACCATGGCCTCGCGGCGGCTTCCCGCACTCCGGACGGCATAGCCCTCGCGTTCCAGGAACGCGGTCACCGCTTCGACCACATCCGGATCGTCGTCAACCACGAGGATCTTGGGCATGCGAACCTCCCTCCCCCTGCTCTCTACTCCGTCCTCCGCCCGGGCCGGCGAGCGGAACGCGCGCTCGCCGATTCAGCCCGAACGACGGTGGATGATGTGACCGGCTAATGCTGTACGAACCGCACGATCGCCGAAGCTTATGGCTCGCGGCATATCGACGCAAGGAGCAATTGGACGCGATCGCCTCCGCCTCCGATCGCAGGCGAGACATCTGCGGCCCATCGCAACCCCAACACAGAACGAGTCCCGATCTTTCGCGGATCACCCGATCGGACGCGGGGGATTCGGCTCCTCCTCGCTCCCGTTGACCGAGGCTCCGGGCGGGAGAAACCGAACCCGTCCCCGCCGACCCCAGGTCGGCCGGAATCCCTCGGTCTGACGCGGCCGCGCCGCGGATCGCGGGCCGGGGACCCGGCCGAGGCCGACCCGGAAGGTCTTGCCTTCCCCCCGGTTCGGACGTAGCCTCTCGCGGATGAAGAAGGGTTCCTTTTGGTCGTGGGGCGAGCCGGGTGTGCTCCGCTAATGGAGCGCGACCACCAGAGGGCGGGAGAGGAACGATGAGCTGGTTCACGCAGGCCTCGGAGACCTCTGTCGGGAAGAAGGGCATCATGGCGGTCACCGGAACCATCCTGGTGCTCTTCATCACGGTGCACATGCTGGGAAACACCCACCTCTGGGAGGGGGACAAGGAGAACGGCCTCAAGGCGATGGACTTCTACGGCCGGTTCCTCCGGACCTTCCCCGGCGTGCTGTGGGCGTTTCGCATCGTCATGCTGGGCACGGCGCTGCTTCACGTGATCACCGGCGTGAGGTTGTGGTGGGGGAACCGGAGGGCGCGTCCCGTCGGCTACGCCCGCATGGGCACGGTCAAGGCGAGCCTCGCCTCGCGGACGATGATCTATACCGGCGTCATCATCATGGCCTTCGTCATCTATCACCTTCTCCATCTCACGCTCGGCAAAGCAGGACCGTTCGAAGAAGGCCGGGTCTACGACAACGTCGTGCGGGGGTTCAGCCTCTCCGGGATCTCCGTGTTGTACATCATCGGGCAGGTGCTGCTCTTCTTCCATCTCACGCATGGCATCCCGAGCCTCTTCCAGACGCTGGGGTTCAACCATCCGAAGTACCACGCCACCGTCGAACGCGCGGGCCTCGGGCTCGCCCTCGTCATCTGCGGGATCAACATCCTCTTCCCGGTCAGCGTCCTGCTGGGCTGGGTGAAGCTGGGATGAGGAGGGACACACGATGAAGCTCGAATCCAAGTGTCCGACCGGCCCGATCGAGACCCGCTGGGATCGGTATCGCTTCGAAGCCAAACTGATCAATCCCGCCAACAAGCGGAAGTACAACGTCCTGGTGGTGGGGACCGGCCTGGCCGGCGCGTCGGCTGCGGCCTCGCTGGCCGAGCTGGGGTACCGCGTGGAGGCGTTCTGCTACCAGGACTCGCCGCGCCGCGCCCACTCCATCTCGGCCCAGGGCGGGATCAACGCCGCGAAGAATTACCGGAACGACGGTGACTCGATCTACCGCCTCTTCTATGACACCGTGAAGGGGGGCGACTACCGCGCCCGCGAGTCCAACGTCTACCGGCTCGCCCAGGTCTCGAACAGCATCATCGACCAGTGCGTCGCGCAGGGCGTCCCCTTCGCCCGCGACTACGGCGGACTCCTGGACACGCGCTCCTTCGGCGGCGCCCAGCTCCAACGCACCTTCTACGCCCGGGGCCAGACCGGACAACAGCTCCTGCTGGGCGCCTACGCCGCCTTGGTGCGGCAGATCGGTCTCGGCACGGTGAAGATGCATCCGCGGACCGAAATGCTCGACTTGGTGGTCATCGACGGACGGGCCCGCGGGATCGTCACGCGCGACATGGTGACCGGCCGGATCCAGAGCCATCTCGGCGACGCGGTCTGTCTGGCCACCGGCGGCTACGCCAACGTCTTCTATCTGAGCACCAACGCCAAGGGGTGCAACACCACGGCGATCTGGCGCGCATACAAGAAGGGGGCGGCATTCGCCAACCCGTGCTTCACGCAGATCCACCCCACCTGCATCCCGGTCACCGGTGATCACCAGAGCAAGCTCACGCTGATGAGCGAGTCGCTGCGCAATGACGGGCGGATCTGGGTGCCGAAGAACAAGGGCGACAAGCGGCCGGCCGGACAGATCCCGGAAGACGAGCGGGACTACTTCCTGGAGCGCCGTTACCCCGCCTTCGGGAACCTCGTCCCCCGCGACGTCGCCTCGCGGGCGGCCAAGGAGCGGTGCGATGCGGGTCACGGCGTCGGCCCGACGGGCCTCGGGGTCTATCTCGACTTCAGCGAGGCGCTGGGGCGGCTGGGAAAGCGGGTCATCGAGGAGCGCTACGGCAACCTCTTCCAGATGTACGAGAAGATCACCGGGGAGAACCCCTACCAGGTTCCGATGCGGATCTTCCCCGCCCTCCACTACACCATGGGCGGGCTGTGGGTCGATTACGACCTGATGAGCACGATCCCCGGACTCTACGTGCTCGGTGAAGCCAACTTCTCCGATCACGGCGCAAACCGGCTTGGCGCCAGCGCGCTAATGCAGGGGCTGGCCGACGGGTACTTCGTGGTCCCCTACACGATCGGTAACTACTTCGGGAGCATCAAGCTGGACAAGCTCGACACCGCACACCCCGAGTTCAAGAAGGTGGAGCAGGAGGTCGCCGATCGGACCAGGCGTCTGCTGGCCCTGCGCGGCAAGCGGACGGTCGACTCGCTGCACCGGCAGCTCGGGGTCCTGCTCTGGGAAAAGTGCGGCATGGGCCGCAACGAGAAGGGTTTGCAGGAGGCGCTCTCCGCGATCCCGGGGATTCGCGAGGAGTTCTGGAAGAACGCCATGGTCCCGGGCTCCGGCGAAGACCTGAACCAGACGCTGGAACGGGCGGGCCGGGTAGCCGATTTCATGGAGTTCGCCGAGTTGATGGTCACAGACGCGCTCGCGCGCCGCGAGTCCTGTGGAGGGCACTTCCGCGAGGAAAGCCAGACGGAAGAAGGAGAAGCCAGCCGCGACGACGAGAACTTCAGTCACGTGGCGGTCTGGGAGCATCGCGGCGAGGGCCAGGCTCCCGTCCTGCACAAGGAACTGCTCACGTTCGAATACGCCAAGCCGTCGCAAAGGAGTTACAAGTGAACCTCACGCTCAAGGTCTGGAGGCAGAAGGGCACCCGGGATCACGGGCGGATGGTCACCTACGACGCGAAGGACGTCTCTCCCGACATGTCCTTCCTCGAGATGCTCGACATCGTGAACGCGAGGCTGGAGCTGGCGGGCGAGGAGCCGATCGCATTCGACCACGACTGCCGCGAAGGGATCTGCGGGACCTGCTCACTCATGATCAATGGAATCGCGCACGGCCCCGACGCCGGCACGACCGCCTGCCAGCTGCACATGCGACGTTTCCGGGACGGCGACACGATCTACATCGAACCGTGGCGCGCCCGGGCCTTCCCCGTGCTCAAGGACCTGATCGTCGACCGGCAGGCGTTCGAGCGGATCATGCAGGCGGGTGGGTTCATCAGCGTGAACACCGGCGGCACCCCCGACGCCAACAGCCTCCCGGTGTCCAAGGAGAAGGCGGATCTTTCCATGGATGCCGCAGCCTGCATCGGATGCGGGGCCTGCGTAGCGAGCTGCAAGAACGCCAGCGCCATGCTCTTCGTCTCCGCCAAGGTCGCCCAGTTCGCGCATTTGCCCCAGGGGCAGCCCGAGCGCTACGAGCGCGTGCAGAAGATGATCCAGGCGATGGATCGCGAGGGTTTCGGCGGCTGCACCAACCAGGGGGAGTGCGAGGCGGTCTGCCCCAAGGAGATCAAGATGACGAACATCGCGCTCTTGAACCGTGACTTCATGGTGGGAGCGATGAGCTCGGGGGCGCGCTAGAGGAAGAACGGATGGGCGGACTTCCGCCCCCGATGGAGCCGCCGCCGGCGCGTCGCGCGCCTGGCTGTTGCACGACTCTCCGCGACCTCTCGACGGGCTACCAGAGCAGTCCGCGCCAGTTGGACCCGGCGGAGCGACGAAGGCCCCGGAGGGAGGGCCAAGGAGCAGGCCGCAAGCGGTCTCTGCCGGGGGCGGATCACCGGAACCGGATCAGCTCGCCTTCAGCTCCGGGGACATCACGGTAAGGACGACCTGCACCACGCGGTCATTGAGTTGTGGGACCTTGTCGTCCTCAACCACGAACGAGATGTTGTACACCGTCGTGCCCTTCGACTGGGTCACCGAGTAGTTCTGGCCCACGATCACCGAGGGCAGGGTGATGTTGTCCAGGGGATAGCCGACCGTCGCGAGGCTCGACTTCAGGCGGCCCCCGATGACGTTCGTCACCTCGGCCACACCGTCCAGGACATCGTTGACCATGGACTTGAATTCCGCGCCCAGGATCCCGTTGGTGACCAGGATCGCCACCGGCTCGGACATGTTGACCAGGATGGAGCCGTTGACCCGGCCGACAATGCCGATCATGCCGGAGACGGAGGCCAGGGCCAGCGGCGGAGTCCGGCCCACCCCGACGCAGGAGATCTTCTTGTTGCCGAGCTTGAAGCCCTTCTCGCCCGCATCGATCATCGCGTTGACCAGGGCCTCGTCGATCTGGAAGTTCAGGGCCATCGAATCACTCTCCCCCTGGTGACCGGTATCGGCAACGCTCCCCCTGACCCTCGTCCCGGCGCGGTCCGGCCGGCGCCGCGCTCCAGCGGGACCCCGACCCGGTCGGCGATTGAGCCGGGGTCAGGGCGGGTCCCCAGATTCAAACGACCGTCTCTCCCGCGTTCTTGAGCTTTTCTCGCAACGTCTTGCGGTCGATACCGAGGATCTCCGCCGCCCGGGTCTTGTTGCCGCCGACCGCCGCCAGGACCTCCCCGATGTGCTCCAGTTCCACCTCGGCCAGGCTCCGGTGCGTGCCGGCGCCCCGCAGCGCGGAGAACCGCATGAGCGAGGGCAGATCCGGCACGTCGATCTGGCCGCCCGCCGCGGCACCCGCCAGGATCTCCACCACCGCCTCCAGCTCGCCGACATTCCCCGGCCAGTGGTATTCGCGCAGGGCGGCCAGGGCGCGATCGGAAAAACGAGGCGAGGGTCGACCCGTGTCGCGGGCTGCCCGCAACAGGAAGTGCCGGACCAGCAGGAGCACGTCATCTCCACGTTCCCGGAGCGGTGGAAGGCGTACGATTGCCCCCCCGCAGGTCTCTCGAAACGCCTCCGCCAGCTTTCCGCATTCCGCGAGGCGTTTGGGATCGTGGAGCGTGCCCGCGATGAGGCGCGGGCCGCGAACCAGGGAGCCACCCCGGAACCGACCGGAGTGGGGGGCCCGGTCTGCTCCGTACTCGAGGACCAGCCGCTCTTGCAGCGCCGGGGGCAGATGATCGAGGCCGTCCAGAAAGAGGGTCCCCCCCTCGGCCAGCTGGAGGAGTCCATCGAATCCCGGCGGATCGGGTTCGCCGGCAGCGCCGCCCGCGGCGCCTTCGGGAGACGCCATGCGCTGCCGGGCCACCTCTTCCGCGTCCGGAAGCCGGATTCGTGTGGACGAACCGAACAACTCGCCCTCCAGGCGCTCCGGTGGAATCGCGTCGACGCGGCAGACGAGGAACGGCCGGCCGGCTCGTGGCCCCCCGTAGTGAATGGCCCGAGCTGTTGCCTCCTTGCCGGTGCCGATCTCCCCGACCAAAAGGACCGCTCCGTCCCTTTCGGCCTCCCGGAGAACCGAGGCGTGCACCCGACACATCGAGTCCGACTCGCCGACAAGGCCGAGCCGCACTACCGGCTCCTGGGGAGGAGCCCCGGCCCGCCGCGTCCGCAGTACCCCCAGGGCGCGATGCACCGCCGCCAGCAGCTCATCTTTCAGGAACGGCTTGGCCAGGTACTCCTCTGCTCCGAGCTTGACGGCGGCCACCGCCCCCTCGATGGACGCATAGCCGGTGATCATCATCACCTCCGTTTCCCGGAGGTTCTCCCGCACGTGGCGCACGAGGTCAAGGCCGCTCGCCCGCGGCATCTTGAGATCCGTGATGACGAGGTCAACCGGCTGCTCCTCGAGCAGCCGGATGGCCTCCTCCACGCCGCCGGCGACAAAGACGCGGTACCCCTCGCTCTGCAGGTGCCGCCGCACCAGCTCTACCGTCTCCGCGGAGTCGTCGACCACCAGGATGCGCGCGTGAGATTCCGGCATCAGGCCTCCCCGGTTCCGGACGGCTGGCTCCAGGGCAGGCGAATGGTGAACCGCGCCCCCTCGCCCGGGCGGCTGACGACCCCGATGGATCCCCCGTGCGCCGCCACGATTCCGTGCACGACCGCAAGGCCGAGTCCGGTTCCCTGGCCTACTTCCTTGGTGGTGAAGAAGGGGACGAAGATCTGGCTTCGCACCGTCTCGTCCATGCCCATCCCCGTGTCCACGACCTCGAGGGTGACGGAGTCCGCGTCGTGCGCCGTGCGGATGACAAGCTTGCCCCCGTCCGGCATGGCCTGCACCGCGTTGACCGCCAGGTTCACCAGCACCTGCTGCATCTGCCCGCGGTCGGCGGTGACCCGGGGCAGCAGCGGGTCGAGCTCCCGCACCAACTGCACCCCGCTGCGCGCGCACCGCGACTCAATGAAGTAAAGCCCCTCCTCCGCCAGATCGTTCAGGCTGACCGGGGACATGCGCGGCGGAGTCTGGCGGGCAAAAAGCATCAGCTTGCGCACCACCTCCCGGGCATGCAGCGCGGCCCCCAGGATCTTGTCGATGTCCTGTGCCGCCTGCTCCGGCAGCCCCGCCGACTGACGAGCCAGCTGGCCGAAGCCGAGAATCGCTCCCAGAGGCTCGTTCAGCTCGTGCGCCACACCCGCGGCCAGCTGCCCGATGGTCGCGAGGCGATCGGCGTGCCGCAGCTGATCCTCCAGCACGCGTTTCTCCTCTGACGCGCGCCGCCGCTCGAGGGTCCGGCCGACACTCGCGGCAATGGCGTTGAGGAGGTGGCGCTCCTCCCGCAGGAACGGCCCCTCGTCCAGCTCCGGCATCTCTCGCGTGTAGATGACCTCCACCGTGCCCCGCGGCGCGCCGCCCGCCTCGATGACCGCCGATTGCGCCTGACAGCCCTCGCGGAAGCCGGCTGTGGCGTGCGCGCGGCCATCGACGACAATGCGGGACTCGGTCGCGTCCGGGTACTGCCAGCCTCCGGGGATCAGATCCACCATCTGGGTCAACAACTTCTCGAGGGGCATCTCCTCCCGATCTGTGATTCGGGACAGGCCGTACAGGCAGGTCAGCTCCTTGACCCGCTCGCGCAGCTCCCACTGGGCTCGCAGGTTCACCAGAGCCAGCGCCACGGTGTCGGCTACGGACCGGTGGAATTCCAGTTCTCCGCGGGTCAACGGGGGACCCTTCCCGTAGAGGAGCACCCGTCCGAGTCTGACCTCGCCCGCGTTGAGCATCAGTTCGGTCAGGAGCGGAAGCGCCGGGTCGGAGCCGAGCTCTTCCGGGCGGGGAGGCGGCCGGTCTCCCGGGACCCGCCGGGCCACCCTCCGACCGCCCGGAGGAGGCGCCGAACCCGGAGACGGCGCGCTGCCCTCGTCGCGTACGGTGCGCAATCGCAACCGTCCGACCGCCGGCTCGAGGTGAAACTCAACCGCATCGGCACCCGAAGCCTCCAGCCAGAGGACGCCCGCATCGTGGACGAACTTCGCAGACTGGACACTGGTGCTGGCCAGCTGAAGGATGCGGCGAGCCAGGGAACGCACGCCCGCGTCGTTCTCGGAAGCGCGCGCCGCGGCCGGCACGCGGGCGGACCGGACGCGCCGTCCCGATTCACTCCCGGATCGCCGTGCGCGGCGGGGTTCCGAGGAGCGGGTGGGTTGATTCGCATTCACGTTGGTGGGTACGCTAGACGGAACCGCCGGGACGAGGGAAGCGCAAAAGGCGGCCGGAACACCCGGGACGCATCGCTAGCGGAGGGCCCTGCCTTGAGCTTCGAATCGAGAAATCCAGCCACCGGTGCCCGGATCGAGTCGTTTGCCGCCCACGATCCCGCGGCCGTTGCGGCCGCGCTGCGGGATTCCGAGAACGCCTTCCGGCTCTGGCGCGTGACTCCCTTTGCCGAACGATCCGCCTGTCTGCGCCGGACCGCGACGATCCTGCGCCGGGAGCGGACCGAGCTCGGCGAGTTGATGGCGCGCGAGATGGGAAAGCCGGTGGCGGAAGGCGAAGCCGAGGTCGAGAAGTGCGCCGGGGCCTGCGAGTACTACGCCGACCACGCGGAGGCATTGGTGGCCCCCGAGCCGGTGGCCACCGACGCGGCGCGCAGCTATGTCCGCTTCGATCCGATCGGCACCATTCTCGCCGTGATGCCGTGGAACTTCCCGTTCTGGCAGGTCTTCCGCTTCGCGGCCCCGGCCTTGATGGCCGGAAACACGGCGTTGCTCAAACACGCCTCGAACGTCCCTCGCTGCGCTCTCACCATCGAGGACATCTTCCATCGCGCCGGCCTGCCGCGGGGAGTCTTTCGCGCCCTTCTCGTGCCGTCCTCCCGGATCGAGGAACTCCTGGCCAGCCCGGCGATCAAGGCGGCCACCCTCACCGGAAGCGAGCCCGCCGGCGCGGCCGTGGCCTCGCTCGCGGGACGGCTGCTCAAGAAGACGGTGCTCGAGCTCGGGGGCAGCGACCCATTCATCGTGCTCCCGGACGCGGAACCCGGGTGGGCGGCATCCTGGGCGGCCCGGGCGCGAACCATCAACTCCGGGCAAAGCTGCATCGCCGCCAAGCGCTTCATCGTGCTGGAGCCGCTGGGGGACCCGTTTGTCACGGCCCTGCGCGCCGAACTCGAGGCCCTCCCGGTGGGCGATCCGCTCGACCGCGGCACGCGCGTCGGCCCGCTGGCCCGAGAAGACCTGCGGCGCGATCTCCACGTGCAGGTTGAACGCACCGTGCGACAGGGCGCCACGCTCGTCACCGGGGGCGAACCGGTTCCGGGGCCCGGATGGTTCTACCGGCCGACTCTGCTCGATCGCGTGCGTCCCGGCATGGCCGCCTTCGAGGAAGAGACCTTCGGGCCGGTCGCGGCCGTGGTCCGCGCCTCATCGGAGGACGAGGCGGTGGAACTCGCCAACGCCACCCCGTACGGACTCGGGGCCAGCGTGTGGAGTTCGGACCCGCAGCGCGCGGAGCGGTTGGCCGAGCGCATCGACGCCGGTGCGGTCTTCGTCAACGGGATGGTCAAGAGCGACCCGCGACTCCCGTTCGGCGGGATCAAGCTCTCCGGCTATGGGCGCGAGCTTGCGGCCTTTGGCATCCGCGAGTTCGTGAACATCAAGACCGTCTGGATTGGCGCCTGATGACAGATCGCCCCGCGACGGCCTCCTCGGAATCTCCCCGACCCGGATCCGGGCGAATTCCCTGCTTCCACCCAGAGCGGAAGCGCGGTACCATTGAGACAAGCCCCTGGTACGTTCCTTACAGACACGATCGCTGAAAGCACGCACGAGGCCGGATCCGTTGCAGATTGCACGACGCGACGGCCGCGGGCAGTGCCAGACGCCGAGGCAGAACCGGGTTTCCGGACTGCTTCCGAGTCAAGGCGCCAGCGGGTCCTGCGCCCGGCGCGCCAGAGGCGACTCGGGGAGGAGCTCATGATCGGGGCAAGACGGATCCTGACGCTGGCAACGGCCGGGATCGTGTCTACCGTGGCGGTAGGCCTGATGCTGCTGCCGGACCCTCCCTCCCGACCGCACCACGCAACGCCGTCCGCGAACGATCTCTCCGCGCTGTCTGTGCCGGGACTGGGAGGCTCCCTGGGGCCCGTCTCGGACTTCGGAGCGGCGGTCCCGGCCGAGAGCACCATGCTGCCGGTCCGACCGATCTACCGCCATTCGGTGGTCCCGGGCGGCGTCTACTCCCGAGCCGAGGCGGAGGACGCCGCGTTTCGCCGGCCCGATGTCGCGAACCATTACCGGCGCGTGGACTTCCCGCGCCTGAGGCGCATGGAGATGCCGCGAGAGCGTCTCTACTACGCCTCCTACCGGCGGTACAACTCGATCTACTGGACCTCGTATCCGCTTCGGGTTGGCGCCAAGGAGACCGTGCTCGACGACGGCGTGAACCTGATCCGGGCGCGCTGTGGAAATCTTCTTTCCGAGGAACCGCTGGAACCGAGACTCCCCCCGCCCTACGAACCTCTCGCCCAGGAGATGGACTCGGTCGACGTGGTGCCGCTGCCGGTGATCGACACCGCGATCAGCCCGCCGGGATTCTGGGTGGTGTTTCTTCCGATCGTGCCGGCGATCATCTTTCCGGGCGGGGGAAGCCACGGCGATCATACCGACCCCGGCCCGACGGTACCCGAACCGTCACCGGTCCGGCTCATCGGCCTCGGGCTTGCCGCGGTCGTCGCCGCGCGGTACCTGGC
>CAYYQN010000021.1:46061-59244 GCA_964473865.1 uncultured bacterium | reverse complement strand
TCCGGCAGCCCGCTAGCTCTCCAGCGGAACCGCCTGCGCGGCCTCGCTCATCGCCTGCCGCGCCTGATCCATCGTCCCCTTGAACCACCGGCCGAACCGGGCCTCGAGGTAGTCGAGCTCGAGGGTCGGCACGGGGGCGACGGGGTCGGCCTGAAGCTGCGTGTAGTCGAACGGCACGCGCGGCAGCAGCATGCCCGAGATCGGCCATGATCCGTCCGCATCTGAGCCGTCGACCACCAGGTCCCGATAGGCCGGAACGACGCGCCGAATCTCCTCCAGAACGTCCGCGGTCGAGGCGTACTTCATCTTGAAGCGGAAGCCCATCTGACCGGCGATCCGGGCGACGATTTCCCAGGTCTCGACCCCGGCGGGAGGAGGCACCGCCCGCTCGAGCCGCTGCACCATGCGCGCCTGGTTGGTCAGGGTCCCGCTGGTTTCGGCCAGCGCGGAGAGCGGCAGGACCGCGTTCGCCAGCTTCGCGGTGGCTGTCAGGTACTCGTCCCCCACCACCAGGAAGTCCGCCGCGCAGATTCCTTCGCAGAGGTCGCGCGGGAACGTGACGTGTCCGACCGGGTCCTCGCCCAGAAGGATCGCCACCTTGATCTTCTTTTGCCGGAGTCTGGTCCGCAGATCGGCATCCGCCCCGCCGACCTCGCGCAGGGCCACACACCACTCCTTCTCCAGCATCGCCAGGGCCGCCTCGTCTTCCGCGTTCACGTAACCCGGCAGCCAGGAAGGATCGCCCCCCAGGTCCGACAGCCCCTGCCCGTTCGCCTTCTCCCGCAGCGCAAGCAGACCACAGCCCATCGCCTCGCTCGCCTCCGCGAAGAACCGCAAGTCCTGCGGGATCCGCGGCCCCCGGTAGTCCCGGTTCGTCGCCAGGACCTTCGTGATGCTCTTCGCGAGGACCGCCGCGGCCGCCCGCACCATCGCGGGATCCAGCTCCGCCCGCGACGCCAGCTCGTCGAGCGACGCCTGGCCGAGGGCCTTCGCCAATCCCGGGTTCGGCTCGAACGGAAGGGCCCCGATCTCGGCCGCCGCCTTCACCAGGGCGAAGACCGCGTGCATTTGCCGGCCCTCCGCACAGCGGAGGTGGATGTCGGCAAAGCGCGAAGTGTGGTCGACTTCGGGACCGACGAAGATCAGCCGGGCCCCCTTGCGGATCGCCTTCTTCGCCATCAGGTCGACCGTGAAGTGCTCCTCACTGAGCGCGGAGTTCACCACCACGATTGCCTGCGCGTCCTCCAGATCCGCATAGCCGGCCGTGCTCACGATCTCCGGACACCTGAGCTCGCGATTCACCATGGCGGACAGGCTGGAGATCTGGTGGGTGCCCAGGGCCACGCGCGCCAGCTTCTGAGCGAGATAGATCTCCTCGTTGGTCAGACGGGGAGAAACGAAGACGGCGATCTCCTCGCCGGAATACTTGCGGCGCAGCTCTTTCAGCCGGAGCGCCACGTGGGCGATCGCACCGTCGAGGTCCGACTCCTGCAGCTCCCGGCCGGCCCGAATCCAGGCCTTGACCAGTCGCTCCGGGTCCTGCACGTGCTGGTACCCGAAACGGCCCTTGCGGCAGTGGTTTCCCGCAGTCAAGCCGCCCTCGCGCGGTGACATCTTGACCAGCGAGACGCCGTGCACGTCGTGGTTGAGCCGGCAACCCACCCCGCAATACCCGCAGACGGTCGGAACCGGGCGGGTCGACCAGGGACCCGGCTTGGCCAGAGGCACCCGCTCCGCAATCGCCCCGGTGGGGCAGGTGCTGATGCACAGACCGCACGTCACGCAGTCCGTCTCCAGAAGTCCGCCGCCCAACGCCGGCCGGACCACGGTGCCGAAACCTCGATTGACGAACCCGTACGCCGAGATTCCAACCACCTCACCGCACATCCGCACACACCGGCCGCAAAGAATGCACTTGTTCGGGTCCAGATCGATGATCGGATGCCGCCGGTCGATCCGATACTGCGTCGCCTCCCCCAGGAAGTTGGCGATGTCCACGCCGTACGCGGTGGCATGGCGCCGCAGATCACAGGTGAAGAGCGCGGTGCAGCCGCACTCCAGGCACCGGTGGCTCTCCAGCCTGAGGTCGGCCGCGCTATAGCCCTGCTCAACCTCGACAAACGACTGGATACGCTCCTCCGGAGCAACGACCGGCATCTCGCGGCGCGCGTAGCGCGCACCTTCGGGCAGATCTTCGGCCTGTACCTTGCGGAACACGTCCTTCTTGCTCAGGAATTCCCACGGCTCCGGCTCGGCCTTCCCCTTGACCAGATAGGTATCGATCGCATGGGCGGCCTTGCGGCCCGCCGCAATCGCCTCGATGGCGGTGGCCGCGCCGGTAACCACGTCTCCGCCCGAGAAGACGCCCTCGACGCTGGTCTCGAACGTCCGCTCGTTCACCTGGATGGTCTGCCAGCGCGTGAGGTTCAGGGTTTCCCCGAACGGCAGGAAGTTGGGGATACCGCCGTCGACCAGCTTCTTCACCTCGGTGCTCTGGCCGATCGCGGCGATCACCCAGTCGCACTCGACCAGGAACTCGGTTCCTTTGACCGGCTTCGGACTGCGCCGGCCACTGGCGTCGGGCTCCCCCAGCTCCATACGGAGACACTCCAGAGCCTTGACCCGCCCCCCCTCCTTCACGACCCGCACCGGGGCCACCAGGAAGTCCATCCGCACGCCTTCGTGCTCCGCCTCCACGATCTCCATCTCGTTGGCGGGCATCTCGGCGCGAGTGCGCCGGTAGAGGAGCCGGACCTCTCGCGCGTCGAGGCGGAGCGCCGTCCGCGCACAGTCGATGGCGGTGTTGCCGCCGCCCACGACCAGCACGCGACCGGGCAGCGGCTTGGCCCGGTGCAGGCCGTACTCGCGCAGGAACTCGATCCCGGGGATCACCCCCTCAGTCTCTTCGTCCTGCACCCGCATCTTGGAGCTTTCCCAGGCGCCGATGCCGAGGAAGACGGCGGCGAATCCCTGTTCCTTGAGCCCCGCCAGTGTGAAATCGCGCCCGAGAGCGACGTTGGTGTTGAGCTTCACGCCCAGTTCGAGAATCTGGTTGATCTCCAGATCCAGCGTTTCCTTCGGCAGGCGGTACTCCGGGATGCCGTACCGCAGCATCCCGCCCGCTTCGGGCAGGCTCTCGAAGATATGCACGTCGTAGCCCTTGATCGCGAGGTAGTAGGCGCAGGAAAGCCCCGCCGGGCCTCCGCCGATGACGGCGATGCGCCGCCCGTTGTTCGCGGCCAGCGCCGGCCGCCACGGTTGCGCCTTCCCCAGGTCGAGGTCCGCGATGTAGCGCTTGATGTAGTCGATGCCGACTGCCGAATCCATCAGGTTGCGGCGGCAGCCCGTCACCTCGCACGGACGAGTGCAGACCCGGCCGCACACCGCGGGGAGCGGATTGCGGTCCTTGATCAGACGGATGGCATCCTCGTACTGACCGAGCGCCGCCAGGGCGATGTAGCCCTGGATGTCGATCCCGGCCGGACAGGCGAGCTGGCAGGGCCCCACGCAGTCGGCGAAGTGGTTGCTCAGCATCAACTCCAGCGAGGCTTTGCGCGCCCGTCGCACTTCGGGAGTGTCGGTCTGCACCACCATCCCGGCGGAGACGCGGGTAGAGCAGGCCGGAAGGAGGGTGCGCGCTCCCTGGACCTTCACCACGCAGACGAAGCAGGAAGCGAACGGCTCCAGCTGGCCGTCATGACACAGGGTGGGGATGTTCCCGATGTTGTTTGCGCGGGCCACCTCGAGAATGGTGTGGCGGCTGTCCGTGATTACCCGCTTGCCGTCTATCTCCAACTTGACCAGATCCATGGCTTCCTTACTCCCGTCAGTTGCGGACGATGGCCTGGAACTTGCAGGTCTTGTAGCACTCGTCGCACTGGATGCACTTCGAGTGATCGATCTGGTGCCTCTGCTTCTTTTCGCCGCTGATGGCGTGCGACGGGCAGACCCGCCCGCAGGCGGTGCAGCCGTTGCACGCCTCGGTGATGTCGTAGGTGAGCAGCTTCTGACAATGGTGCGCCGGGCACTTGCGGTTGGTGATGTGCGCCTCGTATTCGGAGCGGAAGTACTTCAACGTGGTCTGCACCGGGTTCGGCGCCGTCTGCCCCAGTCCGCACAACGAGTTGTTCTTGACGAGGCCGGCGAGCTGCTCGAGCAGCTCGATGTCTCCCTCCTTGCCCTCGCCCGCGCAGATGCGGGTGAGGGTCTCCAGCATCCGTTTCGTCCCCACCCGGCAGAAGGTGCACTTGCCGCATGACTCCCGTTGGGTGAACTCGAGGAAAAAGCGCGCGATGTCGACCATGCAGGTCGTCTCGTCCATGACGACGAGTCCGCCGGAACCCATGATCGCCCCGGTCTTGTTGATCGACTCGTAGTCGATGACCGTGTCCTGGAGTTCGGCGGGGATGCAGCCGCCGGAAGGGCCGCCCATCTGGACGGCCTTGAACTTCCGGTCCTCCTTGATTCCTCCGCAGACGTCGAAGACGATGTCGTGGATCGAGATCCCCATCGGCACCTCGACCAGCCCGCCGCGCTTGACCTTGCCAGCCATGGCGAAGACCTTGGACCCTTTGCTGTTCCGGGTCCCCAGCGAATTGAAGGCGGCGGCCCCGTGGGTCACGATCCAGGGCACGTTGGCGAACGTCTCGACGTTGTTGATGTTGGTGGGGCACCCCCACAACCCCTTGCTCGCGGGAAAAGGCGGCCGCACCCGCGGCATGCCGCGCTTTCCTTCGATGGAGCCGATGAGGGCGGTCTCTTCGCCGCAGACAAACGCGCCCGCTCCTTCCTTCAGCCGCACGTGGAAGGAGACGCGCGCTCCCTGGATGTTGTCTCCGAGGAAGCCGCGCGCTTCGGCCTGCGAGATGGCGATCAGCAGCCGCTCGATCGCCTTGGGATACTCGGCGCGGACGTAGATGTAGCCGTGCTCCGCGCCGATCGCGAAGCCGGCGATGGCCATCCCCTCCAGTACCGCGTGCGGATCGCTTTCCAGCACCGATCGGTCCATGAATGCGCCGGGATCTCCCTCGTCCGCGTTGCAGATGATGTACTTGTGCTCCCCGCGGGCGAGACGCGTGAACCGCCACTTCATCCCCGTGAGAAAGCCCGCTCCGCCGCGGCCCCGCAGACCCGACTCGATCATCATGTTGATGAGGGCGTCGGGATCGTTTTCGGCGAGGACCTTCCGCAACGCCGCATAGCCGCCCACCGCAAGGTAGTCGTCGATCCGCTCGGGATCGATCGTGCCGCAATTGCGCAGGACGATCCGGTTCTGACGGGAGAGGTAAGCCGCCTCCGAGCCGGCGCCGGCATTGCTCCAGACGAGCCAGTCTTCCCGCACCCGGCCCTCGGCGAGCGCCGCCAGAAGCGGCTCCACCTGGTCCTTGCCCACCCCGCCGTAGAGGTACCGCCGCCCGTCGTCCAGGCGAACCTCCACCAGCGGCTCCCGGTAGCACATGCCGACACAGCCGGTCTTCGCCAGCTCGAATTCCGGTCCGCCGTTGCCGGCGCGGGTCTCGAGCTCCCGCCAGGTATGCTCCGCCCCGGCGGCGATGCCGCAGGTCCCCAACCCAACGACGATCTTCATGGCTTCACCGCCTGTTGCGCGATCTCGCGATAGCCCTGGACGATCTTCTTGATCTTCTTGGGCATGAGGTTCCCGTAGGTGTCATTGTCGATCATGATGACCGGTGCGAGGGAGCAGCACCCGAGGCAGGAGACGGTATCGAGCGTGAAGAGCCGGTCCGGCGTGGTGCCTCCGTTGGCTACCCCGAGTTCCTCTTCCAAGGCCTCGGTGATCCCGTTCGCTCCGCTCACGTGGCAGGCCGTGCCGTGGCAGACCCGCACAATGTGCTTGCCCACCGGGTGGAAGCGGAACTGGGCGTAGAAGGTCGCCACGCCGTAGACCTGCGCCAGGGGCACGCCGGACTGCCGGTGGATCTCCAGCATCCGCTCGCGGGAGATGTACCCGTCCGTCTCCTGGACCTTCTGCAGCGCGGGAATGAGCTTTCCCTCCTCCCCTTCGTACTGCAGGTTCCGGAAACTCAGTTTCCTGTGGGAACTCATCGTCGACTCCTCGTTGAACGTGTCATTCGGACCGCGGCCCCTACGTCCTCGTCTCCCATCTTTCACCCCGGGGGCACCTGACCCGGCCCCCCGGAGCCCAAGACCCCGGAAATCTCGGCGTCCCGCAGGCAGATCGCCCGGAACCGGCCGTCCTCCTCGCGCCTCGATCGGCTCGCAAGTACCGGCCGGCGCGGCTGGCCGGGTCATTCAGCACCCTGTTAGTCATACGGCGTATCGAACATCGTATTCATCATGCGCATCATCTGGTCGATATCGCCGACTCCTCCCAGCGCGTGTCCCTTGCACCCCGCGCGGCAGCAGAACTCGATGTAGCCGCCCGTCTTCAGATTAAGCGAGGCCATGGGAGCTCCGCAGAGCTTGCAGGCCAGCGCGATGGTCAGAGGTGCCTCGCACCGCGGACACCGGAATTCCACCTCGTCCCCGGGGTTGACATCGAGGTCGGTCTCCATGGTGTAGTCGCCGAAGATGGCGGAGAGTCGCATCTCACCCTCCCGCTGCGACGCCCGCAGGAAGGCGTTCAACGGGAGCTTCGTCCCCTCCGTGAGCAGGGCGTTGCACTGTGGACAGCACAGCTCCATGACCAGCATATGCTTGCTCATCGATCGTTCCCCCTCGTCTCGGCCAGCCCCGCTTCCAGTCTGGCGAGCCGCACGAAGACGCATCCGTCCTCGGTGGCCTCGCCCCGCAGACAATCCTCGGCATGGGTCTCGCAGTCCGGCGCCCCGCAAGCGCCGCAATCCTTGCGCGGCAGGCGGTCCAGCAGCGCGGACCGCTCCCGCTTCCAGGCGATGGCCTGCCGGAGATCCCGGGGGATCGCCGGCACCGGTCGGGCCTTGATCTCCTCCTCCATCGCGAAGAACTGGTCGCGAAGGAGGGCGCGAATCCTCTCTTCCTTGATGTTGACCTGGGTTGGGCGTCGGCGCGAGATCCGCTGCAGGGTGCGCTGGGCGATGTAGCGCTCTTCGATCACGAGGCAGCCGCTCACGCAGCCGCCGGGGCAGATGTACGCCTCGATGAAATCGACACTCTGGTATTTCCCCGACTCGATCCGGTCGAAGGTCCCCATCACCTCCCGGACCCCGCTCACGGTCATGGTGTTCGCGTTGCGCATGGCGGCAATCTCACCGCCCGACATCGCCCACATCAAGCCGGCGCGGCTTACCGAGTCGGCGGTCGCCAGAGCGCCCAGCCCCTGTTCCGCGGATACTCCCTGGGCGAGGGCCTTGAGGATCGGCCCATACAGCTCGTTGATCCCGAAGGCCCCATCGAAGTAGGAACGCTCCAGCCCGACCGGAGCCAGAATCGAGTTCATGATGGCGGTGCACTGCGTGATGAAGAAGATGCCGATCTCCTCCGGGGCGAGCTTCAGCTCGGCGGCGAGCCTCCGCCGGAGCAGCTTGGCGGCGAGCTCGCGCGGCGTCTCGATCGGGATGAGGTTGGCCAGGAGGTCCGGGTAGCGGATCTGGATCAACCGCACGATCGCCGGACAGGTCACGGAGATCCGCGGCCAGGGACCGCGACACTCGGAGATCCAGGCGTCGGTGGCTCCGGCCACCATCTCCAGCATCCATGACATGTCATAGAAGGCGTCGAATCCGACCCGGGGGAGGGCATGCAGAACCTGCTCCGGGGCGACCTCGCGCCCGAACTGGGCGTACAGGGTCATGCTGGGAATCGCGACCGTGTACTTGAAGCGCCGCAAGTCGGCCGGAGTGGACGTGCGGGCCCGCGCGGCATCGTAGGGGCAGGCATCAATGCATGCGCCACAGTCGATGCACAGCTCCGGCTTCAATCGGGCCAATCGATCACGCACGCGGATGGCCCGGGTCGGGCAGGCGCGAGTGCATGCGACACAGGCGATGCACTTGCCTGGATCAAAGTAGATGGAGTGCTCGCGCTGGGCCATTCCTCCACCACTCATCCCTTCCCCAGCCCCCCGGCCCGGTACTACCCCGTACAGAGCCTGGACCGCCGACGCGTGGCCGGGGGTCCCGCCGCAACCGGCCCTCTCAGACTTCGAATTGTACCGCGTAGCGCAGCGTCGTGCCCACCCCCACCGTGGAGGTAATCTCGAAAAGGTCGCTGTTTCTCTTGATGTTCGGCAGGCCGAGTCCGGCCCCGAACCCCCGCTGCCGCATCTCCGGTGTCGCCGTGGAGTAGCCCTCCTGCATGGCAAGATCGAGGTCCGGGATTCCCGCCCCCCGGTCGGAGAGAATGACTCGCACCTTCCCCGGCAGCACCTGGAGCTCGAGCGTCGCCTCTTCGGCATACATGATGACGTTCATCTCGGCCTCGAAGTTGGAGATCGAGAGGCGGCGGATGGCATCGGTCGGAATCCCGAGCTGCTTCAGGATCGCCTTCACCCGGGTCGCAACCGAGCCTCCGTGCTCGAAATCCCGGCCCCGAATCGAGAACGATTCCGAGTAGAGGATCTCCTCGCCGGGCGGCGGAAGCACGCGGGGGTCGCCACTCATGTCAGGCGCGTGCGGCCGGGCTGAGCCCCATTCGGAAGAGCCGGCCGCACGCCTCGAACATGGACAAGGCGGTGGAGAGGAGGGGGAGGCGGTTTTCGAACGCCAGCTCGACGACCGGCGGCGGGGGGCGCTTGCCGGACACGAAGAGCACGGCGGCCAGGTCCGCAACGTCGGCAGTGTGTACCGCCTGGAGGCTGGCCAGGCCGGTGACGAGAAGGGCCCCCGCCCGCGAGAACGCGAGCACGTCGCTCATCAGGTCGGCGGCAAAACAGGCATTGATCTCAAGTCGATCCAGCTCGCCGCCCCCAGAGACGACTTCGCACTCCAACAGCTCGGCCACGTCGCGCAACCGCATGGTCATTCGGGCCGGCCCGACGTCAGCGGACCCCGGCCTCGTAGAGCTTGGTCATCACCTGCCAGCCGTTCAGCTCCGTACCCAGGATCGGAATGGCGGCTTTGTCCGCCATCTTCACCACATCCGGCGTCGGCTGTTTCCCCTGCGTCACCAGGATACCGGAGATGTCGACCAGATTGGCCGCGGCAACGACGTTGTTGTGGATCTGGAGAGTGACAAGCAGATTCCCAGCCTGGGCGTTGGCAATGATGTCGCTCACCATGTCCGAGACGTAGACCCCGGTGATCTCCTTGCTCTCCAGGTCGGAATGGCCGAGGGACTTCAGTTCCAGCTTGCGGACGATCTCGCTCAGCTTCATCGGTCGGATCTCCTCCCGCGAATCAGCGCTCCTCCTCCATCGAGGTAAGGCCGAAGTCGATCATGATCTCGCCATAGGACATGGTACGGTACAGGTCGAACAGGTCCGGCAGGATGAGGATTTTCTTGCCGGGAGTGCGCACGCGATCATTGAACAGGCGGTTCAATACGCGGACTTTCTCCTCGGACAGCAGGGTGTGCTCTCCGTCCTTCGATTCGTAGGTCACGGCAACGTAGACGGAAATGTTGTTGTCGTGCGCGATCTGCCCCATCCGATGCAGGTCGCTATCCGGCTTCGCACAGCCGTAGTACAGGAGGCCGAGAAGCTCGCGGAAGGGAATGATCTCCCCGGTGGTGGCGTCCTTGACGTCGAACTGAAATGACTGGGCGGTGCCGGCGTATTGCCAGATTCTCTTTCCTTCGCGATACTCCTCCACCGGCGCGACAACCTCGTCCGAGAAGTACGATCGCACGGCCCGGCTCAGGAGATCGTGCTCCACGACCACGTGACCGGGGCGCACGTGCACCATCGAGTACCGGCCGGGGAGCGCTGCGCTCATCATCGTCCTCCCGTCCTCCTGGTCGGCGGGTCCGGTCCGGCTCGCGTTCACACGGACCCGCGCGGCGGGACAAAGCCCGGCGTGCGACTCGACAACCTATTATTCAGCAATAGGATCGAGGTTGCCATCGGACCGTGACGCACCGGGGGAGCCTATCAGACGCCGCCCGGCGCAGGCAACCGCAACCTTCCGGCACGGCACCCCGGGGGCCCGGCTGACCGGGCGGCACGGGCGCGAGGTTCCGGCGCGGCCCGGGAGGTCTCTGTTGTCGCTTTCTCTCCCCGGCGGAGCGCCCGGCGCCCGGTCGGCGCGGACGACCAGGCGATCCTCCCGGGGCCGGGTTATGATGCCCGGCGATGGCTGCAAATGTCGAGATCAAGGCCCGGCTCCGGGATCCGGCACGCGTTCGCCGTCTGGTGGAGGAGGCGACCGGGACACCGCCTGATCTTCTCGAGCAGGAAGACACGTTCTTCCCGGCTCCCGACGGGAGACTGAAGCTGCGCGTCCTGGGGCCAGAGCGTGGCGAGCTGATCGCCTATCGACGGACGAGCACGGCGGGACCCAAGCTCTCGGAGTACCTGATCGCGCCCACCAGCGAGCCGGGCCTGCTGCGCGATGCGTTGGCGGCCGCCCTGGGGGTGCGGGGAACCGTGCGCAAGACCCGGCTCCTGTTCCGAATCGGAACCACCCGGATCCACCTGGACACCGTGGAGCGGCTTGGGGAATTCCTGGAGCTCGAAGTCGTGCTGCGGCCGGGGCAGTCGGTCGCCGAGGGGGAAACGGTGGCTCGGGAGCTCATGGCCTGGCTGGGGATCGAGGAGTCCGACCTGCTCGAAGACGCGTACATCGACATGCTCGAGCGGAAGACGTCCGGCTGAGATCCGCGTCGGCGGAAGCCCTCGGTGGTTCCGAGGCTCGGCCGCGGCGACAGGGGATCAGAGGAGAGCGCGAGATGACGGACCAGATCGGACCCCGCGTGTCGGTGGTGGTGGGCGATATCACGACGCTCGCGGTTGACGCCATCGTCAACGCCGCGAACAGCTCCCTGCTCGGCGGCGGCGGGGTCGACGGGGCAATTCACCGGGGGGCGGGGCCGGAGCTTCTCACCGCGTGCCGTGGTCTGGGTGGATGCCCGACGGGCCAGGCCCGCATGACTCTCGGATACCGGCTACCGGCGCGGCACATCATTCACACCGTCGGCCCCGTCTATCGGGGCGGCCAAGCGGGAGAAGCGGAGCTGTTGCGGTCGTGCTATCAGGAGTCGCTTCGGCTGGCCTCGGAGGCGGCGCTGGAGTCGATCGCCTTCCCGTGCATCTCGACCGGCGTGTATGGCTACCCCCGGGCAGACGCGTGCCGGGAGGCGATCGCCGCCGTCACCGAATGGCTGGCGGCTCACGATCGTCCCCGGACAGTCACCTTCTGCTGCTTCGGATCCGAGGATGCCGAACTCTATCGCTCCCGCCTGGGTTCGTCCGCCTGATCCGGAGTCGCCCGGAAGAGCCTTCCGGGCCCGATCCAGCCGGTGCGCACGTCCTGTGGGCCCGGCCGCCCGATCAACTTCCGCCCCGAGGAGTCACCTCCGGGGGCGCCGCTTCGTCCTCAGCCAGCCGAGGGCGTGTAGTACCGGTCAAAGGCATCCGTCAGGGCACGGGCCACGGTCGAGGCGTCGCGACCTTCGATCTCCTTGCGCTGGATGAGCTGAACCAGCTTCCCCTCGCGGAAGAGCGCAATCTGCGGCGAACTGGGCGGGTACTCCGGGAAGTGGCTCCGAGCCTGCTGGGTCGCCTCGTGATCCACGCCGGCGAAGACCGTGGCGACGACCGGAGGCTTCACCCGATGCTGCAGGGCCAGCGCCAAACCGGGCCGAGCCGCGGCTGCGGCGCACCCACAGACGGAATTGACGAAGAGCAGAACGCTACCACTCTCGCCGCCAAGCAGCGCCTCGACTTCGTTGGCGGTTCGCAGATCGCGGGCGCCGAGATCGATCATCTCCCGGCGCAGCGGTTCGGTCCTTTCCGGTGGGTAGCCCACAAGAAACCTCCATTCTCATCGACCAGCGGCGCGCCGGTGACTCCCGGCGCGCCTTCCCGGATCTGATGCCCGAGCCGGTCGAGAAGATTGGAGGTTCAGGACACGCGGGCCGGGAGTTTGACCGTCCGCATCCAGCCGTACGGATCCTTGGTCTTGCCGTGCTGGAACCCCGTCAGCGTCGAATAGAGGTGCCTGGTGATCGGACCGACCTGGTTGTCGGCGATCACGTAATCCTTGCCGCCCCAGCCGACGATACCCACCGGCGTGACGACCGCCGCGGTGCCGGCCCCGATCGCCTCGGTAACCACCCCGCGCTCGATGCCCTGCGTGAGTTCCTGGATGGAAAACGGACGCTCCTGCACTTTCATACCTTCATCGACCGCCAGCCGGAGGATCGAGTCACGAGTGATTCCCGGCAGGATCGAGCCGTGCAGCGGGCTCGTCACCAGCTTTCCATCGACCACGAACAGGATGTTCATGGCCCCGATCTCCTCGACAAAGCGATGCTCCTTCGCGTCGAGCCAGAGAACGGCGTCAAACCCTTCACTCTTGGCGATGTTCTGGGCCAGCAACGAAGTCGCATAGTTGCCGCCGCACTTGGCGTCGCCGGTGCCCCCCTCCACCGCGCGCACATAGGCCGGCTCCGCTTTTACACGCACGGGAGCGAAGCCCTTGGGGAAGTACGGTCCGACCGGTGAGCAGATGATGTAGTAGAGGTACTCCTTCGCGGGACGAACGCCGAGGGCGGCTTCGGAGGCGATCATGGTCGGCCGGACGTAGAGAGTCGAGGGCGCCTGCGGGATCCAGTCCGAAAGCTGGCCGACGAGCGTCATCGTGGCCTGGACCATGTCCTCCACCGGAATGGGGGGCATGCACAGACGTTCCGCCGAGCGGTTCATACGGGCGGCGTTGGCGTCGGGACGGAACATCGCGATGCGCCCGTCTTCCCACCGGTACGCCTTCTGTCCCTCAAAGATCTCCTGCCCGTAGTGCAGCACCATGGCGGCCGGGTCCAGCGGGATCGGCTGGTACGGAACGATCTCCGCGTCGTGCCACCCCCGCCCCTCGGTGTAGCTCATGCGGAACATCCGATCCGCAAAGTAGCGCCCGAATCCCAGGTCCTTCTCCAGAACGGCACGGGCCTTCGCGGAATCGGTCCCGGCTGCGCGAACCGCTATCTCCATGGCATCCCCCTTCCTGCCCCACGCCCACAGCGAACAATTGATCGGTTTTGGATGCACGCCCGGCGGCGAAGGCGAACCTCCGACCGAGCAGCCTAGATGGTCGCTCGCGCCGCCGGAAAAGGCAAGAGGGACGCC
>CAYYQN010000021.1:25119-45961 GCA_964473865.1 uncultured bacterium | reverse complement strand
ATCGCGCGCCGGCCCTGACGGGATCGCCCGCCGGTCCTGACGCCTCCGCTTCGCTCTCTCTGCGGCCGAGGCGGCGGCTGGACTGGAGGCAGCTCTGCATGTCGGGCGACTGCGCGACTCGCGCGGTCCGTGTACCATGCGGGCGGCGAGGCCTGACATGCCTCCGGGAGGTCGCCATGGATCTGAAGAAAGAGGCTGCAGTCGCCGCGGCCGGACTGGTGGAGAGCGGCATGCTCCTTGGACTGGGCACCGGGTCCACCGCGGCCCTCGTGGTCCGCGAATTGGGGCGCCGCCTGCGGGACGGCGAAATCCGTGACATCCGCGGAGTACCGACCTCCGAGGCGACCGCGCGCCTCTCGCGGGCGGAGGGGATTCCCCTGCTGGACCTGGAAGCGGCGCCGAGTCTCGACCTCACTCTCGACGGCGCCGACGAAATCGACCCCGCCTGGAACCTGGTGAAAGGCGCCGGAGGTTCGCTCCTGCGCGAGAAGATCGTGGCCCAGATCTCACGCGCGGAAGCGATCGTGGCCGAAGAGGGAAAGCTGGTGTCGCAGCTGGGCGAGCGGATGCCGCTGCCTCTGGAGGTAGTCCCGTTCGGCTGGAACACGCACCTGGATTTCCTGCGCGGGCTGGGCGGCGATCCGGTGCTGCGCCCGGGCGCGGACGGCAAGCCGTTTGTCACCGATGAAGGCAACTGGACCATCGACTGCCGGTTCCCGGGCGACGGCGGACGTCGCATGCTGGAGAGTCCGGTGACCCTCGATGGGAGACTGCGCGCGCGCGCCGGCATCATCGAGACCGGTTTCTTCCTGGGACTGGCCACGATTCTCGTGATCGGAAGGAAATCCGGAGTGGAGGTGCTCCGGCGCAGCCCCTGAACGGATACAGGGTCCCTCCGCCATGCCGGCGCGCCCGAAACCCCGCGACCCGCGGGCGCGATCAGCTGAAGACGCCCGGGATCCGCGTCCCACATGAGGGACAGCTGCCGTCGCGCAGACGATTGATCCGCGCGGCGTGCCACTCTCGCTCGATGAGCGCCGTCCCGCAGCCGGGACACCAGGTCGCCTGCCCTGCGGCATCCAGGACGTTTCCCAGGTAGACGAACTGCAGGCCGGCCGCGCGGGCGATCGCCCGGGCGCGCTGCAGCGTGTCCGGCGGAGTCACCGGGCGGTCCAGCATCCGGAACGAGGGGTGGAACGCCGTGAAGTGGAGCGGCACCCGGGGTCCGAGGTTCTCCACGATCCAGTCACTCTGACACCGAAGCTCTTCCGCGGAATCGTTCAATCCGGGGATGAGCAGCGTGGTGATCTCCAGCCACACCGTCGTCTCATGCCGGAGCCAGCGCAGCGTGTCGAGCACCGGCTCGAGATGCGCCGACGACTGGCGATGATAGAACTCCTCGGTGAACCCTTTCAGATCGACGTTGGCGGCATCAACGTGGCGGAACAGCTCTCCCCGGGCCTCGGGGGTGACGTATCCGGCGGTAACGAGAACGTTGCGAATCCCCGCCGCGCGCGCCGCTCGGGCGGTGTCGACGACGTATTCGGCGAAGATGACCGGGTCATTGTACGTGTAGGCGATCGCGGGGCATCGCTCGCGCCGCGCCAGGTCCACGACCTGTTCCGGCGTAGCGTGACGCGCGGGCAGGTCGTCCGGGCGCGCTTTGGACATGTCCCAGTTCTGGCAGAAGCGACAACCGAGGTTGCAGCCCACGGTGCCGAACGAGAGGATGGTTGTGCCGGGCAGGAAGTGGAAGAGCGGCTTCTTCTCGATCGGGTCCACGGCGAATCCGGTCGGCCGGCCGTAGCCAAGCGACACCAGCGCCCCCGACTCGTGCCGGCGTATGAAACAGAAGCCGGCCTGACCTTCCGCCAGGATGCAGAAGCGCGGACAGAGGAGACAGGCGATGCGTCCATCTTCCTCGCGGCGCCACCACCGGGCGGGGTGGTTGCCACGCGGCATTTCGGGAGCGTCGGGCACGGCAATGACCTCCGGCTGCGGGGACCCTCCGCCCAAGCCTACACCCACGGAAACGTCCAGCTCCCGCTGGCCCAAACGACTACTCCGACATCAACCCGATCTTCTGACCACAACCCTCACCGAACGACGCGCCAGCGGCCCTCGATCTTCGCCACCATCGGCCGGATGATGAACGATCGCCGGCCATCGCTCCCGCGGATGGGAGCCTCCCCGTCCACCGTGCGCACGTCGACGAGACGCCTCCGGGCCGCTGGTTCGAGAAGGATCGCCTCCGGCTCCCAGGGAGCGACATCCCATCCCGGCGCGGTGAAGAGGGAGGTGAGGTACTGAGCCTGGTCGGCCTCCAGCTCGCCGGCGTTCACCCCGAGAGCCCGGGCCAGGTCCCGGGTCTTCTCGCGGGTGAGATGCACCACCGCCTCGACATCCCGGAACCACACCGCCTTCCATAGCTTCTCGACCAGGACCCGGATCTCCGCGGGATCCTCGCCGGCCGGCCGGAAGAGCGGCGCCTGCTCCCAGGCCCAGCGGCCCGCCGGACACTCGGCGGCGAAGAAGAGGGGTCCCGTCTCGAAGACCCGGCCCGGCACCAGGGGATCGCGCCCCGGGTCCCAGACGAAGCCGGTCAGCTCGCGTGCCGGCGCCGGCGCACCACTCGCGATTCCGGAACGGCTCGTCGTCGCCTCGGCGGGCGCACCCGAGGGCTCGCCCGGACGCGCTTCCGAGATCTCGCCCTCCCCAGCGGAACTCGACACCCCCTCCTTGCCGATTGCGTCCGCGGGCACGCGCATGACGCGCGCTCGGCAATAGCAGGCACCTTCCTTGTCCGGATCCCGCGTCTCCTCGTCAACCAGCGAGCCTCCCGGCAGACGCAGCCACAGGCGAATCTCGTTCTCGCCGGTGATCAGATACGGCTCGCACTTCATCTGAAAGAGACGGCCCCGGCCGGTGCGCTCCGCGAAGACCGGAATGTCGTTCAACCGGGCCTCAACGACCAGCCCCCGGGTGCGGACCTCCAGGATGTGCAACGGGTGCACGGCGAGAGGATTGTGGGCCATGGCGGTAGGATCGCCCGGCGAGAACCCGGACGCAAGGCGGACGGGCGGAAGGCCGAGGCCTCCGGTTCGCGCGGACGGCGCGGGCGGTTCCGGCGGCCGCGCTTGCGCCGCCGGCTTTCTTCTCCCTACCCTGCACTCCGAAGGCACGAGTCGAGGCCGCCGTGCGCGGCGATTCCGGAAGAGGCGAGGAGGCCCCATGCACGATCCCAAGCATTTCGTCCGGTTCTTCGAGACGCACCAGTGGATCTTCTCCGAGCACGCCAAGGGGATCGCGGAGGACGAAAGCCGTCGCGCCCCGGCCGGCGGAGGGAACTCACTGAACTGGGTGCTGGGCCACATCGCCGCCAGCCGGAACGACATCCACGCGCTCCTCGGCATGGATCCCGCCTGCGGAGGCGAGATGGCGGAGATCTACCGTCGCGGCAGCTCCGGAGAAACCGGGGGCGCCGGAGCGCGATCACTCCCGGAGATCGTCGAACTCCTGGACCGGTCCGGCCAGGCGATCAAGAAGCGCCTGTCCGAGATGTCGGCCGCGGACTTTGACCGGCCGATCGAGCGGGGCACCGTCGGCGACGCCCTTGCGTTCCTCCAGTTCCACGAGAGCTACCACGCCGGCCAGGTCGGCCTGCTGCGGCGGCTCCTCGGCAAGACCGGCGTGATCCGCTGAGAGACCCGCGCGTCGTCAGTACTTCGGCAGGGCGCTGCCTCCCTCGAGAATGACCGCGATGGAGTCCAGGTAGGCCGGCTTGCCGACGTTGAGCTTCGCGGCCCGCCGCGCCGCCCGGGCGAAGCAGGGATCGTATTGACGCCAGACAAACGCGGTCATGGCGGCGGTGCGCTGCAGGTTCCCCCGGGTCGTCTGCTTCTCGAGGATCGGGCAGATCCAGTCCTTCCACTCCGCGCCGCGCCCGATGCGATAGAGCGCCTTGAACGCGGCGTCGGCATTGCCTCCGGCGGAAGGCGAGTCGGGGAAGCGTTCGACCATCTGGGTGTACAAGGCGTAGGACTTGAGATAGTCGACCTTCCAGTTCTCCTCGAACCGGGCCATCATCTGCATCGACCGTTCGGCCGTCCCTTTGAGGTTGTTCGGATCGAGCTTCTGGATCCGATCGAAGATCGCCTTGGCCTCGGCTTCCCGCTTGCGGAAGAGGTACTTCTCCATCACCGAAAGCATCAGGGGCAACGAGTCGGGCCGGGCCGCGAGCTTCGCCTCCATCGTGGGGAGAGGGTCCAGTCCGTTGCGGAGCGGCCGCGTGGCATCGAGGAAGAAGAGCTTTCCCCGCGAGTAGCCTTCGACCCGGTCCAGTTCGGTCCCATCGGGCTTGAGGAAGATGACGGCCGGCAGTCCGGTAATCGGATAGAGCCTCATGAACGCCTTGCCGGCTTCGAGCGTCGTCTGCACCTTGATCGGGATCAATCCTTCGGCCAGCGCTGCGCCATCCGGCGTCTGAAAGACCTGCTCGTCCTGATCCAGACAGGCGCCGCAGTGGGAGTCCCACACGTCGACCATGACCAGGGTGTCCTTCTCCCGCGCCTCGGCCAGCGCCTGCTCGATCGTGAGGTCGCGCCACTGGACGCCGGTGGCGCCGTCCGCCGCGGCCGCGCTCCCGCCGATCAAAAACGGCGCCAGCAACGCCGCCAGGAATCCCCACCCGCCCGGAATCTGCTTCATCGGTCATCCCCCTTCTGTACAAGTGCGCGCCGATCGGACGCCAAGACCCGGCTCAAGACGGCGGACCGGTCGGAGCGCAACGATCTACTTGCGCTCCACTACCCCGACCCGCACCTTTCTCTCCTCGGCTCCTCGCTTGAAGACCACCTCGACCGTGTCTCCGGGCGAATGCGCCTTCAACGCGGCCGAGTAATCGGCCAGATTGTCGATCGCCGTGCCGCTGACCGAGACGATGACATCCCCCTTGGTCAGGCCGGCACGCTCGGCCGGACTCCCCGGGGTGGTTCCGGTGAGAAGCACCCCACCCGATTCCCGCCCGAAATCGGGGATCGTCCCGATACTGGAGCGCCGGGGCGGCCCCGCGGGCGTGACCGGCGCCGCCTTGGCCGCGCCCGGCGGCACATAGGTGAGCCGGCCTTCCCGCTCGGCCAGGAAAATCGCCACTTCGCGCGCGAAGTCGAGCACCGAGACGAGACCCGGGTAGTTCAGCTTGTCCGGCGTGTCCGTGGTCCGGTGATAGTCGCTGTTCGGCCCGGTGAAGAGATGCAGCGCCGGGATGCCCTTCTCGTAAAACGGCACCTGATCGGAGGAGAACGGCGACCCTTCGGGCGTGGCCAGGTCGAGGCCCAACCCCAGGTTCACGCCCTTCGCGATTTCGGGGAACTCGACGGCGGTCTCGGTGCCCAGAACCAGCAACTTGTTCGCCTCCATCCGCCCCACGGTGTCCAGATTCAACACCGCCAGGGTCCGTTCCAGAGGGCAGACGGGATGCGCGAGATAGTGCCGGGCGCCCAGCGTCCCCTCCTCCTCACCGGACAACGCGGCGAAGACGACGGTGTTGCGGAACGGACCCTCCTCGTGCATCTGCGCGGCGAGCTCTGCCAGGACGGCTACGCCGGAGGCGTTGTCATCAGCGCCGGGAAACCAGGCGGAAGCCTCCGACATGCCCAGATGGTCGTAATGCGCGCAGAGCACGACGCATGACGGGTCGTTCGCCGTCCCCGGCAGGATGCCGATGACGTTGTCGAGCTCGACCTGTCCCCACTCCTTCCCTTCCGGAAGCGCGATCGTCCCTCGGATCTCCGAGGGCGCCGGCGTGAACGGCTGGAAGTCGGTGCCGTTGTCACCGGCGGGAGTCAGGCCCGCTCGATGGAAGGCGGCGGCGATGACGTCCCGGGCCTGAAGCAGCCCCTCACCCCCCGGTCCCCGGCCGCCCATCTGCGGAGCGCAGAGATGCTCGACCGTCTGCCGGAGGCGGCCCTCCACAGTCCCGGCATCGGCCGACGACGCCGGGCCGGAGATCGCCGAACCCGGGGCAAACAGCGCCGACAGCCCGGCCACCAGAAGGCCAGCCAACCGGGAAGTCGCAGTGCGCGGCGGGTGAGGCCGGAAGGGAGAGGCCACCCCGCACAGCCCGATCCACGACCGGGAACGCGAAGCCGTGCGCGCTTGGCCCGGCCCCGGACGATCCGTGCGGCGCGGCCTCAACGGACCTCCTTCGAGAGATCGATGACCAGCGGGGACGGAATCTCCGCCCACGAACCCTTCTGCACGACCGTCGCCCCGCGGAAGACCAGGTACCCGTACCTGCCGTAGTGCGGCACCTTGGACCCCACCGTGGCCACGCCGGCCGAATCCGCAGGAGCAATCAGTGTCCAGGATACGCCTCCGCCACCGGGATAGTCCCCGGCCAGAACCACCGAACAGGAGTCGGGATAATCGGTTCCGGCGATGGTCCACGAACAGGTGCCGTGAGCCCCGCCGCCGGTCTCCTCTTGCCTCAGGACCCGATCCTCCCCTGCTTGCGTGTGACCTCCACCCAGGCGCACCTCCGGTAACCCGGCCGCCAGGGAGCGCGCGGCCGGGCCCAGGCCGAGATACCACGCCGCGCGTCGTGGGGTCCAACCGTTCGGCAGCTCGGCCTCATCGTGGACGGTCAGGACCTGCCCCTTGGCCCACTCGGCGGCCAGCGCGCGACACGCCGCCTCGACGTCGGGGGAGAGCCCGGACGCGATGACCACCGCCACCGTGTCGGCGCCCAGGGTGCGGCTCAGACTCGGCGGGATCTCGCGGCGGTCGATGCGACGGGCCACCTCGAAGTCGGGATCCACGGCCAGCCGAGTCGGCCGCTCGGGAACCCGGGCGCTCCAGGAAAGGCTGAGGGTGGAGAGCGGCACCTGCCAGGTCGAGTCGCCTCCGGCAAACTCCACCCGCACGGGCACCACGAGCTGGTAGGGGACCACCTCCGGCCCCTCGGGGCGCCCCGTCGCGCCGCCTCGCGAGCCCTCCTGGACCCCCTGCGTCAACGTGGCTCGCACCCGCCAGGCCTTCCCCTCCCGCTTCGCCGAAACCCTGGCGACCCCCACGGACGGCCAGCCCGGGCGTTCAATCCACTGCTCCAGGAAGAGCCTCGGCTCGACCCCGGCCATGATCTGGAAGCTCTGCAGCAGATCGCGCCAGGAGGCGCGGCGCCAGAGATTCTTCCGGAAGAAGTCCTGCAGGGCGGCCTGGAACCCCTCGGCTCCGGCGGCCCGCCGCAACTGGTGAACGACCATCATCGACTTGGAGTATCCGATCGCCTGGGTCGCCGCGTCGGATCGACCCGTGAACTCCGCAAGCGGGATGTCGGAGGCTCCGCTGACGTAGTCGAGGTAGCTGACCAGCGCATTGCGCCGGTAGTCGCGAGCCGCCGCCGCGCCCTGGCGCTCCTGGTAGAAGTAATCGGCGCCGTAGGTCGTGAGCCCCTCGCACCAGTTGCCGGAGGCTGCGTCGACGAAGACGCCGTTGCCCCACCAGTTGTGCAGGATCTCGTGGCCGTAGGAAGTGTCGAGGATGAACGGCAGGCGGATGACCCGGTCCCCCAGCAATGTGAACGACGGCATGCCGTAGCCGGTCTGCCAGAAGTTCTCGACCAGCGCGAACTTGGGAAACGGATAGGGACCGATCTGCTCCGCGTAGAGATCGAGATAGCGGCCCGTGCCGTCGAGGTAGCGGGTGTACAACACCGAGTCGGTGTTTGCATAGGTGTACGCCATGATTGCGACCCCGTGGTGGTCGCGTTGGTTCAGGGCGTAGGGACCGGCCACGAGGTAGATCTCTTCCATCGGCTGGGCGCAGCTCCAGACCTCACGGGTCCACGCCCGCCGATCGGTCGTTCCCGAATCCCCGCCCTTTCGAGGCCCGGGTTGGCGCGCTTCCGGGGCCGAGCCGGCCGGCACCGGGCCGCTCGCCGCCAGCGCGCCTTGCGACACCGTGCGCCACCCGTCCGGGACTTCCGCCTCACAGCGGAATTCGAACACCTCATTCGGGCGCGACGGGATCCAGAAGCTGCTTCCGCTGAGGAAAACGCCCCGTTCCTCGATCAACCCGGCCGTCTCTTCAAAGGACCGGGAATATGCCGCCTTCGGCGGGCGGAGCGAGTCGTGCACGGTACCCGCGTAGCGCACCGTGATCGTGAGGCTCTCCGGCCACGAGCCCGCGCCCGGCTCGCTCAGGAAGAGATCGACGTGACGCACCCGCGCGTAACTCCCGAGCTGGTCGTAGGGGGGGCGCCTCCAGAACGACCGGGGATTCCATCGCTCGCGGACCTCGATGCGCAGCACCCCGTTTGCACTACGCGCGCTCTCCAGCTTCAACCCGTCCCAGAGAAGAAACGACACCGGCTCGGATTCCGGAACGCCCGGGGCGTGTCTCAGATCGATCCGGTCTTCGGCTGCCAGGAAGTGGGTGACCGGATCGAGCCGCACCGCCACCTCGTGACGGACGAACGCCGCGCGCTGCGGGTTCTCGAGCGACAGGAGCCGAGTCCCCGGAGTCGACCTCGGCTCGGCCTCACCGGCCGGGCAGACGACAGTCCATCCGAGCGAGAGCGCGAGACCGGCCGGCACGAGCCAACGCCCCGGGCGTGATCGCGCCTCCGTGACCTCGGCCCGACCCTCGCCGGGCCGTCTCGTTCCTCGGCGGGCGGGCCGCCCCTCTGTGGACCACCATGGCATACGCATCGGGCGATCATACCCGGCCAAGACGGGAGGGCAAACGGGGGATTGGCGACGCGGCGCCGGACCGGCGGAAAGCTTTGGTGGCGCCCCGGGTTGCCGCTCCTCTACGCTCGCTCGTCGCCTCTAGCAGTGTGCCGGGCGGGTCGACTGGCCCGGATCCGGCAGTCTTCCACGACGCGGACCGTCTTCGGCTCGCGCGGGATCAAGGCCAGGAGCTGGCATGCGACACGATCACCAACGGCTCCCCCTGCGCGGACTGGCCCACCTCCTGGTGGTCTACCTTGTCTGGGGCAGCACGTACCTGGCCATCCGCGTGCTCGTGCGGGAGGGTGGCGGCTTCCCCCCGTTCCTCCTGGGAGCGTCGCGGACGTTTCTCGCGGCGGCGTGTCTCCTGACCTGGAACGCATTCCGCCGCAACCGGATCCGCCCTACAGCCGCCGAGTGGCGGACGCTCGCCCCGGCCGGACTGCTGATGTGGGTGGGCGGGAACGGGCTGGTGAATGTCGGCGAGACCAGAGCCGCCTCCGGATACGCCGCGCTTCTGGTCGGCACGATGCCGATGTGGGCGGCGCTCATCGAGGCGGTCGTCGACCGCCGGCCACCTTCGTTCTCCTTGCTCGGCGCCATCGGAGTCGGATTCGCCGGGCTCGGGGTCCTGGCCTGGCCGGTCGTCCGGCAGGGAGCGTCGGCAGAGCTCTGGTCGGTGATCGCCCTGACGCTCGCCCCCCTGGCCTGGGGGCTCGGTTCGATCCTGCAGATGCGCCGTCCCGTCGCCCTCGGCCCGACCGCGAGCGCGGGGGTGCAGCAGCTCGTGGGCGGCATCGGGTTCCTGGTGGTCTCGTTCCTCCTGGGGGAGGCCCGGCCGCATCCGGGCCCGCTGGCCTGGGCCGCCTGGAGCTACCTGGTCGCCGCCGGGTCGATCATTGCGTTCACGTCCTACCTCACCGCCCTTAGACTCCTGCCGATGCGGATTGTCGCGACCTACGCCTATGCCAATCCGGTCATCGCGGTCTTCCTGGGCTGGCTGATCCTGGGCGAGGAGATCACCGGATGGACGGTGGCGGGAAGTGCGCTCGTGCTCGCGGGAATCGCCGGGGTCTTCCACTCCCGATTCCGGGAAAAGGGAGCGACTCGTGACGCGACATCCTGATGGCCGGGACCATGACTCACGTCCGGGCTGCCTCCGGAGCTGCGCGTTTCGACTGGCCGCCCTGGTCGTGCTTGCCCTGCTGATCCGGCTCCTCGGGCCTCCGGCCCTCACCGCGTACGCGCGGTGGCTCATCGTGGAGGACCCGATCGAGCGCGCCGACGCCGTCGTCGCGCTCTCCGGGGGCGAGGGAGAGCGGTTGCAGGCCTCGATCAACCTGTACCAGCAGGGAAGGGCCGGCTGTCTGCTGCTCGTCGGTCCGGCCATCCCGCTTTTGAAGGTCTACACCGGCGAAGACTCGCTCACCCAGGGCGAAGCCAAGCGTCGGATCGCCGTGCGTCGGGGGGTTCCCCCCGACTCTGTCTTTCTGTCGCTGGGGGCGACCTCGACCTGGGAGGAGGCGCAGGCGACCCTGGCAGAAGCCCGGGCCCGAAACTGGCAGTCGATCATTCTGGTCACAGACCCGTACCACTCCCGCCGGGCCCGCGCCACGTTTCGCCACACGTTTCGCGGACTGCCGATCCGGCTCGCTGTGTATCACCTTCCCCTGGAGCGCTCCTCCTATCACCCGGAGAAGTGGTGGGACCGTGAGCGCGATCTCATGGCGGTGATGACCGAGACGATCAAGACCGTCTTCTACGCCTACCACCACCGCGTCTATCCCTGGAGCTGAGCCGGCGCCCGCGGGAGTATCTCAGCGTCGCTTCGTCTTCCGGGTGACCTTCCGGGCGGTCTGCCTGGCGGTCGACTTCGCAGAACGCCCCGAGGCCCGGACGGTGCCCCGCCCGACCTTCGGCCCACGTTTCGCCGCGGCGGCGGACGCCGGCCGGCGGACCGGCTTCCGGGCTGCCGTCTTCCCGGATTCGCCGGCCGCCTTGCGCACCGCCGGTCGCACGCCGCCTCTCCCCTCCGGCCGGCCGCTCCCGGAATCGAGCTTCTCCGTCACCTCCGCCACCTGGTCCCGCAACGCCTTCGTCTCCTCGCGCAGCTTCTCTACCGTCTCGCGCAGGCGATCGATCTCCTCTCCTTTCTTCAGCCGGGCGGATAGATCATCGGCCGCGGCAAGGCAGACCACCCTCATCTCCGGCCGGGCCGCCGTCACTCCCTTGCGCTGCAACGCCTCCAGCGCTCCCGGGTGGCCCAGGGCGACGAGCGCGCCCGTGCAGCGCTGATGCACAAGCACGCGCGGATCGTCGAGGAACGGCACGAGCTCATCGACCAGCCGCGGCGCGAGATGCGGCCGGTTGGCGCCGATCTCGGCCAGCGCCTGGAGGGAGGTCACGCGGGCGCTCCAATAGCGACTGCGGTCACGGGCGAGCGCGAGGATGTCGTCCACCGCCGACTCGTCGCGGGCGGCGGCCAGTCCCTGCACCGCACCCAGGGCAACGATGTCCCGCCAGTCGCGTCGCTCGACCGCGTCGCGGAGCTGGATGCGCAGTTCGTCCGCGGCCGCCGGCCCCGAGCACTTGCCCAACGAAGCGAGTGCCGCCATCTGCACGTAGTAGCTGGCGTCGCCCCGGCGCACCAGCGCCAGGAGCGCCGCCCCGGCCCGAGCGTCGCGGAACTGCCCCAACGCCGTCACCACCGCCCGGCGCGCCTTGGCGTGCTCCAGGTCCAGGGCGGCCAACAGCCCGTCCCGCGCGCGCGGCGAGCGCACGCGCCCGAGGGCCGCCGCCGCCTCGGACTGCACCCCCCAGAACGGATCCTCGCGAAGGACGCGGGTGAGGATTTCCACCGCCTTGGTCCCGGCTTCCACCGAGAGCTGCCGCACCCGGTCGACCCGCGCGGCCACGCGCTCCTCGCGCGTCTCGCCCAACAGGGCCGCCTCCACCCAGGCGATCGGAGTCTTGATCTTCGTCTCCCGCAAGATCGCCCCGTCGGGGTCGAACAGGACCCACCTCGGTTCCTCGGGCAGCGCGAAGAAGAAGGTCTCGTCCGAGCGCTCCATCTCGAACTCGCGGACCTCAAGCGAGCCATCCGGCATGTGCGCCTTGAGCCGGAACGGCACCCGGAAGACCGGCGTTCCGTCCTCCGTCTTCTGGGTCTGCTTGAGAGACAGCTTCGCCCAACGCGCCTTCTCGTCCCAGGAGAACTCCCCCTCGAACACCGGGTGTCCCGGAGCGAAGATCCACTGGTCGAAGAATCGGCCCAGGCTCTTCCCGGAGGCATCCTCGAACGATCGCACCAGGTCGATCGTCTCGGCCGTCCCCGGGGCGCAACGGCCCAGGTAGAGGCGCACCGCCTTCCAGAAGAGGTCGTCCCCCAGGCGGCGCCGCAGCATGTGCAACACCCAGGCCGCTTTGGGATAGAGATGCTGGTCGAAGAGTTCGAACGGGTATCCATAGCGGGGAGTCGAGATGGCGCGGCGATAGGGCTCCGCAAGGTACGCGTCGGCGTTCAATACCATCTCGTAATCGAACTCCTCGGCGCCCAGGTCCCACTCCTTCCACAGCGCCTCGAGATAGGTGGCGAACCCCTCGTTCAACCAGGCGTGGGTCCAGCTCTTGCACGTGATCAGATCGCCGAACCACATGTGGGCCAGCTCGTGAGCCACCAGCTCATCACTGGAGAAGTCAATCGCCGCGCGCTCGTCGTGGAGGGTCCCTTCGGTCTGGGTGGTGGCGGACGCGTTCTCCATCCCGCCGAAGTGGAAGTGCCGCACCGCGACCTGGGCGTACTTCTCGTAGGGATAGGGGCAATCCAGTTGACGGCTGAAGAACTCGATCATGTCCGGCGTGCGACCGAAGGAGCGGCGCCCCTCCTCCTCGCGTCCCGGCTCGACCCAGTATTCCACCGGCACGTCGTTCCAGCGGTCCTCGAGCTTGCTGAACACTCCGACGACGAGCGATACCAGATACGACGGAATCGCCACTCCTTCGTGGAAGCGCCAGGTGCGCCAACCGTTGCTCGACTCCACTCCCTGGCAGGCGCCGTTGCAGATGACCGCGAACTCCTCCGGCGCCTGCACCACCATCGAGAGCGTAAACCGCTCGTTGGGAGCGTCGTGGCAGGGGAACCAATGACGGGCCCCCTCGTCCTGGCCCTGGCTCCAGAGCTGGGGCCGCGCGTTCGGCTCGTGCTCGTCGGGCCCGAAGAAGAAGAGTCCGTCCGCCGGGTCCTGCACCCGGTAGGCGATCACAAGCTGCGTGGTCTGCGGAACCGGATCGGGGAAGTGAACGGTCAGGCGGTCCTTGAGGTAGGTGTAGGGGAGATCCCTTCCCGTCGCGTCGCGCACCGTGCGGATGTCGAGGTCGCAGGCATCGAGCGTGATCTCCCGGATCGGCCCGTAGGCGGCACGCAGCGCCTGCGTGCAGACCGCTTCGATCGCCCGGCCCGGCAGATCGACCTTGATCTCGAGGCGGAGATGCTCCACGTCGCAGGTCCGGTCGGGCGGATACTTCGGGTCCTCTTCCTTCCGCGTCCACTTGCCGGCTGCCCGGAGCCGGTGGCGGCAGGCAACCCGGTCTTCCATCCCGAATCTCCCTCTGATCCACTCGCTGGACATGCAGATCTCCTTTGTGTCGGTCGAAGTCGCCGCGAAACGGGTGGCGGCGGTGGTGGGTGTGGCTGCCGACAGTGCTGAGCAACCATGGTGGCCCAGTAGTCTCAAGAGCGGCAATCGTAAAAAAACCGTGCCGCGGCGTTCGGTGCACCGTTCAATCCGTCTCCTGCCGTCGGGCCGAGCGTGTACACGGGTCGCCATGCAGACCTCACCGCCACCACGAGTTGCGTCACGCCGAACCCCGCCTTGGAGCGCTGCGACCCGTCCGGTGTTGAACGTCGATGGGGTGCTCTGGTAGCGTCCCGAAAGTCGCTGCAACCGCACCGGAATCCTCCTGCAACTCCCGTTCTTGAGGGGGTTGGCAGGTTGCCGGAAGACGAGGAGACTCAGATTCGTCGCGAACCGCGGTCACTCTGGCGCCACGAGGACGCTCATGACCGATGAGACCACCGGCGGAGCCGGAGTGAAGGGGCGGTTTGCCGACCCAGATGCGTGGGCCCGGGCACCGCGGGCGGCCGGGGCAATCTCCCGGGACTTCCCCCTCACTCCATGGTCCGCCGGCCTCCTCGCCCTCGGCGCGCTCCTGGCGGGCTTCCTCCCGGCCGGATGCTCCGCCCCGGCGGTCTACGGCCATCCGGGGGTCTCGCCGGCGCCCCAGACTCCCTGGATCCCGCCGCGTCAGGCGCTGCGGCCATTGCCGGCAGAGCCCCGACCCATCCCGGTCTCGCCGGACTCCCTGGCGACGCGAACCGACTGGACCGTGGCCGAGGTCATCGATATCGCGCTTTCGACCAGCACGGAGACCCGGGCCGCCTGGGCGGCCGCCCGCTCCGCCGCCGCAGCCTACGGCAGCGAGCGGGGCAGTTGGCTTCCCGAGGTCGGGGTGAGCGTCACCGCCGGCCGCGCGCGGGCCTCGTCCACCAGCGAACGAATCGGCGCCCAGACGCGCACCTATGGCGTCTCGGCCGACGTCGAGTGGCTCCTGTTCAACTTCGGAGGGCGCCGCGCCGCGGTGGAGGAGACGCGACAGGCATTGCTCGCCGCCGACTGGACCCACAACGCCGCGATCCAGAACACCGTCCTCAGGGTGGAGCAGGCCTACCACGACCACATTGCAGCGAAAGCGTTGCTCGCGGCCGAGGGTTCATCCCTCCAGGATGCCCGGGCGATTCTCGATGCCGCCGAGCAGCGGCACCGGGCGGGACTGGCCACCATTGCCGATGTCCTGCAGGCGAGGACGGCCCTCTCCCAGGTCGAACTCTCGCTGGCCGGCGTTCAAGGAACCGTCGCGACCACGCGAGGCGTTCTGGCCACCGCCATGGGATTGCCCACAAACACCGGCTTCGACATCGATCTGCCGGCGGAGGACCCGCCGCTGGCCGAGATCGGCGCCTCCGTCGAGACCTATCTCGAGCTCACGCAGGCCCGCCGGCCCGAGCTGCACGCCGCACGGGCTCGGGTCCGCGAATCCGACGCCCACGTCCGCAAGGTCCTGTCCGATCGCCTGCCCGCAATCACCGCGACCGGAAGCATGGGCCGGGTCTATCGGGACAACCCCGACCGCTTCAGCGATCCCTACGCTGCCACGATCCAGCTCCGCCTCCCGCTGTTTGACGGATTCTCCAGCGAATACGACCTGGCCCGGTCGAAGGCGGAAGCGGAGGCCGCGCGCGCGCGGTTGGCTGCACTGGAGCAGGCCGCCGCCCTGGAGGTCTGGACCAGCTACTACCGCCTGCAGACGGCGGAACAACGGTTGCGGATGACCGCAGATCTGTTGCAGAGCGCCACGCAGTCACACGAGGTCGCCCAGGGGCGGTACACCGCCGGAGTCGGCACGATCCTGGACCTGCTCTCCGCCCAGAGCACGTTGGAGAGAGCGAGGGCGCTGCGCGTTCAGGCCATCTCCGACTGGCAGATCTCCCTGGCCCAGCTCGCCCACGACACCGGGGCGCTGGACGCCCTGCCTTTCACGTCGCCGCCGGAAGGAAGCACTCCATGACCCCGATCCGCGGAACGTGCCGCACCGTTTCGATCTTCGCCGGCGTGACGCTGATCCTCGCCTGCTCTGCGGAAGGCCCGCCTCCGAAGAGGGGTGGTGCCGGCGGTGGGGCGGTGCCGGTCACGGTGGCAACGGCGCTACGCCAGGATGTGCCGGTTACCCTGAAGGCGATCGGCTCGGTGGAGGCATCCAACACCGTGAAGGTCCGGGCCCGCGTCGGCGGAGAGCTGACTCGCGTGGCCATCACCGAAGGACAGGATGTCCGGGCCGGAGACCTGCTCTTCACTCTCGATGCTCGTCCCTATGAGTCGGCCCTGCTGGCTGCGCGGGCCGACTCCGCGCGGAGCGCCGCCCAGGCCGCCAGCGCCCAGGCCCGGGAGCAGCGGTACGCCGAGCTGATCGCCAAGGACTACGTCACCAAGCAGGACTACGAAGAGGCCAGAGCGGCGGCCGGCGCGCTGCGGGCCACCCTGCAGGCCGATGCCGCGGCGGTGCAGAACGCCCGGCTGAACCTGGGCTACTGCACGATTCGCGCGCCGATCTCCGGCCGAACCGGCGCCGTCTTCGCACGCCAGGGGAACCTGGTGAGCGCCAACGACGCCAATCCGCTGGTGGTGATCGAGCAGATCGTCCCCACCCAGGTCGCCTTCGGCGTCCCCGAGCAGCGGCTGCCCGAGATCCGCCGGTACGCGAGCGCCGGTACGCTGAAGGTGCAGGTGACCTCCAGCGGCGAGACCGTCGTGCACGATGGCGTGCTCGCCTTCATCGACAACGCCGTCGACCGGGACACCGGAACGATCCTGCTCAAGGCCACGTTCCCCAATGAAGACCAGTCGCTCTGGCCGGGGCAGTTCGTCGACGTCGCGCTGGTCCTGACCACCCTGGCGGGGGCGACCGTCGTCCCGACCGCGGCAGTGCAAAGCGGCCAGCAGGGTGACTTCGTCTACCTGGTCAAGCCGGACCAGACGGTCGCCCTGCAACCGGTAACCGTGACCCTGAGGACGGAGAACCAGACCGTGCTGAGCGCGGGTGTAGCGCCAAACGACCGTGTCGTCACCGATGGCCAACTCCGGCTCTTCCCGGGCGCCAAGATCGACATCCGGTCCGGGGCCTCCCCCGGCGCGACGCGCCCGGCAGCCGGAGCGGACGGTCGATGAACATCGCGGAGCCGTTCATCCGCCGACCGGTCATGACCACGCTGGTCATGGCCTCCATCCTGATCTTCGGAATCGTCTCGGAACGCCTGCTGCCGGTGAGCGACCTGCCGAATATCGACTTCCCCACGCTGCAGGTCTCGGCCAACCTGCCCGGGGCCTCGCCTGAGACGATGGCCTCATCGGTCGCCACCCCCCTGGAACGGCAGTTTTCCACCATCGCCGGCGTGGAGTCGATGACCTCCAGCAACTCGCTGGGCTCGACCTCGATCACGCTGCAATTCGCTCTCGACCGGGACATCGACGCGGCCGCGCAGGATGTGCAATCAGCGATCGCCTCCACCTTGCGCCAACTTCCGGCGGACATGCCCAACCCGCCGTCCTACCGCAAGGTGAATCCCGCCGACGCCCCGATCCTGTTCATCGCGCTAACCTCGCCGAGTCTACCTCTCTATACGCTGGACGAATACGCCCAGACCCTGCTGGCGCAGCGCATCTCGACCGTCAGCGGGGTCGCCCAGGTACAGGTCTTCGGCTCGCAGAAGTACGCGGTGCGAGTGCAGCTCGACCCCAAGGCGCTCGCCAGCCGCGACCTGGGCATCGAGGAAGTGGCCGGGGCGATCGCCGCAGCCAACGTGAGCCTTCCCACCGGCACCCTGCAGGGCCCCCAGAAGTCGTTCACCATTCAGACCTCCGGACAGCTCTTCGAGGCCGAGAGCTACCGGCCGATCGTGGTCGCTTACCGCAGCGGCCGGCCGATCCGACTGGAGGAGTTGGGCCGGGTCATCGACAGCACGCAGAACGACAAGCAGGCTGCCTGGTTCGTGGACCAGCGTGGCATGATTCTGGCGGTGCAGCGGCAACCGGGCACCAACACGGTGGAGGTCGCCTCCGCGGTGCGGGCCCTCATCCCCACGTTTCGCGAGCAGCTTCCCGCCTCGGTCGACATGCAGATCCTCTTCGATCGCTCGGAGTCGATCCGCCATTCGGTGGATGACGTGAAGGCCACCCTGGCATTCACCCTTGTCCTCGTCGTGCTCGTGATCTTCGGTTTCCTGCGGAACATCTCCGCCACGGTGATTCCTTCGCTGGCGATCCCGATGTCCCTGGTCGGGACCTTCATCGTCCTCCACTTCTGCCGGTTCAACCTCGACAACCTGTCGCTGATGGCAATGACCCTGTCGGTCGGCTTCCTGGTCGACGATGCGATTGTCATGCTGGAGAACATCGTCCGGCACATGGAAAAGGGCGAGACCGCGTTTCAAGCGGCCCTCAAGGGGTCTCGGGAGATCGGCTTCACCATCCTCTCGATGACCCTGGCGTTGACGGCGGTCTTCATCCCGATCCTCTTCATGGGCGGAATCCTCGGGCGGCTCTTCCGCGAATTCGCCATCACCATCACGGCCGCGATCCTCATCTCGGGGTTCATCTCCCTCTCCTTGACGCCGATGCTCGCGAGCCGGTTCCTGAAGCCATCGGCGCAGGCACACCACGGACGGATCTACGCCGCGACGGAAAGGATGTTCGCCCGCACGCTTCAGATCTACGAGCGCGGCTTGCGCTGGTCCATCCGCCATCGCCGGTTCACCATGCTCTACTCAGCCGCGATCCTGGCGGTGACGGTCGTGCTCTTCGACCGGATCCCCAAGGGATTCCTCCCCACCGAGGACACCGGGCGGCTCTCCGGGAGCACCGAGATGGCCGAAGGCACCTCATTCGAATCGATGGTCGAGCACCAGCGGGCCGCGGCCGCGGTCCTCGCGGCCGACCCGAACATCGACGCGTTCATGTCTTCCGCCGGGGGGCGCGGCAGCGGGTCCACCAACCAGGGGAACTTCTTCATCCGCCTCAAGCCAAAGAGCCAACGGAACCTGAGTCCCGAGCAGATCATCGAACGGCTCCGGCCAAAGCTGGCGGCCATTCCGGGATTGCGCGTGTTCCTCACCAACCCGCCGCCCATCCAGGTGGGCGGACGCCAATCCCGCAGCGACTACCAGTTCACGCTGCGCGGGACCGACACCGAGGAGCTCTACCGGGCGGCCCGGAGTTTCGAGGGGAAGCTCAAGGCGCTGCCGGTCCTCCAGGACGTGACCAGCGACCTGCAAATCCGCACGCCGGAGGTAACGGTCGAGATCGACCGCGACCGGGCGTCAGCCCTGGGCCTCTCCATGCGCTCGATCGAGTCGAACCTGGCGACCGCCTACTCGTCCGGCCAAGTCACAACCATCTTCGCCCCGAACAACCAGTTCGCGGTCATCCTCGAGCTCTTGCCCGAGTACCGCGCGGACCCGTCGGCCCTGGACCTGCTCCGCGTGCGCTCGGCGCGCGGGGATCTCGTGCCGCTAAGCGCCGTGGCCACGGTGCGCGAGGGGGTCGGTCCGTCGTCGATCAACCACTCGGGGCAGCTCCCGTCGGTGACTCTATCGTTCAACCTGAAGGCCGGGACCTCTCTGGGTGCGGCCGTCGCCGAGGTGCAGACTCTGGCCCGCACCGAGCTGCCGGCCACCGTCAGCGCGGAGTTCGCGGGGACCGCCCAGGTGTTCCAGTCCTCGATGCGCGGGCTTGGGATTCTCCTCTGGCTCGCGGTGCTCGTCATCTACATCGTGCTGGGAATCCTGTACGAGAGCTTCATTCACCCGCTGACGATTCTCTCCGCGCTGCCGTTCGCCGGGTTTGGCGCGCTGGTCACGCTCCTGCTTTTCAAGGTCGAGCTGGGGATCTACGCTTTCGTGGGCATCATCCTGCTGATCGGCCTGGTGAAGAAGAACGGCATCATGATGATCGACTTCGCGCTCTCGGCACAGCAGTCCGAGGGCAAGGGAGCGGTCGACGCCATCATCGAGGCGTGCCTGGTCCGCTTCCGCCCGATCATGATGACGACGATGGCGGCGCTCGTGGGTACGCTACCGATCGCGATCGGCCTCGGCGCCGGAGCCGAGTCGCGGCAGCCGCTGGGGTTGGCGGTCGTGGGCGGGTTGGTCTTTTCCCAGTTCCTGACCCTGTTCGTGACGCCGGTCTTCTTCGTCTACATGGATCGGATCCGGCGGAGGATGCGGCCGAGGACCTAGCAGGCCGCGAGGCGGCGTCCGCCGGGAAGCCCTTTCCTGGCCCGCGGCGCGGTTGCGACCCGGACCGTCGCCGGTCTGGATATGGGAGGTATGGGATGTCGATTCGATGGTGCGCCCTGGCGGTGTTCTCAGCCCTGTTCATGGCGATCATCGCCATCGGCTGCGGAAGCGATGCTCCTCTGGCACCCGGGGCGGCGCAACGGACCTGGCAGGTGGTCGGGGACCTGGCCCGCCCCCCCGGGGACACCGACAATCCAAACATCCTCGACACCATCGTGTACCACGACACCCTCATCGCCTGCGGCATCAGCGTGATGCCGGCGGACCCGCGCTCGGCCCTCATCGCCCGGCTCGAGGGCGAGTCCTGGAAGCCGATGGGCGACGACCCCCCGCCCGTCTTCGCTTCGATCCTGGCGATGGAGGTGTTTCGCGATGAATTGATCGTCGGCGGGACCGCGGGTTCGGAAGGCGCGCCGCTGCTGAGCTGGAACGGAGCTTCGTGGACGCCGGTCGGCGAGCCGGCGGCCAGATTCGGCGCCGTCTGGGACATGACCGTCTACGACGGCGACTTGATCGTGGCCGGGGCCCGATACTCCGCGAACGCGGCATCGAACGTTCCGGCGCTTTCGCGCTGGAACGGGACCACCTGGAGCTCGTTCGGCGCGGGGTTCGAGTACGTGAACGCGCTCACCGTCTACAACGGCGCATTGATCGCAGCGGGGGGTGTACAGAATCCACCAGGTGGGTCCGCCGAAGAAATTGTTGCGCAGTGGGACGGCGAAGCCTGGCGCCCGCTGGGCTCGGGCATGGACGGTGCAGCCGTGTGCCTCTCGGTCTTCCAGGGAGAGTTGATCGCCGCCGGTGGCTTTGCCACCGCCGGAGGCGTCGATGCGGCGGGAATCGCGGCGTGGACCGGAACAGCCTGGCGCAAGCTCGGGGATGGTATCTCGTTCGTCTATCATCCGAGTTGTGGCAACTGCGGGGTCAATGCTCTGGCGATCTACGAGGACAAGCTTGCGGTCGGCGGGTTTCTCACAATGGCGGGCCACCGGCGGGCCGCCGGTCTCGCTCTCTGGGACGGCGCCACGTGGTCGACGCCGTGGACCGACTCCCATGCCGACGAGGTCTACCCCAGCCCCCAGATCGAAGCGTTGGATGTCTTCGGAAACGACCTGATCGTGGGCGGCTATGCCCAGAGCCGCGACAACAGCTCGATCGCCGGAGTCTTCGCCTGGAGAGACTGAGGGCCGGGGCGGCTCCCCGCCGC
>CAYYQN010000021.1:19664-25019 GCA_964473865.1 uncultured bacterium | reverse complement strand
CGGCGCACGTCGTTGGCGCGGGGTGAACCGGGGCTCGCGCGGAGGAAGGCGTCAAAGCAGATGTCGGCCCGGCGATAGTCTCCACGGGCGTTGTAGGCGTGGCCCAGCGTGAGCAGGAGCTCCGGAAGAAGGAATGGCGTGCGATCGAGCCCGGCGAGCGCCATCCCGATCGCGGCCTCCGGCGCCCCGGTCTGCAGGAAGCAGCCGGCGGACCGCAGCTCGGCGCGCGGATAGGCCGTTCCCCCCCGCAGGCGGTGCCGAAGACTCGGAGGCGGCTTCGCAGTCGCCTCCCGCAGGATGCGCTCGACGGTGGCGTCGTCGTAGGCGGGGTAGTCCGTGCCCGCGCGCGGCGGGGGCAGCGCCGGAATGTCCGGACGCAGCGATTCGTGAAAGAACATCGTCTCCTGGGAGTCGCGATACACGATGCGCCAATCCGGCCGGTGCGCGAGAGCGTAGAGCCAGGCCGGCGTGTGATCCACCGAGATCACGGCGATGGTCGGCTGCCAGCGCCGCAGCGCCGCCTCCAGGGGTCGAGGGTCCCGCTGCTTCATCGCGACGTAGGTTCGGTAGAACTCCGCCCCCAGAACCTCCGTGATCCCGTGGATGAAGACCGGCTGGCGGGTGATCCAGTGGATGTAGCCGCCGTGGGCCAGCGCATTCAGCACTCTGCCCTCAACGTCATGCTCGCGCAGGAACCGGCAGGAACCGACCGGAAGGGCCTGGGGATCGAAGCCGGTCCCCCGCCGCTGCACGAGGCCGAAGGCGTCGCCCATGGCACCGGTCGCCGGCGGCAGGAAGAGCAGCCCCAGAATCACCGCCGTCCCGCCGATGCGCAGGCGGCGCGCCATACCCTCGGGATCCCGGGCGTGCCCGCGCCCCGCGACGAACCGAGCCGCGGCGCGCCCCAGGTCCGCCAGCCCGGACACGGCGATCGGGAAGCACGCCATGACGAGGTACGGGAAGTTCTTCGCCGAGGTCGCAAAGAGATATCCGAACGCCCCCAGGAGCACCCACTCGCGCGCCCGGATCCGCTTGCGGTCCACGATCGCCGCCGCGATCAAGAGCGCGGTGAAGACCAGCTGGAACGTGGCGGGCTGGAACCACACGAAGTGGCCCTCGATCACCAGGGTGCGCGGATGGAACGGCGAGAGGAACTCGCGAATGCCGTAGTCCGGGGACTTGAACGGAGAACCGGCCTGCAGCTCTGAGAACTGGGTCAGCGGAAAGGTCAGGCCGCGGAGACCGTAGGGGTTGACGAGACAGATCACGACGGCCCCGGCCGCCCAAGGGAGAAGGCGGCGGTCTCCCCGGACTCCCAGGCGCAGCTCATCGGCCACGAACACCGCGAGGATCACAATCCCCAGGACGAAGAGCGAGTGCGAGTTGGCCCACAAGAGCATGATCGCGGGAAGCGCGGGCAGCCAGCGGCGCCTCGCCGCCGGCGGCTTCTCCAGGATGAGCAGCAACGTGGCGCCGTAGATCCACGAAAGAAGGTGCGGCCGGTTCTCCCAGGGGATCGCCACCGCGAAGAGCATCAGCAGGACGCAGGCCGCGAGGCGCCACTCGCCGTCGCGCTGCCGCGAGCGCAGGACCAGGAGCGACCAGAACCCGAGGGTCAGCGCGATCCCGCCGGCGATGATTCCGCCCACGCCCGCCATCGCGTGGGCGGCATGGAGGCCGAGCTGAAAGAGCCACTGCATGTCGACATAGGGCTGATTCGAGAGCGTGTAGGTGAGCAGGTCCGTGCGCGGGAAGGCATGATGCTCGAGGATCCAGCGCGCGGAACTCAGATGGAAGCCGGTGTCCGGGCTGAAGACTCTCTGCCAGCCGAGGATGGCGCCGAGAACGAAGGTGAGGGCCAAAAGCCCGAAGAACGCCGCGCGCGGCGCTCCGTCCGGCGTGACCGGCGCGGCGCGGGGCGCGGCTTTGCCCGACGGGTGTTTCATCCGCTGACCTCCACCTGATCCACGATCCCGACCACCACCGAGCGGATCGGTGCGTCGGCCGCGCCCAGGACCTGGCGGGCGCCGTTCCCCTCGTCCAGGACCAGGACCGTCTGCCCCGGCCCCGCGCCGACCGTGTCGACGGCGATGATCGAGCTCCCGGCCGGCTCGCCGCTCGCCTTCAACCGATCGAGCACGAGGATGATCCTCCGCGCCATGCTCGGATGGTGGATCGTCGAGTAGAGACGGCCGGCGACTCGGGCCAGGATCATACCTCCTCCCCGTCGAGCTCCACGCCATCGACGATTCCGATTACGGCATGGTCGACCGGCACGAACGAAGGGTCGAGGGTCAGGGCGGCCTCGCGACTCGCCTCCCAGTAGACCGTCTCGCCGGGACCGGCCATGCGGGTGCCGTCGGCGCAGACGAATGCCCGGCCCTTTGCCTCCCGGCGCTTGTCGAGCGGCTGCACCCAGAGCAGCGACACTCCCTCCATCCCTTCGCAGATGGCGCACGGCACCAGGCTTCCGATGACTCTGCCGAGATGCATGCCCTCGACTCCCTGTTCCCTATGGGTGCTCGGCCCCCTCCGGCTCCAACCCCGCGCACGCCGCGAAGCGCGTCGTCGCCTCCAGGAGGCGGCGCAGGTTTCCGTCGAGCCTTGACAACAGGCTCTGGTGCAGGATTTGTCCCTCCGCGACCCGGGCGGCGGCGATCTCCAGGGCGGCCTGGACCGCGGTCAGCCGGCCGTCGAAGAGCAGGAATGCGCGCCCGCCGAGATCATCGGCGAGACGAAGCTCTGCGATTCGCACGGCGGCCCCTTTCACGCCGGCGTCCGCCGCGCGCAACAGGGAAGCCACGCCGCGCGTTTCCAGGATCCCCAGCGCCTCCTCCCGAATCCCGCGGCGCTCGCCCATCGCCCCGCGAAAGACTTCCTCGTGGACATCGGGAAGGAAGACGTCATCAAGCAGAAAGCCCCGGCCCTCGTCCTTCCCGGCGCGCCAGGCCTCGTCGACAGAGGCGACCGTACCCCCGACGAGGACGAGGTAGTGCCCCGGGTGGACGGTTCCGGCCCGGAGCATCGCGATCGGCGCACGCTTGACCATGAGGTCGGCCGCCCGGATCCCGGCGGCCACGCTGTCGAATTCCAGCAGGGCGAGGGCCGGCAGCGTCATCTCATACGATCCGGAAGTGATCGACCAGAACGCAGCGCCGCTCGCGGGTGAAGCTCAACGGCCCGGTCATGCCCTCGCCGGTCGGGCTGGCGATCGTGAAGCTGGCGAACCCCTCGCCGCCCGCCCCCAGGCCCGCGCTGCAGGGGCCGTTCTTCACGAAGATCGTCGTGTTGATCTCGCGCGCCATGCGGCTGAGGTTGTCGAGGTTCCGCGAATGCATCGCCGCCGAGTGTCCGCATCCTTTCTCCGCCCGGATTGCGAGGTCGATCGCCGCGCCCGCGTCCCCCACCCGGACAACCGGCAGGACGGGCATCATCTGCTCGGTCCAGACCAGGGGGTGCTCCGCGGGAACGTCCGCCACCGCGAGCCGCGTCCCGGGATCGGCCGGGATGCCCGCTTCCGCGAGAATGAGCGCGGCGTTCTTGCCGATGAGCGCCTTGTTGACCACCGCCGGCCTCCCGGGACCGTGGTTGGCGGTGAAGATCACCTGCTCGACGCGCCGCAGCTCCGCGGCGCTGAGCCGGTAGGCGCCGTGGCGGACCATCCCTTCGAGCAGCGCGTCGGCTGCCGTCCGTACGACGAACACCTCCTTCTCGTCCGTGCAGATGATGTTGTTGTCGAGCGAGGCGCCCCGCACGATGTCCCGCGCCGCCTGCTCGAGGTCGGCGGTTTCATCCACGACCACCGGAGGATTCCCCGGACCGGCGCAGATCGCGCGCTTGCCGCTTTGCATCGCCTCGGCCACTACCCCGGCCCCCCCGGTGACCACGAGAAGTCGGATGCCGGCGTGGCCCATCAGCTCCTTGGCGGTTTCGATGGACGGCCGGACGACCGCGCAGACCAGGTCGGGAGGGCCCCCGGCCGACCGGATGGCCCGGTTCAGCATACGAATGGTCTGTCCCGAGGCGGAGCGAGCGGACGGATGGGCGTTGAAGACGACGGCGTTCCCCGCCGCCACCATCCCGATGGTGTTGCAGATGATGGTGCTGGTGGGGTTGGTCACCGGCGTGATGGCGCCGATGACCCCGTACGGCGCCCGCTCGTAGAGCGTGAGTCCGTGGTCGCCGGAAACCGCCTCCGGGCGGAGCGCCTCGATTCCCGGCGTCTTGGTGGTGACCAGCCGGTTCTTGAGGATCTTGTCCTCGACCCGTCCCAACCCGGTCTCCTCGCAGGCCAGGCGGGAGAGCTCCTCCGCGGCCGGCAACATCGTCTCCCGGATCGCAGAGATGATGCGCCCGCGCTCCTCCAGCGTTCCCGCGCTGAGGCGAAGGAACGCGGCGCGCGCCGCCTTCACGGCGGCATCCAGGGTGTCAAAGAGGCCGTCTCCAGGCTCGGCGCCCGCCCCCCGGGCGGAGACGGTTCCCGGGATCGCGCGACTCTCCGTCCCGGCCGCCGCGGCCCGATTCGCCGCGGACACGCCCCCGGCCGCCGGCGCCGCGACTTCCGGGCGACGTCCGCCCACCCCGGGCGTTCCCAGGCGTTCGACCAGCCGTGCGGCGATGCGCGCGACCTGATCGTCCGTGAGAGGACTCACGACCCCGGCTCCCCGTCGTCCCGGCCCTTGCGGTAGATCTCCCTTCCACCCACTTCCCAGCTATCCACGATGGCCATCACGACGGCGTCGACCGGCCGCTTGTCGGTCACCCGGGTCTGCCGGGCGGAGCTCCCGGACGCGAACAGGACCAGCTCGCCGACTCCGGCTCCGACGGCGTCGGCCGCCACCACACTGCCCCCGGTGCTGCGGTTCTGCTCATCCAGTTGCGCCAGGAGGAGGAACTTGAGCCCCGTGAGGCTGTCCTCCTTCTGGGAGGAGACGACGGTCCCGACCACCTTTGCCAGGTTCATCGTCGCGCCTACTTTGCCTTGATCGGCTCCGGCTGGCGTCCCAGCGGGAGAACCAGGTCGACGTTGCCGTGCGGGCGGGCAATGATGTGCACCGCCACGAGCTCGCCGACGCGCGTGGCCGCCGTCTGACCCGCATCGCAGGCGGCCTTCACGGCGGCCACATCGCCGCGAATGATCACCGTCGTGTAACCGCCGCCTGTCTTCTCGTAGCTCACCAGCTCCACCCGGGCAGCTTTCACCATGGCGTCGGCGGCCTCGACCACCGCCGGGAAGCTCCGACACTCGATCATGCCGAGCGCATCCGCTGTCTGCCCGTCTCCGCTCATCCGCTGCATGGGACAACCTCCTCCTTGCTGGATCCTCTGGGTCCGGCTTCCGCCCGACCCCTCTTG
>CAYYQN010000021.1:0-19564 GCA_964473865.1 uncultured bacterium | reverse complement strand
CGACGGGCCGCCGGCGCCGCCACGTCGATATCCTTGTCGGGGCCGCCCAGGTAGACCCGCCCGAAGCTGCCAAACGCCCTCACTTCCAGGATGTTGATCCGGGCCGCCTTCTCCGCCTCATTCGCAGCCAGCGCGGCGTAGGCGGCCGGTTCGCACTCCAGGATGAAGAGGCTTTCCCCCGCGAGGATCATGTTTCCATGACGCATCCGGTTGATCAGTTGCGTCTGGTGATCGTCCAGCGAACGGATGATCTGATTGGAGAGAATCCGCGGCTTGATCCGATCCTCCTCGGTGACCTCCAGGGCCCGGAGGATCGAGAGGCCGGCCTGCCGCACATCCGCCTGGCTCTGGGAGTGGACCTCCAGCATCCCGTAGAGGCGCTCGACGATCTGCATCCCCGGGGTGACGTTCGTGGACTTGAGGGCGATGTCCGTGATCCGGTTGATCTCGATCCCGGGCGAGATCTCCACCATCAGGCTGGCCTGTCCCTGCTTGGGCAGGAACCCCTGCGCGACCGTCGCCTGAAAGGAGGCGAACTGCGGCTGCAGGCTGTCGAGAAAGACGTAGGCTCTCAGATCGACCATCATGCTCCTCGCTTCGCCGGCGCGGGCCCGCGGGCGCGGCAGCGGCGCGCACGCCGTTGGTCTGGCAGGATGCTGGAAAACCCAGTCATCCGCGTCAGGCTCCGACCGACTGCTTCTTCGACTCCTGGACGATCGCGACTCCCGCGCTGGCTCCGATCCGGGTCGCGCCGGCCTCGATCATCTTGACCGCATCGGCGTAGGTGCGGATCCCGCCGGCCGCCTTGACCTCCATCCGGGCCCCGGCGACCTCCTCGGCCATCAGGGCGACATCGTGTGCGGTGGCGCCGCCGGGCCCGAATCCGGTCGACGTCTTCACGAAGTGGGCAGCGGCGCGCCGGGAGAGGCGACAGGCGCGCCGCTTCTCGTCGTCTGTCAGAAAGGCTGCTTCGATGATCACCTTGCAGACCGCGCCGCCGTCGCGGCAAGCCTCGACGACGGCTCGGATGTCACGAAAGACCGAAGTATCGTTTCCCTCCTTCAAGGCGCCGATCTGGATCACCATGTCGATCTCGGACGCTCCCTCCCGGATGGCGCGACGTGTCTCGAGGGCCTTGTTCTCGGACGGCGTTGCGCCGAGAGGAAATCCGACCACGGAACAGACCTTGACCGGCGTGCCGCGCAGCTCGGCCGCGGCCAAGGACACCCACATCGGATTGATGCAGACGGTCGCGAATCGGTACTCGCGCGCCTCCGCGCAGAGCTTGCGGATCTGCGCCGAGGTCGCGTCCGGGCGAAGAATCGTATGGTCGATGTAGCGCGCGATGTCGTCCGGTACGCGACCTTGTTCCGGCCCGCCGCCAAACCGCCCGACGCCGAGGCGCAGGAGACGGCGGGCCGCTTCCGGATCCTCCGAGATCCGGGGACCGGGGAGGCCCGCGTCACCCAAGAGCCGCCGCAGCTCGCGCGCGATGCGCTCCAGATCCTCTTCCGAAACGTCGGCCGAGGTCGCGATCCGGGCGGAAGGGGGGCCGGACGCGGCTCCCCCGGACTTCTCCGCGCTCACCGAGGCCGCGCCACCCAAGGGCTCCTCGATCATCGCCACGCGGCGCCGGTGGCGTTCCTCCGTGCAGTCCGTCTCCAGCCAGACGGCCACGATCTGCTCCGCCAGGCGGGGGCCGATCAGCCCGGCCCCCAGGGTCAGGACATTCGCGTCGTTGTGCTCGCGGCTGTTGCGGGCGCTCGATAGGTCGTAAGCCAGGGCCGCGCGTACCCCCGGGATCTTGTTGGCGACCATCGCCGACCCGATGCCGGCCCCGTCGATCATGATCCCCCGATCGCAGCGGCCTGCAGCGACCTCCATGCCGACCGCCTTGGCGAAGCGCGGGTAGTCCACTGCTTCACTGGATGAAGTACCCAGGTCGACTACCTCGTGACCCAGCTTCTTCAGGTGCGCGGCCAGGAGACCCTTGAGCTCGAACCCGCCGTGATCCGCACCCAGTGCGATCCTCATTGCCGGTTTCCCCCGGGGTTTCAATCGTCCGCTAAGACCAGACCTGGCTACCGTCTTTCCGTGCCGCGGCCGGAACCGGGCGGATGGCTCTGGACTCGCTGGCCAGAATCGCCTGTAACTTCCTGACATGAAGTTGTAGCGACGAGAGACCCAACTCTGTTATGCGAAAACGAGTTAGGGATCGGGCACCCCTCGGCACCTTGATGATCTCGATGTAGCCGGCGGCCTCCAACTTGCGGCTCTGGACGTGCAGGTTTCCGTCCGCAAGTCCAGTTTTCCGTTTCAGTTCCGTGAATGTCAACGGCTCTCCTGGCACCAGGCCGGCGATGATCGACAGCCGCGCCGATGAAGTCATGTGCTCATCGAAGTCCAAGGTCGTCGGCCTCTCCACGGATGATCGGCAACTTCACACGGAGAAGTGAGCGCTCCGTTGGCGGGAGGTGTCAAGCAGATTCTTCACGGTCCCGGGCGTGTTTACTTCACGCGATGAAGCCCTGAGCTATCGATTCCTCGCTGCAGCCATGGCGTAGGCATCGAAGTACCGCTGCAGGGAGGCAGCTTCGGAGTGGTACTCGTTCGTTCCGGCGAAGAAGTCCACGAGGACCTCTCGGGTCCGCGCCAGTTCCCGCAAGCGTGCGACGGATCGGAGGTGCCGGGGATCCCCCATTGTCAGGTCCACTAATTCCAGAGCCCGCTCGAACGCCCTCCGGGCGATGGTTGGGTCCTGCGTTCGCCACTTCAGCGCCCGGCTGATCTCGCTCCCGACGTTTCCGAGCTGCTCGCAGAGGCTTAGCTGATACCACCGTCCGGCAGCCAGATCCCGGTGCCGGATCTCGGTCATCGGATCACCAACCGCCGGATCAGGTCCGCGATTTGTCCCTGGGTGCGCGGATCATCCACGCCGCGTGAGCAGTTGCCGAAGGATGGACGAAGGTTGATCATGGAGTCGAACTCGAGCCAGGTCGTCTCCGGCAGGTCGGGATAGAGGTTGATTCCCCAGAGATCCTGCTGGCGAGAGCCCTCGGCCAGAAGCTCGGCCTCCAGGTCCGCGTGCATATCCGCGTCGACAAGCATGACGCCCCGAGACAGATCGACCACCCCCTTGACGAGGTCCCCGAATCGCCCCGTCGCCATCTGCCGGAGTTCTTCGAGCCCGATGGGCTCCTGTTCGGTGACCTGTCTCATCAGACGACCCTCCCGACATGTCCCCGGGCGAGCTTCCGCACATGCCCCAGTCCTTTGCCACGCCGGATCCGACCCCACGTCGCGACGTGGCCAAGGATCCCGGCGGGAGACAATTCCCCCTCGTCACTCCGTCTTCAGCTTGATTTCCTTGACGGCTCCGAAGTCGGACAGCGGCTGACCGAACAGCGCGGCGTTCCCGACCACGAGCAGGGTGAGCTTGTCCGGATGGAGGTACTCCCGGGCGGCCCGTCGGACGTCTTCCAGCGTGAGCTTCGCGTAGGTCTCCATGTCCCGTTGGGGTGTGTCCAAGGGGCGCCCCTCGAAGCGGAGGTCCACCAGACGCCGGACGACCTGGGTCTTGGACTCGTTGTCGAAGACCTGGCTGTTGACGTAGGAGTCGACCGCCTTCTGGACTTCTTCCGCCGTCGGGCCTTTCTCCCGCATTCGCCGGATCTGCTCCAGCATGATCGTGGTCGCCCGGGCACAGGCATCGGCCTTGGTCTGAGCCTGGGCGGCGAAGATCCCCCGGGCAAACGGATCGGATGAGTAATACGAGGAGGCATGGTACGCCAGCCCGGCGTCGTTTCGGACCTTCTCCATGATCCACGACGTGAAGCTCCCGCCGCCAAGGATGAAGTTCACGATATTCACCGCACACCGCTGGGGGTCGTTGGCGTTGATCCCCTGGTGCCCGAGCACGATGTAGGCCTGGTTGATGTCCATCTGAACGTGGTTCACGCCGGCCTGTGGCTCGGCGACCGGGTCCGGCACCTTCGGAAGCTCCACCTCCGCCGGCGCCCAGCTCCCGAGGGCCCCATTCAGCGCGGCCACGATCTCGTCTCTGGTGACGTCGCCGCTCACCCCGAGGATGGCGTTGCCCGGGTGGAAGTAGAGCCGATGGAACTGCACCAGGTCGTCCCGAGTGATGGCGTTCACGCTCTCGACCGTCGGTTCCCAGCCGTAGGGATGGCCCTCATAGACGATCTTCCGGAACTCGCGCTCCGCGACGTCGTCCGGCTCGTCATTCCGGCGTCGGATCTCCTCGAGCATGGTCTTGCGCTTCAGCTCGACCTTCTCCTCCGGGAAGGCGGGATTGAGCACAAGGTCGGCGAATACTCCCAGGACGCGCGGCAGATCCCGCTTCAGGCAGTTGAAGGAGACCGTGGTGCTCAGGTCGTTCCCGTAGACCTCGACTCCCGCGGCCAGGAACTCCAGCTCGTCGCTCAGCTTGTCCCCGGGCCAGGCCGCGGTGCCGCCGTTGCGCATCACGGAGCGCGCCATCTCGTTGAGGCCGCACTTCTCCTGGTCCGGAAAGGCGGTCCGGACCAGAAGCACCACATCGACCACCGGGATCTCGTGATCTTCCACCAGGAAGCCCTGCAGGCCGTTCGGCAGCGCGATGTCGATCGAGGCCGGAGTCGTCACGCGCAGGGGCGGGTAGGTCAGCTTGCTCGGGTGGGGACGTTTCCCGCCGTCCGCCCGGCCGAGGGAAGGCGCCGGGAGGACCAGGAGCGCCGCCAGCAGAAGGACCGGAGTGGATCTTCTCATCGCGTCACCCCCTGCGTTTCGGCCTCGGCGGCCTGGGCCCGCTTCCAGAGCTCCCGCGCATACGCCTTGCGATCCTCGTCCGAAGGAAGCTGCTGCATCTTCTGCATGATGGCGATCTGTTCCGCCTCCGGGAGGCTCTGGACGTAGCGCATGAGTGCCGCCCGATCCAGCGTCTCCTCGCCCGCCGCCGGAGCGGACTTGCCTTGCACCTGCACTCGATGGGCCACCGTGCGATTCCGGGCGGTCAGGTACTTGTTGGCCACCCGCCGGACATCTTCCGCGGAGACCTTCATGATTCGTTCGGTGCGCCGGAACGTGGCATGGTAGTCGCCGTAGAAGACCTGCCCGAACCCCATCTGGAAGGCGATGCCGAAATTCGATCCGAGCTGCCGGATGTTGTTCGCGTCGATCTGGTTCTTGACGCGCTGCAGCTCCCGCTCCGTGACCGGCTCGGTCTTGAGTTTCTCGACCTCCTCCAGGATCGCCTGCTCAACCTCCTCCAGCGTATGCGGGTTGCGCGGATCCGCTTCGATCACGACGAGATTGTCATAACGGTCGCCGGGCGCGTCATACACCCGGGGGGCCTCTGCGGTCAGCTCCTTCGCCTCATAGACCGATCGGTAGAGTCTGGAGGTCCGGCCTTGACCGAGAATGCTCTCCAGAACGGTGATTGCCGCATCGTCCGGATCGGGATAGACCGGCTTGTGGAATCCGATCATGAGCTTGGGGTTGGCGGAGTGCTCGACGACCAGCCGCCTTTCGCCCTTCTGTTCCGGCTCGCGCGTCTGCACCGCCGGCGGTTCAGGCTGGGCAGGGATCGGGCCGAAGTATCGCTCGGCGAGTCTGCGGACCGAGTCGAGCGTGACGTCACCGACGATGGTCGCCACCGCGTTGTTCGGCGAGTAATGCAACCGGTGGTAGTCCTCGATCGCAGAACGGTCGATGCTCTGCAGATCGCTCATCCATCCCAGTACCGGCCACTTGTAGGGACTGGCCATGAATGCCGCCGCATAGAACGACTCGCCCAGCTGCTCGTCCGGATCGTTCTCGCTCAACCGCCGCTCTTCCATGATGACGTCGCGCTCGGACCAGAATTCGCGGAAGACCGGAGACGCCATCCGGTCCGATTCCATGTCCATGAAGAGCTCGAGCCGGTTCGCCGGAAGATAGGAGAAGTAGCAGGTGGCATCGTTGGAGGTGAAGGCGTTGAGGAAGCGCGTGCCGTTGTTCATGTAGGTTTCCCAGAGCTCGTTCTTGCGGATGTACTGCCGCTGCTCGTCGAGGAGCCTGGCGATCCGGCCCTCGGCCAGCTCGTGCTCCAAGAACAGCTCGAGGTACTTCTTCCCCTGATCCTCGAGCAGGTACGGGACCGCCGCGAGGGAATCCGCAAGCCCGCCGACCTCCCGGATCTTCTGGGCCAGGAGCAGGTTCTGCTCGTGCTTGTCGGCCCCGACACGGGACTTCTCGGCCTCGCTGAATCCCGCGATCACCTGGCGCGCGTAGGCGCGAAACCTGGCAAATCGCCACTCGCCGATTTCCTGGCGAAGCTCGATCGTCCTCTCTCCCAGCTCATCGGTCTGTTGGAGGTAGGGGATCTCCTTTCGATAGTCGCTCGTCCCCATCATCTCCGTTCCCTTGAACATCATGTGCTCGATCAGGTGGGAAATGCCGGTGATGTTGGGGCCTTCGTTGGCGGAGCCCACATCGAAGGCGATGGCGCAGAGAGCGACCGGCGCCTCGTGGCGCTCGACCACCAGGAACTTCATCCCGTTGGGCAGGTCGAAGCTCTGGATCTTCTCCTCCAGGGTCTGCGCCCGGGCGTCGGAGGGGGTGAGAAGCGGGAGCGCCAGGAGGAGCAGTGCCGCGGTCAGGAGAACGCGGTTTCGGAGAACCAGGTCCGCTCTGTTCATAAAGATCCCTTCTCGGAGTGCAGGCCGCGCCGCCCCGGATGCGCGGATGGGCGCCGGGACGGGCAATCGGCCAGAGACGGCGCCGTTGCGCCGCCCGACCGCGGAGGAGACCGGCCCCGCCGCGGCGACCGCGGAAGGATACCTGCGGTCGCAGCTTTGGACCAAGAGGGAAACCGGAGAGGGGGCCGAGGGCAGCGGCCGCAGCACCGGCGGCGCCGGGTCATCGGATCGGGGAGCCGCAACTCACCCGTGTGCCTACGGCAGAACGGTCAGCTTCCGCGTCTCCGACATCCTGCCCTGTCGCAGGACGTAGGCGTACACCCCGGCGGGCAGGCCACGGGTGTCAAGCCGGATGGCGCCGGCGCCTGCTCCCTCGTGGCGGTCGACAAGGGTTCGCACGGCGCGTCCGGTCGCATCGAAGAGCACCAGCGTCGTCGGTCCCGCGGCCCGCAGTTCGTACCCGATGCTGACCTCGTCCCGACAGGGGTTCGGGAATGCCTGCACGGTTGGTCCGGGAGCCGGAACGGGCGTTGGAGTGAGGGGCGTCGCTGCAAGCGAGGCCTGTCGCAGCTTGGCGGTGTCGCCACCCGCGACGAAGACACTGCCGTCGCTCCCGAGCGCGATGCCGTTGGCGTAGCTTCCGGTCGTGGTGGCCGTCCAGGCGGAGGCGCCGGAACTGGTGACCTTGCACACGGCCATTTGGGACAAGGTACCGGCCGCCAGATAGATGCCGTCCTCCCCGTCCATCAGTAGCTGGGCGTGCAGCATCAGGGAAAGAGGTCCGTCCGCATCCAGGTTGGCCCAAACCTCGTTGCCATCCGCGTCGAGCTTGACGAACGACGCGCCGAAGCTCCCGGAACTGGGGTACCCGCACACGACGGGGAGATCGTCACTGCCGACCTCAATGCGGAGCCCAGTCAAGCCGCAGGTTTGTGCCCAGAGCATGGAGCCGTCCGGGGCGATCTTGCGGACCACGGTTCCGCCGTTCATCACGTACTCCCCGTGCACCAGGTAGGTGTTCCCGGCCGAGTCGCCGGCGGCATCCCCGACCGTCAGACTCATGACCCCGGGTTGACTCCATTGCGTGAGGCCGTCTCGGCCGATCCGCGCGTAGCCGTTGACGCTGCCCACCACACCCCGGGCACTGATGGCGATGGCCTCCCCGGGCACGAACTTGAAGTTCACCGGAGCGCCGATGCCGACCGGATCGAACCAGCTCCAGACCGGAGTCCCGTCCGGCGCGAACCGCTTCACCTTGGTCACAAACCCCGAGGGACCGCCGCCCATGCCCAGAACGTAGATATTGTCGTTCTCGTCCACCAGGCACTTCTTCGTGTAGGAGCCGTCGAACGAAGACTCGTAGACCTGCCGCCACAGGAGCTGGCCCGACGGGCTGAACTTCATCAGGATGCTCGCGGCGTTCACCGGGCTCGAGTATCCCGACATCAGCGTTCCCGCCACGAGGGCATTCCCCTGGCTGTCGGCGGCCACCCAGGTCGCTTTCTCCCACTTCGAGTTGTCGATCTGGTCGTAGCCGGCCTGCCAGAGCAGAGCGCCATTCGTGTCTCGCTTGGTGAGCGTGATGTCACCAGCGGGGTTGTAGTCGTAGTAGACGGTATACACGTTGTTGGCGCCATCGACGGCCACGGACACCCCCTCGGTGTCCATCACCCATTCGACGTTCACCTGGCCGAAGACGGTTGCCGGCAAGCACAGGGCGGTCGCGAGCACGAGCCACTTCATGGTCGGGTCCCTCCTGGTTGAGTGGTACAGGCGTCGGCTGTGCTACGGCCAGATCGCCGCGGGCCAAGCCCGTGCGTGATTCGATACGGAGAGCCGCGGATCGATTGGGGTCGGATCGGCGGTAGCTCGCGCCCATGAGAATGACAGTCCGGTGCGATCCGATGTCTCGATTGAGCCTTCCGGGATCAGGATCGGCCGACCCTGATCGGGCGACTCTCCACGGCGCAAGCCGCCTTTGGCTCGCGCCGGACCACGCCATCCAGGGCCCAGATCGCCCTCGACGTGTCAAGGTTGTCGACAACGTGGGGGCGGTAGGCTGGTCTGACAGGAGGACTCGGGGCGGGCTCCGATCCACGTGTGTCGCGTAGCCGGTGACACCGGCGCCGTCACGGAACGCCCCGGCCCGGATCCCGAATGCATGGCCGTTGTTGGTGTTGCGCCTTCCCCGTCCAGCTGGACGATGACACTCCCGGATTCCATTGACACGGGGCGCCCGTGGCTTTCGCAACGACGGAGTGGTACGATTTCCCGGTCTCGTACAAGGGGGTGTGTGATGCAATTGAGGAAAGTGTGTTCGGTTCTGGTTTCCGTGCCCCTGTGTGTGGCCCTCGCGGCCACTGCCTCGGGCGACCCGCCCGCTCTCCTGCACCGTGGTCCGGGGGGCAGTCCGCTGCCGTCCAGCAGAGACGTGCTCTGGCTGGACAATCCGGACTGCAGCGGCAACATTGCCACATCGGAGATCATTGGATCCGCCGGCCTGACGTCGGAAATCGCAGGCGACTTCGTTCTCTCCGCACCGGCAACGATCGGCAAAGTGACATGGTGGGGCGGCTACTACGGAGAATTCACCGTGCCCGTGGTGCAATGCTTCATCCTCCGGGTCTACCGGGACACGGGTTGCGTTCCGGGCACTCTCGTCTATCAGACCACGACTCCCGACAATGCCGGTGAAACACCGGAGTGTGGCACCGGCAACATCTATCGATACGAGTACTGCCTCGATCTACCGCTGGCCGCCGGACTCTACTGGTTCAGCGCACAGGCCTGCGACCACGACTTCCCACCACAGTGGGGCCGCCTCGGCGCCGATGAGGTCCAAATGTGCGACAGCGTCTTTCGGAGCGCCTACTTCGGATATCCCGACTGGGTGCCAGCCGGAGACGTCTTCGGCGCACCCTATGACGCCTCGCAGATGTTCGAGACACAGTGCTTTCCGACAAGCGCATGTTGCCTTTCGACCGGTGAGTGTTACGTGGTGGGGGAGAGCGACTGTGGGTCGATGGGAGGAGCGTGGCACTCGGATTGGCTGACCTGCGATCCGAACCCCTGTCCGGTTCCCACGCAGGTATCGATTGCGGCGGGGAACTGGATCGATGCCGAACCGTGGCACGACTGGGTCAGCGGCTACGGGGGTGAAGCCATCCCGATCCAGGCTTACGTGCCTGCGCAGCTGGGTGCGGTCGAGCACGTGGAGTTCTTCTACTCCCTCGACAACGGCGCGACCTGGGACTTGATTGCCGATGACACGGACGGCTCCGAGCCGGTTCTGAACACCGTTGACACTTCGGTGCAGATGAGCGGTTGTGGATGGTTTGCGGCGTTCGTGGCTCCGGACTCGCTGCCGGCCGGCCCGGTTCAGTTCAAGTCGGTGGTTCATCTGGCCACGGGGAGTCCGGTGGAGGCGGTCACGGTGCACGACTACGATCCGGCCCCGCCCTCGATCGGCACCACCAACCTGGTGGACCGGATCGTGATCGACCGGGATGGTTTGGGAACGGAGATCTTTGCGAACGGGGCGGAGATTGTGCGGGTCATCATCCAGCGGGCGCCGATGGATACGGCTTTTGTCAAGGGGATCCCGGGGATCAACCAGCTGGCCTACGACAGCATGTACTGCGCACCGACGGCGGCGGCCCAGTGTTTGAAGTACTTCGAGGCGCAGGGGGACACCGCGATCTGCGGCGGTCTGGAGACCTCCCGGCTGGTGGAGGCGATGGCGGCCTACATGGGCACGAACCGGGGCGTGGCGGGCACGCTGCCCTCGCAGTGGTTGGGCGGGGTGACCCAGTGGATCGGCGCGTACGGGCAGGCGTATACGGTTCGCTACTTCCGCCACTACTTCTGTGCGGGGGGCGGCAGCACGTGGACCGTGGAGGATTGGCAGAGGATCCGCAACGAGCTGGAGCTGTGCCGGGACGTCCTGCTGGGCGTGTTCTGGGATGGGGGTGGCGGTCATGCCCTGACGTTGGACTCGATTTCCTATCCCGAGAACCCGGACCGCAGCATTCGGATCGGCTGCAAAGATCCGTGGACCGGAGCGACAGTGACTGGCGATCTGGATCCGGTGACGGGTCACATCGCGACCTTGGCCGGCGCGGCGGGTGGTCGCGGGGCTCAGATTGGCGTGACCATGCTGGTTTCTCGGGCCGAGAGCGCGATTGGTGACGGTGTGGCTGGTGACTTGATCTACGACGGTCAGCCTGCGGTCTTTCCCTTCTACCTGGAAGTCCCGATTCCGGCTCCGGGGTTCTGGTTCCTCCACATCACCCTGGTGAACTCTCGCGGCCACGCCTACCGCATGAGCCGGGTGGTGGAGTACGATCCGGACCTGGCCGGGGTGCGGGATCATCGCGACGCGGCGCCCCTGGCCCTCAGCCTGGGGATGTGCCAGCCCAATCCCACTGGATCCGGGACCACGGTGTCCTTCACGACGCCGGACCGGGTTCGGGTGCGCCTGGCGGTCTACGACATCAACGGTCGCGAGGTGCGGACCCTCCTGGACGGCGAGGTGGCTCCGGGCCTGCACCAGGCGCTCTGGAGCACCACCGACCAGGACGGCCATGCGGTCGCGGCGGGAACGTACTATGTGAAGATGACGGCGCCGCGGTACGAGTCCACCCGGAGAATCACGGTTCTGCGGTAGCGGAGTGATCGCCGTTTGCCGAGGCGGACGGGGCCGGCGCTCTCTCCGTCCGCCCCGGCGGCAAGGCGGGGGCGAGAGAGCGCAGCGAGCGGGATCGACATGACCATTTCGGCTCCATGTTCTGGTGCAGAGACAGGAGTGCATGGGCAGGTTCGCCCTTGCACCCGCTCTTGTGTCCGAAGATACGGAACTGCAATCCCGAATGGAGGAGTCCATGTACAAGCATCTAGTGGTGATCGTAACTCTGGGATTGACTGCCGCTGCTCTTCCGGCATGTGGTGCGAGCCCACCTACCTCCGATGAGCCCTTCACGGGCGCTCCGGTCCCGGGCGGCGGGACTCGGACCAATGACTGCCCCGGGACGGTGGTATGGGATACGGGGATGTTCGACAACTACACGCCGCCCGTCGGCTGCTCCTCCGCCGCCAGCTGTGGATGCTTCGTCAATGCGATCAACGACGGCGGCCTGCCCACGGATGGCCGCCACCTGGCGGATGACTGGCTTGCAGATGGTTCGCCGATCACCCACATCAAGATCTGGGGTCGATACAACGCCAATGGCTATGCGTACCATCAGGCGAACCCAGGCTCACTGCATGGTTTCTGCGTGACGTTCTATGAGCAGCAGGTCAGCTCGCTGTGGTGCCCGGATGGCACGCGCTCGGGCGAGACGGCCATCGGGCCCATCGTCTATGAAGAGTACGTCCCTTCCGGGTTGTTCGTTGAGTACGAGATCACAACTGGCCTGCCGCGGAACTTCAATTACTGCATAACTCTGCCGTCTGTATTCGAACCAGTGGCAGGTCGCGTCTACTTTGTCAGCGTGTCTGCCGACTTTGACTACACGAGCTATGCAGGCGGCTACACCCAATGGTTCAGCCGGGTGTATGAAGGCGCCTACGATCCGTTCTGCGAGGCTTCGTACTGGGATACCTGGACTGGCTCCGAAACTCCGTGGAACTCCATCAGCGCAGCTATCGGCCAGCCCTGTTGGTCTGGCTGGAATCTTGCCTTTGTGCTTTACAGCAACTATGTTCCTCCGCCGACAAGCGCATGTTGCCTTTCGACCGGTGAGTGTTACGTGGTGGGGGAGAGCGACTGTGGGTCGATGGGAGGAGCGTGGCACTCGGATTGGCTGACCTGCGATCCGAACCCCTGTCCGGTTCCCACGCAGGTATCGATTGCGGCGGGGAACTGGATCGATGCCGAACCGTGGCACGACTGGGTCAGCGGCTACGGGGGTGAAGCCATCCCGATCCAGGCTTACGTGCCTGCGCAGCTGGGTGCGGTCGAGCACGTGGAGTTCTTCTACTCCCTCGACAACGGCGCGACCTGGGACTTGATTGCCGATGACACGGACGGCTCCGAGCCGGTTCTGAACACCGTTGACACTTCGGTGCAGATGAGCGGTTGTGGATGGTTTGCGGCGTTCGTGGCTCCGGACTCGCTGCCGGCCGGCCCGGTTCAGTTCAAGTCGGTGGTTCATCTGGCCACGGGGAGTCCGGTGGAGGCGGTCACGGTGCACGACTACGATCCGGCCCCGCCCTCGATCGGCACCACCAACCTGGTGGACCGGATCGTGATCGACCGGGATGGTTTGGGAACGGAGATCTTTGCGAACGGGGCGGAGATTGTGCGGGTCATCATCCAGCGGGCGCCGATGGATACGGCTTTTGTCAAGGGGATCCCGGGGATCAACCAGCTGGCCTACGACAGCATGTACTGCGCACCGACGGCGGCGGCCCAGTGTTTGAAGTACTTCGAGGCGCAGGGGGACACCGCGATCTGCGGCGGTCTGGAGACCTCCCGGCTGGTGGAGGCGATGGCGGCCTACATGGGCACGAACCGGGGCGTGGCGGGCACGCTGCCCTCGCAGTGGTTGGGCGGGGTGACCCAGTGGATCGGCGCGTACGGGCAGGCGTATACGGTTCGCTACTTCCGCCACTACTTCTGTGCGGGGGGCGGCAGCACGTGGACCGTGGAGGATTGGCAGAGGATCCGCAACGAGCTGGAGCTGTGCCGGGACGTCCTGCTGGGCGTGTTCTGGGATGGGGGTGGCGGTCATGCCCTGACGTTGGACTCGATTTCCTATCCCGAGAACCCGGACCGCAGCATTCGGATCGGCTGCAAAGATCCGTGGACCGGAGCGACAGTGACTGGCGATCTGGATCCGGTGACGGGTCACATCGCGACCTTGGCCGGCGCGGCGGGTGGTCGCGGGGCTCAGATTGGCGTGACCATGCTGGTTTCTCGGGCCGAGAGCGCGATTGGTGACGGTGTGGCTGGTGACTTGATCTACGACGGTCAGCCTGCGGTCTTTCCCTTCTACCTGGAAGTCCCGATTCCGGCTCCGGGGTTCTGGTTCCTCCACATCACCCTGGTGAACTCTCGCGGCCACGCCTACCGCATGAGCCGGGTGGTGGAGTACGATCCGGACCTGGCCGGGGTGCGGGATCATCGCGACGCGGCGCCCCTGGCCCTCAGCCTGGGGATGTGCCAGCCCAATCCCACTGGATCCGGGACCACGGTGTCCTTCACGACGCCGGACCGGGTTCGGGTGCGCCTGGCGGTCTACGACATCAACGGTCGCGAGGTGCGGACCCTCCTGGACGGCGAGGTGGCTCCGGGCCTGCACCAGGCGCTCTGGAGCACCACCGACCAGGACGGCCATGCGGTCGCGGCGGGAACGTACTATGTGAAGATGACGGCGCCGCGGTACGAGTCCACCCGGAGAATCACGGTTCTGCGGTAGCGGAGTGATCGCCGTTTGCCGAGGCGGACGGGGCCGGCGCTCTCTCCGTCCGCCCCGGCGGCAAGGCGGGGGCGAGAGAGCGCAGCGAGCGGGAGTTCACTTGTGAATCCCACTCGGCTCCATCCGCCGCAGCTCCGCGCGGTACCTTGCGGCCTGCTCGGGTTTGCGCGACTCGACATAAAGGGACACGGCGCGCTGCAGCGCGAGCTTCTTCTGCCTGGCAGGCAGATTGCTCGCGCCAGTGATGGCGGGGAGGCTGCCGACAATCAACGACTCCGCCACGGCCAACCGCCCCCCGCGGGCCAGGCAATCCCCGAGCGTATTTCGGGCGAACGCCACCTGCCAGGAGCTCTCGGGGTAGTTCCTCAGCCGGATTTGCAGACACTCGCGCAGGAGCGGCTCCGCGGCGGCCGATCGGCCTTTCTCGACCAGAACCGAACCCAACCCGAGCAGGGTGCTGGCGATACGCGGGTGCTTCTCCGGAAGCGATTGCCGCTGGATCTGCAGCGCCTCGCGGTACAGCTGCTCCGCATCGGAAAGACGACCGCATTCCTGGAGCAACAGGGCCAGGTTGCCAAGACTGCTGGCGACGAGAGGGTGGGCGTCGCCGAGCAGCATCCGCCGCATGGCCAGTGCCTGCCGGTGGAGGGACTCCGCCTCGCCGGTCTCCCCCTTGGCCTGGAGCAGAACCGCCAGGGCGTTCAGGCAGGCCGCAACACTCTGATGCGTTTCGCCAAGGACCGACTTGTAGAGGGCCAGCGCCTGGCGGTACATGGCCTCGGCTTCCGGCGTCTTGCCTTCGTAGTCGAGCACCAGGGCCAGGTTGTTCATCGTTTCGGGTACGGAGGGGTGCTGCCTTCCATAGAGCGCCTCCTCCATCGCCAGCGCCTCGCGCAAGAGGGGTTCGGCTTCGGCGTTCTTGCCCTCGGCCTGGAGAACCGCGGCCAGGTTGTTGAGGTTCGAAGCGAGATCAGGGTGGAGCGCCCCGAGGAGACCTCTCTGCATCTCCAGTGTTTCCCTCATGAGGGCTTCCGCCTCGGCGTACTTGCCCTGCGCCTGGAGTAGAGCGGACAGGTTGCTGCTGCTGGACGCAACGTCGGGGTGACGCGCACCGTGCAACTCCGTCCGGATCGTCAGCGCCCTGCGGCAGAGCGACTCCGCCTCCGCGTACCTGGCCTGGCTCTTGAACACCAGCGCGAGATTGCTGAGATTCGTCGCCGCCGCGGCGTTCCGGCCGCTGTCGGCTCGGGAGTTGATGGCCAGAGCCTGCCGGAAGAGCTGCTCCGCGGCGGCGTAGTCGCCTTTCTCCCAGCTGAGGGCGGCCAGATCGTCCAGGCTGCTCGCGACCTCCGGATCGCTCTCGCCCAGCACGGAGCGCCGCGTCTGGAGCGCCGCCCGCAGCTGGTCTTCCGCATCGTCGTAGAGGCCGAGAGCCAGGTACGAGCTGCCGATCGTGCTCTGGATCGAGGCCTGCACCTCCGGTTGCCCGGACAGGGCCGATGCCGCCCGGTTCGCCGCCACATCGAGCACGTCTCGTACCGTCACGGTGTGGCCAAGCGCCCGCCGGGGATCGACCGAGGAGAGCATTTCCCGCAGGAACAGGTTGATCTGGTCGGTCTTCTGCGCCTCGGTCACCGCCTTGTCGCGCTCGGTGTCGGCCCGGATTCGTTCCCGACGCTGGATTCCGAACATCGCCGACATGGTGACGGCAAAGGCCGCCAGCAGGAAGAGCAGCACGCCGGCGAAGGCGACAGGCACCCGGTGGCGAGCAACGAGCTTGCGCAGCTGGTAGACGGTGCTCGGGGGACGGGCCAGGATGGGCTGATTCGTCTGGAACCGCTCGATGTCCTCGGCCAGCGCCAGGACGCTCTGGTACCGCCCGGACGGGAGCTTGTCCAGAGCCTTGAACGCGATGGTCTCGAGATCCCCCCGCAGCAGCCGGCTGGCTGAACTCAGCCGCTCGGGCTGGCTCTCGCAGATCACCCGCACGGCCTCCGGCAGGGAGATCTTCTCGAGATCGTGCGGGAGCCGGTCGGTGAGGAGCTGGTAGAGGATGACGCCGAGGGAGTAGACGTCGGACCTCAGGTCGACCTCATCCGAGTTCCCCCGGGCCTGCTCCGGACTCATGTAGGAGAGAGTTCCCTGGATCTGGCCGGCCCGGGTCATTGCGGTCTCACCGTCGGGGTCCGCGATCGTGATGCGGGCCAGCCCGAAGTCCAGGACTTTCACCTGCGCGCGTGCGGTGGCGGTGCCTTCCCCGACCTGGGAGACGAGAATGTTGGACGGCTTCAGATCCCGGTGGATCACCCCGCGCTGGTGGGCGTAGTTGATCGCGCCGCACACCTGCAGGAAGAGCCGGAGCCTGTGTTCAAGCGCCTCCCGTCGAAGCGGCCCTTCCAGCTGGTAGTTGCGGACGTACACATCGAGCGGCACCCCGCGTACCAGCTCCATCGCGAAGAAGTGCTGCCCCGCTTCAGTGTGCCCGGCCTCATAAATCGCGGCGATCCCGGGGTGTTTGAGAAGGGCCAGGCTCCGCACTTCCCGCTGGAAGAGCCTGATCGCGTGCTCGTCGATCAACGGACCGCCGCGGATCACCTTCAGGGCCACCAGCCGTCTTGGCTCGTGCTGCTCGGCCTCGAGGACGATCCCCATTCCCCCCTGACCGAGCTTTCTGATCACTCGGTAGCCGGCAATGTACCGAGCTGCGTCGTCGGCGTTCGGCATCGCGAACGTACCGTCGGCGTCGGGACCCAGAGCCCGGTCGGGGACGGAGCGCGTCTGGTCCTGAGGATTGTCCGCCCGACCCCCCGTCGTGCCGTCGGTCATGGGACGAGACTCCCTCCGGTGCGCTGGTCACGAGAGCACGGGTGCTCGCGCGACACCACGCCTGAGCCCGTTGCACGCTTTCAATCCATCCGGTCTCGCAGAGGCGTGGGCGAATCGTGACGCCGGCATCGGACAAGTGTCAACCCCGATCTCCGACCGGACCGGCCTTGGGCGACACACGGAGAGCCTCTCTGGGAACCACGAGAAGCACCGGAGCTCTACTTCAACAACGTCATCTTCCGCCCGGCTGCGCCGACCCTGGCCGCATGCCGGCGGCGCCACCCACCTGGTCCTCGAGCCCCACGACTTCCTCCCGTGATCCGCGAAAACTCCATCACGCACGAGTTCTGCCGGGAGCGTAGCGGGCATGTCGGGGCCGAGGTTCGGATGGACGCGACGACTCCTCGTGTCGGGGGCGTTCGAACAGAGCCCTGCCGGTCTGGGGAGCGGCGAGCCGCTCTTGTCCCGGCCCAGGAACGCTCGATCGATGCTGTCGAACGCGGATCTACGCCGCCAGGCGATAATCGTGCTGGATGCCACCCAGGACCGGGAGAGCGACGAGCCGGCCTGTGGGCGGTGGAAGCTGCTTGAGTTCCGGATACGGATCGGGAATGCCGTGGATCGCCTGCGAAGGCCTTGCCCCGTTGTAGTAGCGGACGTACTCGGCGACGACGCGGCGGATGTGCTCGGCGTTGAGGAAGATGAAGTGATCCAGGGCTTCCGTGCGCAGCGTCCTGACGAATCGCTCCACGTGAGGATTCGCGTTGGGTGCGCCGAACGGGATGGGGAGCCCTTCGATTCCGATGATCGCATGCAACCACCGGTCGCACTGGCAACGGTAGCTTCGCCTCCGGCCCTTCTCCTCGATCTTCACGGGTCGCCCGAACTGCCCGAAGATGCCGTCGTTGTCGTGGACGAGGAAACGGGGAGTCTGATCCCAGGCTGTTGCCTCGCGGATCTGCTGCTTGACCCAGGCGAGCGTCGGATTCCTCGTCACATTCGCGTGAACGATGCGCCGGGAGCCGACCTCCATGATCACGAACACGTAGACGACAGCGAAGAAGGCGGTGTGCTGAGTGAGGAAGTCACAGGCCCAGACCTGATGGGCGTGGTTCTGAATGAAGGTGCGCCAGGTCTGCCTCGCCCGAGGTGGCCGGCGCACGATCATGTACCGGCGAATCGTGCTCCCGGAGTGGTGGATCCCGAACTTGGCGGCGAGCTCCTCCGCGATCCGATCTTCGCCCCACTCGGGGTGATCGCCGGAGATTCGGCGTATGAAGGCCCGGTGCTCGCGGGGAATCCGGGGGCGGCCAACGAGCCGACCCCGAGATCGGCGACGCCAGAGCAGGCTGAATGCCTGTCGGTGCCAAGCGATCACGGTGTTCGGTCGGACCACGATCAGGGCTCGCTCCCAGCCGGACCACAGCCTCCGGAGCAGGATCCAGAAGACGCGATCGCCGGCCTGCAGCCTGGGATGCTTCCGATCCCGCTCGTAGATCGCCAATTGCTGGCGGAGCGCCAGGTTCTCCAGGGCCACGTCCGCCCTCGTGCGGATGGTCGCACGCAAGGTCGAGCCGAGAAGGAGTAGCAGGGTTCTCATGGCGCTCGGAATGGTATCATGGGTGTGCGGCAACTTGCTGTGGGGAACGGCGTACGGGGTTTCCGCGGAGTACGGGCCTCGCGCTGGGCGTCGAGGGAGTTGAACTCCTTGTCCAGACCTTCGTCCGTGGATTTCCGGGTGTAGACCGCGCAGCGCACTGGCTTCGCCAGCTCGGGAGTCGTGTGTGCTCGTTGCCTTGCCGTTCGCGCAGTCACCGTCCACGCTCCTTGCCGGCCAGCCCGAAGAACAACCGCCCGTTCCAGTGCGATCCGGTGACGACCTTGGCCACCGCGGAGAGTGACCGGTAGACCTGCCCCGCGTATTCGAAACCGGCGTCCAGGACGGTGACGGCGATCGTTTGCCCACGGTACTCGCGGGTCAGGATGGTCCCGGGTATGGGCAGGCGTGGATCCGGCTTCGAGACGAGGTGGCCGGTGACCGTCCGAGCACGTGGCGCCAGCAGCCGCAGGTCCGAGTCCCGGGCCAGTTCCGCGGCGCGACGCCGGGCCCGCTCAGACAGACCGCCCTCGGCCTTCGCCTGCAGGCCCCAGGCGATGCGCTTACGAAGGAAGTCCTTGTGTCTCGACCGCGTCGCTTCGCCGAAGACCTCCGCGTACCTCTGGCGCAGCTCGGGGACGGTCATGTCCATGAGGGCGTCGACCTGCTGCGCGACCTTCGCGATCATGCGGCATCCTCCACCGGAGCCGGCTCTCTGCCGGCCGACCGGTGGCCACACAAGGGCGTCAGTGCGGCCTCAGAGTCCAGGGGTTTCTCGGTGAACGGGCGACGCAACCAAGCGGCAGCAAGGATCGCGGCGACCTCAGCAAGCCGTTGCTCGGGTGTCATCTCCGCAGGGTCGTCCTGGAACAGCATGCTGCCTCCCATGTCGTGACAACGGAGAGCGCCTCGTCGGTGTCACTCTCCATTCCCTACTTACCGGAAGGCTTTCCGAACTGTCGGGTGGGAGTTGCGGTCAGGCTGGGTGGAAACGAAAACGGCGTCGTGGCCCGTTGCCTTCGCAACACCCACAACGCCTTCCGCTT
>CAYYQN010000020.1:24322-78966 GCA_964473865.1 uncultured bacterium | reverse complement strand
GGCCGAACGAAGACGAGCTCTACCGCCCGGGACGCCGGTCCACGATGAGGAGGACCCGGCCGGCGAACCGTGACTCAACCGGCCGGCGGAATCGTGGTGCGTCTTCTCCCGCTCGTGCTTGCGCCGGCGAGCGCTCCGGAAGACGATTGCCTCGTCTGGAGGAACCCGAACCGACAAGACAACCTGTCGGACCCGACCCGAGGGAGAAACCCTTGCCGACCCGACGTCACATCGCGCGCGGCATCCTCGATGCGCTCGGCGGGCTGCCGCTGTTTGTTACGGCACCTCTCTATCGGCGCCGGCACCTCCGCTGGGGCGCCACCGATGACGAGGTCGTTGGCGCAATGCCCGGCGATGATCTGGTGGAGCGCGCCTCGTTCAACGCGAGTCGTGCCATCACCATCAACGCCCCCGCCGAGGCGGTGTGGCCATGGATCGTACAGCTCGGCTACCGTCGCGCCGGGTTCTACACCTATGACCTGCTCGACAACGCCGGCCACGAAAGCACGAGCGAAGTGCTGGAGGAGTTCCAGCACCCGCGCGTCGGCGACTGGATGCCCATGACCAGCACGGTCAGCGAGACCACGGCGTTCCGGGTCGCGGCGTTCGAGACCGGCCAGTGGCTGCTCTGGGCCAAGCCCGACAGCACGTGGGCCTGGAAGCTCGTTCGGCTGGCCGGCGGCCGGACGCGTCTGATCACTCGTCTCCGCCAACACTACCGCTGGCGAACGCCGGCCATGGCGCTGTTCACGCTGCTGCTTCTCGAGTTCGGGGACTTCCCCATGATGCGCAGGCTCCTCCAGGGGATCAAGGTGCGAGCCGAAAGCCTGGGAGCGGCGAAAACGTTGCCGGATACAGACCTGACGAAGGAGGCGCCAGTTCATGACCTTTGATCCGACCGGTTACCTCGTGCAGGGGCCGTGCACCGACCCGGGCGACCACTGCCCGGGCCTCGCGGCCCTGATCGCCGAATGCGGTCCCGACCCGCGCGCCCTCGCCGAGCGGATCCGGTCGCTCATGGTCCATGTCTTCTGGCGCACGGCCTATGGCCTGCCGGAGGATCAGGCGCGGGCCGAGGAGGAGGTCAACATCCGCGATCTGCGCAGCATGCTCGATCGCATCGCCCGAACCCAGACTTCGCTCGGACGCCCGCCGGAGAGTCTCGAGCCTCTCCCGCCGGAGCTTCGCCTCATCGGCAACTGCCGCGACTTCAGCGTCTTCTTCACCTCCCTGCTGCGCCAGGCGGGAATCCCGGCGCGGGCGCGCTGCGGCTTCGGCATGTACTTCCGGCCGAACCAAGGGGAGGACCACTGGGTCGTGGAGCGCTGGGACGCCGGCTCCGCGCGCTGGATCATCTCGGATCCTCAGCTCGATGCCGTCATGGTCGAACGCCTCAAACTCGAGTTCGATCCCATGGACCTGCCCGACGGCGCGTTTCTCTCCGGTGGCGAAGCATGGCTCGCCTGTCGCGGGGGCGACGACCCGCAGCGCTACGGCATCTTCGACATGCGCGGCTGGGACTTCGTCAAGGGCGACTTTGTGCGGGATGTCGCCGCCCTTGCCGGGATGGAGCTTCTGCCCTGGGACATCTGGGGTGCGATGCAGACGCCGCACGCCCAGTTGTCGCCGGAGGACCTCGCGGCGCTCGACCGACCGGCGGGGCTCACCCCGATGCGTGCGCCATTGACCCGCGCCGAGGCCGAGACCCTCGGCGCGGGTCCTCGCTTCCACGTCCCGCGGCGGATCGGCTCCTGGCGGGAGGGCCGTCTGGAGACAATCGACTTGAAGCCGATCACCGGAGCGGAGTGACGGGCGGGAGACCGGAGACTGGCGCCCGCCCGGACTCCGCGTGTAACGTTTGCCCGGTCTCTCGCCCGATCTTGTGGAGGTGAATCATGAAGCGTCTTGCACGGAGTCTGTGTGTGTTCCTGCTCGCCGGGCTCGCCGCCGGCGCCATTCTCGGCGCCGTGGCGTCGGCCCGGGCCGACCTGCCGCCCGTGATCCCGCGCGAGGTGCTCTTCGGCAACCCGGAGTACCTCGATCCCCAGATCTCTCCCGACGGGAAGAGGCTCGCCTACCTCCGACCGGACTCGACCAACGTGCTGCAAGTCTGGGTCCGCACCATCGGCGGGCGAGATGACCGGCCGGTCACGCGCGACCCGGAACGCGGGATCTACCTCTACGGCTGGACCTACCTTCCGAACGGCATCTATTACCTCCAGGACACCGGAGGCGACGAGAACTTCCACCTCCTCATGACGAACCTGGAGAACGGGGAGACGCGCGACCTGACGCCGATCTCCGGCGTCCAGGCGAACGTGCTGGCGTGCGAACCGCAACTCCCCGGGGCCATGGTGGTATCGCTGAACCGCCGGAACCGCGAGCTGTTCGAGCCGTGGCGGGTCGACCTCGCCACCGGCGCGCTGACTCTCCTGGCCGAGAATCCCGGGGACATCCGCGTCTGGATCCCCGACCGGAACCTGCGGGTGCGGGCGGCCGTCCGCGGGCGGCCGGACGGCGGCGGCGAGCTTCGGGTGCGCGACGGCGAGGAGGCGCCCTGGCGCGCGATCCTGACCTGGAGCGCCGAGGACGACTTCACGGCGCTCGGTTTCTCCGGAGACGGCGGCACGCTCTACGCCACCACCTCGATCGGCGCCGACACGCGAGGGCTGCACGCGATCGATACGGCCACCGGAACGCTGACGCTCCTCGCCTCCGATTCGCGCTCCGACGTGGACCAGGTCTGGTTCCACCCGGCCACACACGCGCCCCAGGCAGTCTCGTTCCACCGGCTCAAGCCGGAGTGGAACGCGCTCGATCCGGAGGTTCGCCCCGTCCTGGACGCCCTGGCGGCGCTCGGCGCGGGCGTCCCACGCGGGACGAGCCGCGACCTTGCCGACCGGATCTGGATCGTCGGCCTCACCAGCGATACCGGGCTGGGGTACTACGTCTGGGAGCGCGCGAGCGGGAAGGCGGAACTCCTCTTCCGCTCCATGCCCGCGCTGGAGAGCTACACGCTCGCGACGACGCGCGCCTTCGAGCTGCCGTCACGCGACGGCCTGAGTCTGCCGTGTTACCTGACGCTCCCCTCCGGCGTGCCCGCGGAGAAGCTACCGCTGGTGCTCCGGGTGCACGGCGGCCCCTGGTGGCGCGACTCCTGGGAGTTCGACCCGGAAGTGCAGTGGCTCGCCAACCGCGGCTACGCGGTCTTGATGGTGAACTACCGCGGCTCGGCGGGATTCGGCAAGTCGTTCCTGCGCGCGGCGCGCCACGAATTCGCGGGCAAGATGCACGACGACCTGATCGACGGCGTGAACTGGGCGATCGCCGAGGGGATCGCCGACCCCAAGCGGATCGGCATCTACGGCGCCTCGTACGGCGGGTACGCGACCTTGGTCGGTCTGTCGTTCACGCCCGACGTCTTCGCCTGCGGAGTGGACGTGGTGGGGCCGTCGAACCTGGTGACGCTGATCGAGAGCTTCCCGCCGTACTGGAAGCCGTTTCTCGCCATCCGCTGGTATCCACTGGCGGGCGACCCGGGCAACCCCGTCGATCGGGCGGACCTGCTCGCGCGCTCTCCGGTCACACGGGCCGACCGGATTCGCGCGCCGCTGCTGGTAGCGCAGGGAGCAAACGACCCGCGGGTGAAGCAGGCCGAGAGCGACGCCATCGTCGCGGCGCTGCGGAAGCGCGGGGTGCCGGTGGAGTACATGGTCTTCCCCGACGAAGGACACGGGTTCGTGCGGCCCGAGAACCGGCTCACCTTCTCGGCGGCGGCGGAAGGGTTCCTGGCCAGGCACCTGGGCGGCAGGATGGAGCCGAAGGCCAGGTAGCACGCGGCGGCTGGCCGGGGAAGCCGTGACCTCCGGCGGCCAGCCCCGCGATCCGCTCCGGCCTCAGACGGCGCTTCGATCGCCGGAATCGGCCGCGGTCACAGCGGCACGCCGGAAGAGCAGGGCCAGGGACCAGGTCGAGCCTGGGAAGGTGATCGCCCAAAGCGCGGCGATCCAGATCATCCAGTGCCAGTACATCTGCAGCGCGATGAACGGAATCAAGAGCCCGTTGGCGATCAGGAACCAACGCGCCACGCGCTCGGCCCCTTTCCCGGTGAACACCATCGCGGCGAACAGCGTGGCCACGCTCATGAAGCTGTAGCCGAGAATGTCCACGGCATACAGGAACGAGTCAAAGGGCACGAAGAGGAACGACTCCATGCCGGCGATCCGGCCCGCCGCCAGCCGGGGCGCCACCCAGGCGAGCTGCACGTAGTAGTTGATGCTGATCAGGGCGGCGTACATCGTGGCAAACGCGACGGCCGCGTGGCTCCAGACCTTGCGGTCGCGCGGCGTCGCCTGGTGGATGCTCACCGCGAGGACCAGGAAAGAAGAGCCCAGGAGCAGGGAGGGGGTGAGCAGAACGGCAATCCCCAGGGGTGTGCTCGAACTCTCGGGCCCCCCCGCGGAGCCGAGCCACCCCAACCATTCCGCAATCTGACCAAGATCATAGGTGATGCTGCACACGGTGGCGAGGACGGCTGACCAGAAGCCGACGGTCTTGGTTGACTGCGGGATGGGGATCACGTTTGCCTCCTTCGGGCGTCCCGGCCTTCGCCTGCACTGGGCTCTTCTGCCCGGCGCTTGGGCCCACACGCGACCCGTTCATCCTCTGCTCCACGATGTCGCCTGTCAAAGGAGTCCGGACCGGCCAAGGCCGGGGCGGCTTACCATGGGAAGTCGCCCCGGCTCACGACCCGATGTGCAGCGAGAAGCATCGGGTCGCGCCTCTTCCTCGTCGTGATCAGCGGTAGATCGCTTTCACCTTCCCCCAGCTCGTCTCCTCGATCGGCGTTGTGATCTCCGGGCTCGTCTGCAGCCCCACGAAGGAACCCGGTCCGAATCCCGGGCCTTCCGTGCTGAAGTCCAGGTCGATGCCGGCCGACTCCCACGGCATCACCGGCCCGAAGTCGACCGCCAGGTCGCCGTTCCAGTAGGCGTTGACCCCATGGGCCTGCAACTCCGCCGCGAGCATCTGCTCCACCACGTCGCCCGGCAGGCCCGCCATCTCGACCAGCGCGGCCGCCGTGATGCCGTTCGGCAGCGTCACGCTGCAGAGGGCGCCATCCGACCCCGGCCCGCCGATTCCGTCGAGGCGCACGCGACCGATGGCCGAGACGAGCGCCACGTTATTGACGAGCACGGCGGCCTTGTCGAGCTCATCGGTCACCTGGATGTCCTGGATCTCGTCCGCTTCGGCGTCCGGCGTCAGCGTGTCTTCGTTGCCATTGTTTGCCGAGCCGATCAGAGATGCGCAAGGAAGCGCCGGATTGTTCAACGCGTTGCTCACCTTCAGGGCCTTGTCCGACTGGTCCTCACCCGGAACGATCCCGACCGACACTTCGCAGTCGCCGGCCGGCTGGCCGTCGGCCTTCTTCACCAACGTGACCTTGACCTTGATCGTCCCGGCCTTCTTGGCCGATCCGGTGAACGTGATCCGGTTCGTCCCGGCGTTCGCCATCGTGGTCCCCAGAAAGCTCCCCAGGCCGGCCGTGACCAGCCCGAGGGCCAACAGGATCCCCGTGGCCCGGTGAACGGTCGCCCCCCGGGTTTCCGACTTCGTGTTTCTCGTCTTCATGACACACCTCCCCAATGCCTGTTTGTTGGGCCTCGCGCGACATGCGCTCGGCGACAGGCAGGAATTCGGCGTGCCACTTTCGGGGCGGCTCGGCAGGGTTTCGGAACCTGATGCGGAGGCGGCGAATAGCGCAGTGGGGCCGATCGGGCACGCCGGGAGCATGCGCGGGGTCTGTTCGGCAGGAGTGACGAGTTCCGGTAGCTCAGCCCCGATCAATGCGATCCGCGTTCGTCAGCGCCGGCGGATGTGAAGGAACAGCGGTGCTGGCGGCCTGCGTCTGCGGACCGTGGAGAACCGGGGCCAGGCCCTGATCGTGCATTGCCGGTCCGGGATGCCGGCGGTACGCCTCTCGCGGCTTCCGCGCGCGCGCCGGACGCCGGGCAGCGCTTCGAAGAAGCGGGGTCATCCAGCCACCGAGTGGCGTTGCGACGAAGCGGGATCATTCAGCATCATGCGAGCGGCCCCGAGGTATAGAATCGGGCCCGATGCGTCTGACTTCAGGAGACCGCCTGGGCACCTATCAGATCGTCTCCGCCATCGGTGCGGGGGGGATGGGAGAGGTGTACCGGGCAAAGGACCTGCGCCTGGGCCGGGAGGTGGCCATCAAGGTGCTCCCCGCCGACATGGCGGCATCGCCGGAGGCCCTGGCTCGATTCGAGGGCGAAGCGCGAGCCGTCGCCGGACTCAACCACCCGAACATCGTCACCCTGTTCTCGGTCGAAGAGGAAGACGGCGTCCGCTTCCTGACGATGGAGCTCCTCGAGGGACAGGGGTTGGCCGGCCTGGTTTGCCCCGGCGGAGTTCCCCTCGCGCGCCTGCTCGACCTGTCGATCTCCCTGGCCGATGCCGTGGCCGCGGCGCACGAATGCGGGATCGTCCACGGCGACCTGAAGCCGGGTAACGTAATGTTCACGCGGGACGGACGGCTGAAGGTGCTGGACTTCGGGCTCTCGAAGATCTCGGTTGGCTTTGCGCCAACCGAGGATCGCGGCGGGGCCCCGACCGCGGAGATTCCGCCCTCCGGACCGGGCCCGCGATTCGGCACCCTGGCCTACATGGCGCCGGAGCAGGTTCGGGGAGAAGTCGCCGACGCCCGGGCGGACGTCTTTGCGCTCGGGGTGATTCTCTATGAGCTGGCAACCGGCCGGCGACCGTTCTCGGGCGCCACCGCAGTGGAGGTGGCCTCGGCGATCCTCCGCGACGCTCCCGAACCGCTGGCGACTCGGCGCGCGGACCTTCCGCGAGAGCTGGACTGGATCGTGAGTCGATGCCTGGAGAAGGACCAACGGGACCGGCCCCGGACCGCACAGTACGTCGCCGGCGAGTTGCGCGTGCTGCGCCGCCTGCTGGAGAGGGGCGGTCCGCCGAGGCCCTCTGCGACCGGAATCGCGTCCATCGCGGTCATTCCCTTCGCGAATCGGAGTCGCAGCGAGGAGGACGAGTACTTCGCCGACGGTCTGGCCGACGAGCTCCTATCCGTGTTGGCGAAGATCCGCGGCCTGCGGGTGGCGGCCCGGGCCTCTTCGTTCCACTTCCGGGGCCAGGACTACTCGGTCGCTGACGTAGGCCGGACCCTGAACGTGGCCACCGTTCTTGACGGCAGTGTCCGCAAGTCCGGGAACCGGGTACGCATCGCGGTGCAGCTGGTCAACGTCGCCGACGGCTACCATCTCTGGTCGGAGACCTACGACCGGGAGATGGACGACATCTTCGTGGTGCAGGACGACATCGCCCAGTCGGTGGTGAAGGAGCTGCGCCGGACGCTCCTGGGTGAGGGGACCGAGGTGAGAGGCGCCGCCGACATTCGCTTGGAAGTCGCAACCGCCGCGAGAGGGCGCGGGACCAATGCGGAAGCCCACCGTCTCTACCTCCGGGCCCGGCACCTCATCGCCCAGGTCACCCGGGTAGACCTGGAGAAGGCGATCGAGTGCCTGCGGCAGGCGCTGCAGATCGAACCCGGATTCGCGCTCGGCTGGACCGAGCTCGGCGTGGCGTGGGTGCGGCTGGCGGGAGCGGGTTGGGTCGGCGCGGCCGAGGGGTACGGTCCCGCCCGAGAAGCGGCGGAGAAGGCTCTGCGCCTCGAGCCGGACCTGGCTGCGGCGCACGAGTTGAGGGGTCGGATCCAAGCGGTCTACGACTTCGATTGGCCCGGGGCCGAGGCCTCCTACCGTCGGGCCCTGGAGCTGGACCCCGCGAACGCGCTGGTCCTCTGCGGCGCCGGTGAACTCGCGCGAATCCTCGGCCGTCCGGAGGAGGGCGTCGCTCTCACGAGCCGGGCCGTCGAACTTGATCCGCTGGGCTTCTGGTCGCAAAAGAGTCTCGGCCTGTCCCACTGGGCGGCCGGTTCCCTGCGTGAAGCGGAGGCAGCGCTGCGCCGGGCCCGCGAGCTGAATCCACGCGGAAGCACGACCGCTTCGGTCCTCGCCCTGGTCCTGCTCGATCAAGGCCGGGGCGAGGAAGCGCTGGCGATCGCGGAGGAGGAGCCGAACGACGTGTTCCGCCTGCACGCGCTGGGCCGCATCCGCCACGCACTGGGACAGGCGGCTGGATCGGACGAGGCGCTGCGTGAACTCACGACCTCCCACGCCGGCAACGGGGCAATGCAGTTGGCCGAAGTGCATGCATTTCGCGGGGAGGTCGACCAGGCTTTCGTCTGGTTGGAGCGCGCCTACGCGCAGAGAGACGCCGGCCTGGTGGAGCTACGGCAGGCGGCCTGCTTGCACTCGCTCCAGGGAGATCCCCGTTGGGCGGCGTTCCTCCGAAGAATGCGGCTGGACCGCTGAGCTGTCGCGATCCCAGCCGGCAACGAAGACCTGAACCTCTCCGGCTCAGCGACTCAGAACCACCCTGCCTGTGTGCACCACCCGCCCGATGGCAACGCGGGCGAGATAGACGCCGGGCGGCACGAGTCTTCCATCCTCGCCTTTTCCATCCCAAGCCAACGCATGATGCCCGGCACCCAAGAGCCCAGCACGCACGCTCCTCACCAGCGCGCCGTCGACGCGGTAGATCTGCAGCACAGCTTCTCCGGGCTCGGATTGCCGGAATTCCACACGCACCGCGCCCCCGCTCGGGGTGGGCAGTGAGCGCATTTCGCTCAACACCCCATCGCCCTCGGTGGAGACGTCCTCGTTTTCGCACGGCAGCGGCTCGCAAAGCACTCCGTCGCCTCGGTAGATGCCGCCATCCGCCGTGCATTCCGCCGGCGCCTCGATCGTGCAGATGCTCCAGTGACAGCACGCGCCCATCACAACACCCGAACAGGGATTGGGATCGCAGGTCGTCTCCTCGCCCTCCCAGGACGAAGGAGAAAAGCAGTTGGCTTGCACCGTGACACGGCACGCGTTGGCGATGCTACAGCAAGCCCCGGTGGGAAGGTCAGCCGCACAAAGCCCAAGCTTGTGATTTCCGCCCGCACTCACTGCCTGGAAGGGGCTCGGCGGTTCCGGCAGCTCCAGTTGGCCCTGATCGTTGCAGCCCCACATCACCGTCGACCCGTCGGCCTTCAGTCCCACCACATGAACGAGGCCCGCCGACATCCCCACAAAGTCGGTGTTGGGCGCCGGCACGTCGCACATGCCACACCAGTCCGGTCCCCAGGCCACGATCGAACCGTCCGCCTTGAGCCCCAGACTCACATCGCTCCCGGCAGCGACGGCAATGAATCCCGCGTTGGGAGAGGGCACGTTGCACTCCCCATACGCGTTGTAGCCCCAGGCCACGATGGAGCTGTCGGACTTCAGGCCGAGGCTGTGCATTCCACCGGCCGCAATCGCAACGAAGTCCGCATTCGGCGCCGGGACGTTGCACTGCCCGTATCCATTCGAACCCCAAGCTGCCATGGTTCCATCCGCCTTCAGACCCAGGCTGTGGTGCGAGCCCGCCGACACCGCGACGAATCCGGCGTTGGGGGCCGGAACGTCGCACTCTCCGTCCAAGTTCTGCCCCCACGCCAGCACCGATTCGGCAGAAACGGCGGGGGCGGAGATCAGAACGGTCGGGATGGCGAACGCCATGGCGACCGCAACCCACCGGCCAACGCTCATCGACATGGTTCTCCTCCCGGGTGCCTGGAGGCCAGCGAGACAAGTGCACATCCGGTTCCGGATCCCGCTACAACAGGAAGGCGGAGGTACTACACACTGATAATAGCTGACGCGCCAAAGGGCTGCACGCGGAAACCACGAAATCCCAAGGCCCTGGACGCTGACTTCGCGGAGGCAGGCGCTGGCAGCGGCCTCTTCGTGGTCTCTTCGCGCTACGCGACGCATGGTTCCCGGCGTAGTCCTCATCGACCTCATCCTGCCCGGCAGGAGAGGCACGGTGATCTGCCGCACACTGCGAGCGGCGCCGGAGACCGTGGGCATTGCCGTCACCGTGCTGACGGCCCCCGGCGAAGAGACCGACTGCGTCCTGGGACTGGAGCTGGGCGCCGACGACTACGTGATGAAGCCGTTCAGCGTGCGCGCTTCCGCTGCGCATCCAGGCGGCCTTCCGCCGGACATGAGGTTCACAGGGATGCTCCGAGGTCTTGGTGCTGGCGGTCACGAGCCTCCCCATGCGGTATCTTCGCAATTGTCGGCCATGGGCCCTTCCCGCTACACAACACCGTCCCCGCCGAATCCCGGGTCGCGCTTTCCGCCCGCGAGGGCGTATCCTCGGGCGACCCGAGCGGGGACAAGAGGGCCCGTCGGCCGGGCCCACAGTCTCCGCCGGGAGATCGCCATTCGAAGCGGTCCCGAGGCCGCGGCAGCCCGCATGGTTGTACACAGCGTCCCGAGTCGCCGCGGTCGACGGAAGGAAACGATGCGGTGAAGGTTTGTATCGTCGGCGCCTCCGGCAAGCTCGGCCGGTACATGGTGCAGCACGCTCTGGATCGCGGCCACGAGGTGGTGGGCGTCTGTCGGGAGCGCAGCGTGGGCAAGCTCGCTCCGTATCGGGGGCGCATCACGGTGTTCCCCGGGGCAACCAACGATCGTGAGGTCATCCGCCAGGCCGCGGCCGGATGCGAGGGGATCCTGACGGTGCTGGTGCCGTGGGGAACCCAGCACTACGCCACGGGAACGGCGCAAGCGGTCCTCGAATTCGCGCAGCCGGGAGCACGCCTCATCTTCTCCTGCGGGTGGCACATCTCCCGAGACGGTCGCGATGTCTACCCGCGGAAGCTCCGGATGGAGGAGGTCCTGGCCCGTTGGCTCGGCCGGCTCACCGGGCTCATCGACCTCGATGATCAGATCGAGGCCTGCCGCCGCGTCTTCGCCAGCGACACGCGCTGGACGGTCGTGCGCGGCAGCGATCTCGAAGAGGGGGAGAGCCAGGGCCTGCCCGTGTGGAGCCGCCATGTGGGGGATCCCATCCTCGCGAGCAACAAGACGCGCCGCGTGGACTACGCCCTCTTCATGGTCCTGGCGCTCGAGAACGACCAACTGGTCCGCGAAGCCCCGGCGATTGTTGGTTGTGGCACGCCCTCCGCGCGGGCGCATGCGACTTCGGACGCGCATTCATAGGGCCCCTATGCGCATCGCGGTCCTGTCCGACATCCACGGAAACCTCGGCGCGTTGGAAGCGGTTCATCGTGATCTCCGCGCACGGGGTGCTGATACCGTCGTCAACCTCGGGGACAGCCTCTCCGGACCACTCCTGCCTCGAGAAACCGCGCAGTACCTCATGGCCGAGCGCTGGCTGACCATCGCCGGCAATCATGAACGCCAGCTCTTGACGGAGGGGCCCGATCGACGATCGCCTTCAGATGAGTATGCGCGCACGCAACTTGGCAACGATGAATTCGCATGGCTGCGTTCGCTTCCCGCGTCGGCGTGGGGAGCACACGATGTATTCCTCTGTCACGGCACCCCCACGAGCGACGTCGAGTACCTGCTGGAGACCGTCGAGTCCAACGGAGTCGTGCGCGCGGCGAGTGCTGCGGAAGTCTGTCACCGGATGGGCGATCACCGCGCACCCCTCGTGCTTTGCGGACACTCCCATGTTCCGCGTGTGGTACGTACCGGCAGCGGCCAACTTGTGGTCAACCCGGGGAGCGTCGGTCTCCCCGCCTACGATGACACGCATCCGTTCGCCCACGTCATCGAGAACGGTAGTCCGGACGCTCGATACTGCATTCTCGAGGGGGACGGCCTGGTCGGCTGGTCTGTGTGTCTGCTTGCCATTCCGTACGACCAGGGTCCGATGGCGGAATTGGCCCGGCGACGACGACGCCCGGACTGGGAGGTTGCGCTACGCACCGGCTACATGGGTGGAGCCTGAGACACTTCCTCTCGCGGAGGCGTCCTTCATCCCATTGACAGCCGGCGCTCGCTGAGAGCAGCGTGGAGGAGAAGGGGTCGACCCCTGATCCCAGACGCCGTACCCATGGAGAATCCAGGTGGATTCAATGGACGAGCGATCCGACTCGAGAAGCACTCTGCTGGCGGCCTCTCCCGCGCAGGTCTACGCCGCGCTGCGCGATCCCGCAAGGGTCGCCCGCTGGTGGGGCCCGGCGGGGTTCAGCAACACGATCCATGAGTGCGACTTTCGTCCGGGGGGCCGCTGGACGTTGACGATGCACGGCCCCGACGGCGAAGACTACCCGAACGAGAGTCGCTTCCTACGCCTCGAACCCGACCGGGTGTTCGAGATCGAGCATCTCTCCGGCCATCACTTCGTCCTGACGATCACGCTCAAGGCGGAGGGGGCGGACACACGGGTGAGCTGGCGGCAGACGTTTGACACCGTCGAGCAGTATGAGCAGCTCGCGGAGTTCGTCGCCGCGGCCAACGAGCAGAATCTCGATCGCCTGGCTGCCGAAGTCCGACAAGGAACCCGGCTTCGGGGCGACCATGAACTCGCCGCTGAGTGACTCCTCCGCTCGTGACGCCGATAACCCGCCGCCGATGGCCCCTCCGACGGCCCGCTAGCGTTCCTTCATGCCGTACTTGCGCAGCTTCCCCTGCAGGGTCGTCGGCTTGAGTTTCAACAGATCCGCCGCGCCACCCGGGCCGTAGATCCGGCCGTCGGCCGCATCCAGCGCGCGACGGAGCAGGTCGCGCGTCGCCTGGTCAAAGGAGGGAACCCTGGCCTCCGCCTCCACTGCCCCGCGCGGCGAATCCACGGCTCTTCCCGAGTTGCCCACCTCCGGAACCACCAATGTGTCTCCCGGCGAGAGGATCAGCGCTCGCTCGACGAAGTTCTCCAACTCGCGGATGTTGCCGGGCCAATCGTAGATCTCGAGTCGGCGCCACAGATCCTCGGGCACCGCCGGGGGCCGGCGATGCATGCGCGCGCTGAGCCGGGAGAGAAAGTGGCGGACCAAAGGTCGGATGTCTTCGCGGTGCAGGCGCAGCGGCGGCACGTGGATCGGGAAGACGTTGAGGCGATAGTACAGGTCCCGCCGGAACACGCCCGACTCCACCAGTTGCTCGAGGTCACGGTTCGTCGCGGCTACCACCCGCACGTTCACCTTCACCGCTTCGGCGCCGCCGACCCGGGAGATCTCCTTCTCCTGCAGGGCCCGCAGAAGCCGCACCTGCACGGATGGAGGCGCATCCCCCACTTCATCCAGAAAGATGGTCCCCTCGTCCGCCTGCTCGAAGCGCCCCGCCTTACGACGAATCGCACCTGTGAACGCGCCCTTCTCGTATCCGAACAGCTCGCTTTCGATCAGCGTTTCGGGGAGCGCCCCCAGATTGACCACCACCAACGGGCTGCCAAACCGCGGGCTCAGCTCGTGGACCATGCGGGCCAGGCCCTCCTTGCCGGTGCCCGTCTCCCCACGAATCAGCACGGTCGTGTCGGCGGGCGCCACGAGCTTGACCTTCTCCACGACTTCGCGCATGCGCTCGCTCTCGGCAATGTAGCGCGACTCGCCCCGCGTAGCCCGGATCTGTTCCTTGAGCAGGGTGTTCTCGCGGTCCAAGAGGCGATTCAGGCGGCGAACTTCGTTCACCATCAGGCTGTTGTTCAATGCGATGGCGAGGAGGCCGGCGATGCGTCCCGCCGTCTCCATGCAGCAGTCGAGCAGTCCCTGCCGGGGACCATGCGCGATTTCAAGGGTCCCGAGGACGCGGTCCTCAAAGATCAGCGGGAACGAGACGAGGGTGCCATAGCCGAGCGGCGCCAGGTCCCTCTCCTCCCGCAACCCGGTGTTCCCGGAAGCCAGATCCTCGAGGACGAACGGGCGGCGCTGCCGCACTGCGATTCCGCTGGCCGACCCCTCCATTGGAACGCGGGCCCCCACCTGCGCCGGGTCCCGGGATGACCTGCGCCTCGGATCGTCCACCAGCAGGACTTCAAGCTCCTGGTCGGAGTCTTCAAGGCACCGGTGGATCGACAGGCGGGTGGTTCCGAAGTTGTCCCGCAGGAGCCCGCCGGCGCGCTCCACGACGATCTGCAAATCGACGGTGGACAGGATCGCGCGCACGGCCTCTTCGACGATCCGGTCGCGCTTCTCATGCCCGGGGCAATGCGCATTCATCACGTGAAGATCGGACCACATTTCGTCGCCCAGACCAACCAAATATCGTTGCCCCGCCGCTCTTTCGGTGCCGCCTCCACACCAGTTCATTGTGACCACTGGAGTTGCGCCGTTGGACCGCTTGTTGCGGCGAGTCCCGGCGTCGGACATCACCCCAGCCCTGGTTGGAGTGGAAAGGAGATCCCCATGAACCCCATCGAAGTCCTGATGAACGAGCATCGGGTCATCGAGTCTGTCTTGGATGCCCTGGAGTCCTACGCCGGCCGACTCGCCCCCGACTCGTCTGTGGACGCGGCCGACGTCGACCGCTTCATCCGGTTCATCCGTGAGTTCGCCGACGCGTGCCACCACGGCAAGGAAGAGGACATCCTGTTCGAGACCATGGTGCGGCACGGAATGCCGCGAGATTCCGGCCCCATCGCCGTGATGCTCCACGAGCACGAGCAGGGGCGGCAGCTGGTGCGCATGATGGCGGACTGCGCCGCCCGGGCCGCTGTATCCGGATGGAACGATGACGAGCGGCAGTGTCTGCGCCACGCGGCGCACAGCTATGCCGATCTTCTGCGCCATCACATCCAGAAGGAGGACGGAATCCTCTATCCGATGGCGTCGTCACAGCTCGATGCTTCCGCGATGGCGGAGATCGCCCGACAATTCGATCTGTTCGAGACCGAGCAGACCGGCGCCGGGGAGCACGAGAAGCTCCATGCGCTGGCAGACCAGCTGGTCGCGCGCTACGGCGCGCCCGGCGCCAGCGCCGGCCACCACCACCATTCCCAATAACCTGAAAGACTCCGGAAGGAGGATCTCCAGATGAGAAGCCGCCGTCGCTCCCGCGCCAGGGCAGTCCTGTTTGCCCTCGCCGTCACGACCCTGGCCCTGGCGGGCTCGGGCACCGGGTCCGCCCTGGCCCACTGCGATACGATTGACGGTCCGGTCGTAACCGATGCGAGGAAGGCGCTCGACTCCGGCGACCTGACCCCGGCCCTCAAGTGGGTCAAGCCCGAAGTGGAGTCCGAGATCCGCGCCGCCTTCGCCAAGGCCCTGGCCGTCAGGGGTGGCAGCCCCGCGGCCAAAGACCTTGCCGACACCTGGTTCTTTGAGACGCTGGTCCGGGTCCATCGCGCGGGCGAAGGGGCTTCCTACACCGGACTCAAGCCCGTTGGAGCCGAGGTCGAGCCGGGGATCGAAGCGGCGGATCATGCCCTGAAATCCGGCGTCATCGACCCGTTGATCACAGACCTGACCGCCGCCGTTGCGTCAAACGTGCGCGAGAAGTTTCACCACGCCGCGATCGCCGCCCGCGAGAAGGAAGCGAGCATCCAGGCCGGTCGCGAGTACGTGGAGGCCTATGTGCAGTTCATCCACTTCGTCGAGCAGATGCATCAAGGAGCCGCCGGCGAAGTCCCCGACGAACACTAGCAGGTTGCCGAAAAACCCAGCCAGCCGCGCCGGCAGGCACTTGCGAGCCGATCGAGACGCGAGGAGGATGGCGATGCCACCGCGCATCGTGGACGACGAGCAACGAAGAGCGGCGAGGCAAGTGCCGCCGGCCCGGAGGGTTCGGGCGGCGATCGGTGGGGCCGCGCGCAGCCCGAGCGGCAGGGAGCACGGCCCATGCGATCTCTGAGGATCGCGAGGGCGCGGGAAGCCCGAAACGGCGTGCACCGGCGCGCCGGGCGTGGAGGCGCCGTCCGTCGGGCCCTCGGGGCTGGTTCGCTCCGGTCCGGTACCGCAGAACGAGGGCGCTAGCCGTCCGCGCGGTCCCACAATCTGGGGATCGGATCCGGGAACCGGTAGACCACGACCTGATCGTGGTCGGCGACATACAGCCCGCCCCGGCCGGGAGCTTCGTACCCGACCCACGACTTGAACGGCACTCGGCCATAGGCGCTGCCGTAGTAGATTGTCTTGGTCTTCTTGTGCGCGTTCGCGACGAGCTCCGCGTGGGCGGCCTCGAACGAGTGCTCGGCCATGAGGAGCCGGGGGTCCGGGATGATCTCGGCGAACATGACCTGGCGGAACTGCTTCCCGCGGCAATGGGTCGCGTACCAAGCGTACTCCGCGGGCGAGAGGTTGGTGAGGATCACCAGCTCCGCCGGCGCCAGCACCATGTAGCACCGCGGATGCCGCACCTCCTGGTGGGGTATGCCAACCAGGGCACCGATATCGCCCGGCGTCATGCCCGACCGCCAGTCGTGGCTGGCGAAGCGGACGACTTCCGCCGGCGGGTCGAGCCGGAGTGTGTGCCCTCCCGTGCGGACAAGCCAGACAGAGTCGAATGCGTCCATCGGCACGAGGCTGAACGCATTGTTGGAGAGGGCGGTCTTCGTGCGCTTGACCTCGACTTCGGCCAGAGCCGCCTCAGTATCGCCGCGCGCGTCGCGCCAGCCGCCCTCGTCCCGGAACTTGAAGGCCAGCTTCCGGTTCTCGATCTTGAGGTCGATGAAGATGGACCGGCCGCGGAAGACCTGGCCGGACCCGGGGCTGTAGTGCCGAGCCAGCCCTTCAACGCCAAGGCTGGTCGCGACGCACATCCCGCTGGGCAGGGTGAGGATCAGATTTGTGGTTTGCATGGTCTGGGAAGGCTAGCACAGGGACCGCCCCGGTCGTCAATGGCGAGCGTGCGGTCGCCTCCCGCCAACCGCGCGCCCCCGCCGTGGGCGTGGGCGGGGACGGCGTGCGCCCGCCGGGGAGGCCTGTATCGGGAGGCTCGAACCGGCTCACGCCGTATCGCTCCGAGGAGACTCCAGACGGCCGGCTCCGGGAGGCCCCGGCGAGCCGGCTCCTGCGCGCGCATAGGGTCCGGGGGTGCGTTCGAGGCCAGAGGCGAGTCCGAGGCCAGGGGCGAGTCCGAGGCTACGGCTCCACCAGCGGCGTGCGGTAGATGTCGGCCAGCTCCTTTTCGTCCGGCGCGTAGCGGTCGATCAAGTCCGCGACGGCCCGGAAGAGCTCCACCGAGCCGGCGCAGACAAGACTGTCTCCACCGGCGGCACGCGCTGCGGCGCGCTCCGCCGAAGCGAAAGGCACGGCCCCGCGCCCTATCGCCAGCGCCTGTTCCTCTCTCCCCCGCGCCCGATCCACCCGCTCCGGCAGCTCCATCGACCCGAAGAACACCGGCGAGTTCGCCAGGTCGAACCACTCGGGCGCGATGATTACCATCCGGCCCGAGGAGTAGCCGGTATTGGTGAGATGGAGCGGCGTGTCGCCTCCATAGAGCACGGGAACGTCGACGTCGCGCGGCCTGGCGACCTCGGGATCCACCGCCAGCACCAGCAGAGAGCCGCGCAGAATCGCCGGCTGCCCAGCCAGGAAGCTATACACATACGGCTCCCGCAGCCGGAAGGGACGCGCGTAGAGCAAGCCCCGCACCGCGTCCACCGGAACCGACTGCGTGACCGGCCGGGCGCGGCCGACCTCTGCCGGCGTGGCCGGCGGATCCGCTGCTTGAGCCGACGCTTCACCGGCGCCGGCGGCCCCGACCACCGCCTCCACCACCAGGAGCGCCGCCGCAAGCACCGCAGCCCAATCTCGCGCGGACCGCCGCTCTTTCACCTCTCGATTCCTCATTGTCGTGCCAGCTCCACATCGTCAATGCCGATCCGGCCTCGCGCCGATCCGGACGCGGCCCCGAACTCGAATCGCACCGCCACGATATTGCCGAGGTCGATCCCCGACCCGTCGGTTTCGAAGTCCGAGAGCCGGAGACGCACGGTGTTGAACTCATTGGCCCAGCCGGCGCCCGTGCCCAGGCCCGTCCGCTGGTACGGTCTGGTGATGGACCCCTGGCCGGCGAAGTTGATCGAGCTCAGCCGCTCCTGCCCGTCCTGCAGCGTCACGGTGAAGCTCAGCGGACCCTGCAACGCCACGGTCTCGGGATGGCGCGTGCCCTGACAGGCGCGAAACGAGAGATACCGATGGCCGCGGAAATCGCGCTGGTCCGGCACGATCTCGAACTTGTAGAAGCCGCTGGCTCCCACCGTCCAGTCGAAGACGACGCCACCCGCATAGAGGTCTCCGGTGTCCGAACGGGTCATGCCGTTCATGGGATCCGACGAGCTCCAGGTGAAATTCAGGTTTCCGTCGTCGAGCCGGTTCTCGTACACGTTGGCCACATCATAGGTGACCGCTCCCCCGGAGCTGCTGGATCCCGGGTCGGTGCTCGTCTGGTAGTTGTCGATCACGAAGCGGTCCGTCGAGAGAGCATCCCGGTAGGTGTTGGCGCAGACAACCTGCGGGGCGATGCCGCTGGGGTGGAAGCCGGCGTAGAGCCGGGTCAGGTAGTCGCGGGTCGCCGGGTTCCCCCGGACATAGGTGTCGATCAGGGCGAGAAAGTAGCTCCGAGCGACGACCTGGGCCTCGGCGCGGCCAATGAGGTTCGGCCCGGTGGCATCCGCCCAGCCACAGCAGTTGAAGTCGTTGTGGCCGGCGCCCTGGACGTACGTGACCTGGACGTTTCCTCTCGCCGCCTCGGCGATGCGGAGCGACTGCCGATCGCCGACGGCGCAGCCACCGTTGACGTCGCCGTCGGCGGCTCCAAAGAGGAGGTGATAGTTCACCTCGTGGGGGTTCGTGTCGACCGTGCCCAGGTACACCGTCGGCGCAATGCTGCTGACGAGCACGATGTCGGCGAGGTGGAAGTTCACCGGAACATAGGTGCCGTCGTAGACGCGATCATAGGCCCGCACCACTCCCTCGCCGCCCCGACTGTGGCCGATCCAGGTGATGTGCCGGGCATCGATGTGACCGTTGAGAACGCCGCCCCCGATGGTGGCCTGACTTCCGATGAGGTAGTCCGTGTTGGTGAGCGTCGTCGTGGATGCGGACTCGATCCCCGGCTGGGTGTTGTTCTGGTGGGCCATCACCAGATAGCCGTAGGACGCCAGGTGGTATCCCAGGTAGTCGTACCAGGTGTAGTCGTGGCCGTTGCCGTGGCTGATCACCACCAGCGGGAGTTGGCCCAGGGCGGCAATGTTGGCCGGATAGTAGGTGCGTTGACCCAGCCAGGTCCCGCCGCTGTACTGGATCATGCTCGTGGCGAAAGGCCCGGGGTTCTTCAGGTCGCCCACGACATATACCCCGGCTTCAGAGAGGTCCAGGCCGTCGATCAGATCGCCGGGGTCAAGATGTCCGTCCTGTCCGAAATCGAAAACGACATCGTACGGCTGGCCGACCATGGTCCCGGGATCGAGCCCGGTCGTCCAGAGCGCCAGGGTGTTCCCGGAGATGGAGCCCGGGTTGACGGTGCCACTCTCGGGGCCGCCGCTCACATCGACCAGACTGTTGTCGATCGCCCACTGCGCCGGGGTGCGATGGGCCACCACGTAAGCCTGATACGGCAAACCGAGGCGCTCGGCGTGCCGCGTGGGATCCAGCGCTCCCCAGATCTCGTCGTCGTTCACGGAGGCCACGAACTCGAAGAAGGGGTAATTGGGCAGCGGCCGGCCGGCCAGGCCCGGGAATTCCCCGGCCCGTATCCGGACCTCGTCGACCCCGACCTGGTAGGCCTCCCTCCCGCGCGGCGGCGCAGGCCCGCTTTGATAGCTGGCGGTCACCCGCGCCTCTCCGGGAGCGGTCGCGTTGACCAGCAGCGTCTCGGGCAGTGAGGAAACGTCGAAGCCGGCCGGGACCGGCAGAAGCGACCCGTCGGCGTGATAGACCTGCAGGTTCCCCCCGGTCACGTCGAGAAGGAACTGCCCCGAAGCGAGGCTCTCGTCGGCGGAGAGCACGAACGGTCGCATCGCGTACCTGGCGTACACGAACGTCTCGGGCGTGATGGGTCCCTCATAGACCGGCAGGAAGACACCGGCGCTCGCCTCGGTCTCGTCATCGGCAAAGAGCGCGTTCAACCGCGGCATCCACGGGCAACTGCCCTCGTCCCGCACCGTGACGGTGATCTGGTCCTCGCAGGCCGCACAGGTCACGGTGAGAACATGCACGCCCGGCGGCGGCGCCACCGTCACCGTGTCCCCGGAGCCGGCGAATTCCGAGTCCAGGTACCACTCCGGATCCCGGACCCGTACATACTCCGGGCCGCACTCCAGGTGGGCGGCCAGGGTGACCGTCTGCGGGGCGCACATCTCGAGGTCGCCGCCGGTGATGGTGATCGTGCAGGCATCCCGCCCCAGAGGCACGGTCTCATAGATGTCGGTCGCCCACGCCGAACCGGGACCGATCCCGGGCATGACGCACACCATCGCGATCCCGAGCCACCACCACCGTGCGCCGCGCGACGTCACCCCGAACCTCCCGATGCTCCCGCGGGCGTTCACCGCAGAAGGAGCGTCTTGCCTGTGGTCACCCACCGATCGGATGACAACGCGTAGAAGTAGACACCGGGCGGCAGCGGGCGTCCGTCCGGGTCGCGCCCGTCCCACGGGATCTCGTGATATCCCGGCGCGAGGTTGGCCGCGCGGATCTCCCGCTGCAGGCTGCCGGCCACGTTGAAGACGCGCAGCGTCACGCTGCCGCTCGCCGGCAGACCAAAGCGGATGGCCGTGCGGACGCACCACGGATTGGGAGCGGAGCCGAGCAGAACCGGACGGTTCGGGATCCCATCCATCGCCCCGTCGATTCCGGAAGCGAGGAGGCAGCACTCATCGATTCGGAAGCTGCGCTGCATTGGGGGGGCCGCGGTCGCCAGACGCAGCGGCACCCGCCGGAGCATGGGGCCGGCCCCGCTCTCGGCGGCCACGTTCCCGGCGACCACGTTCTTCCCTCCCAGATCCCGCGTCGTCAACGACAGCACGAGCGTCCCGGTTCCGCCCGGGCGCACTGACGGATCCACGTCAAACGTGATGAGCACGCCCGGGCCGGACTCGAGCGGCTCGTAGCCGAGAGACAGACGGGTCATCCAGGAAGGATGCGACAGCACCTCCGCCGTGACTGACCAGGCGGATGGGCCGACAATCTCCAGGTGGACGGCATTCTTGGAGGAGCCGGGGACCACGAGATACTCGGCCAACGCCGAGCTCGGGGCGAGGAGCGACCCAGCCAGGAGGAGGAGCAGGGCAGTGGCCGTCCGGTGGACGGTGCGCCGGTGTCGGTGATTCATGGAGTGCCCCCGTACGAGTCTCCATGATCTCATGTCCGTGGGGCGGTGTCAACGCGGAACGCTCGATTTCAGAAGCAGATAGCCGCTTGGAACCGACGAGTCCACGGGGGCTGCGCGGATCGGGACCCGGGGCCCAGGGAGGCGGACGCGGACCGGCGCGGTCGGCTGCCCTTGACCAGCGCGGTCAGCGGACGCGAACGAGGGCGCCTCGCAGAGGTCCTCCCGGCATCTCGATGCGCCAGAAGTAGCAGCCCGCGGGCGCCGGGCGCCCCGCGGCGTCTCGGCCGTCCCAGCGGATGGTGTTCGCCGCCACGTCCGCGCCGCTCGGCGCGCAGACACGGACCAGCCGGCCGCGCGCGTCGAGGATGAGTACCTGACGCAACGGCGCGCTCTCGCTTCGCAAGCCGAACTGCACCTCGGCCCCCGACGGATTTGGCAGACACCAGGCCGACGGTTGGGCCGCTCCGGAAAGGCCGGCACCCTCCGTCCGGTCCCCCGGCGCTGCAGTCAGGGAGAGCTGAGTCTGCACCACGTCGGACTGGTTGTCGCTGAATCGCGCCACCGCCGTCACCCAGCCGCCGCCCACCAGCGGCGGGATCCCCGGCGCGGATCGGTAGACGACCGGTCCGGAGTAGTCCAGCGTCTGCGGACGCATCGCGTAGGAAGCACCGCCGTCGAAGCGCACTTCGGACAGCACGGGGCAGTGTGCATCGGCGTCGGCGTAGGTCACCTGCACGAAGGCGTTCGCCCCCACGCCCACAATCTGCATCCCCTGCAGCGACGGCAACTGGTTCGCGCCCGGGTCGACCGCGAACTCACGCAGGTAGGCGTCGCCGCCCGGCGTGCGATCGGCCTCCTGCGCGCCGCCGACCAGCGTGATCTTCTGCGTGAACCCAGCCACCGAGACGCGCCGCTCGACCGGGTCGAACCAGGAGGCAAAGTCAGGGTCGCCGTAAAGGTTCGCCAGCTGACAGGAGAGCAGGAGCGTGTTCTCGGAGGCGACGATCGTGGCCGTGACATCGCCGATCTTCACCAGGTCGCTCAGCCCGGTCCCGAAGATCTTGTACAAGCCCGGGCTGATGATGCCCGGCTGGTTGTAGGTGTAGAGCAGGGCGAAGACGGTGTCGGGGTCGGCGTCGGAGGGGTCGGCGATCCCCAGGAGATAGCCGTAGAAGGTGAGGCCGCTGCTCACCGGGAAGCCTCCGCCGTTGTTGCGGAGCGCGGCCAGCAGGCGCGTGCCGTCGAAGCTCACGCGGCAGTCGACAAGGTCGAGATGCGTCAAACCGAAGAGCTGGTCGTTGGCGGGGTCAACCGCGATCCGCGTCAGCCCGCCCGGGGCGGGCGCAGCCCCGTCGGCGAGCCGCACCGGCTGAACCTCGATCTCGGTTCCGTGCAGGTGGCGGAACCCATAGTAGCGACGCTGCGTCGTCGGTCCGGGGGCCGCCGCCTCGACCGTGGAAGGCCCGTCGGCGACCGCCGACATTGCCGTCTCCTCCACGACGCCCGTGGAGTAGAGAAGCGCGTTGCTGGCGCCGGAACCCGACGGGTTTTCCGTGCGCACGACGATCCGCCCGTCCGAGAGGGAGGCGCTGTGGCGGGTCTCGTTCCAGTAGGCGAAGCTCCACGCCGACGGGGCGCTCGCGACCAGCGAGAAGACGACAAGGAGCGGGAGTCGGGTCGGCCGGGTGCGCATCGAGTGCCTCCTAGAAACGGTACCCCACGGTCAGCCAGTGGCTCTGGTTGCGAAGCGGAACCGGCGCGTTCTCCACCAGGATCTCCTCATCGCCGAAAGGGACGTAGGCGTAGGTGGGAAGCCGCAGCTCGTTCCAGCCGATGGCGAAGCGATACTCCAGCGCGAGGTCGAGGCCGGAAAGAACGAACTCGGAGCCGAAACCATAGACGAAATTGAAGTCGAAGCCGCTCACCTCGCGCATGTCGGCGTCGGCGCGTATTGGGACGGTCTGCTCGCCGTCGCTCACTTCGCCGCGCAACCGGTAACGATCGTGGACGACGAGGGAGAGCGCCCCACCGGATAGGCTGTAAAGGCTCGGTCGCCGCGAGGCCCGCCATTCGAAGCGCAGGAGCGCGGGGATCTCGATGTAGTCAAGGTCGTAGGTCACATCCAGCGTAGTCGGTATCTCAAGGATCTTCACGCCGATGTCCTGGCGGGAGCCCTTGCGGACGTAGCAGATCTCCTGCTGCAGGCCGAACCGCTCCGTTACCGGCAGGTGGAGCGAGAGCGAGGCCACGGCGCTGTTGCGCCGGCGGCTGTGCACCTCGTACTCCTGTCCGCGTTCTTCGGTGCCGTAGTGCTCGGAGACGCTGAGGCCGGCGCGCAGGGTGACCGAGGGCGCAATCCTCGCAGGGGATGTTTCCGCACACGCACCGTCGGGGCGCCCGAGGAGGAGCGCTCCGAAGAGAAAGGGCGCGGCAGCCAACCGCCCCGGCACCGGCAGGCGCAAGGTCATACGGGGGCGAGTGTAGTAGCGGAGGGGCACAGGGTCAACGACGCTTTCGGGCTCGGCGCTCTTCTCGCCCGCGGTGACCGCGCTCACCGCGCCGCTCGGATTGCGGTCACCGGCGGCGGCCGGAGAGAAGATCCGCAATTCGAATTCCGAGACCACTTCCTGTTGGCTCTCAGCTCTGTCGTTCGGTTCACGATTTACGGCGTTTGACAAGACGGCTCCTTTTCAGGAGATTCTGACGAAGCCGGTTCGCCGTGGAGCCCCGCGTGATCCGGCGTCCGGCGCGCGACCCGATCGGACCGGCAGGACTTCCTGCTGCATCGGACCCGCGGATGCCCGGCGGTACCGATCTCGGCTGGTTACGGCTGGCAAACGGCAGACGTCTGCCTGCCCCCGAGCATGAGCAAGGAGAGTGTCATGAACGGCATACCGGAGACGGTCCGAAACCACACTGAGTTCTACAGGCTCTCCAGGATCTACGACATCGCCTTCGATTTTCGCAACGTCCCGGCGGAGTGCGATTTCCTCGAAGAGCTGTCCCGCCGGTATCGAGGAGAAGCCGCGCGCAGTTTCCTGGAACTGGCCGCTGGCCCGGCGCAGCATACGAGAGAGTTTGCCCGGCGAGGGACTCGGGCCACGGCCCTGGATCTGGTACCGGATATGGTGGAATACGCGCTTGCGACCGCACGGGCGGAGGGGGCGCCAATCGATGGCGTCTGCGCGGACATGGTTGATTTCCGGCTGCCCCAGGCCTATGACCTGGCGACCTTGCTCATGGACTCGAGCAGCTACCTTCTGGACAATGAAGCCGTCTTGCGTCACCTCAGGTGCGTAGCCGATCACCTCACAACGGGCGGGCTCTACGTTCTCGAGATGGCCCATCCCAGAGATGTCTTTCGAACCGCAACCTCGACACAGAACAGCTGGCACAGCGAGCGGGACGGAGTGAAGGTCAGCGTTGCCTGGGGTGCGGAGAGTGATGTCTTCGATCCCATCACCCAGATCACCGATGTGAGTGTCACCCTTCGATACGAAGGTCCCAACGGCGCCAACATCGTCCAGGATCGCGCCCCCCAGCGCTGCTTCACCGCAAATGAGTTCAAGGCTCTGGTGGCAGCCTCCGGGAGATACGAACTGGCCGCCGTGTTCGGATCGATGCAGGCGACCGTTCCGTTTACCAATGACACCGCGGCCTGGCGGATGGTGCCGGTCCTGCGGAAGACGCGATGACAGTCGCCGACGCCAAAGTCGGCCCTGACCTTCGTCTCCTGGTCGAGAAGCCGGAACGGTCCGGCGCGGCAGCCGCCGGCGCGAGGTGCCAGCTTCGGGGAAACCCGAACCCGGCCACGGCGGGGGCGTCCGTGGACTACCGGTACAGACTCTTCAAAGCGCCCCAGCTCCTTCGCTCGATCGCGACCGGCTGGCACGGATCCGGGACGCACGGCACCGCCGGACCGATGAACGTGCCGTCGGCGAACTGGCACAGCTCCGGCGTGACCACCATGCAGGCACCAAGGACGCAGCAGGCACCCGGCGGCGGCGGCGGGTCCTGAATGCCACAGACATCGAACACGTAGTCGCCCTCGGGCCAGTTCGCGAACACGGCGCAGCCGAGCCAGTTCCAGACTTCGGCGCCGTCATCCACCACGCAGCTCAGGGTAACCGGCACGCCCGGATCGGCGGTGGCGAGGTAGTAGCTCGGGGCGGCGCAATCGGTGCCGTAGATGAGGAGGTATTGCAGCCCGAACTCACCTACCGCAGTTCCGGTCATCGTCTCTCCGGTACCGAAGGACAGGTACCAGTCCGTGTCCCGGCTGTTGTAGTTGGCCCAGGCCGTGCCGCACATCGTGGCGCAGCCTTCAGCCTGCGGGTGGATCGGCTGGAAGGTGTGCGGCGTGCTGTTGCAGCCGCCGTTGTCCTCAATCTCGACCAGCGAGCCGGGCGGGCACTCCACCTGGGGCAGCGGCACACACGGGTTCGGGATGCACGTTGTGCCCGGACCCTGCCAGATCCCCGTGCAGTGAGGTTCGAGCACGACGCTGCAACCGCCGCCGGCGAAGCAGCACGCGCCGACCCACTCTCCAAGCCCACCATCGTCGATCCGACAGGAGTAGGCGCCATTGGCGGAGCCGTAGCCATCGATCACGATGTAGTACGTGTGGCCGACCGCAACCGGCACCATCCCGAGGAAGGAGGAGTAGGTGTAGCAGGGAGCGGCGAAGTAGTAGTCGTCGTTGCAGGCAAACGGGGCACCCGGCGTGGACGCGTCCTGGTGGACGTACAGCTTGGTGTCGTAGCTGCTGTAGCAGAGATCGATGTTGATCGCGAGAGTGTACGGACTGGTCAGCGTGAAGCTGTAGACCACATCCGGAGCAGTCGAGCCGCTGTAGGGACAGACCTCGTCGTAGTCGTTCGCGAAGCCGGCAGTCGTGCCGGTGACGGTCTGAGGCAGAGACCCTGGAACGACGAACGGATCGTCGACGGTGTCGCCGTTGACGCGGACGGGCGGGTTCACATAGGGCACACCCGGGTCCTTGATGGTCGGGGAGAGGTTGCCGGTGATTGACGCGCCCGACGCGCCAGCGAGGGTGAGCAGGAGAAGAACGACGAGTAGACGACGCAGGATCGGCATTCTCCCTCAGAGCCGTCCGGACAGGCGCAGATCATCGACCCGAGCCGCGGGCCTCCCCCTGCCGGTCCTCCGCCGCGTCTGGTGAGTTGCGGGCCCCGTCGTTTTGCCCGCGATCCGCGGTCACCGATAGCTTCTCTTGATCTGCCCCCAGGAGCTGTTTTCCGCGGGACTCGGATCGCAGGGGGTCGGCTCGCAGACGCTGCCCGCGTGGAAGGTCCCGCCGTTCATGCAGCAGTTGAACGACTGGTCGAGCACGCATCCATAGGGCATGCAGCAAGCCCAGTACTCCGTCGGCGCACAGGGATCGCACGGCGAGCAGGTGCCGCCCTTCCATGCGCCGCCGCCGGCGAGGCACTCGAAGTAACCCAGAACCTGGCAACCGTCCCCCGCCACACAGCACGCGCCAACCGCCGGGAGGCAAGGATTCGGCTCGCAGATGGTGAAGTCACCCTGATAGGTCCCCCCGGCCTCGCCGCAAATCAGGATGTTGGTGACGCCGCAGGTCCCGTCGGGAGCGCAGCATGCGCCGGTTCCCGGAAGACAACTCATCGGCGTGCATTCCGGCGCCCCCTGGAAGAAACCGCCGGCACTTTCGCAGGCGGGCTGGTCCAGGACCTCGCAGATGTAGCCCGGAAGGCAGCAGGTGCCAACGGGAACGGGGTTGGCGCCGGCGAATCCAGCCAGCAGAGCGCCGGCTGCCAAGGTCAGGAGAAAGGACAGGAGCATCGTCCGCTTCATGTTGGCCTCCCGCTGTCCGGCCTCAATGCAACCCGCACAATCGGATGGTAGCACAGGCTCCGCTACCGATCAACTGAGCCCGACCGGACGATCTCGCCGAGGAATTGCCCGGCCGAAGACCGGTCAACGCAGCAGGGTCAACACGCAGCTTCCTCTCTTCCCCTCCGTGGTAACGCGGCCGAGATACGTCCCGGCCGGGAGACCGCGGCCCTGTTCGTTCTTTCCATCCCAGGAGATCTCGCAGGTCCCCGGGCGGGCATTGGGGTCGAGAAGAAAGCGGACACGGCGCCCCGACAGGTCAAAGACCTCGGCCCGCACCGCCGAAGCGGTGGGCAGCGAAAGGCGAATTCGCGTGCCTCCGGTGAACGGATTGGGGGACGGGCGCAGCTCCAAGGGAATCGGATGCACAGAACCCGCGACCTGGGACACCTCCGGGCAATCCTGCACCGAGGTGATCCCCTGGCCGGCGAGGAGCAGTTCCTGAAAGGTGTCCTGCGCGCTTCCGTCTGCTTTCAGGATCCAGTCGAGCCAGGGCATGAGCAGGCTTTCGACCAGGAGATGCTGCTGCTCTCGGCTGATGGTCGGACTGCAGAACTCGCCCAGTTCGCAGTTGAAATTGTAGTCCGCGAACTGGCAGTGGGTGGCTCCGTTCAGGGTTACCAGAGTCCGGCAGGTGGAGGCCAGGGCCTCGTAGATCGGGATCTGGTGCTGTTCCGGAGGCGTGACGCAATCCAGTGAACCCGCCAGGAGGAGACAGGGAACGGTCACCGAGGCCGCGGCGGCGATGGCCGAGGGGTTTGTTTCCGCGGCCGCCAGGTTGGCCACCGCCGTCACCTGCGGATTGTAGGAAGCGCCCAAGACACTGGCGCCACCTCCCATCGAGTGGCCCATCACACAGGCGGTCTCCGCGACGTGCCCATCCAGGAAGGATCCCGGAGTCGCTCCTTCCGCCCGGAGCTGGTCGACCAGAAAGGCGAGATCGCGGGCGAATTGTTCGTGGCTGGGTAAGAGGCCCCCTTCCGTCCTCGGCAGGGCCACGAGGTAGCCATGGGGAGCCAGGGAGCTCCAGATGTACGCATAGGCGCTCCAGACCATCACGAATCCGTGGCCAAACGCGATCACGGGAAACGCCCCTGCGGCCACGGGCACGTCATCCCCTCCCTGCTCGGCAGGGTAATAGACCTCGGTCTGAACCTGCCGGTTGCCGCGACTGGGATCGACGTAGGTGATCGATCGGTGGCCGACGGCGAAGGGAAGAGCGTCGGCCACGGCCGGCAGGAACAACGCCCACAAAGCCAAGAGCGCAGCCCGATGCTGTCTGATCACGGGGCCCCCCTGCTTGCAATGAAGGCAGCCGAGGATCCACGGAAAGAGTCTACACCTGCATACCGGGCGGAACAACGACGGGCGGGACGAAAGTCAGGCGCGCGCCGCGCCGTCAGCCGCGTCGGCGCGATACCCGTCTACCGACCACACTCAAAGGGGAGGTGCCGGGCGGAGACGGCTCCGCCCGGCCCGCGGTGGGCTACCGCGGCGAAACTCGGATGAGTTTGCGCACCGCAGTGTGGGGGCCACTGCTCACGCGCACGAAATAGACGCCGCTCGCGGCAGGTGCGCCGGATTCGCTCCGTCCGTCCCAAGACAGCCGCTGAATCCCCGGCGCGAACACCTGGTCCGCATCCAGACGGGCCACCGCTCGTCCCGTGGCGTCGAAGACGTCGGCCCGGATCCCCGCCGCCTCCGGCAGCGCAACGGAAAGCTCGACCGCCCCCTGGCTCGGATTCGGTCGGGGCGCGAGGAACGCGAACTCCTTGGGGATGGCCGCCGCCTCGCTGTCGACCCCGGCCGGATCGGGCTGCACGGTGATGGTCACCGTGGCCATGTCCGTGGCATCGGTCCCATCGGAGATGATGTAGTTGAAGGTGTCGGTCCCGGTGAACCCGGACGGCGGGCTGTAGACGAAGCTCCCGTCGCCGCCGACGCCCACCGCGCCGCCGGCCGTGGTGACGGTGTCGGCCAGCACCACGGAGATCGGCTGCAGGTCCGGGTCGCTGTCATTGGCCAGCAGGCCCGGGCCCATCGAGGCCAGACCAAGGTCCTGCTGCGTGACGTAGGCGTCGTCGACCGCGATCGGTGCGAAGTTGTACGGGTCGCCGGAAAGGCTCGTGATCGTGATATCGTTCCCGGTCTTGCCGATGTAGCTGATCTGGAAGGGGTAGGGGCCCAAGTTGAACATGGCGTCCTGGGGTAGGCCGTAGAACGTCCCAGCCACCGGATCGGCCCCATCGTTTTGCACCAGCACGAAGATCTGCCCCTTCGCCGGCGTGAACCCCAAAGTGGCGCTCAAGGTGGCGGCGGGATCGATCGTGACTCCGCCGGTCACGCTGACCTGATCGTAGCCGGTCCCGGGGACCGCGCCGTTCAACGTGGTGTAGAGGTAGGTGTTGGCGTTCAGGGTCAAGCTGCCGGTGCTGAGCTTGCCGATGCCGCCGCCGAGAGATCCCCCCGGCTGGAGGCTGGCGGCGTAGTTCAGGGTGACGCTGCCGGTCCGGCCGGTGCCGCACACGACGGAGCCATAGTACGCGCCGGTGCTCACCGCGCTGCTTGGCTGCTGGCCGTCGATCTCTCCCCGCTGGAGAATCAGCGTGGGGCCGGTATAGGTGTTGTTCCCGGAGAGCGTGACGACATCGCCGATCGTCAGGCCACCCGAGCCCGAAATCGGACCGGTAGCGTTGACGTAGTAGCTGAGCGTCAGGGTGTTGGAGCCCAGACTCACAGCGCCGTTCAGGGTCAGGGGGCCGTAGCCTCCGCTCATGGTCTGCGGGGCCGCGATCTGCAGGTCGGCATTGATCGCGTTGGGCGATTGGCTGCAGGAGATCCCGTCGGTCAGGCCGAACGGGTTGCCTCCGATCACGTAGTTGCTCCCGGAGAAGAGGATCAGCTTGTACAACGTCCCGTCGGGCAGATCGTTCAGGTTGGTCAGGTTGGAGGCGCCTGCCGGGAATACGAGCGGGTCGCCCGGTCCCGGAACGCCGCCCTGCCAGTTGCCCGGGTTGGACCAGAGGGCGCTTACGGCCCCGGTCCAGGTCTTGGCGGCGCTGACAACGGTCAGCACGATGTCGTTGCCGTCGCCGCCCACATAGCTGATCTTGAACTGGTTGGCGTTCAGGTTGATCACTGAGTTTTCGGGAAGACCGGTGAAGGTGCCGGTCACCGGATCCGCATTGTCGTTGTCCACGAGCATGAACGTCTGGCCCAGCATCGGCGTGAAGGTGAGGTTGAGCGACAGGCTGGCGGCCGGATCGATTCCGATGGAGCCGCTGACCGCCACCTGGTCGTAGCCGGTTCCCGCTACCGTTCCGCTCAGGGTCAGGCCCAGGTACGAATTGGCGCCCAGACTGAGGTTGCCGGTCGTGAATCGTCCGATGCCGCTTCCGAAGCCCGGGCCCGGCTGGACGCTGGCCGCATAGTTGAGAACAAGGTCCCCGACCTTGCCCACCCCGCTCACGATCGAGCCAAAGTACGCCCCGGTGCTCACGGCGCTGGCCGGCTGGGAACCGTTGATCTCGGCGCGCTGCTGAATCAGGGTGGGACCGGTGTAGATGTTGTACCCGGTGAGGGTGATCACGTCGCCCGTGGTCAGACCGCCGGTGCCGGAGATGATGCCCGAGGCCGTGACGTTGTATCCGAGCGTGAGCGCGTTGCTGCCCAGATCGATGTCGCCGGTCACGGTCAGTGCGGAATAGCTCCCGCCGATGGTCTGCGGGGCCAGAATCTTCAGGCCGGCCTGGATGGTGTTGGGAGCCTGGTTGCTGGTGATTCCGTTGGTCAGGCCGATGGTGTTGCCGCTGAGGACGTAGTTGGCGCCGGTGAAAAGGATCAGCTTGTACGCGGTGCCGGCCGGCAGGTCGTTGAGGTTGGAGAGGTTTGCGGCCCCGGCCGGAAAGACCAGCGGGTCGCCCGGTCCCGGAACGCCGCCCAGCCAGTTGCCGGCCACCGACCATTTGTGGTTGACGGCGCCGGTCCAGGTCTTGGCGGCCGCGGTAACGGTCAGCACGATGTCGTTGCCGTCGCCGCCCACGTAGGTGATCGTGAGTTCATTGGCGTTCAGGTTGATCACGCCGCCCTCGGGCAGGCCGTTGAAGGTTCCGGAAATCGGGTCGACGCCGTCGTTATCGACGATCTGGAAGGTCTGCCCCAGGCTGGGGGTGAACCCCAGCGAAGTGTTGAGCGCCGCGCTCGGATCGATCGAGACCGTTCCGTTTACCTTGACCTGATCGTGGCCTACTCCGGGCACGGTCCCGTTGAGAGCAACCGCCAGGTAGGAGTTGGCATTGGCCGTCAGACCTCCCGTAGTGAGCGTGCCGATGTTGCCTCCGAGGGCGGTCCCCGGCTGGAGGCTGGCGGCGTAGTTGAGCGTGACGGCCCCGACGGTGCCGTTTCCGGTGACGATGGAGTTGTAGTACGCGCCGGTAGTCACGTCGCTGGACGGCTGGACGCCATCGATCTCCCCCCGCTGCTGGATCAAGGTCGACCCGGTGTAGGTGTTGTTTCCCGTGAGGGTGACCACGTCGCCGATCGTGATTCCGCCCGAACCGGAGATCATCCCGGCGACGTTCACGTTGTAGCCAAGCGTCAGGGTGTTCGCGCCCAGGGCGATGGCGCCGTTCAGGTAGAGCGCGCCATAGGTCCCGCTCATGGTCTGCGGTCCGAGCACCTGCAGATTCACGTTGATGGTGTTGGGGCCCTGATTACAGGTCACGCCGTCGGTGAGACCCAACGCATTCCCGTTGATGACATAGTTGTCGCCAAGGAAGGTGATGTCGAAGAAGGCAGTCCCGGCGGGGAGATCATTGGTGGTGGTCCGGTTCAGGCCCGACACGCCGAAGACCACCCGGTCACCGGCCGCGGGCAAGCCGCCCGTCCAGTTCCCGGCGGTGGACCAGAGGTTGTCGACAGCGCCGGTCCAGGTCTTGGTATCGGCCCGCACCGGCACAGGAAGAGCGGCCATGGCCGTGAGGGTCACGAACGCGAGTACGGTTACCATGAAATGAGTGCTCCTGGGACGCTGTAACGTGTTCATGTGCAATCCTCTACGTCGGTGCGGGTTCTTCCTTCGAATCGAGATCTCCGGGCCCGCGGCAGCCTCGACGCCTGCCCAGACTCACGTCCCCGGAGGAGGTGTCGTTCCGGAGCCGGATGGCCGCCGCGTCCGCGGGCGGGCGTGGCGAAACCTGAGAACACGTCACATTCTCGCCGCTGAACGTAAGAATGTCAAATGCAAAGTATTAGTGAGAATCGCACGCTCAGTTCGTCACACTCCGCGAGGGGGCAGGGAAGGCTCCGTGTCTCGGGAGGATAACGATCCTTGGGCCGACGGGTCGGGCGGCCGCGCTCATCCGATTTGCCGCAGCCCGAACACCTGACTGCGCGGAGTGGGGACGCCGGCACGCTACCTGACCCGCGCTCAGTCCCGGCTCCGCGGCGTCCTCCGGCCACGCTCAGCATCGTGCTTCGCACCCTGATCCCGGCCGTTCGGACCCGGCGGACCCTGGCCCTCGGGACTCTCGCGCTCGGGCATCAACGCGCGATCCTCCAGCGGACTGCCGGAGCACCGCGCCGAATCACACGCGCCGGGATCGGCCTCGTCCCTCAGGCGATATCCGACCCCCGGCTCGGTGCGCAAATAGCGCGGCCGGGCCGGCTCGGCCTCGAGCTTCTTGCGAAGCTGCTGCATGTAGACACGCAGATAGTGGCTCTGGTCCTCGAACGATGGACCCCATACCTCGCGGAGGAGCTGTCGGTGGGTGACCACCTTGCCGGAGTTCCGCACCAGCAGCGTGAGAAGCTTGTACTCGATCGGCGTGAGATGCACGTCCTGGTCGTTCACCTGGATGCGCCGGTGAGCCAGATCAATGCGTAGGGCCCCGACTTCATAGACCGGATCCGAAGTGCCGGCCGCGGCTCCGGCGGCGTGGCGCAGGGCGACACGCATACGTGCGAGGAGTTCGCCGACGCTGAACGGCTTGGTCACATAGTCGTCCGCTCCGGCATCGAGGGCCGCGATCTTGTCGCTCTCCTGACCACGCGCCGACAGCACCACGATCGGGGTTGCGGCCCACGAACGGATCTCCCGCGCCAGGACCAGACCGTCTGTGTCGGGGAGACCCAGATCGAGAATGATCAGATCCGGCCGCTGCGTGGAGGCATAGCGCAGCCCTTCGGCGCCGGTGACCGCCTCGAGCAGGCGGTGCCCCTGCTGAGTGAGCGCGGCGCGGAGGAAGCGCCGGATCTGGGCATCGTCCTCGATCAGTAGAATCAGAGGTCGGGGCGCTTCGTTCATGCCTCAAGGTCCTCCGGATCCAGGGTGGGAGGATCGCCGGAAGCCGGAAGGAAGAAGCGAAAGGCCGCCCCGCCTGCGGGCCGGTTTGCGGCCTCGATCGTTCCGCCGTGGGCCTCGACTATCCCCTGACAAATGGGAAGCCCCAGGCCAGTGCCCTGCACACTTCGCGTGCCCGAAGCCCGGTAGAACTTCTCGAACACCCGCTCCTCATCCCCCGGTGCGAGCCCGGGTCCGCAATCCGCCACCTCCACTCTGACACCGGAACCATCCGAACGCGCGGAGATCTCGATCGGCGCATCCGGACCCGAGTACTTGGCGGCGTTTTCCAGGAGGTTGACCAGGAGGTGCTCCACCAGGACGGCATCGACCGACAGCAGGGGTAGATCCTCCGGGATGTCGACCTTGACCGGATGTCCCTGGAGAGCGCGCTCCAGCTGGTTCAAGGCGGCCCCGATCATCTCCTCCAGCGGCACCCATTCGCGGCGGAGCTGGATGCCCCCCGACTCCAGGCGCGTCATGCTCAGGAGGTCTCCGAGCAAACGGTTCAAACGGTCCGCCTCATCGAGAATCGACTGTGTCAACTCCCGGCGGGTCTCTTGCGGGATCTGCGCCTCGCCCTCGAGCAGGCTGCTGGCCGAGCCCGTGATCGCGCTCAGCGGCGTCCGCAGATCATGCGACACCGAGCTCAAGAGCAGGTTCCGCAGCCGCTCCGACTCGGCGCTCATCCGAACCCGTTGCGCTTCCTCCGCCAGCAAGGCTCGCTCCACGACAACCGCCGCCTGGCTGGCGAAGGCGCCCAGGAGGTCGACTCTCTCCGGGGTGAGGGAGCCGGCGCCCTCGCCGGGAAAGAGGCCCAGCACCCCGACGCCGCCGCGCGCCGTGATCAGGGGCACGTACAGGGCGCGAGCCGCGCCCAGCGTGTCGGTGCCGAGGCCGGCCATTTGCCCGTGGTCATGGGCCCACTGCGCCACCGCTCGCTCCCTCGCCTCGAGCGGAAAACGTGAGGTGATCCCGGGCGCCGGGCCCAAACGGCCCTCCCCGTCGGGGAGCAGAACCCAGGCCTCGCTGTCATACATGGCGCCGAGGTGGCTCTCCACGCTCTGGACAACCTCGGTGAGCGTGCTGGCCAGCGCGAATTCCCGGCTCGTGCGGTAGAGCGCCGCGGTCCGTTCCTGACGCCGCCGGTGCGCTTCCGCCTGCTGGCGCAGGCGCACCGCAAGCGTGCTCGTGAGCAGTCCGACCGTGAGCATGACGGCGAACGTGATGATGTACTGGCCGTCGCCCACCGCGAAGGTCAGAGACGGCGGCACGAAGAAGAAGTCGAAGGCCGCCACCCCGAGTACCGACGCCAGGATCGAGGGGCCCCGACCCCAGGCGGTTGCCACCGCAAGGACCGTGAGCAGGTAGATCATGGCGAGATTGGACGGATCGATGCGCGCCGCCAGCAGTGCACAGAGCCCGGTCGTTGCCAGCGTGGACACCAGGGCCCAGAGGTACGACTGCGCGGGACTGCGCCGGCGCAGGCGCAGAACTCGCGCGGAACCTGGCGCGCTCACCTCTCCGCGGATCACGTACACATCGATCTCGGCGCTGCGGCGCACCAGGTCATTGACCAACGAGCCGAAGATCCGGTAGCGCCACCAGGCGCCGGCCGGTTTGCCAACCACGATCTTGGTCACGTTTCGGGTCCGGGCATACGCCATGAGTTCCTCGCCCGGATTCAAGCCCACAAGGGAGACGGTCTCGGCTCCGAGTTGCTCCGCCAGGCGGAAGGTCCGCGAGAGCTGCTCGCGGTCCGCCTCGGTGGCTCGGGGGTCTCCGGGACGCTCGACGTGCGCCACGATCCACGCCGCGCGCAGGCCGGCGGCCATGCGCGCGGCGGAGCGAACAACCCGAGGCGCGGCGGGACCGGCGCTGACGCAGACGAGCAGTCGTTCGGCGACCGGCCAGACGCCGCCGATCTCCTGATCGCGCTTGTATCCTCTCAGATCGACGTCCACCCGGTCAGCCGCGCGCCGCAGCGCCAACTCCCGGAGCGCAATCAGGTTGCCCCGCGTGAAGAAACTGCGCATGGCGCGATCGGCTTGGGCCGGAACGTAGACCTTTCCCTGTCGCAGGCGCTCGAGGAGGTCGTCGGGCGTCAGGTCGACGAGCTCGACCTCCTCCGCCCGTTCCAGCAGGTGGTCCGGCACGGTCTCACGGACGACCACCCCGGTCGTCTGGGCCACGATGTCATTCAGGCTTTCGAGGTGCTGGACGTTCACCGTGGTGAAGACATCAATGCCGGCGGTGAGCAGCTCCTCGGCATCCTGCCACCGCTTGGCATGGCGGGACCCGGGAGCGTTCGTGTGGGCCAGCTCGTCGAGAAGGAGCAGGCTCGGATGCCGCGCCAACGCGGCATCCAGATCGAACTCCGGTAGCGCGATCCCGCGGTAGTCCACGGAACGCGGCGGAAGAACCTCCAGCCCGTCCAGAAGGGCGTCGGTCTCGCTCCGGCCGTGGGTGTCCACCCACCCGGCGACCACGTCCAGCCCCTGGCGTTGCCGGAGTCGCGCCTGCTCCAGCATGGCGTAGGTCTTCCCGACACCGGCGATCGCGCCGAGAAAGACCTTGAGCCGGCCTCGACTGCGGCGAGCTTCCGCGCGTTGGAGGCGGGCGAGCAAACGGTCGGGATCGGGGCGGCTCTCGTCCATGACCTCTCCATGATCCCGGCGGCCGGTGAGACCCCGGGGCCGACCGCAGCCTATCGGGAGCGGGTGAGATCGTCCAGGGCCAGGTTCAGCAGGAGCACATTGACCCGCGGCTCGCCCAACAGCCCGAACTGCCGGCCTTCGATCCGTTCCCGGATCAGCTCCCGCAAGGCGGGTTCGCCGATCCCGCGCAGGCGGGCCACGCGAGGAACCTGGTAGTAGGCGGCCGCGGGGCTGATGTGGGGATCGAGGCCGCTGCCGGAGGCCGTGACCAGGTCGACCGGCACCGCGCGGACCTCCGGTAGGTCGAGTGCCCGGAGTCGCGCCACGCGAGCGCGCAGGGAGTCAGCAAGTGCCGGGTTCGTGGGACCGAGGTTCGCTCCCATCGAGGCTCCCGCGTTGTACGGCGGGGACGTGGCGGACGGCCGGCCGAAGAAGTACCGGGGGTCGCTGAACGCCTGGCCCAGCAATACGGAACCGATCATCCGGCCGTCCCGGGAGATGAGACTGCCCGCGGCTTGATGCGGAAAAGCCAGCCGGGCCGCTCCGGTCACCACCAGCGGATACACCCCGCCGGTGAGAACGGTCAGCACCGCGAGGATCAGCACCGAGGTTCGAACCGCCGAACGCATGAGGTCCTCCTCAGAACAGCCGGATGGCGTGGATCAGCATGTCCAGAAGCTTGATGCCCGCAAACGGGGCGATGATTCCACCGGCGCCGTAGATGAGGAGATGCCGGCGCAGCAGAGTCGACGCGTTCACCGGGCGATACGAGACGCCGCGCAGGGCAAAAGGAATCAACGCGACGATGATCAGGGCGTTGAAGACCACGGCCGAGACGATGGCGCTCTGCGGCGTGGCCAGATGCATGATGTTGAGCCCGCCCAGGGCCGGATAGACGCCCACGAAGGCGGCGGGCAGGATTGCGAAGTACTTGGCGACGTCGTTGGCGATGCTGAACGTGGTGAGCGCCCCGCGCGTCATCAGAAGCTGCTTGCCGATCGCGACGATTTCGATCAGCTTGGTGGGGTTGGAGTCGAGGTCGACCATGTTGCCCGCCTCCTTGGCCGCCTGGGTGCCGGAGTTCATGGCCACCGCCACGTCCGCCTGCGCCAGCGCCGGGGCATCGTTGGTCCCGTCACCGGTCATGGCCACGAGATGCCCTGCCGCCTGATGCCGGCGGATCAGCGCCAGCTTGGTGTCCGGCGTCGCCTCGGCCAGGAAGTCATCGACTCCCGCTTCCGCCGCGATGGCCGCGGCGGTGAGCGGGTTGTCCCCGGTGATCATCACGGTCTTGATCCCCATGCGCCGGAGTTCTCCGAAACGCTCGCGGATGCCGCCCTTGACGATGTCCCGCAGTTCCACCACTCCAAGTGCATGCGGACCCTCCGCGACCACCAGGGGGGTCCCCCCGGCCCGCGAGACCTGTTCCACCTTTACCCGCACCGATTCCGGGAAGGTACCGCCTTGCTCCCGGACGTAAGCCTCGATGGCCTCCGCCGCCCCCTTGCGGATCTGGTCCTGCTCGAGATCCACGCCGCTCATTCTGGTGTGCGCACTGAACGGCACGAACCGCGCTCCGAGGCGGGCGATGTCGACTTCCCGCAGACCGTACTGCCGCTTGGCCAGGACGACGATGCTGCGCCCCTCCGGCGTCTCGTCCGCCAACGAGGCCAGCTGGGCTGACTCGGCAACCTCCTCAGCGCCTTGACCATCGGCCGGGAGGAACGCCACCGCTTCTCGATTGCCGAGGGTGATGGTGCCGGTCTTGTCCAGGAGCAGCACATCGATATCGCCGGCCGTCTCCACCGCGCGGCCCGACATGGCGATCACATTGGCGCGCAGCAGACGGTCCATTCCGGCGATTCCGATGGCGGAGAGCAGTCCTCCGATAGTGGTCGGGATGAGGCACACAAGGAGCGCGGTGAGCACGGTGATTGTGACCGGGCTGCCCTGGCCGGCAATCCGCGTCGCGTGGATGGAGAACGGCAGGAGCGTCGCGCAGGCCGCCAGGAAGATGATGCTCATCGCGGCGAGGAGAATCGTGAGCGCGACTTCGTTGGGCGTCTTTCGGCGCCGGGCGCCCTCGACCATCGCGATCATTCGATCCAGGAAGCTCTCGCCCGGGCCGGCGGTGATGCGCACCACCACCCAGTCGGAAAGCACCCGCGTGCCTCCGGTCACCGCGCTTCGGTCTCCGCCGCTCTCTCGGATCACCGGAGCGCTTTCCCCGGTCACCGCGCTTTCGTCCACCGAGGCGATGCCCTCGACCACTTCACCGTCGCCGGGAATGAACTGGCCCGCCTCCACGAAGACGTGATCCCCCTTGCGCAGTCGGGCGGCGGGAACCTCGGTCCGCCCCGCGGTGCGGTCGTGGCCGTCCAGCCGGCACGCCAGTAGATCCTCACGGGCCCGGCGCAGCGAATCCGCCTGCGCCCGCCCCCGACCTTCGGCCACGGCTTCCGCCAGGTTGGCAAACAGGACGGTGAACAGAAGCCACAGCGAAACGGTCGAGACAAAGCGAGGGGAATCCGGAATCGTTCCCGCCAGCGCGAATGGATACAGAGCCAGGGTCAGCAGCCAGCCAACCCAGACGAGGAACATGACCGGATTGCGTACCTGCCGGCGAGGATCCAGGCGGTACACCGCCTCGGCTAGGGCGTGCCCGAACATGCGCCGGTTCAGACGGATTGAGCTGCGGACGAGCGTCGACATGACGGATTCTCCAGACGGCATCAATGCCCAGGCCGCAAGGCCTCGGCTACCGGCCCCAGCGCCAGGGCCGGGAAATAGGTCAGGGATCCGACCACCAACACGATGGAGGCAAGCAACAGGATGAATGTCCAGCCGTGGGTGGGCAGCGTGCCCTCTCCCGCGGGCACCTTCTTCTTTGCGGCCAGAGACCCGGCCAGCGCCAGCGTCGGCACGATGATCCAGAATCGACCCACGAACATCGCGACTCCGAGCAGGAGGCAGTAGAACGTGCCGGAAGCGTCCAGACCGGCGAAGGCGCTACCGTTGTTGTTCGCAGCTGAGGAGAGGGCGTAGAGGATCTCGCTGAACGCGTGGGGGCCGGGATTGGTCACCGCCGAGGCGCCCGGGGGCGCCAGCACCGCCAGGGCGGTCCCGATCAGGACGAGCAGCGGTGGGATCAGGATGATCAGGGACGCCGTCTTCATTTCGTAGATCTCGATCTTCTTGCCGAGGTATTCCGGCGTCCTCCCCACCATCAACCCCGCGACAAAGACGGTGACGACAGCGAAGACCAGCATCCCGTAGAGTCCGGAGCCGACGCCGCCGAAGACGACTTCTCCAAGCTGCATCAGAACCATCGGCGCGAGGCCGCCCAGGGGGGTGAACGAGTCGTGCATCGCATTCACCGAACCGTTGGAGGCGGCGGTGGTGGCGACGGCCCAGAACGCCGAATTGGTGATGCCGAAGCGGACCTCCTTGCCTTCCATGTTCCCACCAGCCTGCGTCGGGCCCGCGGCTGTGACGAGCCCGGCTCCACGCAGGACCGGCGTGCCGGCCTGTTCGGACGGCAGCGTGACCGCCAGAAAGATCAGGAAGAGCACGGTCATGGCCGCGAGCACCGCCCAGCCCTGCCGCGGCTCTCGGATCATGCGCCCGAACATATGGCAGGAGGCGGCCGGGATCAGAAGAATGGCCAGCAACTCCAGGAAGTTGCTGAGGGGGGTGGGGTTTTCGAGTGGGTGGGCCGAGTTCGCGTTGAAGAATCCTCCGCCGTTGGTGCCGAGCTGCTTGACGGCAATCTGCGACGCCGCCGGCCCGACGGCCACGACCGGCAGCACCGATCCACGCGCTGCCCCATCCAGCGGCGTCACGGTAGGGCCGGGAGACAACGTCTGCACTACCCCCTGCGAAACCAGAAGCACGGCCAGGACCAGCGATAGCGGCAGCAGGATGTAGAGGATGCCTCGTACCAGATCGACCCAGAAGTTGCCCAACAGGCGCGTGCTGTGGCGGGCCAGTCCCCGGATCAGAGCAGCAAGCACAGCCATGCCTGCCGCAGCGGAAACAAAGTTCTGTACCGCCAGTCCGGCCATCTGGGTCGCGTAGCTCATCGTCGTCTCGCCGCCATATGCCTGCCAGTTGGTGTTCGAGACGAAACTGATCGCCGTGTTCAGCGCAATCGCCGGTGCCACCGCGCCCAGATGGTGGGGGTTCCCGGGAAGAAACGGCTGCGCTCGTTGCAGCAGATAGAGGACTACGAGGCTGATACCGCTGCAGATGACGACAGCGTGAGCGTACTGCCGCCAGGTCATCTCCTCGCCGCTCCGCACGCCGGAGAGGCGATAGGTCAGCCGCTCGATCGGCCGCAGGAATCCGGTTCCGCGCGGACTCTCGCCGTCATAGATTCGCGCCATCCAGGAGCCCAAGGGCTTGCTCAAGAGGGCGAGCAGTCCCAGAAGCAGACCGATCTGCAGGAATCCATTCGGTGTCATGAGAAGAGCTCCGGTTTGAGCAGAACCAGCAGCAGGTAGATCAACAGGGCGACCGCCAGGATCCCCGCCGCCACGTACAGGACCGTCATACAGACCTCCTATGAGCGGTCGACCAGGCGAACCAGTCCGAGAGTTGCCGCCAGCAACGCGACGATCAGAAGGAGCATCAGAACGTCCATGGCTCTTCCCTCCGCGCCGGCGACGGCGGGGCCGGCGCCGGATGCGATCTCTCTGTCTCTTTGACGAACCACGCTACGCCGCCGGCGCGTCAAGAAGACGTAAGGATCCGGGCCGGGCAGGAGATTGCAGATCGGTCGCGGCGGGAGGCGCAGGGGGAGAAGACCGCGGACGGCACCCGGGTTCGACCGGGCGGGGGTTGTCGAGAGTGCTTGTGTGCGCGAACGTTAGCCAGGATTGGCAACCGCCCGCGGAGCGTGGTAGCCTGCGGGCGTCCGATCTTGAAAGGAGCCTGCCCATGACCGACTCGGCAGTCCCTCTCACCGAGCCCGGCTCGCCGCCGACCCCGGCCAGGCTTGCGGCGCACATGGGCAAGGATGCGCACGCGAACTGGGCGCGACTGACCCGGTGGATTGACCGGACCTACCCCGGCACTTTCACACCCGACTGGCTTTACGGCGGGCAGAAGCACGGCTGGGCATTGCGCTACAAGAAGAGCAGGTCGTTCTGCACGCTCGCGCCGCTCAAGGGTCAGCTCAAGATCCAGATCGTCTTTGGCGAAGAGGAACGGACCAAGGTCGAGGCAATCCGCGGTCGACTCTCGTCCGGAACGCGTACGGCGTACGACCGTGCGACGACCTTTCACGACGGCAAGTGGCTCTTCATTGCCGTCGACTCAGAGCGCGTGCTGAGGGATGTGGAGCTGCTGCTCAGCGTCAAGCGCAAGCCCAAGGGCGCGCCGAAAAGCGCACCGCCGGCCGCGCGCGGAACCGTGGGGGGCGGCGCACGACGCAACGCGTCTCCGGGCGGCCGAGGCCAAACGCGCGGCAACCGTGCAGGGCGAGGGGAAGCCAAGGAGGGCCGATCGTGACCGGCAGATCGGGCGAGAAGATCGGTTGGCTGGGTGGCTGGGCGGGCGCGTTCTGCTGGGTCCTGATCCTCGCGATCATCTGGCTCGCCCGAAGCAGGATCACCGAGGGCGTCGCCGGTCTGGCGCTGACCGGCGTGGCGGGGGGTCTGGTCTGCACGACCGCACCTTGGCGGCGCCCGACCGTGCCGTACTGGAAGTTGATGGCGCCGCTCTACGGGGTGCTCGCGGTCGAGATCGCCTGGGCGGTCTGGTCATTCGGCGGTTTCCACCACGGCGGCCTCTCGCCCTGGTCTCTCCTGCCGTTTCTTATGGTTCTCTCGCCCTTGGGTTCCATCGGGCGCCGGCGTTGGATCGATGGAGAGAAGCCGCCGCCGGGCGCGTGAGCGCGCGGGGGCGGCCCGAGGCTGCCGCGAAGAACGGAAGCGAGCGCATTCGACCGGGGATCGGAGGTTCAGTCGATTCGCAGTCAATCTGCACCAGGGAGGAACGGAATATGATCAAGGTGGGGATCATCATTGGGAGCACCCGTCCGGGCCGCAAGGCTGAGGCGGTTGCCGGCTGGGTCCATGGTATCGCGGCGAAGCGCGGCGATGCCGGCTTTGAGCTGGTGGACATCCAGGACTTCAACCTGCCACTTCTCGACGAGCCGATACCGCCCTCGGCGGGAAGATACAGCCAGCCGCACACCAAGGCCTGGGCGGCGAAGATCGCCTCGTTTGACGCCTATGTTTTTGTGACGCCGGAGTACAACCACAGCCCTTCGGGAGCGCTCAAGAACGCGATCGACTTTCTGTATCGGGAGTGGAACAACAAGTCGGCCGGGTTTGTGGGATACGGCAGCGCGGGCGGTACGCGCGCGGTGGAGCAGCTGCGCCTGGTGATGGGCGAGTTGCAGGTGGCCGATGTCCGCGCGCAAGTGGCGCTGTCGCTCTTCACCGACTTCGAGGATTTCACCACCTTCAAGCCGGCTCCCATGCACGAGAAGTCCGTCAACACCATGCTCGACCAGGTCATTGCCTGGGGAACCGCGCTGAAGTCGTTGCGCAAGGGGTAGTTGCCGCCGCTACGGCCGGGCCACTTCCCGCGGCCCATTTCCTCCTTTCCCCTGTTTCCGCAGGGGCATAGAATCGTCTGCGTCTGTTCCGGCACGCGCGTTCCTGCTGCACCACTGGGCTCGGGGTCCCGAGTGTCGTCCAAACACAGGAGGGTGACTATGCGCAGGTATCTGGTCTTGCTGCTCGGCGTCATTGCGTTGCTCTCGTTCGGTTGCTCGGAGGAGAGAGTCGTTGCGCCCTTGGCACGCGATTCCCAGAACGAATCCGGCTTGGGCGTCGACCCGCAGTCCATCGCCCGGGACCTCGTCACCCAGGCGGGCTGGCCGGCGGTCGATGAGGTCGGGGCCGCCCGTCCCGGGGAACAGGGCCACGGCAACCCGCATCTCTTCCCGGGCTTCAATCGCACGGTGCTCGCCGGAGACATCGCGCACTACAGCGTCCAGGTCCACACCGGGCCCGGCGAACACGATCTGCTCGGTATCCACCGCGTCGTCCGTGAGACGCGGCCCTGGCACCCCATTCGCACGCGCAAGTCGGCGTTCCTGCAACACGGGGACATCAAGGACTTCACCGGGATGTTCCTGCCGGGGCAGGCGTCGCCTCGACAGCCGGATGATGTGGGGCTCGCGGTCCAGCTCGCGGCATCCGACATCGATGTCTGGGGGATCGACCAGGCGTGGACCCTGGTCCCCAACGGCCTGCCCGACTATGGCTTCCTGCTGGACTTCGGGATGGATCGCTGCGTTGCCGACTTGGGCCTGGCGGTGGAAATCGCTCGCGTGGCCCGGCTCCTGACCGGCAACGGCTACCGTCAGATGGCGCTGCTGGGATACAGCAGCGGGGCTGCGCTCGGATTCGCGTACCTGAACGCGGAGAGCCAGTTGCCGCCAGGTCATCGCAAGGTCTGCGCATACATACCCGTGGACTACGGCCTGAAGACGGATAGCGAGGCCTGGATCGAAGGCTGTCGGTTGGACTTGCAGCTCTACGACTCGATGATCGAAAGCGGCTACAACCGGATGGACAACCCGTTTGTGCTCTTTGGGCCTCCGGCTCTGGAAGATCCGGACGGACCATCCGTGCTGATCCCTGGATTCACGAACTTCCAGGCGGCGATCGCGCTTGCCGCGTACGTACCTTACCCATCCATTCCTGGATACAACTATCACTTCCTCGCCGGCGTGTTTGACGAGGAAGGAGCGCCGCTGGGCCTGCAGTACACTCCATTCGACGACTGGGTCGATTTCATGCTGGCGGCGCCACCGAACGAGACCGTCGCGTTCATGCGCGACTGTATGTTGGCGGCACTGCCTGAGTACGACGTGCCCTGGGACGATCACCTCGCCGACGTGACGACGCCGATTCTCTACCTTAGCGCGGCGGGGGGGGCCGGACCGTTCGGACGACACACGCTCGACCTGATTTCCAGCCCGGACGTGACGGTTCTCGATTTCAGCTTCCATCCTCCGGAGGAGGTCCTTCTCGACTTCGCCCACATCGACCTGTTCCTCGCCGAGAATGCGGAGTCCTTCGTCTGGACCCCCGTCCGCGACTGGATTCTCAGCCACACTCCGTGAGCGCCGCCCCGGTTGCCCAGCGCGCCGCCCCGGTCCCGGCCGGGGCGGCGTTCCGGCTGGGCGCTTCTCCAACTCGATTGCAGATGTGCATTTACGAATAATCGTTCCTGCTTTGGTCCGGCCTCGCTAGCGTTCTCCTGCACCCATTCGACGCCCCCGGCCCCCGCCGACGAGCCCTGAGGCGGTGATCCTTCACGGCGCAAACCGCCTTCGGCTAGCGGCAGCCGCGCTCTCCCCCTACAATGCGCCCCGTTCCTTCCTCGACCACAACCCAGGAGGAGCGCCCGATGAACACCGTGGTCTTGATCGAGCTCGTCGTCTACCTCACCGCGATGCTCGCGATCGGCCTTTACTTCGCCCGGCGCGAAATGACCCACGCCGACTACCACCTCGGCGGCAAGAAACTCCCGGGTTGGGCGCTCGCCCTCTCCGAGCGATCGACGGGCGAATCAGCCTGGTGCGTGCTCGGATTGACCGGCTTCGCGTTCTCCTCGGGACTCTCCGCCGTCTGGATCGCGGTCGGTTGCGTGGTCGGCATCTGCACTGCCTGGCTCTGGCTCGCGAGGGAGTTCCGCCGCGAACGAGATCGTTACGACGTGCTCACGATCCCCGACTACCTGGCAGCGAAGTATCCGGAACGCGGCAAGCTGATCCGCGGACTCTCGAGCCTCATCATCCTGGTCTTCTTCCTGTTCTACGTCTCGGCGCAGTTCAGCGGCAGCGGGAAGACGTTGTTTGTCACCTTCGGACTGCCCGAGGTATGGGGGATCGTGATCTCGGCCGTGGTGGTGGTCGCCTACGCGATGGCGGGCGGCTTTTTCTCGGTGGTCTGGACCGACGCGGTGCAGGCGATCCTCATGATCCTGAGCCTGGGGGTGCTGCCGTTGATCGCGCTGGCGTCGGTCGGCAGTCATGGCGTCTCGCTCGCCTCGGTGCTACACACGGCGGGTGGCGGACGGGACTCGTGGGGCGGAGGACTCACCGGGTTCGCGCTCGGCCTCATGGTCTTCAACAATCTGTCGTGGTTCTTCGGATACCTGGGTGGACAGCCGCAGCTCTCCTCGCGTTGGATGGCGATGAAGAACGATGCTGATGTGCGCAACGGCACCTGGATTGCGATCCTCTGGACGCTCGTGGCCTACGCGGGGGCAATCCTGATCGGACTGACCGGGCTCGCCCTCTACGGCGCCGAGGCGGTGAGCGATCCGGAGCAGATCTTCCCCTACATGGTGAACAAGCTGCTCCCACCGTGGCTCGGCGGGATCATGCTGACGGGGGCGGTCGCCGCGATGATGTCGACCGCCTCGTCCCAGTTGCTGATCTCGGCATCGTGCGTAGGCGAGGACATCCTGCACAAGACCATGCAGCGAAAGCTGCCGGAGCGAACCCTGGTCTGGGTCTCGCGCTGGACGATCGTGGTGGTCGGCCTGCTCGGGTTGCTCCTCACCTTCACCGCGAAGGACCTGATCTACTACGTGGTGGGCTGGGCCTGGGCCGGGATCGGCTGCTCCTTCTCCCCCATCATCGTGCTCGCCTTCTTCTGGCGGCGGTTCAACGCCAACGGTGTTGTTGCTGGGCTCGCAGCCGGGCTCATCTTCACCGTCCTCTGGATGACGACGGGGATGGACAAGGTGCTGACCGCCCGCGCCGCGACCTTCATCGTCGCTACGGTCTTCGCGGTGGGAGCGACCCTGATGACACAGGGAAGGGGAGCTTCCGCCGCGCCCACACGCGCGGGCGCAGCGGCCCGGTAGGTGCTGGGCGGGTGAAACCGAAGTGGCGCGCAAGTCAACCTCGTGCGCGCCTGGCCCGGCACACGGCCGCCGCACCCAAGAACGGGTCGATACGGCGCGCGATCGCCCCGGAGACCCGCTTGCCGGGAGTCCCCCGCCGCCCGGGCGGATCTCTCCCCTCTCATCCGGTGGGAGTCCCGGGGAGTGACCGCCCGGCGGCACGCACGGGCGCTAATGACGGACGAATTCGAGGATGAGGCTGGACGTCCGCCGGGGATTCTCCAGGAAGGGGAAGTGCCCCACGCCGGGCAGCAGCTCGAAGCGGCCTCCGGGAATCGCAGCCGCGATCGCCTGTCCCTCCGCGACGGGCACCATGTCGTGCTCGCCCCAGATGATCAGGGTCGGGGCCTGGAGTCCGGGTAGCTCGGCGCCGAGGTACACCTCCGGACGCAGCCCCTCGAGACTGCCAATGCGCGTGAGCAGCGTGGCCCACGTGCCCTGTTCCGACGGCAGGCGGAGGCCGGCCACGCGCGTCTCGAAGTACAGGTCGGGGACGGTCGCCGGATCGATGTGGAACATCTCGCGGTACTGGCTCCGCTGCGCCTCCATGGTGTCTCGCCCGCGCATGAACTGCTCGGCCAGGCCTGGCGTCCCGCAGATGGTGCGCAATCCGGGGCTGATCTCCTTGCTTGCGCCCGCCGGATAGCCGACGAGGACGAGACGCCGGACGCGGTCCGGGTGGGCGAGGGCACCGGCCAGGGCAAAGAAGCCTCCCATGCTTCCGCCGATCAGCGTGGCGGACTCGAGCGCGAGCGCGTCGAGCAACGACCCGACGAAGTCGGCCGCGTGCGCGCGCAGGTCCACCGTGCGGTAGTCGAACGGATCGCTCAGGCCGAACCCGGGTCGATCCACGGCCACGAGTCGCGCGTGCGCCTGCAGCGGGGCCATGAGGGGAGCCCAGTTGACGGCCTCTCCGTCGCCGCCGTGGAAGACGATGAGGGGTTCGCCCGTGCCGGCCTCCAACACGTGGGCACGCAGGGGCGGAAGGGCGAGAGGCAGGAAGCGGGACCGGGCTTTCACCCCATAGAAGTCCAGCAGGCGGGCCTGCAGCTCCCGAAAGCGGTCGATTGCGGTGTTGCCGGTCGGGCGCGCCGGCTGCGGCTGGGTTTCGATTCGGCCGGTGTTCATGGGTCCATCTCCTCGTGTTCTGGTGGTGTTCCGTTCGCCGGCCACGTCCATTCGGAAGGGCGCGCCGGCGGCTCTCGAATCGGGTTCATCTTCGGTTGCAGCCGCGGGAGCGCACCAGCCACGCTCCCTCAACACTCCTCCCCAACAGTTGAGCTACACTCGCGAGGACCCCGCGCGCCCAGGAGTGCCGACACAGGGGACGGAGCCGATGGAGACGTTCGCGGACATGCTGCGTCGCATGCGTCAGGCGGCCGGGCTCTCCCAGGAGGCCCTCGCCGAGCGCGCGGGACTCACGCCGGCTGCGATCGGTCTTCTCGAGAGAGGCGAGAGACGGCATCCGTATCCCCACACCCTCCGTGCTCTGTCCGACGCGCTGGGCCTCTCTGGGGCGGACCGCGCGGCCCTGATCGCCGCCGTTCCGGGGCGAGGGCCGAAGGCCGCCGAACGCGAGCCGCGTCCGCCCGGAGAGGCGGCCCGCCGCTGGTCTCCGCCGCCCGTGCCTCTGACGCCGATCATCGGCCGGGAATCGGATCTCGAACGAATCGTCTCGCTATGCCGGTCCGGATCCGCGCGGCTGATCACGCTCACCGGTCCCGGGGGAATCGGGAAATCGCGGCTGGCCGTCGAGGCCGCCCGCAAGCTCTCGGGTGGCTTCGAGGTGGGGCCTGCCTGGGTCGACCTGACGCCCATCCGGGAATCGCATCTCGTCTGGCCGGTCATCGCCCACGCATTCGGTCTTGCCGAGACGCCGGGACGCGAGGCGATCCTCGCCCTTCGGGACTTCCTGGAATCCAGGCGGGCCCTCCTCGTCCTGGACAGCTTCGAACACCTGCTGGCGGACGTCCCCGCGCTTTCCGACCTGTTGGAGCGGTGCGAAGGGCTGTCGGTCCTGGTCACCAGCCGGGAAGCCCTCCGCGCGCGCGGAGAGCACGAAGTGCGACTCGAGCCCCTGGGGCTTCCGACCGCGGAGATCGAGTCCTCCCTCGCCCTCCTGGAGCGCGCACCGACGGCGGCTCTCCTGCTGCAGCGCCTCCGTGCCTCCCGTTCCGCCATCGCTCTTACCGACGCCGATGCGCCGGCGCTTGCGGCCATCTGTCGTCGCCTGGATGGCATCCCGTTGGCGCTCGAACTGGCGGCGGCGCAGCTCCGATATCAGCCGCCCCCGGCTCTGCTCGACCGCCTGGAGGAGCGACCCTCTCGACTGGAGGGGGGACCGCGCGACCTGCCCGCGCGGCACCGCAGTCTCCGCGCGAGTTACGACTGGAGCCACGAGCAGCTCACACCGCCCCAGCAGACGCTCTTCCGTCGCCTGTCCGTCTTCGCCGGCGGCTTCACCGTGGAGGGCGCTCGCAGCGTGGCGGGCGATCCGGCCGAGACCTCGGAGGAGACGGCTCGCGTCCTGTTCGAGCTCGTGGACAAGAGCCTGGTGGAAGTGCGGCAGGACGTCCGGGGCGAGGCGCGCTTCGGCATGCTCGAGACGATGCGCGACTATGCCGGGGAACGGCTCGCGGAAAGCGGAGAGGAGTCGTGGGTGGCGGAGCGACACGCCCGGTACTCCTGCGACCTGGCCGAAAGGGCGGCCCCTGCTCTCTGCTCCGCGGAGCGAGAGGATGCGCTGGCCGCGCTCGACGCCGAACTCGACAACCTGCGCGCGGCTCTTTCCGGGTCGGTCCGGAGCGGAGCCACCGAGCTGGCAATGCGTCTGGCGGGTGCGCTTGGCTGGTTCTGGATCCTGCGCGGACGCATCGCCGAAGGATCGTTCTGGACCGACCAGACCCTCCGCCGCGATGCCGGAACGGAACCCAGCGCACCGCGGGCCGGTGCGCTGTATGTCGCGGCGGCCATGGCCTGGAAGCGGGGCGACCTGGCGCCGGGCCGAAGATGCATCGACGAGTCGGTAGCGGCGCGACGCGCGCTCGGTGATCGACACGCCCTGGCGTTGGCCCTGGCGCTCGCGGGTCTCATCGCGATTTCCCAGCGTGATCTCCCGGCGGCGCGGCGCGCGCACGAAGAGTCGTTGGCGCTATTCCAGGAGCAGGAAGCGTCCTGGGGCATTGCCTACGCGCTCTCCAATCTGGGCGACACGCTGGCGGAGGCAGGCGACCTGGAGGCAGCGCGGCAACACTACGCCGAGGCGCTGGCGCGCTTCTCCGAGATCGCCGACACCTGGGGATGCGGCATTACCCTGCATACGCTCGGGAATCTCTCCTGGACGCAAGGCGATGCGAGCGGCGCGCTGCGCTGGTATGGAGCGGGCGTCAAGTGGCTCCGTGACATCGGCAACGACGAGAACGTCGCGCGCGGCCTCATCGGTCTGGCCGGAGCGACGCTGCGCCTGGGTGACGCCGAGGAGGCCAGGCGACTGCTGGTTGAAAGCCTCGTGCTCTGGCGCGCGCTGGGCGGCCGCGGAGGGATCGCTCTCTGCCTGGAGGGGTTGGCGGCGACCGAGGCCGCACTCGGAAGGGTCGCCGGCGCGGCGCGTCTGCTCGGCGCGGCGCACCGGCGGGGTCGCGATGCCATCCCTCCCTATCTGGTCCCCGCCGATCTCTTTTCTCGCGAGGCGGCGCTCACCCGGGAGCGTCTCGGCGAGTCCGAGTGGGCGGAGCGGTCGACCGAGGGCTCTCGCCTGAGTCTGGACGAGATCATCAGGACCGCCGGCAGAATCGGGGGGCCGGAGACCGCCTGACCTCGGACACGGTTGAACCTGGGCCGGGCATGGCCGACGGGAGGCGCGACGGTCGCGACGGCACGCTGTGAACACTCTCCTTGACGGGCGGTTGGTCGGGAGGTACCTCCTGGAAGGAGGAAGCTCGCGTATGAGATCGGTGACACGGCCTCCCTTCGTGCTTCTGACCCTGTTGTCGCTGTGGTTGATGACCGCAATCTGCCCGCCGGTCCAAGCCGCCTGTTTCGACTACACGGATGGCGTCAATCTAGGGCGCCGGGTGGAAATGCCCGCAAATATCCAGGGGATGCAGGTGGCGGGAGACCACGGCTACGTGGCGGACGGTCTGGGCCTGCGCGTTCTGGACGTCTCGGACCCCGCCGACCCGCAGATTGTCGGAGAGCTGGACATCCCGTACCAGGCGTCCAGTCTCGCTGTCGCCGGATCGTATGCCTACGTCGGAAACCTGAGGTATGAGTTGTATGTGGTCGATGTCTCGGACCCGGCGCAGCCGTCCATCGTGGCGACGGTCGAGCTTCTCCACGGTGTGGAGGGCGGCATTGCCGCCGCGGGCTCCTTCGTCTATGTGGAGTGTGGTGGGGCGCTCGTTGTGATTGATGCGTCCGATCCCGCATCTCCGCATGTCATGGGGAGTGTGGAGACCTGGACCGGACGTCCGGCGGCCGAGGGATCCACGGTCTATGTCCTGGGCGGGCCCGGATTGACTGCGATCGATGTGAGCGACCCTTCCTCGCCGCACCTGATCTCGACCTTGACCTTGCCGGCCTCCCGAACTGCCGGGATCGCCGTCCGGGATGGCTACGCGTATGCAGGGGGAAGCCAGGACGGCCCGAACACGACGCTGTTCTGGGTCATCGACATCTCGGATCCGTCGGCGATGCAGATCGCCGGGGATCTGACGGTGCCCGGGCAGTACTCGGATCTCGACATCGTCCTACGGGGCTCAAACGCCTACTTCGCGGGTCCCGGCTTGAACATCGTGGACGTCTCCGTGCCTGCGTCACCCCGCCTCGCACGGTCCGTGCCTACGGGCCTGCAGGGTGATCTTGGAGTCGCGGTGGCCGGGAGCTTCGCCTACCTCTGGGGCGATCTGGTCGCCAGCTTCCTGCTGGTCATGGATCTGACGGCCACCGAGCCTTTCCTGGGAGCCGTCCCCGTAGAAGGCTACGCCGCGTCGACCTTGGCGGCGGCGGGGAAGCTGGCCTGCCTCGGCACGGACACCGGCGTGCACGTGGTGGATCTCTCTGATCCCCACACGCCGGTGGTCGCCTCTCGGCTGGACCTGGCCCCGGCAGGTCCGATCGTGATTGCAGACTCGGCGGTCTACGTTGTAGCCCAAGGGACTCTCCAGACCTGGGATCTCGCGAACCCCGCCGATCCTCGAGTCATCGGCGAAGTCGCAACCGGCGACGTGCAGGCGCTCGTGGTTTCCGGAGATCGCGCGTATGCCCGCGGCGCAGAGCTCAAGGTCATCGACCTCTCCGATCCTGCCCATCCCGCGGTCGTGGACAGTATCGCGCCGGGGCCATTCCGCAGCGAGTACCTGGCCATGGCCATCGGGGATGACTATGCCTGCATGTGGGTGGCTCACTACATCACGCCGATTCGGACGGACTATCGCCTGGACGTGATCGACATCGCCGGTCCGGGACCGGTTCGGATCGTGGGGAGCACACCCGCCGGGACCGTGGGTCCGGGCGAGCTGGGCCACCTCTTCCCGGCGGGGAATCGGGTGTATTCGATCTCCGACTACCGGATCACTGCGATCGACCTGTCCGATCCGACGTCGCCGGTCGTCACGTCCGGGATCCATCTCGAACACTCCGGCACGCCGCTGGTGAACGGTTCGCTGCTCTACCAGAACGATGCGGGAGACATCCACGTCTCCGACATCTCGGTGCCGGCCTCGCCCCGGCCCGTGGGCCACCTCGCTCTGAGGAACTCGTTCTCGCTCCTGGCCTTCGGAGGCGAATCGCTGATTCTGGCGGGTGGACCGGAGTACCGGCAGAGCCTGATGGCCCTGTTGCCTCCATGCGTGTCGCCCACGCCGTGCCTGATCGCCCCGGTGGCCTCCGCCCGCGGCGACGGCATCCTCGTGACCTGGATCGATGCCGTCCGGAGCGGCGTGAGCGGCTACCGCGTCTACCGGAGGATCGCGGGGGGAGAGTGGGAGTGGGAGTGCATATCCGATCTGCTTCCGGCGCTGGAAGAGGGCAACACCTATCTGGACACGACCGCCGAGGCGGGAGTGGCTTATGAGTACGAGATCGAGGCCTACACCCGCAACGGACCGGAGGGACGATACGGACCAGTCTCAGCGGAGATGGTTGCGCCGGCGCGGTTGGACGTCCGAGTGTGGCCGAACCCCGGGAAGGGGGCTTTGGAGCTCGCGCTCATCCTGCCGCGATCGGAGGACGTGGTCTTGCGGCTGTTCGACCCGCAGGGCCGGCAGGTAGCTAGCTCAGTTCTTGAGCATCTGCGAGCGGGAGTGCGCAGAGCAAGCTGGGAACCGCGAGACGGGTCTGGCCGGCGGCTGGCCAGCGGGGCTTACTTCCTGCGCGCGGCGAGCGATCGCGAGAGCCAGACCGTGCGTTGGGTGACGATCCGGTAGGCTTCGGGCGCGAACGGCGAGTATGGCCTGCGCGATACCGCGCCACGTCTCCGCTCCGCTCACTATACAAAGCCGAATCTCGGCCGTAGCCCCAGATCGACGACCACGACATGATCCCAGAATGGGGCATTCCCGACCAGGCCGCCGGCGCGGAAGGGCCAGCCGGCAAAGAAATTCGGCTGCTCCGGAAGGTAGTACACCCGGGGGTTCTCGATCTTCGCCGATCCGATAACGAGCGGTCCCCGCGCCACACAGCCCAGGGCGGTGATCTCCTTTCCCCAGGAGGTGACGGCGAACCGAGAGGTCGCGTCTTCGGGGCCGGCGCATCCGGTGAGACTCGTCCACGTTCCCAGGTCTACAGTTATCTCGAAGGCGCTCGTCCCGGTGTCGAAGAAGATGCCGCTCAAAGTCTCCCCGCCGAGCGTGACCGTGAGGAAGAGCTTGGCATCCCGCAGCTCTGCCGGCGTCCAAGTCGTCCGTTGCCACAGCCACCGCGGCGCCGCACCGGGGCTCAGCAGGGCCAGACGGCGACCCGGATAGTCGATCAGCACGAGACGGCCGGCCAGAAGATCAAGGCCGAGCGAGCCGAGCATCCCATCGCCGCCTCTCGCGTCCTCGCTGAGGCGGACCCAGGTCGGGCCGAGCGAGATTCCGCCGAGATCAAAGCTCGGCACCTGGTACATGCCTTCGTGCTCCTCCCATCCCTGGCGGACGGCCAGGTCGCCGTAGAGGAGCGTCACGTCCAACCCGGTATCGAACTGGAGCCACCCCCGCGTCCCGGCCAGATCCACGGGAACTCGCATCGCCGCGCGATCGGAGACTCCTTCCGCCGTCACCCACTCGAAGGTGGCATGAGGGAGGCGGGCAAGGAGCGAGTCGAGCTGCGCCCGCGGCTCCGACGTGGGCTGACCGCAGGCCGGCGGGGAGATCAGGAGCAGGCCCAGCAGGCGCACCAGGGTCTTTCCAGTTCCGCTCATGCCCGCCCCAGTGGCCGCCGCGCTGCGTCTCTGTTCTTGAGCGGAACCACCGTTCGGCACCTCACGGCGCAGTCCATTCCGAAGCGGAACAGGTGCCGGCGCCGATGTCGAAGAACAGGCCGCCTCCCGTTCGATAACTGGTGAAGTCTGGGATGGGCGCCGTGTACTCCCGTGTACCCAGTCGATCGCCGCCCCCTCGAGGCTCCAGCGCGCAGCCGCAGAGCACCGCCAAGACGCGGAACGTCGCGACCGAGAAACGAGAGGAGATCTCGGATGGTTCGCGACTGCATGACCGGGATCTCATGTTCACCTCCGCCACGAGCCTGACCGCTCGCCGCCGGGTTCCTTCCGCGATCCACGGGGCCAGGGGACGACTCTACCCCCGTCCGGGCCCGCCAGGAAGCCGCTCGCTTCTCTGCTCGAATTCGAATGGAGCCGACAGATCTGGGGGGGGTACCAGGGCCCGTCGGCGCCGGCGAGGTTTGCTGGATTCCGCGATTGATGTGCGACAGGCGCCCGCGAAGTCCCGGGCGCGGCCGCTCTCGACCTCGAGCACCGCATCCCCGGCCCGATTACTTCTTCGACCCGGCCCTCGGCCGATCGTCAGAAGCGCACCCCAATGAAGAACATCGGCGGGAAGTAGAAGAACGGATCGTCCTCCACCTTCTTCTTGAACGACTCCGGCTTGGCCGAGTCATCGGAGTAGAGGGCGAAGCCGAACGGCCACTGCGCATTGACGAAGAGCGGGGCCGAGCCGGCCCGGAAGTCCCAGGTGTACCCCAGGCGAAGCTCGTTCCAGAGGTCGAAGCCCAGGGGATAGCGCTTGTCCTCGTTCTCCTCATAGAAGTGGTCCCACTGCGGTATCAGTTGGTACTCCAGGTGCAGCCGGCGCCAGAAGAAGCGCCGGTACCCCACGATGAATCCCGGCGCATCCGTGTGGCCGACATCCTCGAACTTGATGTTGGCGTAGTAGGGGCCAACGATGACTTCGCTCTCGGGCGTGACGCGACGGCAGTAGTGGATGGCATAGATCCGAAAGAGGGGAGACATCGGCGTGCTGTCGATGGAGTTCCGGTGCGCCGGAGGCGATGCGGCGGGCGGCTCCTGGCTGAACGCAAGAGATCCGGGGAGGCAGAGCACCAGCAGCATCGCGATCGGAAACCAGGAGATGAGGTACCGCGCTCGCTTCATTGCGGGGACGTCCTTTCCGGCCAGAGGGCGCCTTCACGAGGTGACGGTGCGAAAGGGGTAGCCGGGCCACGACGGGCGGAATCCCCCCA
>CAYYQN010000020.1:6374-24222 GCA_964473865.1 uncultured bacterium | reverse complement strand
TCGTTCCGGCCGGAATCACCCATCGGGTTCCAGCGGGGTGCTTGCGTGGTCGGAGGGCCCGTTCTATCCTTGAGAAGAGGCGCGGGAAACGGAGGTGAGTGATGGCGAAGCTCTCAGCGGTCATGGCCCTTGTCCTCCTTGGGGCCTTCAGCAGCGGTGCGCCGGCCAGGGTGAATCCCGATATGCCGTCCCTGCTCGCCGTGACCCAGGCCCCCGGGCCGGGATATCTGGCGGACGACATCCCGGTGCGCGACCAGGGCTATGCCCGGACCGACACGATTGTGTTCGGTTACTACACGGTCAAGCCCGACGGGCGAAAGTACGCGGTCCTCGATGGCGAATGGACATTCGACCACGCGGCGGAAGACTCCCTGGAAGGCTGGACCGCGGTCGACCAGACCGAGAACGACCAGGTCTACTGGCGGCAGTTGACGCAGGCCCGGTGGCTGGCCGAAGGGGCGACCATCGTCTGGCCGCAGATCACCGGCGACGGAATGGTCCTCTGCGGCGCGACGCAGGGCCATGCCGACTCCCTCGGCTGGGCGGGCGGCATCGGCTACGGCAACGACTGGTGCCAGCGGCTGATCAGTCCGATCCTGACCTATGACGGCGCGGGCACGGTAGATCTGACCTTGAAGTACTTCAGTGAAGCCGAGGTCGACTTCGACTACACGAAGGTCTTCGTCGAGGCCGGCGCCAGCCGGATCCTGGTCAACGCCCCGGGATTCACCGGCGAGATCGGCATCGACACGCAGGGCGTTCTCACGCCCGCGAGCTATGCCAGGAACCTTTCCAACACGGATTTCGGCGGCGGCATCGACCCGCGCACCTTCCAGGTCGTGGTCGAGTTCGTCTCGGACGGCGGGCTCTCCGACGAGGATCTTTCCGGGCCGGGCGCGGACTCGTTTTACGGCGGGGTCGGCCTGGACGACATTCAGCTGGGCGGATCGGGCCTCGTTCCTCCGACGCCCATCCTCTATGGCTTTGAGGAGGGCCTCGAAGGCTGGACTCCCAGCAAGTGTCCGGGCGTGGGCTCCTTCATCGGGCTGGGCAACCTGGGCGACTACACCGCCGTCGATCCCTGCGGCTGCGCGCTCTCCGGCAACGTCCTGGAGATGCACGATGCGTTCCGGCAGCACCCGGTGGGGCAGCACGAGAAGCTCTACTCGCCGATCGTCGACCGGGAGAACGACATTCCGGCCGGCGCGTACCTGGACTACAACCGGATCCTGGCCGAGTGGGACCAGTATGCAGACATGCCGCAGGTCAACGGGGTGTTCTACCGCGCCGGCTGGACATACTACCCGTACGAGAACCCGCACGTGCCCGGCATGATCGAGTGGTCGCCGCGCGTCGGTATCTCCACGTTCTACTACCAGGGAGACACCCCATCCTGTGAGTTCAACCGGAGCATCGGGACCGATTGGGGGCTGCCCTCCGATGCCACGACGATCAGGTTCATCTACGAAATCTACGGGTCGTGCGCGGCATTCGGACAGATTCCCTGCTCGGGAGAGACAAACTTCACCCCGCTCATCGACAACCTCACGGTGCGGAACGTCACCTGGGTGCCGGCGCCCGTGGTGCAATACGGGCCGGGCACCCGTTTCCAGGACGGGTTTTCCCAGGTCTATGGGGTGGGCACCGCCTCCCCGGGCAACGCGGACATCGTCTATGATCTCCGTCGGTCGACAGGTGCGCCCACGAAGCTGGGCGACTCACTGATGGTGAGCGGACCGGGCGTGAGTTCGATCGCGACCCGGTGGGAGGCGAAGCTCTGGTTTCGACTCAAGCGGATGGGCCCGGGCCAGATGTCTTTGGCCAACCCCGGGCTGGCGCGGTTCACCACCTGGAAGAATGTCGTCACGGCGAACAAGGGCGATTTCTACACCGGGGCCAACCCGAACTTTGCCTGGGGCTACATGGATTCGGTGGAGACCCCCATGGCATCGAGGTCGTGGTTCTGCTCCCAGTTCCGGGAGCTGACGCCCAACAACGACCAGTCGCCCGAGCCGTGCTTCGACTGGGGCGGCACCGGCGAGCAGGGCGAGGGGAACGAGATCCTGCCCGATGGCGTCTTCACGCCGGGCACCAAGATCGAGTACTTCGTCACCGCCAACTACGTCCTCACGCCGACCGCCTGCTCCTTCCTGCCGGACACGACCGGGCAGGCCTATTCCGAGCTCGAGATCCTTCCGAGCTTCCGCACCGTCGGCGGGGTCGACAAGTTCCCGGCCCTGCTCTACGTCGACGCCTTCAATGGCGGTGCTGAGTCCGGGGTCGAGAACGCCCTGCATGCGGTGCTGAACGGTGCGGCCCCAGGGGAGCCGATTCCGGACCCGACCCGCTGGGACCGCTATGACTACCTGGATGCGTCCTCGAATTGGAACGGGCCTCTGTACCGAATGGCGGGTGGGAACGGCGGAGCCGCTTTTGAGCAGCTCCTGGGCTACCACGGCATCCTGGTCAGCACCGGCACGGCCGGCGTCGGGGCCATGGAAGCACGGGATTGGGTGGGGTTCCAGCAATGGCTGACCTTCTCCGGCTGCTGCAGCAACTTCTGGGTGCAGGGGTTCATTGCGGACGGCACCTCGATCGCCGCGACGATCCAGGACGCGTATCCGAACTTCCTCAACAGCACGTTGGGGGCAACGCACACCTGCGGGGCGTACAACGAATTCGGATGCGCGCCGGGCGAGACTCCGGCCGAAGACGACCAGCAGGACTGCGTGCGCGTCGAACCCACGGCCGGCTCTCCTTTTGGGGCCGGCGTCGCCAGCGACGTGTCCGGCAACGGGTGCCCGGAGCTCCAGACCTTCGGGGTGCTCGGCGTTACCGGCACCGGCGTGGGCAGCAAGGTCTACGAGAAGATCGACAACGGCTACCAGACTTCGTTCGCGCAGGTCATCAACGACCGCATCGGCATCGGAGGCCCCAACTACCGCTCGGTTATCGGGAGTTGCGCCTACGCCGCGCTCATCGCTCGCGATCCGGCGAACCCGGGACCGGGCGAGTGCCGGTATGCTACGGCTGCGGAAGACTCCGTGGCTCGGTCGGCGGCCCTGATCAGCGAGATCGGCAACGCGCTCACGTGGTCGCACCACGTCAGCGATCCGGTGTCAGAGATCGGCCTGGTCCCGATTGTGTGCGGTTGGCTACCCCCTCCATGCCCCTCTGATGTGCCGGACGACGCGGCCGGCGGCGCCCTGGTGACTCGTCTCTATCAGAACCGCCCGAACCCGTTCAACCCGCGCACGTCGATCCGGTTCTCCCTGGCTGCGGACGGGCCCACGAGGCTCGTCATCTACGACGTGAACGGACGCCGGGTTCGCACGCTGGTGGACGGGAAACTGAAGGCCGGGAACCATGAGGTGACCTGGGACGGCGCGGATGATGCCGGTCACCCGGCCCGGTCGGGCGTCTACTGGAGCCAGCTCTGGTCCGGCAACTACACTTCGAACAAGAAGATGGTCGTGCTGAAGTAGCTGGCCGGTCGGCCCCCTCGCCGGGGCGGGGCACCCCCGGCTTTCCATCGCACCCCTCCAAAGGAGATTGACGGCGACATGGCTCGACCGGGACTCTGTTTGCGCTCATCGCGGGCGCGCAAGACAGACAGAGGAGGTTACGCTATGGGTTCGTGTCTTGCAGAGGAGACTACGCTATGAGTTCACGCCTTGTCGGCAGTCTGACGTTCTTCACGGCCTCACTGCTGGTCTCGCTCGGGATCGGCGGCCGGACCTGCGCATGGGCACAGGCCGCCGCGAGTCCCGAGGCGAGCTGGCCTCGCTCGGTTCTGCTGACGAACGACGATGGGATCGACGATCCCGGCCTGAACGCCCTGGCCCACGCCTTCTCTCGGGTGGCCGAAACGGTGGTGGTCGCTCCGACGGGCGATCGAAGCGGCAGCACGCACATTGTGTCCGTGTTCACGAAGTACATCCTGCAGGTTCAGGAACGCAGCCTGGGGGAAGGAATCCGGGCGTACGCCGTCGATGGCTACCCCGGTGATTGCGTGCTCCTGGCGCTCCGCGGCCTCCTGGTCGAGAACCCTCCGGACCTCGTGGTCTCGGGGATCAACGGCGGACCGAATCTGGGGGATGATTGGCTCGCCTCGGGGACCATTGGCGCGGCCCGTCTCGCCGCGGCCTGGGGGGTGCCGGCGATCGCGGTGTCCGGGCTGGCTGCCGGTACACCGGAAGCTGCGGCCGCCGTGGCCGACTGCGTGGTCCGGCTGGCCCGCAGCGACCTGGCGCGCGGCCTCGGTGCCGGTCGGTACCTGACGGTCAGCTTCCCTCGCACCGACCCTTCCGAGTTCAAGGGAGTGCGGATCGCGGAACGCGCGGGAGGCCTCCTCGACTTCCGGCTCCGTCTGGTTGAAGAAAACATCTCGGGACCCGGCTCCGCCCTCTGGGCTCTCCAGCGCCCGCAGCCGATTCCGCCGGCCGATAGCACGAGCGATGCGGCGCTCTACCGGGAAGGCTATGTCATCATCGTTCCGATGCGCGCGGACGAGCACGACCGAGAGCTGTTGTCGCGTCTGCGATCACACCCGGTGGACCTCCTGGGCTGTACAACCTCCGATCGAGCGCGGTAACGGTTCACGCCGGCGCGAGAAGGTCGGTCCCCTCGGCTGCACCCACGACGTGTGGGCGAAACGAAGGACGCAGGCCCGTCGACGCCTCCGGCAACTTCGTCGACGACGGATTCCAGATTCTCAATGCGTTACGTGAATGGAGCCGCTCCCCGTGTCCAACCGCACCTTGGCGGTTCCATCGCCAAGGGTGACCGCGGCTTCATCCCGCCCGTGACGACGGAGCCGGGCCCCGGCCAGATCGAGGGAGATGCCACCGCTCCCGGTGTCGGCCATGATCTCCGCCGAAGCGTCCGCAGGCACTCGGAGTCGGATCGAGCCGCTCCCGGTGTCGATGATGAAGGACCCCCCGCCCATCCGCGTGAGGACGGCCGACACCTCCCCGCTTCCGGTGTCGATCTTCAGGTTGTCCGCTTCGATCTGCTGTACTTCCACCGACCCGCTGCCAGTGTCCACATTGATCCGATCCCCGGAGCAGCCGTCCAACGTGACCGATCCGCTCCCCGTGTCGACAGCCAGGTCGCCAGCGGTGTCCCGCACACTCACATCGCCGCTGCCGGTGTCCACCGAGACGCGCCCGCGGACCCCTTCCACGTCCACCGAGCCGATGCAGCTGTCGAGCAGGAGGTCAGCCTGCAGGTTCGCGGCCGCCACCCGCCCTGCGCCGTGGCGAAGTTCCAGCTTCTTGCCTGCGGGCACCCGGATCGTGACATCGGTCCACGCCTCCAGCCCGCGGCCTTCGCCACGAACGCGCACCTGCCGCCCGCGCCGGCGGCCTCCGTCGGGTCCGCCGGCCCGCGTCTCTCCCCAACCCGCGCCCCGCGGAGCGCTGAAGGAGGAGTTGGCGCCCCGGCCGAGTTCGGGATAGACGAAGCTTCGTTCCTTCTCCATCGGGTACTGCACGAAGAGGTGGGCATGGGGCCCCTCGCCTTGGTCGAACCGGACCAGGTCCGCACCGGCGTCCGACCCGCGAACGGCTGCGTCGATCTCGAACGCGGATCCGGCGGCCGGCTCCACGCGGACTTCTCCGGCCAGGTTCACGACCAGGAGGGTCTCCCCGGCTATGGTGAAGTGCCGGTCCAGGTTCTCGGCCCAGGCCGCGCCGGCCCCGAGGCAGGCCAGCAGCGCTATCCCAAAGAACACCTTCATGTTGTCGATCCTCCTGTCCCTGAGTTGGCGGGCACGTCGCGCGGGAGGGCCGCCGCACGCGGGAGCAGACCGGAAGCCATACGCAGGCCGGGGATTGAGGTTGCGCGCCGGCGAGGCCAAACGCGCTGGGGTTGAGTCTGGTGCGCCTGGTGAGGCGAGAGGGAGCGGTCCTGCACATCGAGGACGTTGACGTCCTGGATGGCTCGCCGCTCCTGGACACCAAGCCCTACCACGCCTCCTCTCGACGCAGCAGCGCCAGAGCCGCCAGGTAGACGAGTCCGGCCAACGCCAGCGCCGCCCGGAAGCCGAGCGAGAAGGCGACGAGCAGAATGCCGGTCGAGCCGACAACGGAAGCCGCTCCGTTCACGGCGAATCCCCAGTCGATGAGCGGCCCGACGCGCAGCCCCGCCTTGGGGAACGGCATCCCCATGAAAAAGCCCAGCGGCGCGATGAGGATCGCGGAGATCAGGATCCGCGGGACCATCGTCAATCCTCCCCAGGCTGAGGTGAGCCGCCCGAAGACGAGGATCTGAAGTGCCAACCAAAGGGCGATCCCCAGAAACGGCACGCGATCGTCGACGGAGCGCGAGGCGCGGCTGCCGAGTCCGGAGAAGAGCAGCAGCGTCAGCAGCACCGTGATCACGCTGTGGACCGAGGGCCCGATGAACAGCGTGTACTTCTGGATCAGGATCACCTCGATCGCCATGAAGGCGACCCCGATGGCAAAGAAGTAGAGCCAAGGCACGGGCCGCAGACGCTCTCTCCCGGTGAAGTATGGCAGGAAGCTCAGGGGCACGAACAACAGCAGCGCGATGCCGAGAATGACGACGATCAGCAACTTGGCCATGGGAAACCCCGTGAACTCGGCGAGCCCGGATTCGGGCAGCTTCTTCAGGTGCAGGTTCCGCCAAAGGCCAAGCTGGGCGACGTAGGGCCGATTGTCGGTGGCGGGCGAGAGATCGATCGGCAGCGAGTCCTGCGCCGCACGCCAGCCCCGGGTCACGATGCGCTCATAGTGATTCCCCGCGCGGCCCGGCGCCGCCGGATAGACGAGCTGCAGGTACTCGGGCTGCTGGAGCGCCCCGGTTCCATAGGCGGTCTGCCGGATCTCATCGTTCAACGGATCCTTGGAGAGAAGGAGGAGGCTTCGGCGCATCGCCGGAAGCTTGTAGACCGCGAAGTGGCTCTCGGGATCCGGAACGCCGAGACGAACCAGGGCGTCCCGAACCTCGCTGACCAACCGCGGCATGTAGAACTGGTGCTCCATCGACAGGAAGCCATGCGGCGTGAGGGCGTTCCAGTAGTCGCGGAACGCTTCGGTGGTGAAGAGGTAGTTCTCGGCCAGCGCGAACGAACCCGAAGCAAGTGCGGCGAAGGTGTTCGAGCTGAGCGAGTAGATTACGTCGAAGGTCTGGGGATGGCGGCGCACGTAAGCGCGGGCATCCTCGGTGGCCACGATGACGCGCGGGTCGTGATAGATTCGGCCGCTGTACTCGGCGAGCTCTCCTCGGGTCATGAGCCAGTTGACGTGGGGAACGACCTCGACCGCATGAATCTCGGTCGCGCCGGCCTGGAGCGCTTGGAGGACGTCACCGCCGCCACCGGCGCCGAGCGACAGGAAGGTGCAGCGGTCGAATCGCCGGATCAGATTCTCGACATCGATACCGAACTGGAAGCGAAGCGAATCGGGGCGATCCCAGTTCCCGTCGAATTCGATCACCGGCGAGTTGGCGGCGTTGTCGATGTTGAGGCCGCGCAGCCCGGGCTCGCGCTCGTAGACCTTCAGTTTCGCCACGGCGTCCCAGTGCTTGTAGATCACCGGCGAGGGTTCCGCGCGAGGCGCTTCCAGAAGACCCTCGGCCCGAGAGCCAAGAAGGACCAGGGCGACCCCGAGCACGGCGGGAATCACCAACCAGCGCCCCCGCGCCGCCAACGCCGTGGCGATCAGGACCGGCAGGGCGCAAAGGAAGGCCGCCACGGGAGTGCCTAGCTGGTTCATCAGCGGGATGATGAGTGCGATGCCGACTCCGGCGCCGGCCATGTCGGCCATGTAGAGCCGGGGGACATCCTGGTGGTTGCGCCGCAGGATGAGAGCCAGCGCCGCGCCGCCGCACAGGTAGGACGATCCCAGGATGACAATGGCCAGGAGGAGCCGGGCGAGCATTGCGGGTGAGTGGAAGAGCTTCCCGAAGTCGAGGCCGAGGCGGAAGACCAGGGGCGGCCCGGCGAGCATCGCGGCCGCAGTGAGGGCGAGGAGCCAGATGAACGAGCGGTCGCGGTCCAGTCGGGAACAGAGACGAACGGCGAGGGCTCCCAAGCCGAGCCCGAGCACGGCCAGCGACAGGATGAGGAAGGCGAAGGTGTAGTGGTACTCGGCGGAGAAGATGCGGGTCCAGGTGAGTTCGAGGGAGATGAGGGAGACCGAGAGCAGGCCGACGATGACGAGACCTCTGCGCTGCAAGGATGAGCCCTCCCGCTGCCGACACACCCCGGTCCGGAGTGCGTACGGTGTGGCCACGAAGGAGTTGCAGCAACCGCACACGAATCCGCGCCGGATCGTCGGCGGGCGGTGGTGCGGCTCCGGCTGCCTCGCCCCCGGGCAATGGAGGTGGCCGGTTGGCGAGTTCGCGAGGAGCTCTGTTCCCACTCACAGACGACAGGACCCGGACGTTCTACAGTCTCCGTTCAGACTGCGGGACTTACGGTTAGCTCATAGGCCTGACCGGCTCAGGCCCCGGGTCTCCGTACGCGCTCGCTCCGCCGGAGACCACGCAGGCGGTGTGCCAGACTGCCGCCGGGCCGCACCGCGGGTGTCGGGAGATCCGGACGGCCGGGATCGGGTTGGCGTTCGGCCCACTCGCCCGGCCCAGGGATGCCGCGCCGGCGAAAGCCTGCCTTCCGACAATTCCTCAACCTGATCCGGCGCGAGTCGTCGGCGGGGGGCCGGATCCGGTCTGTGGAAGGGCAGGTCCATCAAGGCGGGCTCGACGCGGACTCGTCTTCAGCAGACCAGCCCGGCTTGTGCGCTGCCGGCACTACACTGAGTACCCGGGGTTGTACGTTTCCGGTTACAATGGACTCCGGGTTGTCTTTGGGGGCGATCCGGACCGCGACTGCAGCCGAGGAGCTCCCAACAGGCGCATCACCCGCGAACGCTGTCCCCGGCTCGACCACCCGCGGAGCGATGGAAGACCGGCATCGTAGTACCGGGTCATCGGACGAAAGCCGAGTTGCGGATTCGACTTGCCATGGAAGACTTTCGAGAACGGATCGAGTCGCTTGAGAGGCTTCTGGCCGATCGGACGGAGGCCCTGCGCCGCAGCAACGAACAACTCCATCGCGAGGTCGAGCAGAACCGCGAAGCTCGCCTGCAGATCGAGGACAACCAAAGCCGGCTCCGGCGGCTTGCGACCGAGCTGTCCTTGGCCGAAGCGCGGGAACGGCGCGAGATCGCCGTAGCACTGCATGACGACATCATCCAGGAGTTCGCCTTTATCAAGCTCCGCATTGCCCAGTTCCGCGGCGACGCAGTCTTCTATGGCTTCGAAAGGAGCCTGGAGGAGATCCTGTCGCTCCTGGAGCGCGCGATCCGGCAAACACGCAGACTGACGTTCGACCTCAGCCCTCCGGTCCTGTATGACCTGGGGCTGGCCGCGGCACTGGAGTGGTTGGCGGAGAGATACCTGCAGCGGCACAATCTGCGCGTCGCGCTTGATCTGCGACTCGATTCTCCCGACCGGCTGCCGGAAGCCCTGCGCGTCACGGCCTACAAGTGCGTTCAGGAGCTTCTGACCAATGTCGTGAAGTACGCCCAGGTCAGCATGGCCCGACTCCGGCTGGAGCGGGACGGATCGTCCCTGAGTCTCGAGGTTGCCGACGACGGGACGGGCTTCGACGTGGATCGGCTCGGCTGGGCGGCCGGTACCCAACACGGCTTCGGGCTGTTCAGCATTCGTGAGCGCCTGCGCTCGTTCGGAGGCGAGATGACCGTTTTGTCATCCCCCGGCGCCGGGACGACCGTGCGCCTGATTCTTCCAATGGAGGCCTGAATGCGCAGCACGCGCACGCCAAGGGAAGGAAGAACCGGGGCCGATGACCTCAGGATCGTCATTGCCGATGACCACCGGCTCTTTCTGCTCGGGCTGCGGCAGTTTCTTGGCAAGCAGCCGGGCGTCCGCATCGTCGCAGAGGCGGCCACCGGACTCGCAGCCGTAGCCGCCGCCGCCGAGCATCGCCCCGACATCCTGCTGCTGGACATCTCCATGCCGGACTTGAACGGGATCGAGGCTGCCCGACGGATCCACGATGAGACTCCGGACACGCGGGTGATCATCCTGTCGATGCACGCCGACCGGCGCTACGTGACGGAAGCGCTGCGCGCCGGGGCCCGGGGCTACCTCCTCAAGAGTTCCGCGCCCGAGGAGGTGTTGCGGGCGATCCGTAAAGTCTCGAGCGGCCAGTTCCATCTCGCGGAAGGAATCGAACAAGTGGTCGCACAGGCCGTTCAGGCATCGGGGCCGGCCGGCGACTCCGCCTTCGGGATGCTCAGCTCTCGAGAACGCGAGGTGCTCCAGCTCCTCGCCGAGGGAAAGTCGACCAGGCAGATCGGCGACCTGTTGAACGTGAGCGCCAAGACCGTGGAAACACACCGCCAGCACATCATGGACAAGCTTCAGCTTCGCACCGTGGCCGAGTTGACCCGCTACGCGATCCGGGAGGGGCTCACTCCCCTCGAATGATCCGGACGGCGGGCGAATTGGTCCGCCAAGGCGACGAACCACATCAGGCTCTCCCCGAGAGAGAATCAGGACTCTCCCGATGGCGATCCAATCGGCCTTCCTCCAGGATGGTTGAAGGCCGAATCGGGATGATTGTCATGCACTGGGGGAAACATGTTCGACACGGGAAACACGGCGTTCATGCTGGTCGCCAGCAGCCTCGTCATGCTGATGACGCCGGGCCTGGCCTTCTTCTACGGCGGCCTGGTGGGCCGCAAGAACGTGCTCACGATCATGATCCAGAGCTTCGTCTCAATGGGAGTGACGACGATCATCTGGTGGGCCTACGGCTATAGCTTGTGCTTCAGCGGGGGCGCGGGCGGGGTCATCGGGAATCTCGACAAGGCCTTTTTGCACGGGGTGAGCCTGAACACGGTCTGCCCGTTCGGTGACGGGAACATCCCCGAGTTCGTGTTCATGGCCTATCAAATGATGTTCGCGATCATCACCCCGGCGCTCATCACGGGCGCTTTCTCCAACCGGGTCCGCTTCGGCGCCTATCTCGCCTTCCTGGTGGGCTGGCTCACCTTCGTGTACTTCCCGTTCGTGCACATGGTCTGGGGTGGTGGCTTGCTGGCCAAGTTGGGCGTGCTCGACTTCGCGGGCGGAGTCGTCGTCCACAACATCGCCGGGATGGCCGCTCTCGCATCCGTGCTCTACGTCGGCCGGCGCCGGATCGGCGACAGCATTCCCCATTCGATCCCCCTGGTGGCCCTGGGGACCGGGCTACTCTGGTTCGGCTGGTACGGTTTCAATGCCGGCAGTGAGCTGAAGGTCGATGCCGTGACGGGTCTCGCCTTCCTGAACACGGACATCGCCGCCTCGTTCGCCGGCCCGACCTGGTTGCTGCTTGCCTGGATCGTCGAGCGCAAGCCGAAGTTCCTCGGGCTGCTGACGGGGGCCGTCGCCGGTCTGGCCACGATCACCCCGTGCGCCGGCTATGTGACGCCCACGAGCGCGGCCATCATCGGGATTGCCGCCGGCGTGGTCTGTTACTTCGCCGTGAATCTCAAGAATCGCTTGAAGTGGGATGACGCGCTTGATGTCTGGGGAGTCCACGGAGTCGGCGGTGCTCTCGGCGTCGTGCTCTTGGGCCTCCTGGGGGATCAGGCGGTGAACGCGGCGGGCTCGAACGGACTCTTCCACGGCAACGCACGCTTCTTCACCACGCAGGTGGTCACCGTGGTTGTCTCGTCGATCTACGCCCTCGGGTTCACCTACGCCATGCTCAGGATCATCAACATCTTCACCCGCGTCCGCACGACTCTGGATGAGGAGGAGAAGGGCCTGGACGCATCGCTCCATGGTGAGTCTGCCTACGACGAGGAGGTCCTCTTGACGGCGGCACGCGGGGTGAACACGCCCCTTTGAGTGGAGGTGACCAATGAAACAGGCCATGCTGTGGGCTCTGCCCGTCGCCGTAATCGGCCTTCTCGGCACCGCTCTGGCTGCACCCAACGCCCAAGCCACGGCTTCGACGCACATCTGGACTCCCTCAACGGATGTGCAGCGTTTCAACAGCATCCATCTTACGAACGATCTGTACATTCCAGTCGAGAGCAATTCATCCGGTGTCCGTCCTCCAAGTGTCACCAATCTCGGTCTCACCTTTGGCGTTCTGCCTCTACAGAGGCTCAACCTGGAGCTCGGGGCGGACCACAAGACGGGCTACGGAGCACTGGATTCGTATCCTGTCTACTTTAACGGCAAGCTCGGAATCCCCGAGAACGCGTTCACCTCGTACTCCCCCGCACTCGCCGTGGGGATCTTCGACGTCGGCACGAGGAGTGGAGGGACGGATTACAACGTGGTCTACGCGAAAGCGGCCCGGACCCTGGGGCCGGTTGGTCGGGCGTCAGTCGGGTACTTCAGCGGCAGCCGGACACTCCTCGTCGACGTGGGCGGACGGGAGGACAACGCCGGGGTCTTGTTGGCCTGGGAGCGGACCGTACCGGAGATCTCCGACCGACTCTGGCTCTGTGTGGACTGTGTGGACTACATGGGCACGAAGTCCGCGTATGGAACTCTCAGCCTCGGGGGATCCTGGAGAGTCACTGACAGCATGACGATGCTCGCAGGCTATGACATCTACAACGACACTCACCTGGCCCCGAGCACGCTGACATTGCAGGTCGACGTTGATTTCGACTTCGCGAAGGACGGCGACAGGTAGAGGGATCGCCGTCGGCACGGTCCGGGTCTCGCTGGGAGCTGTGCAGGCAGGCGATGCTCTCTGCGGAGGGCGCCTGACGCTGCAGGTTCGCGGAACAGATGCGCCGCCGGCGAGTCCCGGCGCCGGGTGCCCTCCTTCCCTGGCATCACGTGAGCATGGAGAGGGCGATGAACGCCCTGACCGTCCGCTCTCAGCTTCCGACCGCGGCAGCCTCCGGCTGGTAGAGCACCTTCTGAATCTGGATGCGCAGGATCCCGACCGCCCCTTCCCACTCGACGAGGTCTCCTTCCCGCTGGCCGAGGATGGCTGCTCCGATCGGTGCGGTCACCGAGATACGGCCAGCCTCGTAGTCGGCCTCCTCCGGAAAGACGAGAGTGCAGGTCAGCGTCTGCCCGGAGTTCCCGTCGCGTACGACGACGCGGCTTCGCACGGTCACAACTCCCCGTTCCACGGCATTCCATGGAACGACCTGAGCGTGCTTCAGCTTCTGGCGAAGTCTCAAATACGTCATGCGGTCCGCACCGCGGGTCAAGCCCCAGTTCGTCGTCAGGTCCTCGATTCGAGCGGCATCGCTATCAGTGAGAATCACCCGATCCGCCATGGCCTCGCCCCTCCTTTCCGATTGCCCGCGTCCGCCCCCCCCCCGCCTGCAACCCGGACTCAAATGACACCGCATCGATGGACCCGCTCCAGCGTTCCCGGGTGGCTGGTCCACCATGCTTTGAGACGCTCGACCGTACCGACATCCGTCCATCCGCAGTCCGGCAGCGGGAGCACGCGCAGGCGCTCCGTTGCCAGAGGCAGCAGATCACCACTGAGATCCACCCGAGGAGGGGCGGGGCGGCGTGCGTCAGCAGAAGACCCCTCCTCGTCCGTCCACAACGTCCACCATCGCGCAGGCAGCACCTCCTCGTAGAGTCCGAGCAGGGCGGACAGACCACCCGCCAGGATCATGGTGTTGACGTACCACCCCGCACGCAGACAAGTAACACTCTTTGCGGAGTCGGGCTTCTCGATGAAATCCAGGACCGCACGGACCCGTCCTGGCCCTGCCGGCCCCGGCCGGATCCATCCGACCGAGGAATCCGCCCGGCGCGCACCCGCCCCGAGCAGCACCCCATATCGGCGATCTTCCGACGCTTCCAGGGCCTCCCGAATCGCCGCCCGCAGGAGCTCCTCATCGTCGACCATCTGGTCGGAGGGCATCACGACGACGCTGGCGTCCGGATCGATCCTCCGGATGTGTCGGAGCGCGACGTAGAGGGCGATGCCCGTTCCTCGGTCCTGCGTCTGTCGGATCACATTCCCCGCGTTGACTCCCGAAAGCTCCTTCTCCCACCAGTGGCGATGTTGCTCGAGGACGGCTACGGCAATCCGCTCGGCGTCTGTAAGTCCTCGGGCGCGGGCAACCGTGATCCCAAGCATCGACACGCGGCCGTCGAGCCGGCAGAACTGCTTCGGCACTGGTCGTCCGGACTTCTCCGTGGTCACCGGCAGGAGCCGTTTGCCATTCCCCCCAGCCAGGATGACGACCCATGGAGCTGTCCCGAATCCCATTTGACGACTCCTGTCGAGGCCGCTGTTTGGGCGGCGGGTAACGCGAATGCCCACCCGGGGGCATCCGCCTCGGGTCAGGGAGCGAATCAGATCGAAGAGAGCAGAGCGCGCAAGCTGTCGTTCTCCGCCGAGGCTTACCCTCCCCCGCCCGGGCGGGGAGAAACGCTCTGCCGGACAGTTCCGACGTCAACCCGCCCAAGTCACGCCATCAGCTCGCCCCGTGCCGCGGTGAACACCCCAGCTCTTCCGCCAGTTCCATGTTCCCAGCCCGGGACGATTAGGACAATTCGATTATTCGCTCTGGATCGATCGGCTGAATCGATGTAACGTGAAGCCATGGAGCGAATGAACTATGACCACCTTCTTTACTTCTGGCTCGTCGCCCGCGAGGGAGGCGTCTCCAAGGCGGCCGCTCGGCTGCATCTCACCCAGTCGACACTGAGCGGACAGATCCGCACCCTGGAAGCCTCTCTGGGGGGACCGCTGTTCGAGAGAGTGGGACGGCGCCTGCAGCTGACTGAGCTGGGTCGCCTGGTCCTGCCCTTCGCCGAGGAGATCTTCACGCTCGGGGCGGATCTGATGGACGCTGTCCGCTGCCGCCCGAGTGAGCGCCCGGGCCGCCTTACCATCGGGCTTGCCGATGTCGTGGCGAAGACGCTCGCCCAAAGACTGATTCAGCCGTTGTTGACGCCCCGTGGTCGTGTTCACGTCGTAGTTCGCGAGGACAACTCCGACAAGCTCCTGCTTGCTCTGATCGCGGGGGAACTGGATATCCTGATCCTCGATTCCCCGCCGGGACCCCGCGAAGGGATGCGCCTCTTCAGCCGTCTGCTCGGAGATTCGGGGGTGGTCCTGATGGCGACGCCGGAGCTCGCGAACCGGTACCGGCGGCGATTCCCGAAGGGCCTGAATGGCGCCCCCTTTATCCTGCCCGGCCGCGTCACTGCCCTGCGCCGGGGACTTGAGGAGTGGTTCGAGCGCTGCGAGATCAAACCCCTGGTGGTGGCTACGTTCGACGATACCGCGCTCATCACGGTCTCCGGTCACGCCGGGAACGGGATCTTCGCCGTGCCGTCCGTCGTCGAACGCGACGTCCGCGCCCAGGCCGGCGTTCTGCGGGTCGGGCCGGTCGAGGGACTCCGCGAACAGATCTTCGTCGTCTCCGCTCAACGCCAGTTCCGCAATCCCGCCGTGGCCAATCTTGTCGACCACGCGCGCAGAAAGGTCTTCGGGGGTTCCCTTTCCGGCGCCAACGGATGAGCCCGAGTGGCGAGAGAGCCCGGGAGAATGAGCCGCGGAAGAGCGGGAAGCTCAGAACTCCCAGCGCAGAGCGACGCGCAGGATTGGGTCAGGACCGAGCGGGCTGATCCGCGCGGACCGCCGACCCCGAGGCGCCCGATCCGGGTCGAACTGGACCCGAAGCGCCGGACTCTCCTCAACCCACCCACCTGCGCCCACCGCTCCGGCCGATTCGTCAAAGGACGGCGCCCGGGACTCGAATGCGGAGGACTCGCGCCCGCGGTCGTAGTCGGCGGTGAGCCGGGCGCCCACAACCAGGCCCATGAGGCTGGCGAACCCGACAGCCGCGATCGCAGTGCGACTGTCGTCCACCTTGGCCAACGCGGCCAGCCCGCCGCCGGCAGTGGCGCCGAGCACTCCTGCGAGGGAGACCAGCCGGACTCGCGGGCGGCTCACCGGCAGGTCGTGGCCGAGGAGCGCCGTGGCCAGCACCCCCGCGTCGCTGGTCACAAGCAACACGTGCAGGATGTCGTCCCCCTCGCGATCGCCATCGTCCGGCGCGGTCGCTAGCGACGCGACAAGCCCCAGCCAACCGCCCCAGAGCATCCCGGCGTGGATCAGCTCCGCCGGCCCTTCGCGAAACTCTACTCGGTGCGTCAAGGCGACCGCGCTGCCGATGCCGGCCAGCCCGGCCAGCACCCCCACGCCCACGACATCATGGCCCTCGGCATCCGCGATTCCCGCCCAACCGAGACCCTGCCAGGTTCCCAGGTGTCCGCCGAGCGAGATCACGGAGGCCCGCCCCCGACTCATCGGGGCGTTGCGGCTCAGAGCGTGGGTGATCGCCATCGATCCGGAGCCGCCCAGCAGGAGTCCAGCCGCCACCGATTGCAGAGAGGTGGCATCCAGCGCGATCGGAGTCGCGACCCCGAGCCAGACTCCGTAGTAGCCGCTGAAGATGAGAAGCTCAGTGCGGCCGCCTTGATCGAGACGGCCCGCCGATCCGAAGAGAGAACCGCCGGCCCGCAGATCCCGCAGCGCCGGCTGCCACTCGGCCGCCCATCCGGCCTCGGGCGACTCCGGGTACCGCTCCGACAACTCCTCCGCCAGGGCCAGCGAGAGATCGGTTCGCCCGGCCGCGCCGAAACGAATGGCCAGCCGGCGCAGGCAATCGGCTTCCGAGGTCAGCGAAGCCATGGCGCTTCCAGCCTGGGCCTCTTCCACCAGGCGGCAGCGGAGCCGGGCCCGCTCGACCTCTGCACCCGGAACCGCGGCGTGGGTGCGAACCGGCCGCCCGTCGCGCTCGGCGTCGATCTCGAGGCGAAAGCGATCCGCACGCGACGTGGTGAGGATGCGCCCGCGCACAAAGCCATCCACGGCTGGGAAGAGGCCGTACTCATCTCGGCGGGCGCGGTCGATCTCGAGTCCAAGCGAAGGCGTGAGCGCGATAGGTTGCTGGCCGGCGGCCCGTGAAGGCAACAGGCTGAGGGCAGAAAGAGCGAGGACGACGCAGACACCCCGAGGAACGCTTCGCGTGCCGGAGGCGAATCGCTCCTCCCGGGAGGCGCGGTTGCCGCCCAGCCGCACCGCCCATCCCGGGATCCCCAGCCAGCGTCGCATTGCCTTGTTCTCCGAGGCGCGCCGGCCTCCATGCCTGCGGCAGTCGAAACGCCATGCCCAACCTTCACAGAGACGCCGCTGGAGCGAACGTAGGCCGCCGCCGCGGCGAAGTCAACTTCGGCCGCGCCGTAACACTCCGTTACCAATCCTTGCGCGCCGTTGCCTGAGCGAAATCCCCCCGACACCTGCGCGGACGATCCTCGTTGCAGGTGCCGGGAGCGATCGCCCGCCACGAAGGCGTCGGATCGACTTCCGGCGACGCACAGAAGATCGGAGGATGCGATGAATCGGAGAAAGGCAGCGTGGATCCCGGCGCTGATCGCGATTGCGGCGCTCGGGATCGGGTCGGTAGCGGTGATGGCCAACGGACACCCCGGCGGGATGCTGGGCCGCCTGCACGGAGGACCCGGGGGGCCCGCGGAGATGCACGCGAAGGTCGAGGCCATCCTCGACCGGCTCGACCTCACCCCCGAGCAGCGGGTTCACGTCGACCGGGCTCACGCCATCATGGAGGATCAGCTTCGCGAGCATGAGCGCATGCGCACAGAGGCGGACGAGATCCTGGCCCGCATCGGCGACGGGACCCTCGATCGGGCGGACGTACGGAGCCGAATCGACTCCCACCTGGAGCAGTTCCGCCAGGTGGCCTACAACGTCTCCGGCGAGCTGGTCGACTTCGTGAACAGCCTGGACCCGAACCAGAGGGCGCTCCTGAAGGAGGAGCTGACCAAGCTCCACCAG
>CAYYQN010000020.1:0-6274 GCA_964473865.1 uncultured bacterium | reverse complement strand
TACATCGGATTCTCATGGTGGACGACGACGAGAAGCTCGTCTCCCTGGTGCGGGAGTATCTCCGACCGCACGGGTTCGAGGTGGAGGGAGCCGGCGACGGCCCGGGCGGGCTGGCGGCTCTCCGCGCCTCGGATCCGGACCTCGTCATCCTCGACCTCATGCTCCCACGAATGGACGGCCTTGAGGTGTGCCGCCGGATCCGACAGGGAGGAAGCGTGCCGGTCCTCATGCTCACGGCCCGGGGCGACGAGGCGGACCGCATCGTGGGACTGGAGCTGGGCGCGGATGACTACCTGCCCAAACCGTTCAGCCCGCGGGAACTTCTGGCGCGAATTCGCGCCATTTTGCGGCGGACCCGCGGGGAGCCGGCCGGCGCGGCGCAGGAATCCATCCGGGTTGAAGGCCTCCTCCTCGATCCCGGCACGCGCAGCGCGACCCTGAAAGGAAACGAGCTTGATCTGACCACCGGCGAGTTCGACCTCCTCTACATCCTGGCCGCGAGCGCGGGCCGCGTCCTGACCCGCGACCAGATCATGCAGCGCCTGCATGGCACGGACTCGTCCGCGTTCGACCGGTCGATCGACGTCCAGGTGAGCCGGATCCGGCAGAAGATCGAGCCCGATCCGCGCCACCCCGTCCTTCTGAAGACGGTCCGCGGAGTTGGCTACCAGTTTGTCCGTCCCCAGGAGGAGTCGTGAGGCTCTTCTGGCTGACCGCCCGCATTGCCGTTCTCTTCGCGCTTCTCATGACTCTCCTCCTGGCGGCGTCTCTGCACCTCTTCAGCCGAATCATGGGCGGAGAAGTGATGCAGGAGATCGACATCGCCCGCACCCGGGAGGCGGTGCTCGTGGCAAAGAAGCTGGAGGAGCTCTGTCCGGAAGGCCGGTTTGACAATCCCGCCTGCCGGGACTTCCTCCGGTCCATTGAGAACGAGGAGGGAACCTGGCTCGCGGTCCTCGATCCGACCGGCCGGGTCCTGGCCGGACGTCTGGGGCACGCGCTCCCGAAGCATCTTCCTTGGCGCACGGTCGAGATCGAGGGGCGCACCTGCCAGATTGGAGGCCCGCCGGGGCTTCTGGCGCGGGTCCCGGTGCTGGCGCAAGGACGAACCGTGGCCACGCTGGAGACGGCGAGGAGGTACCACTCACGAGAGTCTCATCAGGCATTTCTCCACGGCCTCCTCGCGATCGGTCTGACTGGCCTGGTCGGAATCGTCCTTCTCTCCCTGTATCTCACCCGCCCCATCCGGCGCATGAGCCGCTCCATGGACCGGATCGCCTCCGGCGATCTGGAGCATCGAGTCAACGCCGGCGGCCGGGACGAAGTGGCCGCCATGGGGCAGAGCTTCAACGCCATGGCGGATCAAGTCCAGGAGATGGTCAGGGGGCAAAAGGAGCTTCTCGCCGGGGTCTCCCACGAACTCCGCTCCCCTCTGGCCAGGATGAAGATGTCGCTCGAGCTCTTGCGCGAGGGGGGCGCGCCGCGGGAGCGCCTGGAAGACCTCGAGTCCGACGTGGACGCGGTCGATTCGCTGGTCGAGGAGCTGCTGGTGGCGAGCCGCCTCGACTTCGACGCCGCACCCATCGAGCCTCGCGAGATCCCCTTGGATGCGCTCGCGCGGCAAGCCTGGGCTCGCATTGCGGAAGAGGCCGATCGCGCGGGAATGGCCCTCGAGGTCCGGATCGCCGACGACGCCCGGACGATCGTGATCGATCCCGCGCTCGGGGTGCGAGTCCTGGGCAACCTCTTCGAGAACGCCGTCCGCCACGCCGGCCGGGGCGCGGTGGTCCTGGCCTCCCGCCGCGTCGCCGGCGATGTCGAGGTCTCGGTGGACGACGAAGGGCCCGGCGTCCCGGAAGCGCACCTGACCCGGATCTTCGAGCCTTTCTATCGCGTCGATCCCTCCCGCTCGCGCAAGACCGGCTCCGTCGGCCTGGGGCTCGGAATCGTGAAGCGGGCGGTGGAAGCCCACGGCGGACGCGTCCGGGCGGAGCGCGGGGCGCGCGGCGGGTTGGCAGTCTCGTTCCGGTTGCCGTTCGCCCGGCAAGCGTGATCGCCGGCGCCCGCCGGCATCCCGGCGGGTCGCTGGAAAACTCCGGCCCTGGCGCCGGGAGGCACTTGCGAGTCGATCGCCGGCCTGCCACCCTCCCCCCGGAGGAGACCAGCAGTGCGCTGTCCCAGGTGTGCGGCGAAGAACAGCGAAGATGCGTGCTACTGCAGCGCCTGCGGCGCCGTATTGCCGCCCGCTGCGGATCATCCCGCCTCCGCAGATTTGCCGGCGACCGCACACTCTCCGCTGGCGGCGGGGTCCCCCCCCACTGCGGATTCTCCGCCGGCCCCCCCACCGGCCGGCGACACCGAGGCGCTTCCCGGGCCTCCCGGGCCTGAGCTTCGGGCCGGCCTCGTCTTCGCCGGTCGCTACCAGGTCATCGAGGATCTCGGCCGGGGCGGCATGGGCCGCGTCTACAAGGTCTACGACACCGAGGTTCGCGAGAAGCTCGCCCTCAAGCTCATCCGGCCGGAAATCGCCGGCGATGCCGCCAGCATCGAGCGGTTCCGCGACGAACTGAAGCTTGCCCGGACGATCTCTCATCGCAACGTCTGCCGGATGCACGATCTCGGCCGCGAGCAGGACACCTACTACATCACCATGGAGTACGTGTCCGGCGAGGACCTGAAGAGCCTCATCCACCGGATCGGCGCCCTCCCGCTCCCCAAGGCAGTCGCCATCGCCCGGCAGATCTGCGACGGATTGGAGGAGGCGCACCGCGCCGGCGTGATCCACCGGGATCTCAAGCCGCAGAACATCATGATCGACCGGGAGGGCAACGCCCGGATCATGGACTTCGGGCTCGCCCGCGCCACCAAGGGTAAACGTGGTTCGGGCGCCAAGACCATGATCGGGACCCCCGCCTACATGTCCCCCGAACAGTCGGAGGGTAAGGAAGCGGGACCGCCCGCTGACATCTACTCGCTCGGGATCGTACTGTTCGAGATGCTGACCGGCCGCCTGCCGTTCGAAGGGGACACGGCGGTGGCGATGGCGATCCGGCACAAGACGGAGCCGGTCCCGGATCCCCGGAAGATCAATCCGCAGATACCGGAGTTTTTGAGGCAGGTCATCCTGCGCTGCCTGCACAAGACCGGGGAAATGCGCTATCAGAGCGCGAGGGACCTGGCCGCCGATCTGGCGAAGATCCAGGAAGCCCTCCCCACGCCATCGCCGCTGCCGCTGCGCGAGTCCTCAACCTCGAAGCAGCTTACGCTACGTGTGCCTGCGAGGAAGATCTGGATCCCCGGCCTTCTCGCCCTGGCTGCGATCGGCGCGTTCGCGATCTGGCAGTTCCGGCCCCGTCCGGCCTCGGCGCGGCCCTCGATCGTCGTGCTTGGGTTCCGGAATCAGACCGGCGATCGGGCCTTTGACTACCTCCAGGAGACGATCCCGAATCTTCTCATCACGAGCCTCGAGCAGTCCGGGCGCTTCCAGGTCACGACCATGCAGCGGCTCAAGGACCTTCTGCGGCAGTCGGGCCGGGACGAGTCTGCGTTGCTGGACGAGGAGACCGGCTTCGCCATCTGCCGGCAGGAGCGAATCGACGCCCTGGCCGTCGGGTTCTACACCAAGGCCGGGAACACCTTTGTGACTGATGTCAAGGTGCTGGACGTCGCCACCGGGCAGCCGCTCCGGACCGCCCAGTCCCGGGGCGAGGGTCCGGCCAGCATTCTGAAGACGCAGATCGATGAGGTCAGCCACGCGGTCTCCCGAGGTATCGGCGTCCCCGCTCTCAAGATCGCGAAGCCGCCGCCGCGAGTGGTCGACCTCACCACGAACTCCCTCGGCGCCTACAACCTCTTCCGGCGCGGACAGGATGAGTACTACCGCTGGCTATTCGCCGACGCCGAGAAGTCGCTCGGGAGAGCGGTCGAGATCGATTCCACGTTCGCGGTAGCCTGGCTCTATCTCTCTCGCACCCGGGACTCGCTCCGGGATTTCAAGGCGCGAGACGCCGCCCTGGAACGAGCCCGGAGATTCTCGGACAAGGCCACCGACAAGGAGCGGCGCTATATCGAGGCTCAGTACGCCGGCGTGATCGAGAAGGACCCCGACAGGCAGTTCCGAGTCTTGAGCGATCTCATCAGAGATTATCCGGCGGAGAAAGTGGCCTACTATGACCTGGGCCGGTACTATCACAACCGGGAGATGTACCGCGAAGCCCTCGACGCGCTGCAGAAAGCTCTAACCCTCGACCCGGAGTTTGGCCCGGCCCTCAACCTGACGGCCTACGACCATTCGAGTCTGGGTGAGTTCGCCGAAGCCATCTCCTGCTTTGAGAAGTACGCAGCCCTCAACCCGGACGACCCCAACCCGCAGGACTCGGTGGCCGAGCTGTACCTGGCCATGGGGCGCCTGGACGAATCCGTGGCGACATACCGCGCCCTGGTCGCGCGCAAGCCGGAGTTCTTCACCTCGTGGGTGAACATGGCCTATGCGTACGCACTACAGGAGAACTACACCGAGGTCGGGCGCTGCCTGGTCGAGTTTGCACGCCGCGCACCCTCCCCCGGCATGCGTCTGGGGGCGGCGTGGATCGAAGCCTACTACGACTACCTCCTCGGGCGCTGGGATCGATCGCTGGCCAACTATCAGTCGGTCGAGGCGCAGGCTCGGCAGTCCGGCGAGGACTACTTCGTGTCTGCGACCAACTGGATCACCGGGTTCATCTACGCGGATCGCGGGGACTTCGTACGCGCCGGCGACGCCTTCCGGGGCTATGTCGACTGGATGCAACGGCAGGATCCTTCGGTTCGCGCCGCGGGCCGGGCCGATCTGAAGTTTCTGCAAGCCTGGGTGGACTTCCGTCAGGGCCACCTGGACGCGGCGCGCGAGAACCTACGGCAAATGGATGAGCTTCTCCCGCCCCTGAATCCGAGCGACCGGGAATTTCGGACGGTTCGCCTCCGGCTGCTGTCCGCCGAGCTCGCCTTGGCCTCGGGTGCGGTCGGCGATGCGATCAGTATCGGCGAAGGGATGGTCTGGCCGCGATTCATGATCTCCGGCATCGCACAGGTCGCCAGCAACAATCAACCTTTCCTCCGGGACGTCCTGGCGCGCGCCTATTGGAGGAAGGGAGATCTGGATCGAGCCGCCGCGGAGTACGTGAAGCTCACAAGCGTTGCGCCTGGAGAAGACCCCCGCTACCTGATCCATCCGCTCTACCACTACCGCTTCGGCCGTGTGCTGGAGGACAAGGGAGACCGGGCGGGCGCTCGGGCCCGGTATCGGAAGTTCCTGGACTACTGGAAAGACGCCGATCCCGCGCACCCGGAGCCCATCGACGCCCGGAAGCGGCTCGCCGCCTTGTGAGGGGCGCGCCGCAAGCATCCGGGCCCGCGGGCCCCGGCTGCCTCCCACCATTTCTGGCCTGACTCATCTCAGGACCACTGCCTTGACCGCGTGGCGATCCTCACGGCACCGCTTGCGGATCCACGTTCTCGGGCTCTCCGACGCTCGGCCCGGCCAGCAACTGTGAAGGCCACGTTGCGTCCCGGGCCCGCCTTCGGACCGCCCGCGCGGAGCGCCTCCGAAGCATCCCGGGTGATCCTTCGGCCGTCAGTTCGTGCGGGCGAGGGCGACGACCTGAGGTCTCACCAGTTTTTCGAAGTCGCCATACTCCATGCGGATCAGCTCGTGATGGGTCCCCGCGTTGAAGGCGATCTCCTTGTCCTTGCTCAGACTGGGGTCCACGTAGACCACCATTCCATACAGGTTCCCGAACGGCGGCATCGCCCCCAGCTCGCAACCGGGAAACGCCTCACGGAAGTCCTTCTCGGCGGCGATCTCCGCTTGCCGGGCACCTGCCGCCTGCCGGAGAAGGTTCAGATCCACCTTGGGCGATGCCGGGAGCACGGCCATGGCGAGCTTGTTATCGATCCGCACGATGACCGTCTTCGCCATCTCCTTGCCACGGACATGGGCGGAAGCGGCGATCTCCTGGGCCGTGTAGGCGATCGAATGGCTGATCGACACATAACGGATTCCTTGGGAATCCAAGAACTCCTTCAATTTGGCGGCCGGCATGGCAACCTCCTTCCGCGGTCCGGTTCATTCCCGCGGGGCCGGGCATCGGGAACGGGTACCGGGACCGCGCACCGCGACCAGGAGACTCTGGCGGGCACGGACTTGGTGGAGTCGGCTCCGTGGTGCGGGGCATCTCTCGCTTCGTCCGGAGAGAGGTCCGCTGCCAAGTCACCGTCCCGTTCGCAAACGCGGCGC
>CAYYQN010000019.1:0-84392 GCA_964473865.1 uncultured bacterium | reverse complement strand
GCAAGACCTGAGCCACTGAGCCGCTACCCGGCGACTCCGTTCGCGGATCGCTTACCGCTCGCGCGAGGTTTTGCCGTGCGATCGGCTCCGTAGTACCCGCGCGGCGCACACGTCCCGCGCCGGCACCGTCCGCCCTCCCATCGCCCAGTTGCGGCAAGGCAACGGCTCACACGCCCCGTTTCGGGGATGGCCCGCTCCTCGGGGGCCGGGAGCAGGGGCCGACCGCGATGTGTCGCCTACCGGAACCGCCGCTTGATGCTTCCCCAGCTCCGCACCTCTACCGCGGTGCCGGGACAACCCGCCGAGACGCCGCCGATGACGCCGCACCCGGGCAGCTCCGGGTGGCCGAGACAGGGGCTGTTGGCGGCGACGGTGAAGGACTCCGGGCTGTCCTCGCAGAAGAGCGGATCGGCAAGGAGCACGTGGTCAACCACCGGCACCGGGCACCGCTGGCTGATCTCCAACGTATCCGGCCAGGTAACGCAGCAGGAGATGGTGCTGGCGCCCAGGGCATTGATCAGCACCGGACTCTGGTAAAAGACGTTTCGTGCGAGGTCCACCTCGCGGCACTCCGCCTCCGTACTGACCTTTACGCCCGTGCGGACGAAGCAGTTGTCCTCCATGACCGTCCGGGCCCGCAGACCAACCATGGACCAGGGTGGCGTTGCTTCTGCCCAGAAGCGATTGCCGGTCATGGTGCAGTTCGCCCATTCGAAGTAGGGACCAACCACACCGACACCCGTGCCGCTATAGCCGCCGCGCGCAATGAACGTGTTGCTCCGAATCTCGTTGTCCGTAGCCTCGGAGGTGATGGCCCATAGCTGGTCGGCCGCGGAAGCATCACTCTCGAACGAACAGTCCTCCACAAGCAACGACTGCCCGCTCGCCCAGACCGCGGCGCCGGACGAGAATGGCGGACCGACGATGTCGAAACGGCAGCGCCGGATGGTGTGGGTGGTGGCACCGGGACCATAGCCGGCTTTCAGCCAGAGATCTTCCCCGTTCTCTCCGGATCCCTCGTGCCCGCACACGTTTCCGCGAAAGGAGCAGTCCTCGATCAGCGACTGACGACAGTCCCACACCCGAATCGCACCTCCGTTCCAGTAGCCACCAGGCAACGCAGCCCGGTTGTTCTCAAAGTGACAGCCGCGCACCGTCAGCGTCTTCATGCCGCTCGCCCAGTATAATGCACCGCCGCCCCCGGCGATCCATCCGGGCAGGCTGTTGCCCGTGCCGTTCACCAGGGACAGCCCCTGAAGGACAAGATCCCCCGCCCGCCGGGCCAGCGACACGTACAGGATGCTCCCCTCTCTCCCCGCGATCGGCACGCTCCCGTCCAGAATCGTCGCCGCCGCACCGTCGATGCCGATGAGGTTGAGGGCGACATCATCCGGCAGTGGAATGTGCTCGAAGTATCGGCCGGGTCCGATCAGGATCGTGTCGCCCGAGGCGGCGCCTGCCACCACGGCCCCGATCTGGTCCGTCGGCTGCGCGGGATCGTGCTCCACGACCCAGGTTGTCGCGAACGCGGGAAACGTGACCCCAAGAGGCAGCAGTGCCAGTGCGATGAATACGTGAGACCTGCGTTTCATGCTGCACCTCTCAGTGGATGTGAATGACCTTGGCGGACCGGTTCGCCGGACCGTCGTGGGGTCGAACGAAGTACACCCCCGAGGGAAGCGCCCGGCCATCTTCCGAGGCCGCTCGCCAGCGGACTTCGTGCACGCCGGGCGAGGTGTCCAGCGGCCGAACGCGCGCCCGCTGCCGGCCCACCGTATCGAACACCACCAGCTCTGCCTGGGGTACCGTTCCCGCACGATACTGGATGGACCACTGGTCTCCGGAGTCGGCGCGTACGCGAAGCACCTTCCAGTCCACGAGTGACTCCGTGATGCTGGGTTCGTCCACTCCCGCGGTGCCGGACACGGCGCAGACATACTTCATCTGCAGGCTGTCCGGCTCCAGGCCGTTGACCCACTCATACACATCGGGGGGGTCGCTCGGAAGCCGCCTGCCGTATGTGCATGCGGTGATGCGCACGATGCCCGTCGCCTGATCGATCAATCCCATGGAGCACCCGGTGATCCCTTCCGCGGCCATGTCCCAGTTGGCGCGACCGTGACCTTGATTTGGTGGGGGTTGACTGGTAGGTAGCCAGTCGAAGTACTCTTCGTATGACCGAGACGGAATCCGGCGTACCCAGGCGCAGAACGGAGGCAGCTCGGGGTCGTCGCACTGCGAGAGCTGGACCTCCGCGGTAATCGTCGAGATCATGTAGTAGAAGGTCTCAGGGCGGACGATCCGGTCCTGGCGTTGCCAACTGAGGACATAGGGATCTCCCTTCTTGGCCGTCCGCTCGTACCAATGCCCGGACCACCGCATGCGGACCAGTTCGATGGCGCTGCCCACATCTACGATCCCCGGGCCGAACATATCCCGAGTGCACACTGCGCAGTCCGTGGTGATCAGCGGACTCTCGCGGAAGGGACGGGCGGAGGCCTCGATGATCCCCATCAGATCGTCGCTCGTGAGCCACATGCCGCATGGCTCCAAGAGGTTCGCCGCCTCCTGTAGGTACCCGGCGACTCCGGCCACGAGGGCGCAAGCACTCGAGCACTGGCCTTCTCCGCTGGTGTAGAAGACAGAATCGCAGGCGGCGTTCGGGACATAGTGCAAGCCAACCATCGTCCCGCTGGCGGGCGCACATATGGACACGACACCCGGGCCGACTCCCGTTCCGGGCTGCGCGAACACGGGCAATGTGTCTTTCACACTGCAGGAAGTCTGGCGGGCCCAGAATCGATCATCCCAGGTGGAGCCGCCAACCCCAAGAACAAACGGGACGTCGGCCGGTCCGACTCGTATCGGCGCGACGGTATTCTTGTCGCTCGATGGCGCAATGGAGACTTGCCCTGTCTTGTACCGGTTCCAGATCGCCTTGTACAGGGCTTCGGTACACGGGGCGATCTCGGAGGCGGACGCGCCGGCAAACTCCAGGTTGTAGACAAAGGGGCAGGCGTCCACCAACGCGGAATTGTCAATGTGCGTCGCGGCATCGGCGAGGTAGACCGATTCGCACTGACGACTGGCCTCCGGTTGACTACAGTAGTCTTCGTATGCGTTTGGAGAGTAGAGGTCCAGGATGTTGCAGTATGAGCAGACCCCGGCGATGCCGATCTCGTTGTCGGCAGTGGCAGCCGCATATCCGGCCATCCGGGTCCCGTGGGCTCCGCAGAAGTCCGAAGTCTCGGGATAGCTCTCGATGAGTCGCCTTTGCGACAGCGGCAGGTACTTGTTCACGACCTCCAGATCCCCGTGGTCGTCGCGAACCCCGACGTCGACACAGGCAATCGTGATCTGGCGCCCATAGGATTCCGGCAGCGGCCACCAGACGTCGTTGTGGAAGAGACCAATGTCGGATCCGGCCGTGGCGTCCTGACAATTTCCATATCCGGTCATGATCCCTTGGTTGTCCAGGAACCACTCGGCGTTGTGGTGCACCGGCTGGCACGGCCAGTAGTCCCAGTAGGTGTCTGCTGAGACGGGTATGCCGGCCGGAATGTGCTCGACGGAAAGGACATGGCCGTTGAGCGCGAGCGTGGATACGGCCGCAATGGCGTTCGATTCATCGGAGAACGTCACAACGTAGTACCCGGTAAGATCGAGGAGACGAACGGGATTGCCGAAGATGTCCAGCCCGAGCGTGTCGGCGCGGGTCCTCTCCGGGAAGAATCTCCGAATGCCTACAGCGCCGAGCGTCTCCAGGGTGTCGAGGAGCCCCGGGTAGGCCGTGGTCACAAAGGAGAGCGGAACCTCTCCGCGGCTCTCCGGTGGGAGGCTGAGCGTGCTATCGGCGAACTGGACGCTGACCTCGTCGGCGGGCGGGGGGTCGTATGAACCGCTGGGGTCGGGAGTCCAGATCGGGCAGGGCGTGGCGCCGGGCTGCCCGAAGCCGAGCACGCCATAGCCCGCGATCGTGTCGACCGCGGCAGGAAAGGAGTCATCGACGAACACGCCTCCTTGCTGGGGGTGCGGCAGGAGGCTGAAGGTCGTGGAATCCTCCTCCAGTTCGGAGTAGCCGTAGCCCGCGAACCAGTAAATCTCGCGCAGCCGGCTCGTCTGCGCCACCGACCAGGTCAGGCTCGTTCCCTTGCCCGGACCGGGCCAGCCGGTGTCACTGATCTCGAAATCGGCGCAGGACCCTCTGCCTAGCAGCACGAACTTGGTAGAGTCGTAATCGACGGCAAACGTGACCGCCTTGAGCCGAGGCCGTGACACGGGGAAGGCCGCGATCGCATAGAAAACCACCGGACTCTCGGGATCCCAGGGGACGCTGGACACCGCGGCGGCGCAGGAGTCCAGGCCGGATAGCCCACAGTAGGATTGGATGTCACTCGTGTAGACCAACGGATCAGCGTGAAGAATCAGACAACCACCTAAGTTCGCCCCCCCCATGCTGTTACACGGCGAGAGACTCAGAAGGATCAAGCACAGCAGGACGGTTCGAGTGGTCACGGTACGGCTCCTCCTCTTCGTTGGGCAAGAACCCGTCGGCTGGCACAGAGGCCCCTTCACATGCAACCATTCCCAGAGGTCAATCTCGAGCGACCGATCACCTCCTTCCGTCTCACGTCGCAGAGCATATCCGATTGGCCGCACCGCATCAAGTTCGTTGCTTCCGCGATCGGCGGTGGTTGGGCCATGCGCAGGGTCATCCGAAGCCTTGCCGGATTGCACCTGCTGCCGGGAAGGCGTGCCGGATCACTCGGTACCATTGGCCCACCGCATCGGTCTGCACGGCCAAGGCCCCGAGGCGTTGGCCATCCCCGAAGCGGGGCGTGTGAACCGCCGCCTTGCCGCAATCGGGCGATGGGAGGGCGAACGGTGCCTCCGCGGGACGTGTGCGCCGCGCGGGTACGACGGAGCCGATTGCACGGCAGGACTTCGCGCGAGCGCACCCGAGGCGAGGGCAAACGATCCGGCGATCTCGGGCCCGAGCCGTTCCCGCGGAGGCACCGTTCGCCCGACGACACCCGTGAGGTAGTCGGTGTCGCCGCGCTTCAATTGTGCAGAGATGTCAGAAGAGGAACGCGTGCGAGATCGACTTGCGGAGAAGCCTACCGCGCCCGCTCGCGCGCCTGCAGGATTTCGAGCACGCGGCCGAGCCGTCGGGATCGCATGCGGTCCTGCATCCGGGCATAGAGCAGCATCAGTCCCCGCACCCCCCGGATGACCAGATCCCGCCCGCTCGCGGTGTGCACATAGGTGTCACGCGGAAAGTAGTCGCGCAGATAGGTCTGCATACACTCCCGGCGGCCGAACGGCGTCCCGCCGCGGGCCGGATCGAGGAAGACCTCGGTCTCGCCGCCATCCAGGCGCAACAGGATGTGGCTCGGGAGGCTCACCGCCGTCAGCGGCAGGCCGAGACGGCGAGCGACCAGCAGGTAGACCGCCGCCAGCAACACCGGCGCGCCCGCCCGACGCTCCAGCACCCGGTGGAGGAAGAATGCCTCCGGATCGGAAGCGGCCCGGGAGACCGGCGCGAAGCGCAGCTCGCGATGCAGGACCTGGTGCAGTTCCTCCAGGCGATCGGCCGGCCGCCGCTTCCCCGCCAGGCGCGGGCGAATCCGTTCCGCCAGGGCGTCGAGCGGGCGGCGGATCCGTTCCGGCGGAAGGTCCGGATACTCGACCTGATCGAGGGCATGAAACGCCCGCTCGAGGGAGAAGGAGGCGTCGTCGGCATCGGCGATGGCGCGAAGGTCCGCTTCGAGTTGCTCGAAGGCCAGAATGTCCAGCGCGTGGCGGGCGCGCAGGCGCAGCACCGGATCGGTGTCCTCGCAGGCAGCGCGCAGCGCGGGCAGGGCGTCGGCCCCCATTCCGCTGAGGCGCTCCCACACCATGTCCGTGATGCGCGGGTTCTCATCCGCGAGAAGCGAGACCAAGGCCCGAATTTCCGAGATCGTCGACAAGGATCCTCCCTCGGCCCGCCGGGAGCCGGCATGCGCGCGGCCACCGGGTCAGGCCGCCTCGAAGCCTAGCAGACCGTCTTCCGTGGCCACAAGGGGCACCCGGGCCCGCTGGAGAGACAGGGTGAACACCTCTCCACCGGGCCCCGGCTCTTACCCTCCGCGGCCGATCTCCGCTGCGGCACGCCGCTTGGGGCCGTCACCGCGACCGGAAACGACCACGGGGCGTTCGGCTCCGGCCTCGCGGCGGGCCGCTAGCGCGTCGCGACGAACCGCGGGTAGTCGACGATCTCCTGGTAGGCCACGGTGGCGGTGATGATCCGCTCGCCGGGATCGCCGCTCACCGTGTGGATCCAGATCTTGGCGTAGTGGCGCACTCCGACGCCGCCGGGTGTCCGCACCGCAATCACCTTGTCCACCGGGTCGGCGCCCAGCTCGACCTGGCTGGTCCACACGGCTGCGTCCGGCGGCGCCGGCAGGTCCCAGGCCGCCTGGCCGGTGCCCAGCAGCAGGAGCTCGGCGACCCGGGCTGACCAGTTCGGGTTGTTGTTCAGCACCTTGTGCGGGCTCTTCAATGCGAGGGTCTGGCCGATCTCGTCGTTGACTCCCAGGGTGCCGAGGTAGCAGTCAATCAGCAGACGGTTGTCCGGAGCGCTGCTCTCCATGGCGTACGCCTCGGGCGTAGCGCAGTTCAGGCCGCTGGGCTGCCCGGCGTAGCTGAACTCCGCCAGGCCGATCGGGTCCTCGCCCTCCCGCCGCGGGGCGGTGTGGTACTCGGCGGTGGGCTCGCTCAACTCGTCCGAGCCGCGCACCGCGCGCACGGCATAGTAGTACTTCGTGCCGTTCAAGGCCGTGCCGTCCGTGTAGGTGGTGGACGTGAGGGGCGTCGCATTCCGCCGGTAGGTGAGGAGCTGCGCGTCGGTCGCGGTGACCATCGACGAAAGGTGACGGTAGATATAGTAGCCCTTGAAGTCGGAGTCGCCCGCATCGTCCGACCCCGTCCAGCGGAGGATCACCTCGTTGGTGCCGTTGACCGCGGAGAGATTTTTCGGCGGGGAGAACTCGTTGGTCGGCGGCGGCTGGGTCGTGCCGTCTTCGTCCCCACATCCCGCAACAAACCCGAGGAATGCGGCGGCCATCAAGACCGCGAGCCCGGCAAGTCTCATGCTGACGACGGATCGCATGCTCGTCTCCTCTCCAATATGTCTCGGCGGGGCGGCCCCGGCGATCAGAGGTGAATCGTGATCGGCCAATTCGTACGCATCATTGCGACTCTCCACAACCCCGTCAAGCGCCGGAACCCGGGTCCCATCCGGCCGCGGCCGGATGGTCCCGCCGGCCCGCCGCGAGGCCGCGGCGTTGACAACCGGGCGGTGACATCCGTACGATTCCCAAGCGGTTGCGGACGAAGCCCAGACCGCGCCGGGCAGACGGCCGAAGGGTGTGCCGGCGCAGATGGTTGCGTCCGGCGGCATCCTGCTGAAACATGTTTCAAGTCGGCAACATCCGTCTCGAGCGCCCACTCCTCCTGGCCCCGATGGAGGATGTCACCGAACGCCCGTTCCGCCGGCTCTGCCGCCGCTACGGCGCGGACATGGTCTACACCGAATTCGTCAACTCCGAGGGGTTGATCCGGGCCGCCGCCCGGACCCGGGCCAAGATCGCGCTCTCCGAGGACGAACACCCGGTGGGGATCCAGATATACGGGAACCGCGCCGAAGCGCTGGTCGAGGCGGCCTGTGTCTCCGAGGCCGTGGGGCCCGACCTGATCGACATCAACTTCGGGTGTCCGGCCAAGAAGGTCGCCTGCAAGAAGGACGGCGTGGGCGCCGGAGCCGGCCTCCTGCGGCAACCCGACCTTCTCGTGGAGATCACTCGCGCCGTGGTGCGGGCCGTGTCGCTCCCGGTCACGGTGAAGACCCGGCTCGGCTGGGACGATCAGTCGATCATCATCGAGGACCTGGCGCGAAGGCTCGAGGATACCGGAATCGCGGCCCTGACCCTGCACGCCCGGACCCGCAACCAGGGATTCAAGGGGCAGGCCAACTGGTCGTGGATCACGCGGGTGAAGCAGGCGGTGCGCATTCCCGTGCTCGGCAACGGCGACGTCCGCGAGCCTGCCGACGCCGCCCGGATGTTCGCCGAAACCGGCTGCGACGGCGTCATGATCGGACGCGGAGCGGTGGGCAACCCATGGCTGTTCCAGCGCACGCGCGCCGTGCTCGACGGGCTTCCCGACCCGGGTCCGCCGAGTCTCGAGGAGCGGATATCGGTCTATCTGAGCCTGCTGGACATCTCTGTCGCCGAGAAGGGAGAGCCGCGCGGCGTCTACGTGATGCGGAAGTTCCTCTCCGGATACCTGAAGGAGGTCTACGGCATCCGGACCCTCCGCAACCGGATCATGCAGGAGTCGACGCGCGACGGAGTACGCGCCCGCATCGACGAGTTCCGGCGCTTCATCGAGGGTGGCCCGGCGGGCTGGGAGCCGTCGTCGTTGGAGTCGGTGTGCGAAGGGTGATCCGGCGCGCGCCGGCCCAGGAAGGGGATTCGATCGGCGCTCCGCCTCCGGGGCTGGAAGAGACCGCCACCGCCGCCTGCCGTCGCTCGCGGTCGCTCGGCTGCAACCGGCCCCGGGGCGCCGCCCTGCGGACGCGCCGCGGGGTCGTGACGGGCGCTCCGGAGATTCCCGAAGCGGGGCACAGCGGAACGGGCGCTTGCGCCGAGCGCATCGTGATCTGGCGAGCCCTCCTGGCGGGACACCGGGGCTTCACCGACCTCCTGGTGCGCGGGGGACGGAACGGACACGGAGATGCCGGACCTCCGTGTGGCGCCTGCCTGCAGGTCCTCCACGAGTTCGCGCCCCGGTTGCGGGTCTGGTGGGGCACCGCGAGAAAGCCCCGCGGGGGCCGGCCGGTGCGCGAGCTCCTGCCGGGCGCATTCGGACCGGATCACCTGGGCCGCTGAACCGGGGCGCCGGACGGACTCGCGCCCCGGTCTCGATCATCCAACTTGATGCGACGGCGGTTGCCACAGCCGGGACCGGCTGCTACGGTACGCACCGTTCGCACCCGGGCCGGGCGGCAATCCACTTGGCCCGGGATTGGGGATCCCCGTGGCTCCGTGCCGCGGCGGCACCGCCGGCCGACCCGGCGTGACCAGGAAGCGAAGCCTGACGCCATGATCCAACGCGCGACTCCTCCGCGGCAGATGCCCTCGCGGCGCCCCGCGGAACGGTACTCCCTCCCCCTCCGTCAGACCCGGTGGAACCGCCTGATCCGAACCGTGCCACTCGCCCTCCTCGGCGGGTGGATCGGTCTGGGGCCGGCCGCGGGCCCGGCGCGGGCACAGACCACCGGCACCATCGCCGGGCAGGTCACCAACCAGAAGACCGGCAGGGGACTGTCATACGCCAACGTCCTGGTGACCGGGACCACCTTGGGCGCCAACACCCGAGAGGACGGTTCGTTTCTCATTCGGGCGGTGCCTCCCGGCGAGCAGAACCTGCAAGTGAGCTACATGGGGTATGACCCTGAGTTCCGCTCCGTCCTCGTGCTGGCGGGCGACACCGTCCGCGTGGCGGTGGCGCTGCGCGAGACGGTGGTGCGGGAGGAAAAGGAAGTCATCGTCGTGGCCGAGCGGCCGCTGGTGGACGTCAAGCGCGCATCCACGACCCGCTCGTTCAACGCCGACGAGCTGAAGGCGATGACCCTGGAACCGAGCCTGGAGAGCGTGGTCGAGCAGCAACCGGGAGTGACCAAGGACAACAAGCAGATTCACATCCGCGGGGGCCGTGCGGAGGAAACCCTGTTCATCATCGACGGCGTGCAGATGCGCGACCTGATCTCCGGCGACTCCAAGGGCAGCAGCGTCAGCGCCCGCTCCATGGCCGAAGTGAACATCATCACCGGCGGATTCGATGCCAAGTACGGACAGGCGCTCTCGGGCGTCGTCGATGCCAAGACGAAGGAAGGGGGCGAGGCCTACGCCGGCTATCTCGGCTACACGACCGACCGGCTGTGGGGCGATGAGCAGCAGGACTTCTACGAATTCGAGTTGGGGGGACCCCTCGGGATCCTGCAGCCCGTGCTCCGGCCGCTGGGTGGTCGGGGCCAGGAGCGCCCGACCTTCTACGTCAACCTCGGAGTGGAACTGCGGAACAGCTATCTCCCGGGAATCGACGACCTCCCCGGAAAGCGGCGCCTGCGCTCCAACTACGAGGACGGATTGCCCGGGGGCAGCATGACCTACGGGGAGTTCTTCTACCCGCGCGCCAACAACGACTGGCGGCTCGGATTGAAGACCGCCTGGAAAGCCTCCGCGGTGGACAAGTTCAGCGTGGGCGTCAACAAGAGCCTCTCCTTCGACCAGGGGTTCGACGACTCCGACGTCGCCTCGGTCAACCGCAACGTGGTGAACTACGCCTGGAGCTGGCGCGACACCTTCGACCACTACTACACGTCGACCCACGACCAGAACAGCGCGTCGATCACCTGGAATCGCGCTTTGGGGGCGGGCTTGAGCCACCAGCTCAAGGTCACGCGCTACTTCTCTTCGACGCACAAGGACGTGGCGGGAAAACGCTGGGACCAGTATGCCCTGGCCGACAGCGCGATCTTCGATCGGGTCGAGCCTTACTTCCGGATCGCCGCGGAGGGCGATGCGCCGAGTTACAGCGACCGCTGGACCAAGACCTGGAGCGGGGACTCCGACTGGATCCGCAAGTGGAAGCGCCACGATCTACGCTGGGGTCTGCACTCCCAGTATGAGGTGGTCCAGTACCTGAGCCTGGACGCCTCGACCGTCTCGCGGGAACGGCCCCTGGGCAAGGAGTTCGATCTCTTCCGGGTCACCCCCAACACCGGTGCCCTCTACGTCCAGGATCGGATGGAGTACGAGGGTCTGGTGGCCGGGGTGGGCCTCCGCTACGACTACTGGTTCCCCGGCGAGCAGGTGGAACGGCTGTACCGCGAACGCCGCAGCCTCATCGCCACCGATGAGACGATCGCCGAGTGGAAGCGGGACACCAACAGCCTCTTCGGGCGCCGTTACAAGGGACACCTCTCCCCGCGCATCGAAGTCAGCCATCCGATCACCGACAAGGACAACCTCTTCTTCAACTACGGACACTTCACCCAGCGCCCCCCCTACTTCTACGTCTATGCCAAGTCCGGCTCCCAATCGGCCGAGGAGTTCCCGCGCATCGGCAACCCGAATCTGAACCCCGAGGTGTCGGTGCAGTACGAGCTGGGCGCGGGGCACACCTTCCGGCATGACATGGCGTTCAAGGTCTCGATGTTCTACAAGGACATCTATGACTACCCGACCAGCGCCACGATCACCCTGGCGGACCGGACCACCACCCGCAGCAGCTACTTCGTCTACTTCAACCGCGACTACGCCCGGTCCCGGGGGATCGAGGTGGAACTCAAGAAGAACAAGGCCGGCGGACGCATCTCGTGGAACGCCTCCTACACCTATGCGCTGGTCAAGGGCAAGAGCAGCGACCCGAACAACCTGGCGCTCGTGCGGGCCACCGGCGGCGACGCGAGAGAGACAAACCTGGACGAGGAGTACATGTGGTGGAACCGGCCCCACAAGCTCACCGTCTGGTTCGACTACAAGATTGCGAAGGGCGATCGGACCGCCCGCCTGGCCAGGGTGCGGCTGCCGGAAGAGCTGTCCTTGAACCTCTATTGGTTGATCATGTCCGGCCGGGCCTACACTCCGCAGGACCGCTTCGGCTCCGATACCGGTCCGGCCTACTCCCGCAACGGGCCGATGGAAACGACGTTGAATGGATCGCTACGCAAGGGGTTCCGCTTCGCCGGCCACCACTGGGAGGTCTCGCTGCAAGGGTGGAACCTCACGAACCACCGCACCGTGCTCGTCATCGACCCGGTCAGCGGGGACCGGTATCAGATGGGCAAAGGAAGCCTCTGGAACGTCTATACCTCCGGTCTGTCGCCATCGACGATCGCCTGGTATGCGGCCAGATACGCCGATCCATCGATGCGCTCGGCCCCGCGGAACGTCCGCCTCGGCCTGGGGGTTGACCTGTGATGCACGCCGTGAAGCCATATCGCCCGGCGGGCGCGAGCGTGGCGCGCGCCCTTCTCGTCCTTCTCCTGGCCCTGGCCGGTGCGACGGCGGCGTCCGCCCAGACCGACCTCGGAGGACAGCGGGTCGCCACCTCCAGCGGGACCTTTCTGAAGATCGGCCTGGACGCGCGCGGGGCGGCCATCGGCGGCGCGTACACGTCGCTGGCGGACGGGCCCGGGGCCGTGTTGGTCAATCCCGCGGGCATTCTGTACGGACCCCGCGGAGCAGCCGCCCAGATCGGTGTGATCCAGTGGCCCGCCGACCTGCAGATCGGCCTGGCCACCGTTTCCGCGCCGGTCCCCTCATTGGGAATTCACCTGGGCGCCGGCGCGGTCTGGCTGGGCACGACAATCGATGAAACAACGGAGTACCACCCGACCGGCACGGGCCGGACGGTCGGCTACTCGGATCTCCTGCTGGCGGCGTCTCTCGCGCGATCGTTCACCGACCGGCTGGGCGTTGGCATCTCCGTCAAATACCTGCGCGAGGACCTGGGCGGCAACATCGGCGGGCCGGTGCTGCAGGGGGTCCTGATGGACGCGGGCTCCCTTTACCAGATCGGCTGGCGGAACAGCCGTCTCTCGGTGACCCTCTCGGACTTCGGCTCCGACCTCAACCCGCACGATCACTTCAGCAGCAATGTCACCGGCGGCAAGGTCTCCTACTCCGCCTTCTCCCCGCCGACCCGGTTCCAGCTCGGCCTGTCCGCGGACCCGTGGATCCAGGGACCGCACCGCCTCACCGCCGCCACGGTGATCCTGCATCAGGCCGACAATGCCGAGACGCTGCGGGGCGGACTCGAATACCACTTCGGCGATGGCATCGCGCTTCGGATCGGATACGACTTTTCGGCCGATGAGCAGGGATTTTCCGCCGGGTTGGGACTCCTGCTGCGTCTCGGCGAGCGCCGCGGAACGTTCGACTATGCCTGGACGGAAGGCGGACACCTGGAAGCAGTGCACCGCGTAGGCCTGGGGTTTGCGCTGTGACGCGGGGAGAACGAAGGAGCAACATCACGATGCCGACACGAGGCGCGGTCCTGCTGCTGGGCCTGGTCCTGGCGGTGGCCGGATGCGGTCAGGAGTTCGAGCTTCCCCCAACGCCGGAGCCGGAGCCGCTCCCAGACGCCGGCCGCTATCACTATGAGAAGAGCTGGAACCTGAACGCCCCCAGCGATGTCGCGATTCGGGGCAGCTACCTGTATGTCATCACGGAGAACCGGGGCATCGAGGCCGACTCCGCGAAGGGGCGGATCGAAGTCTTCCTCACCTACCGGCCCGATCCGACCCCGCCCCCGGTCGGTTTCATCCTGCCCTTCACCGGCCTCGAGGACCCGACCCGCCTCTGTGTGGCCAAGGGCGACTCTACCTTCGTCATCGTGTCCGACCGGCACGAGAGCACCCGGATCGACACCACGGGAGTCACCATCGACACGACGGAGGTCGGAGGCGGCGTGGTCTATGACACCACGTACGTGACCCAGGTGACCACGCAGCGGAGTTGGGCGATCCGGCGCTTCTACTTCGCCGGCGGCGCTCCGCTGGGGTCGTTCGGACTGCCGACGGAGTGGGTGGAAGTGAACGGCCTCACGGCCGACGAGCAGTTGAACGTCTACGTCACGGATGCGGTCCGGGACGTGGTGGCCAAGTACGACCGCCGCGGGCGTCTCGTTGCCACCCTCTCGTCGCGAGGGACCGGCGATGGATACATCAACCAGGCCCGCGGTCTGGACTGGAACGGCGCCGACCTCATCGTGGGCGACACGGGCCAGGACCGGATCGTGTTCCTGAATCGCGACGTGGTCGAGACCGCGACCCGGCGTCCGGTCGGCACCACCACTGGTCCCTACAGCCCGCGCCGTCCGGAAGATGTTGCCGGCGATCGTGCCGGCGCCTTTGTCTTCGTGGCCGACACCGGGCGGGACCGGGTCCTCAAGTACCGGCTCACCGGCGAATTCGTGGACTCCGTCTACAGCGCGCGGTCGTCCATCACCCGCCTGACCGAGCCGATCCTCGCTCCCCGCTTCGTGGCGGTCGAGGATCCGCTGGTCTTCATTTCCGACCCGGCAAATGACCGGCTGGTGGCCTTCGCGCTGGCGGACTCGTTCTGACGGAGGCTCGCATGGAGAATCCCGTGAATCCCGGGTTCGGTCGCCGGAGTCGCCTCTGCAGGGACACTCTGGTGCTGGCGCTGGCCGCGAGCATGGCGCTCGGCGCCCTCGCGGCCTCGGACCCCGCCGACCACCTCGACGACTTCGCCCCGCCGCCCGGGCAGATCGAGCAGACGGGCCCGGCATCCCTCAACGGGCCGCTCTCGGGCCCGTGGCCGCCGGACGCTGAGCTCCGGCGGGACACCGAACCGGTCGCGCAGGCCGGGACCCAGATCACCTATCGCATCACTTCCGGCAATGCTCTCGGCCTCACGGTGCTCAACAACGCGTTTTTCGGGAACAACTTCCGTTCCCGCTCCCCCTCGCTGGAGTATCCGCTGGGCAGCAACATCGACCACCTTCCTCGCGGCGGAATCTGGGTCGGCGCCGTGACCGCGTCCGGGGACACTCTGGTCAGCACGTCGGTGGTGGACGCGGTCGTCAGCTCCCTGATCCCCACCGTCGAGTTCCTGCCCGTCGCCGGCACGACGATCAATGAGTCCTCGATGCTGCCCGAGAGCCGCTACTACGATCCCGGCGCGATCAGCGAGCAGGATTTCACCTTCTCCTGCGCCGACACCTCGAGCGAGATCGAGTCGAGCTCCGCGGATCCTCACCGGCCGCTGCAGGTCCGCGTCGATGCCGAGACGCACCTGTTCAGCTTCGAACCGTTCGAGGCGATCGTCATCGCCACGTTCAGGATCATCAACATCGGGATCGACCCGCTCCGGGACGTCCGCTTCGGCCTCTACACCGAGCTGGCCAGCGGATACAAAGACCCGGCGATCGCCAACTGGACCAGTGGATGGTTTCGGAAGAAGGCTCTGGAGTACGTGGCCGACTCGACGCGGCTGGTCATGGAGCACCACTATCAATCGGAGGTCGCGGGCCAGAAGGCGACCAGTTGGGTCGGCATCAAGCTCCTCGGCATGAAGCCGCAGCCGCCGGACACCGTCACCGTCTCGTTCAACTGGTGGGACTGGGACCCGGCCCGGTACTGGTCGGACCGGGACCGCTACCGGATCCTGGGCAACGGAGAGATCGACCCCACCGCGGGGATCACGCCGCTGAACAACGACCCGGCTGAGGTTCTCTCCATCGCGGGCCGGGAGGGCGCGCCATCGGCGCTCGACATCCTGGAGTCGGGTGACACCCTGGAGGTCTCGTTCGCCTTCGTGGGCGGGCAAAGGGACCTCCGCGTCTCCGGCCGCCCCGCCCGCGAGGATCTGCTGTACAACGCGAAGTGGGCCCAGATGGCCTACGACCTCGACTTCAGGATTCCGATGCCGCCCCCCTCGCCGCGGATCACCGTCATTCCGGGACGGGGCCAGGTGACGCTGGAGTGGAGCGGGCTCGGCCCCGAACTCTTCCGGGACCCGAAGACCGGAGAGCGGGACTTCGAGGGGTACCGGATCCACATCAGCGAGGAGCGCAGCGAAAGCGGGTTCAGCCGAGTCCTCGAACGCGACCGGCGGGACGGCATCGGCTATGACACCGGCCTGGCGGATATCCAGGACAGCCTGCTCGCTCCGGCCCGTCCCGAGACGATCTGGGCGGACGATGCCCACACCGTGATCGATACCATCGGGGTCCGGCCCGAGATCTGGCGCTACCGCTACACCATCCGCGGCCTGCGGGACGGCTTCAAGTACTGGGTCGCGGCAACCGCTTTCGATCAGGGCACGGAAGACGTCAGCTCCCTGGAGAGCGGCCTCGCGCAGAACCTGACCTTTGTCATCCCCGGGGCCCCGGCGTCGTCGGACGGGCGGCCGAGAGTCACGGTGTTCCCAAACCCCTACCGGGGCGACGCGGCCTGGGACGGCTCGCTGCGCCGCGATCGATACCTCTGGTTCGCGAACCTGCCCGCGAGATGCACCATCCGCATCTACACCCTGGCCGGTGATCTGGTCGACACCATCAACTTCGACCAGGCCACCTACCAGCCGACCGACATCCGGGGCATCTACGACCCGACGGACCCTCGGAATCCGGAGCGCGACCTGCCGATCCTCTCGGGCGGCATGGCCGCCTGGGATCTGGTGAGCCGCAAGGACCAGGGGGTGGCCTCGGGCCTCTACCTCTACGCGGTGGAGGACCAGACCGGCGGAGATCGACAAGTGGGCAAGTTCCTGATCATCAAGTAGGACGGCGCGGGGCAGCCCCGCAGGAAGAGGACGCAGCGCGATGATGCGTGCACAGAGAGACAACAACCCCGGGTCGGCCGCTCGCGGAGCCGGCGCCACCGAGCGCGGCGGCAAGGACCCCGGGTCGGCGGGTCCGGGGCCGCGGTTCTTCCGGCCGGGCGGCGGCGCCCGCCCCCGGGCACTCCTCGGAATCATGCTCACGGGCGCTCTGGCGCTCATGCTGACCGGAGGGTGTCAGGAGGACGCAGGCGTCATGCCGGGGAATCTGCCCCCGGTGACCTACCTCTCCGTCCTCGGCTCGGAGCTCGACACGCTGACCTACCGGCAGATCCTGCACTGGTGGGGGACGGACCGCGACGGGCGCGTCGAGGCCTACCTCATCAAGTGGGGCAGCGGCTGGACTCCTCCGGAGTCGGCCGTCCGTTGGACCGAGGACCCATCGTGGATCGTCACGACCGCCACGACGGACACGTTTGCCCTCGCGACCTACGGCGTCGCCGACTCATCGTGCACCAACCCGGACATACCCTGCTCCCTGAGGTTCGGCCGGCACACGTTCACCGTGCGCGCGCTGGACAACGAGGGCGCCGCGGACCCGGTGGGCCGGACTCAGGAATTCAGCGTCAAGAACGCGCCGCCGGTGCTCCTTTGGAGCAACGCCTTCGGGCGTCCGGACACCAGCCTTCCGGCGGTCGCCTTCGCCTGGCATCCCTATGACCGCGACGGCCTGCAATCCAGACACTCGTATGTGTACTGGCTCACCCAGGAGGGAAAGGCCGCCGCCGACAGCTTCTTCACGGCCGACACCCTGGTGGGGCTGGGCCCGGAGGCGTTCAGCGCGAGTCCCGCCGAGCCCGACCCGCAACCGGGCACCTGGACGCTCCATGTGCAGGCCATCGACGACAGCCGCACCCGATCCCGGGTGATCTCCCACACGTGGACGGTCCGCCTTCCGGATGGCGACTATCTGGTGATCGACAACCTGGGTGACGTGCCCGGCGCCGCCATGGACGACCTCTTCTTCCGCTCGTTGATGGACTCGGTGGTGGCGGGCGACATCCATGTCCTGGATATCCAGGCCGACGGCGGGTTTCGCACCGGTGTCGAGGTGGGCCCGTTCCTCAGCCTGTTCAAGGGCGTGCTCTGGTACTCGGGAATGCAGAATGCGGTCAACGATGCCGCGGTGGCGCGCAACCTGTCTCTGGCCGATCGGGACAATGGATTGCGCGAATACCTGACCGGCGACGGTCGTCTGGTGCTGTGCGCCCAGAACGCGGTCGGAGACAGCGCCGCCCTGTCCCGGTCGTTCCAGCGCGAGGTCCTCGGGATTCGCGACTGGTATCGGCGGAGCGACCTCACAAGCCTGGATCCCGGCTACGTCAACGGGAACATCACGCTGCCGAACGACTCGGTGATCCGGACGCTGATCGAGGGCCAGCCCGACTCGCTTCTGATCCGAAGCCCGATGATCAACGCCGACTTCCTGATCCTGGACCCGGAAGTCGCGCCGGTCTTCACGGTCGCCCCGGGATACTTGACGACAACCTACCCACCGTCGGAGGGCTGGGTGTTCACGCCGGACGATCAGACGGCCGCTCCCGCGGCATTGGGACTCCTGAACGACCGGAATGGCAGAGTCGCGGTGTCGAGCCTGATACCGAGCCGGGCGGGGGGATACCAGAGTCACCGGCGCGTGATGCTCGCTCTCCTGCAGACGGTGTTCCGCGACTGAGGCCCGGTCCATCCCGATCGGGCGCACTCCGCGGCGGATGTCCCCGCCCCGGGGCCGTCTGCGCTTGACAAAACCGCCAGGATTCCCATATGATTGATATGGCCTAGTCTAGGCGAGCGCTCTGAACCAAGCCACCAAGGAGGGACGGAGTAACAATGAAGCGTATCCTATCGGGACCGATCTGGGCCGCCGCGTTCGTGGCGGTCGTCTTGGCGGCCGGTCTATTGGCGCCGACCCCGGCCCGCGCCGATGTCTCCATCTACGACGTTCAGCTGGGCACCTACCCCGAAGGCACTCTCGTACAGTGTGACTCCGTTGTGGTGACAGGCGCGGGCATGTTCGGCTACTTCGTACAGGAGCCGATCCCGCACCCGACGTGGCAGCGCCAGTACTCCGGGATCTGGGTCTACACCGGAACCGGCCACACCATGCACAAGGGAGACCTTGTCAGCATCCGGGCTCAGTACAAGGAGTACTACCTTTCGAGCGAGCTGGACGTCGTGGCCGCCGGCGCCCAGGGCCAGCAGTATTTGATGGGCCAAGTCCCGATTCCCGCTCCGGTCCCGGTGACGATCTCCGAGGTGAACGACACCGGGGCGTACAATGAGGCGTACGAGGGGGTCTTCATCAAGGTCGACCGTCTCGACAACACCCTCTATTCCCTGCGGGAGTATCCGGGGCTCTCCGGCAAGTACTACTGGACGATTACGACCGAGGCGGGCGGCGGCGTCGACTCCCTGTCGGTCTATCACGAGAACTCCCGGCCCGGCGACGACTTCTCCTACGGCGCTCCCGACGCGGACACGCCGTTCACCCATCTGCAGGGCATCCTGCAGTACACCCGGGATCGCTACCGCCTCGCCCCCCGCAGCTGCGAGGAGGATTTCGGCGCTCCGTGCAAGCCTCGGGTCGCCGGAGCCTACGCCACCGGCGCGACGACGATGAACGTGCAGTTCGACACCAGCCTCGACGAGGTGAGCGCCGAGATGCCCGGTAACTACATCCTGGCCTCCAGCGCCATGGTGTACACCGCCGAGCTGGATCCGGCGCGCCCCAACACCGTCCACCTCATCACCGACGCCCTCCCCGCGGGCTCCGCCGAGCAGGTGATCGTCAGCGGAGTCAAGTCCGCCGGCGGCCTGATGATGGACCCGAGCCAGACCGCGGACTTCCGGGCGGGAATCACTCCCATCTACCAGATCCAGTTCGTGGTGAACCCCGCCGTCCGCGACTCCTCCACCCTGGTGAACCAGGTGGTGACGGTCGAGGGTCGGGTCACCGCTGTTGAAGGGAACTACTACTACCTCCAGGAGGGAACCGGCGGCCAGTGGCGCGGGCTCTACTGCCGCGTGGCCAAGACCGGCCTCCTGCGGGTGGGCGATCGCGTGCAGGCCTCGGGCGCGGTGAGCGAGTACTATGGCATGACCGAGCTCGTGTACAAGTCGGGAATCGACAACTTCCAGAACCTCGGCACCGACCCCACGGCGGTGGCAACGAACATCCTCACGACCGCTGACCTGCGGTACCGGGATGCCACGCGAAGCGCGGAACGGTGGGAAAGCGGTTTGGTGAAGCTACTGAACACCACCCTGCGGGACTCGATCCCGGGTATCGCGGGACCATACTACGGCGAGTGGCTGCTCGCGCAGGGGGCGCTTCCCGACACGGCGATGCTGGACATGAACGGCCTGTCGATCGCCGGCACCTCGTACGATGCCTGTCCGGGCAACCGCATCAACCTCACCGGCATCGTCTCGTACTCGTACGATCGGTATCGCATCTACCCGCGGAACGGCCGCGGCAACGACATCGTGGAGCTCTATGCCATCCCCGGCTGCCCGACCACGGACGTCTCCCCGCTGGCCCTGCCGGGCGACCTGGACCTGCGTCAGAACCAGCCCAACCCGTTCGGCATCGAGACCTCCATCGCCTTCGCGCTCCCTACGGCACGCTTGGTGCGTCTGGAAGTGATCGATGTGTCCGGACGTCTCGTGAAGACCCTCGCCGCGGGGCCGCTGGCCGGCGGCGAACATGTGTACAAGTGGGACGGAATGACCGAAGCCGGGCGGCGCGCGGCGGCGGGAACCTACTTCTACCAGCTCCGCTGCGACGGACAGGAGACTTCGCGCCGGATGGTGCTGCTGCCGTAACAGGGCTCCCATCCATCTTCTCTGCCGGGTAGGCCGAGCGGGGGACCGGATCAGTCCGGCCCCCCGCTCATTCTCGGCCCGCGGAGCGATCGTTTCGTGCGGCCTGGTTCCTGGACGGTCGCCCCCTCCTACCGCCGCCAGGGATCCTTGCGATCGTTGAAGTCGATGACCTGGAAGCCGGTGCGCCGGCGCGCCAGACGACGGCGGCGGAGGAGCCCCATCCGCCCCCCGGGCAGCCCCCAAAGCGCGACATAGATCAATCCGAAGAGCAACCCGCCCAGGTGCGCGAAGTGCGCGATGCCCCCGCCCCGACTCGTGAATCCCGCCATCAGCTCGAAGAGGCCGAAGATGGTCACGAAGAGCCGGGCCGGAATTCCGAGGATGAACCAGAAGTAGATCTTGCGCTCGGGGTACAAGACGCCGTAGGCCAGGAGGAGCCCGAAGATCGCGCCCGAGGCCCCCACCGTCGGAACCGTCGAGTGGGGGAAGACCGCGGCATTGGTCAGGCCCGCCCCAATCCCGGTGAAGAAGTAGTAGTTGAGAAACGTCCGCGAGCCCCACTCGGACTCGAGCTGCGATCCGAACATCCACAGGCCGAGCATGTTCAGCAGGATGTGCGTGAAGCCGCCGTGCAGGAACATGTAGGTCACGGCTTGCCACACCCAACCGTGCCAGAAGGCATCGGGCCGCAGGCCCAGGTAATGGGTGATCGCACTCTCCTCGATCAGTCCGATCCGAGTGGGCACCAGCACGTGCCAGGGCAGGATCTGCTGGAGCAGGAAGAGGATCCCGTTCCAGAGAACAAGCATCAGGACGACGCCGTGCAGTCCCGGTCCGAAGCTCGTCCGCTGTTCGTATCCGTCGTTGTACATCTGCGGCTCAGGTCTCCGACCCGTTGGCGGCTACCTCTCCCATGTGGCTCTCGCCGTGGAAGAACGCCCCGTCCCGGATACGGAAACACTTGGTGTGCACATCGCCCTCCAGCCGCGAACCCTCGAGGAGATCGACTACCTCGCGCGCTCGGAGATTGCCGCGGATGGTCCCGGCCACGCGGGCCTCTCCCGCATCCACCTCGGCCTGGATCTCCGCCTTCTCGCCGACCACGAGGAGCCCGCTGATCTTCACGACCCCGGTGACGCGCCCCTCGATCCGCGCGCTCCCCTGCACGGTGAGCTGCCCCTCGAAGACGGTTCCGGGACCCAATACGGTATCGGCCGGAGCGTCGGCCGTCTCGCGCCGCGGCTGCGATCCCTGCTTGCCGAACATTGCCGCCATGCGTCTCCTCCCCCCGCCGCGGCGCCGGGGGGCGCGTCCCAATGCCCCGCCGATGCTTCGCGGACGTGGCAACCATAACCCGGCGCAGGGCTCTCCCCAAGCACGTTTCCGCGGGCCGCGCGCCCACCGGTCAGGTCGTCCTCGGGCGCTTCGAGGTCCTACAGCACCCGGAGAACCACCACGGTCAGGTCGTCCTCGGGAGTCTCCAAGCCGCTGTGCGCCCGGACTCCGGCGGCGATTTCACGGCAGATCTCCGCGGCCGGCTGGCGGCGGTGCTCCCGCACCAGTTCCACAAGCCGGTCCGACCCGAACTGCTCGCCCGCGGGGTCTGCCGCCTCGGTGACCCCGTCGGTGTAGAGCACCAGGACATCGCCCGCGGCGAGAGCGAGGACCGCCTCATCGTAGATGCTGTCGGGAAAGGGCCCCAGCACCAGCCCGCCTTCCGACAGCCACGACTCCCGCCCGCTCCGGTCCATGCGCAGCGGCGGATTGTGCCCGGCGTTGGCGTAGGTGAGGACCCGCCGGCCCAGGTCGAGAACGCCATAGACCGCCGTGGCAAACCGTTCCGGTTCGGTCGACTCCCAGAGCAGGTAGTTCACCTTGGAGAGGATCTCGGCGATCGCATAGCGGTTACGGATCTCGGCCCGGAGCGAGGCCCGCAACGTCGCCATGATCAGGGCGGCCGGCGCCCCCTTGCCCGACACGTCGCCGATCATCAGGCCGAACTGCCCGTCGGTGATCCGGATGTAGTCGTAGAAGTCGCCGCTCACCGCCTGGGAGGGCAGGTTCAGTCCCGCGAGGTCGAAGCCGGGCAGGACCACGCCCTCCTTCGGCAGGAAGAGCTCCTGGATCTCGCGGGCGAAGCGCATCTCGTCCTCGAGGCGGTGCTTCTCCCGGAGCTGGCGATAGAACCAGGCGCGCTGAATCGAGATGGCCGCCTGGTTGGCAAACGCCTGCAACACCCGGAGGTCGGCGCTGCGGAAAGCGTTGGGCCGGTCCGACTCCAGGTTGAAGACGCCGATGACCCGCGACTCGCTGATGATCGGCACCACCACCTCGGAGCGCGTCTCGGGGCGCGCCGCCAGATAGCGGGTCTCCTGGCGCACGTCGGGGATCACCAGCGGCTCACCGGCCCCGGCCACCCAGCCGACCAGCCCCTGCCCCAGCTTGACCCGCACCTCTTCCCCGGTCCCCGGGGGGTAGCCACGCTGCGTGAACCACTCCAACTCCTGGGTCTGCCGGTCCAGCAAGTAGAAAGCAGCCGCCTGGTACGGAACGACCTCGGCCACGTGCTCGAGAAACGTCCCGAGGAGCTCCTCCAGGGGAAGGCGCTCGTTCATGAGCAGGCTGATCCGGTAGAGCGCCTCGTTCTCCGCCTTCTCGCGGCGCAGGGAGCGGAACAGGAGCGCGTTGTCGAGCGCCACCGCCACCTGGTCGACCAGGGCTTCGGTCAGGCGGACCTCCTCGGCGGTGAACCCTTCCGGTCCCTTCTTGTTGTGCAGCTCCAGAACGCCGATGACAGTCGGTCCGCGGAAGATCGGCACCGCCAGGAGATTCCGGGTCTTGAAGCCGATCTCGCGATCGATCTGGTGGCGGAACCGGGGGTCGTGCTCGACGTCGTTCGTGACGGCCGGCACGCGGTATTCGGAAACCCAGCCGGCCATCCCCTCGCCCGGCGCCAGGGAGAACTCGCGCACGTCGGGCGTGATGCGGTTGTAGGCCAGCTGGAAGTCCAGGCGCGTGCGCTTCTCGTTCCAGAGCAGAAGCGTGCAGGCTTCGGCTCCGACCGCGCCCAGAAAGAGGTCCCGCACGACCTCGAGTAGCCGGTCGAGTTCGAGCGCCTGGTTCAGCCGGCGCGACGCCTCGAAGAGGAGCCGGAGATCCTGGGTGCCGCTGCGCGAGCTCACCGGGCGCTCTCCGCGAGAGCGATCCCGGGCGCCGCCTGGCGAAACCCCGCGTCCGCGTGGACGCACTCGCCATCGATCCAGGTCGCGGCCACCTCCAGACGCGTCACCGGCGGCGACCCCGCGATCCCCGGCGCGAACGGGAAGGAGACGTCGGGCGGCAGACGCAATGCCACGAGGTCCGCCGGCGCGCCCGGGAGCAGCGCGCCATCACCGAAGGGACGCGGCGCCGCCGCGGCCGCGGCCTGCGTGTAGCGCCGCAGCGCCGAACGGAAGCAGAGCCGCTGCTCCGAGTCCGGATGTCCGATCGCCCCCGAGATCCCGAAGAGAGGGTCCAGCGGCATCGTGTCGGAGCCGAAGATGAGCCGCTCCGCCTGGGCCACCGCGCGGTAGGGGTTCAACGAGCGAGCGCGTGGGGGGCGGAGAACCTGCTCGTAGAGGCCGCCCGGGTGCTGCCAGCGCGCCGTGAAATTCGGCTGCATGCTGAGAACGAAGCCGGCCGACACCGCGCGTGCGAGGAGCTCGGCGTCGAGCATCTCCGCGTGCTCCAGCCGCGGCCCCGGCGCCGGGATGCTCACCCCGCCGGCGCGCATCCGTTCCACCACCGAGATCGCCTGGGCGATCGCGCGGTCGCCGATCGCGTGCATCGCCGGGGGAAACCCGAGCCGAGCGGCGCGTTCGAGCGCCTGGCTCAACGGCGCGTCCTCCCAGAGGAGCATCCCGTCGCCCGGCGGCGGCCCGTCCGCCGGCGCGGGATAGGGCACGCGCACCGCGGCGGTGCGCGCGCCGATCGATCCGTCGAGGAAGAGCTTCACGCCGCCGACCCGCAATCGGTCGTCTCCGAAGCCGCTTGGAAGTCCTGCGGCATGGAGCGCGTCGAGACGCTCGACCGGAAAGAAGTGCGTGACGCGCAGGTGCAGACGACCCGCGATTCGGGCCCGGCCGAAGGCGCGAAACGTCCCTGGATGCCCCATCTCGTGGATGCCGGTCACACCGCGCCGCCACGCCTCCGCCTGTGCCAACCGCACCGCCTCGTCCATCAGCGCATCATCCGGCGGCCAGACCCGGCTGATCGTCAGAGGGAGCCGCTCCCGCGCGAGACCGCTCTCCCGATCGCACCCTTCCGGGGCGGGACCGAGCGTCTCCAGCGCGCGCGAGTTGAAGACGGCGATGTGTCCGCAGACCCGGCGGAGCGCCAGCGGACGATCCGGACAGATGGCGTCGAGATCCGTGCGCGTCGGCATCGTGGGATCGGCCCATTCCGACTGGTCCCACCCCTCCGCGATGACCGGGCCGGCGCCGGGGTGCGCGCGCAGCCAGTCCGCCACCCGCGAGAGCGCCTCGGCGCGAGACGCCGCCCCGGCGCAGTTCGGCCGGAGCTTCTCCAGGCCCAGGCCCACCAGATGGGTGTGGGCATCGACGAATCCGGGGATGATCAAGAGATCCGCCGGGAGGCGTATGGCTCCCGGCGCCGTCGCCGCGTCTGCCGATCCGGGAACCGGCTCGATCGCCGCGACCCGGCCCGCGCGCACATGGATCCGGCGCAGCCCCTCGGGTCCGGACGGGTCGAACAGAGACCCTTCCAGGATCAGATCGCGGTTCATATCCGGCTCCGCACCGCAGCCGGGGGGCTTAGTAATCCAGCCAGTAGAGGATCCGGCCGCAGTTCTCGCAGAGGCGGACATTCCCGGGATCGGTGCGGAGCGAGACTGCCGAGGTGGGCAATCCCATGAAGCACCCGAGACAGGTGCGGTTCTCGACGGGGACGATCGCATGGGTGAAACGGCGGGAGATCCTCTCGTAGAGCCGCAGGTCCGAGGGCGGGATGCGCTCGGCCAGCCGCGTCCGCGCGAGCTGCAGCTTCTCGAGGTGGCCCACCGGGAAGCCCATCTTCTCTTCCGTGCCCTTGGTCGTCGGGTCCTGCAGCTCTCGAATCATGATGTCGAGATCCTGCAGCCGGAACAGGGCATCGAGCTTTTCTTTCAGCGGATCAGGCTCCACCCAGTACTTCCTCCATGACCGCCTGCAGCTCGTCGTAGCCTTCCACCTTGAGCAGGCGATCTCGCGCCTTCTTGTCTTGGACCAGTTCGGCAATGCGGCCCAGGAGCGGGAGATACTCGTTTCGCTTGTCCTGGGGCGGGGCCACGATGAGGAAGAAGAGCTTCACCGGCTTGCCGTCCACAGCGTCGAAGTCGATCCCTTTGCGGGAGATGGCGAAGACGACCCGCATGCGGATCACGGCCAGACTCCGCCCGTGGGGAATGGCGACGCCCTTGCCGATTCCGGTCGAGCCCAGTGACTCGCGCCGTTCCAGCATCTCTTGCAGCAGGTCGGGACCTTGCACCCCGCCCGCAGCCGCGGCGATTCCGACCAACTCGCGAAGGACTTCCTTCTTGGTGGTGGATTGTAGACTGGCGCTGAACAGGTTCGGAGAGAAGTATTGCAGGACCGGATGATTGCCGTTCATCGTGTTCGAATCGCCCCCATTTCAGGCTCCGTGCGGGGCCCCTCGCCGCAGGATAGACCGGTCGCGCCGAGGCGGCAACACCCAAAACGGCGCCCTTTTCCCCCGGCGCCGAAGGGCCGGCGCCGAAAGGCCGGGGCCGAAGTCAGCGAACGCGTTCCGCCGCAGCACGAACACCCGGATCAGACAGCTCGGCGATCCCGTCCGCAGGCCCCCAGCCATGCAGCTTCTCGCTGTAGAGGATCTCCTGGAAATCCCCGCCCGACCGGCCGAGGCGCGTGCGGGTGCCGGCATGCAGCGTGAACTCGACGGTAGCCTCCGGGTCGGGATTGCTGCGCACCGCCACCTCGTCCGCGACAATGACCGCTTCCGGCGCGCCCGAGGCCTGCCCCAGCTTGACCAGCATACCCGCGACCGCGACGACGAGCGCCGCGCCGAGAACGGCGCCGGCCCAACGAAACACCCGCGATGTGATCGCTGACGGAACGGCCCCCCCGGAGAACGCCAGGCGAGCGGCCAGCCAGGCGGCAAAAAGGAACCAGGCGACGGTGAGGCCGCGCGCGGCGCCGGCCGCGCTCACACGGTCCTGCAGGGCCGTGAGGCTGCCCAGAAAGCGGCTCCCGTCCTCGGGGGCCGCACGATCCCGGGTCTCCGCCAGAACCGACTCGAGGTTGGTGCTCAAATCCGGATCGCCGGGGGCGATTCGCCGGCCGCGCTCGAACCAGTAGACGGCCCAGCCCAACCGACCGAGCCGATAGGAGGCGTTTCCGAGGCCGAGATAGAGCTCCGGTGATTCGTAGCCGGAGCGCAGAACCGACCGGTAGGCATCAAGCGCACCGGCGAAGTCACCCTGACCGTACGCCTCGTGCCCGCGGGCCAGCGCGCCCAGGATCTGGCTCCTGCCGGACAACACCGGGGCCTCGGACAGCGACTGCGATCCGGTCGGCGCCGCCGCGGCGCCGCGGGGAGTCACCAGGGATGCGGGGCCGAGGAGAGCGCCCGCGCCGAGCGAGAGTGCGAGAATGACCGGCAGGACCCCGGGCCCGCCCGGTGGACGGCCCGCGCCATCGCCCTTCTTCGCGGGGGTGCCGCGCCCGTCCTTCGGCACCCTCGTCTTCCGCTCCAGACGGGAAGGAATCTCCCTCGCCGCAGCCAGCAGCGCCTGCAGGTCCGCGTCGGTACGGGCAGCCGGGGCGAAACGCGCGAAATCGCAACGGTCCAGCAGGGTCCGGACGGCCGCGATCCCCTCCTCGGCAACGCCCTGGCGGGCCAGATCGGCCGCCAGCTCCTCCCGAGTGAGCGCTCGCACTGGCAGGTGGAACCGGTCGGTGAAATAGCGGTCGAGGGCCGCGTCCAGACGGTCATAGCCCGCACCGGGATCGCCGTCCGGAAGAGCCGCGATCGAGTCGAGGTCGCGGTGGAGCCGGCCCGGCGCGCCCCGGCTCAGGAAGCCGCCCCAGTCAGCCTCGCGCCTCTGCCGTTGGGCCCGGACGGCAAGACCGCCCGCCAGGAAGAGCAGGGGAATCGCCTGCAGCAGCCAGAAGCCGCCGGACCTCCATCGCTCCGCCGCGCCGATCCGGACGACCGCGCCCTTGGCGCGAATGGTACGCAGGTCGCGCCCCATGCGCGCCACTTCTCCGGAACCGCCCGACGGCGCGCTCGAGGCAACGACCGTGTAGGGCAGCGACGGGGTCTCAAGGCGCTCGTATCGCCGTTGCCGCGGATCGAAGACTGAAAGCCGGATCGGCGGAACCTCCTTGCGTCCGGTGCTTTCGGGCACCAGAACGAGGCGAAACGTCTTGGCGCCGCGAAGCTGGTCGCCGTCGCGACTCGTCTTGACGTCGGCCCCGGAGGGGTATGTCCGCACGCCGGGCATCTCCGGCAGGCGCGGGTCTCCCACCGTGGAGACGTTTCCGACCCCCTCCACCGTGAGAATCAGCGTGAGCGGCTCGTTCTGCCCGGTCTCGGAGCGCTCGAGGGCGCCGCGCAGGCGGAACGCGCCGACGCCGCCGGTGAAGTCGTCCGGGCGCGGATCGGGCAGCGGATCGACGCGCACCGCCAAAGGCTTGCTGCGGATGCGAACCCGGCGCTCCGGGTAGTTGGCGAAGAACCCGAACGGGTCGAGCGAGCGTCGTCCCGCGCGCCGATCCTGGACCACCAGATCGACGGCACCTTCCCCGATCTCGAGCCGGCCGGCCTGCGTCGGGAAGAGCGCAAACGCGAACTCGCTGACCTGGTAGGGGCGGCCGCGCACCGTCGCCGTGGAAGTGCGCTGCGGCGGGAGCTCCTCCCTCCAGAATCCTTCGGTGGCGGGCAGGTTCGCGATCTGGGAGTCGAGCACCGGCATGTCCAGAGGCACCCAGACCTGGAAGCGCAGCGTTACCTGGTCGCCCAGAAGCACGCGCTCGTGGTCGACGGAGGATCGCGCAAAGACGTCGCCCGCGGTCGAATCAAGATCGTTCGGGGGCGGCACTTGCGCTCCCGGTCCCCCGCGACCCGTCGAGGCCGCTCCCGGCGATTGGCCCCGGCCCGCGCCTCGCGGAGTCGTCGACCCCGGAACCGCCGTGCCCACGTCGACGACCGTGAGCGCCGCCGTCCCGCTCTGATACGCCTTCTTGCCCTCTCGCACTTCGACGGGGCCGATGGTGTACTGCCCCGGCCGCTCCCCCAGGACCAGGACGTTCCAGGAGATCGACTGGGTCATGCGTCCGTTGACGATGGAGATATTGGTGGAGCGGCCCGCAGACCGGAACGTGAGGCCGGGCGTGTCGGGGATGTTCGGTCCCTGATCCACGCTGGAGGCACCGGTCACGGTCACGGACAAGACGGTGGTCTCCCCCGCCGGGATCGTCTCCGACTGGAGCCCGATCTCCACCTGAACCTCCGCCCGCGCCGGCGCGAAAAGGGGCCCGGCCAGGAGGAAGAAGACCGCCAAGGGTGCGAAGGAGGCGGCGATGCGCGGACGCTTCATCGTCACCAGTCCTTCTCCACCTTCAAGGGGCGGCTGCGCGCGCGCAGGCGCTCCTGCTGCAGGTTCATCTCCTGTTGGGCGAGCCCCTCCAGGATTCGACGCGCCTGTTCCGGGCTGATCTTGGCCGGCTGCAGGTCCCCGGGCGGCGGAGTCTCCGCGCTGTCGGCCCCTTGCTGACCCTGCTGCGCCTGCTGCTGGTCCGGTTCTCCCTCGCGTTGCTGGTCCTGGCCGCCCGACCGCTGATCCTGCTGACTCTGTTGCTGACTCTGGTTCTGCTGCTCCTGGTCTTGCTGCTGCTGGCTCTGCTGCTGGCTCTGCTGTTCCTTCTGATCCTCAGGCTTCTGCTGGTCCTGTTGATTCTGCGACTGGTCCTGGTTCTTCTGGTCCTGCTTGCCGTCGTTCTTCTTCTGCTGCTGTTTCTGCTGCTGTTTCTGCTGCTGACTCTGCCCGGAGGAATCCGGAGGCTGTTGCTGCATGAGGGCTCGCACCAGCTCGAGGTTGTACTTGGCGTCCTGGTCGTCGGGTCGCTGCCGCAGCGCCATCTCATAGGCTTCGGCCGCACCGGGCAGATCGCCCGCCTTGGCCCGGGTGTTGCCGAGGTTGTAGAGAGCCGCGGCGCGCAGCTTCGGATCCGGGCTTCGTACCGCGCGCGACAACGCTTCTCCGGCGGGCGGCATCTCTCCCGCGCGGTGCAGCGCGGTGCCGAGGTTGTAGGCCCCGCGCGGATCCTCCGGATGCTCGCGCGCGTAGGCCGAATAGGCGTCCCGCGCTACGGCATAGTCGCCCTTGTTGTAGGCCCGCCTCCCGGGATCGCCCGCCCGGGCCGGTGCGGACCAGAGGAGCGAGGAAAAGACCGCCGCGGCGAGCAGGCCGAGGCTCGCGACTCCCCCGGATGCCCCCCGGACTGCGTTCCCGGTCGCACCTCCGGCGGCACCTCCGGCGGCGCCGCCGGGCAGCACAGGCTTCCGTCTCCGCCGGCCGTTGGCGGGACCGCGGCGGTCCGCCAGCATCGACTCCACGGCGAGCAGCAGCAGCGCGGCGGCCGCGAAGTAACCGTAGCGGTCCTCGTACTGCACGGCGATCCCGCCTTTCTGCTCTTTCTGTTCCATGCCGGAGATCTCGCCGTAGAGGCGGTCCAGCGCCAGCCCGCCCGCATTGCCGTCGAAGTAGCGCCCGCCGGTATCATCGCAGATCCGGCGCAGGGTCGCCGCATCCAGACGGGTCATCACCACCTCCCCGTCGCGCGAGCGCTTGTAGTCCCGCACCTCTCCCGCGGCGCTGCGCTGCGGGATCGGCTCGCCCTTCTCCGATCCGATTCCGACCGCGAAGACGCGTACTCCCTGCTCCTTCGCCTCATTCACCGCGGCGTCCAGATCCCGGCCGTGATCCTCGCCGTCCGTGACGAGGACCAGCGCCTTGTACTTCCGCTCCTTCGGGTCGAACGCCTTCACGGCGGTGCGGATCGCCGCTCCCAGATCGGTCCCGGGCACCGGGATCATCTCCGGCGTCATCAGGCGGAGAAACATGCGCGCGGCGGCATAGTCCAGGGTCAGGGGACATTGCACAAAAGCATCGCCGGCGAACCCGACCAGTCCGATCCGGTCCCCGCGCAGCCGGTCGAGCAGCGATTCGACCCCCTGCTTGGCGCGCGTCAACCGGTCCGGCCGCAGATCCTCGGCGCGCATGCTCTCCGAGAGGTCGAGGGCGATGGTGAGATCGATCCCCTTGCGCTCGACGGCGAGAACCCGGCTCCCTACCTGCGGCCGCGCCGCAGCGAGCACCAGGCAAGCCACCGCCAGCACCAGGAGGACCGCCCGCCACCACGAGGCCCGCGGCGCTCGTCCCGGGACCATCCGATCGAGGAGCCCGGCATCGCACCAGGCGCGGAGCGCCCGCTGGCGCCGCCGCAATGCCAGAATCAGCCCCGCGGCGAGCAACGGAACCAGCGCCAGCAGCCAGAGCCAGTGTGGTTCTCCAAAGCGCATCGTTCCCCCTCACTCCCGGCCGATGCCGCATCCACCCGCCGGACGCCATCCGGCATCATCCAAGCGCATGGTTGCCTCTCAGGGCAGCCGCCTGAGCCAGGTTGCGCCCAGCACCGACTCCAGCAGCAGGAGCAGGAGTGCGGGCAGGGCCAGGCGGGATCCGATTTCTGAGTAGTTCATCCACTCCCGCGTCTGGACCTTCGTCTTCTCCAGGCCGTCGATCTCCCGGAAGATGCGGTCCAGCGCGTCGGCATCGGTGGCGCGGAAGTAGCGGCCTCCGGTGATCTCCGCGATCCGCGCGAGCGAGGCGTCGTCCACCTGCGCCGGCATCTTCACGTAGCGGCGGCCGAGGAACGGGTCGTCCACCGGGTAGGGCGCGTCTTCCATTGAACCCACGCCGATCGGATAGATCCGCACCCGCATCGAGCGCGCCAGGTCGGCGGCGGTGATCGGATCGACGGTACCCGAGTTGTTCCGCCCGTCGGTCAGAAGGATCAAGACCCGGCTCCGCCCCGGCAGGTCCTTGAGCCGGTTTACGCCGTTGGCGATGGCCATGCCGATCGCCGTGCCGTCCTTGATATCGCCGAAGTCGACCTGGTCGATCAGGGTCTTCAGCACCTCGTGGTCGGTGGTCAGGGGCGCCTGGGTGTAGCTGTTCACGGCGAAGACAACCAGACCGATCCGGTCGGTGGGCCGTCCTTCAATGAACCGCTTGGCCTCCTCCTTGGCCACCCAGAGGCGGTTCTTCGGCTGGAAGTCCTCCGCCTTCATGCTCCCGGAGATATCCAGCGCCACGACGATGTCGATCCCCTCGCTCGTCACCTCGACCTGACGCTCCCCAAAGCGCGGGCGCGCGAGGATGACCACGAGGAGCATCAGGCAGAGCGTCCGCACCCACGGCAGCAGCGGCCGGAGGCGCGCGCGGAGCCCACGCACGGTGCCGATCAGGCGGGTGTCGGAATACGCCGCGGCCGGCTCCAGCCGCTGGTGAAAGCGCCAGCGCAGGAACAGCAGGAGGGCCGGCAGCGGCAGGAGGCAGAGCATCCAAGGCCAGGCGAAGCTCATGGCCGGACCTCCGGAGACGCAGGCGGAGAGGTCGGGGCGGACGCTGCGGGGTCGGAGCCGGCCGCATCACCACCCGCCGGGACCCAGGCCGGAGTCGTGGCCTTCACCCACTGCTTGGCCCGCTCCGTGTGGTTTCCCACCTCCACCAGAAGCCGCTCCAGCCTGGCGAACTTCACGAGCTCGTCTTCGGCGAGCCATTCGCCGAGCTGGCGGACCTCGCCCGCGCGCAGATCGCTTCGACCCTCCACGCTCGTCATGATCTCGCCGCGCGTCTCCTCCACCGCCAGGAATCCGAACCGGTCCTCGATGTAGCGGCGGAAGAGGAGCGATAGCTCGCCGTAGTACTCCTTGACAAACCCCTTCTCCGGAAGTTGCCGCCCGAGGAGCGACTCGAGCCCGACCGCGAACGCCGCCTCCGGCCGCAGGGGCGGAGGCGGAGGCATCTCGACGACCACCCGGCGGCGGCGCAGAAGATGCCGGTAGCGCCACGCCGCCCAAACCAGCGCCACGGCGCCCAGGGCTGTCAGTCCCCACAGCCACCAGCGCGGGCGCGCCAGCGGGACCACCGGCTTCAGGTCGTGCAGCTTCGAGGGGTCGGCGGGACCGTTGAGGAGACTTCGCACTCGCACCGGAACCGGGGTCGAAAGCGCGATGGCGGTGTCCCCCGGCGAACGCACCCACAGAAGGGGGAGCTCGGGAAACGACGTCGGACCGGTGCGAAAGCGCGTCACTCTCGCGGTGCGCCGCACTGTCGCCCTTCCCTCGCGGCTGGCGGCCACCGGCGGCCCGACGTCCAGCACCGTGAACGGACCGACGCTGTCGGCGAACTGCGGCAGCAGCAGCGTGGCTCCCGTCGGTCCGGCTGCTTCGATCACGACGGTGATCGGATCTCCCACCGTGATCGAATCGGGCGTCAGCGTCACGCGAAACGACAGGTCGGGCGAGGGTGTCAGCGAGGCATGGGCCACACTTGCGACGGGTAGAACGGCATCCCAGGCAAGCCAGGCAGCGAGTTGGCGGGCGTCGCGGTGCGAGGACAACGTGGCCGGCCCCGGCGACAGGGTCGACGCGAGGACCACGGCAATGACCGTGCCGGCGGAACGGCGTGCCAATCCGCCGGCGACGATGCGCGAGCCCGAGCCGCACGACCCGGACCGGCGGAGAGGCCCGACTCTCCCGAACCTCATCTCCCCGCCCCCCGCCGCCGCGCCCGCGTGCGGAAATAGCGGTGCAGCGGCGCCACCGCATCTCCATCCACCGGGATGAAGACCGGCTCCACCCCGATCCGGTGGAACCGTTCGGGAAGGCCGGCCTCGGTGTAGGCGCCGATCTGCGCCGCATGCGCCGCGCGCACGGAAGGGTCCGACGTATCGATCAGACGGCGGCGACCCGTCTCCAGGTCCTCGACCTCGACCAGGCCGACGTCCGGGAGGCGCCGCTCCGCTTCGTCGCGCAGCACGAGCGGCACCACTTCGTGCCGCTTCGCCGCCAGCGCCAGGGCCTGCTCATAGCCCTCGTCGAGGAAGTCGGAGATCAGGAAGATGATGCTCCGGCGCTTGAGGATCCGCGCCACGGTCGCGCAAGCCTCGGTCAGGCTGGTGCCGCCCCTCGAGCCGCTGCGGCCGGACAGCACCTCCCGCACCACCCGGAGCGCATGCTGGCGGCCCTTGCGCGGCGGGATCCACTTGCCGGCCGTCTCCGAGAAGAGGAGGCTGCCGACCTTGTCGTGGTTGCTGACGGCCGAGAAACCGAGGACGGCCGTCAGTTCCGCCGCCGCTTCCGCGCGCGTCCGCCCGCGCGATCCGAAGCGCATCGAGCCCGATTGATCCACGACGAACACGACCGTCAACTCGCGTTCTTCCTGGAAGACCTTGACGAAGGGACGCCGCAGCCGGGCGCTCACATTGCGGTCGATCATGCGCACATCGTCGCCCGGGGTGTACTCGCGCACCTCGGCGAACTCGATCCCCAACCCCTTGAAGGCGGAGTGGTACTCGCCGCTGAAGAGCTCCTGCACCAGGCGGCGGCTGCGGATCTCGACGCGGCGCACCCCGCGCAGCAGCCGGAGAGCCTCGTCGGCCTCCTCTTCCTGCGCCCGCCGCAGGTCCCGCTCCTCTACCCAGGAGCGCGGACCCGCGGACCGGCGGAATCTCGGGAACGGCACGGCGCGCTCCCCGCTCAGGGCACGGCCACGCGCTCGAGGATCTCGCGGACCACTTCGTCCGGAGTGATCTCCCGCGCCTCCGCCTCGTACGTGAGGATGACGCGGTGGCGCAGGATGTCGGGAGCGAGCGCCTTGATATCCTCCGGCGTGACGTAGGCCCGCCCTTGCAGGAAGGCGTGGGCCCGCGCGCCGGAGAGAAGGAAGAGCCCGGCCCGCGGCGACGCGCCGAACGAGATCAGCTCGGACAGGCGCAGGTTGTAGTCGGCTGGACGGCGGGTGGCCGCCACCAGGTCGAGGACGTATTCGCGGATCTTCTCGTCGAGGTAGACCATCCGCACCGCCTCGCGGGCGCGGGCGATGCGGGCGGGATCGGCCACCGGACGCACGGCGGCCATCGGCGCGCCGGACATCCGGTCCAGGATCAGCCGCTCCTCCTCCCGCGTCGGGTAGTCGACCTTGACCTTGAGCATGAACCGGTCGAGCTGTGCCTCGGGCAGCGGATAGGTCCCTTCCTGCTCGATCGGGTTCTGCGTGGCGAGGACCAGGAACGGATCGGGCAGCGGATGCGTCGTCATCCCGATCGTCACCTGTCGTTCCTGCATCGCCTCGAGAAGCGCGCTCTGCACCTTGGCGGGCGCCCGGTTCACTTCGTCGGCCAGGATGAGGGAGGCGAAGATCGGTCCTTTCCGCGTGTCGAACTCGTTGGTCCGGGGGTTCAGGACCAGGGTGCCGGTCAGGTCGGCCGGCAGCAGGTCGGGCGTGAACTGGATCCGCGAGAAGGTGATGTCGAGGGCGCGGGCTAGGGTCCGGACCGCCAGGGTCTTGGCCAATCCCGGAACGCCCTCCAGGAGCAGGTGGCCGTCGGCCAGGAGCCCCACCAGGAGACGGGTCGTGAGGGCCCGCTGCCCGACGATGACCTTTCCCACCTCCGCGAGCACGTCCTGCGCGAAGGCCGCCTCGCGTTCGACCACAGACTGAATCTGCCGAATGTCCGGATGCACCGTTCTGGTCCTCCTGAAAGCCTCACGATCCGCCCGCCCCTCGGGGGGCCGGGCGCTTCTACTCACCGGATCTCGTGTCGGTTCCGGACGGGGCCCGCGCCCGCCCGGACTGGCCCGCCGGCCCGCGCCGATCGGCCCACCGCCGGCCCCGACCCGGCCGCTGTCAACGCCGTTCAACCCGGGCGCCGGCCTCGCCCCGCTCGGACCCCGATCAGCCCGGAGGCCACCCCATGGCCCGCCCACCCAGGATGTGGAAATGGAGGTGGAACACGCTCTGGCCGGCCGGGGCAAGGCAGTTGTTCACGATCCGGTACCCGGTCGAGGCGATGCCGAGCTGCGCCGCGAGTGCGGGGACCCGGGTCCAGATCCGCCCCAGCAGCGCCCCATCCTCGACCGAGATGTCGTTGGCCGTGGGGATGTGCTTCCGCGGAATCACCAGCACGTGCACCGGCGCCTGCGGCGACAGGTCATGGAACACCACCAGGTCGTCATCCTGGAAGGCGACGTTCGCCGGGATCTCGCCCCGCGCGATCCGGCAGAAGATGCAGTCGTCAGAGGCCATCCCGGGGTCCCCTCCTTGCTTCCGATCCCGTTCCCGTACCCGTTCCCGTGCCGATGCTCGTTTCTGCCGCGGCGCGCCCGTACCCCGTGCGCGGTCCGGGCCGGCAGCCTTGCGCCCCCAGCCGCGCGCGGGGGGAACGTCCGCTTCTGCGTTCGCCCCGGAGTCGCGCCGCGCGCCGGCCGATGGGTCGGGTCAGGCCCGGCGGGGTCTCAGTACTCAAGCTCCGGATAGAGGGGGAACGCGCGCGACAGCTCGGCCACTCCGGCGCGCACGCGCGCGGTGACCGCCTCCTCTCCCTGGGCGTCCAGGACGTCAGCCATCCAGCCGGCGATCCGATCCATCTCCGGCTCCTTCATCCCGCGCGTGGTCAGGGCCGGGGTGCCGACGCGCAACCCGCTGGTGACGAACGGCGACTGCTGGTCGAACGGCACGGTGTTCTTGTTTACGGTGATTCCGGCCGCCTCGAGCCAGGCCTGCCCCTTCTTGCCCGTAAGCCCCTTCCCCGACAGGTCCAGGAGGAACAGGTGGTTGTCGGTGCCGCCCGACACCACCGCGAATCCGCGCTCCACCATCCGCGACGCGAGACGCTGGGCATTGGCCACCGTCTGCCGCTGATACGCCTTGAACCCCTCGGTCATGGCGAGTTTGAAGCAGACCGCCTTGGCCGCGATGATGTGCATCAGAGGCCCGCCCTGCATACCGGGGAAGATCGTCTTGTCGACCGCCTGCGCCCGGTCGGCATCGCAGAGAATGAGCCCGGAGCGCGGTCCGCGGAGCGTCTTGTGCGTGGTGGTGGTGACGAGCTGCGCGTGTCCCACCGGCGTCGGGTGGATGCCCGCCGCCACGAGACCCGCGATGTGGGCCATGTCGACCATGAGGGTGGCGCCCACGGAGTCGGCGATCTGGCGGAAACGCGGGAAATCGATGGTGCGGCAGTAGGCGCTGGCGCCGGCCACGATCAGCTTCGGCGTGTGCTCCAGCGCGAGCTTCGCCAGCTCGTCATAGTCGATGCGGCCGGTCTCCTTCGCCACTCCGTAGGGAACGACCTTGAAGAAGCGGCCGGAGAAGTTGACCGCCAGGCCGTGGGTCAAATGCCCGCCGTGGGAGAGGTTCATCCCCAGGATGGTGTCGCCCGGGTCGAGGCACGAGAAGTAGGCGGCGAGGTTGGCCTGGCTCCCGCTGTGGGCCTGCACGTTGGCGTGTGGCGCGCTGAAGAGCTCCTTCGCGCGCGCGATGGCCAGGAGTTCCGCCTGGTCGACGAATTCGCAGCCGCCGTAGTAGCGCTTGGCCGGGTAGCCTTCCGCGTACTTATTGGTCATCACCGACCCGGCCGCCTCGAGCACCGCCGGATGCGTGAAGTTCTCCGAGGCGATCATCTCGAGCGTGTCGCGCTGCCGCCCGAGCTCTCCGCGGATCGTCGCCGCGATCTCCGGGTCCACCGAATCCAGGAAACGCATCCCATCCTCCTTCCGGCGGGAGCGATCCCGCCTGCCACCACCCAGGGCTCAGGGCTCGATCGGCCCCGGAGCCTCGTTGCCCGCTCGTTTTCCTCGGCTACCGCAGCCAACCGGTATCGTCTCGGGCGCCCGGTCGTCCCGCCCAGCCCCGGGATGCCGACGCCGCCCGCCGACATCGGCGGCTCGGTTCGGGACCCCGGCGGCACCCTTCCTCTACGTCGTGCCGGCTTGCTCCGCCGCCTTTCGCTCGACCCGCTCCAGGATTCGCGGAAACGCCACGCGCAGGATGTGGTCCAACTCGTCGAACGTCGCTTCGTACGAGGCCTGGTTCGTGCCGAACGGGTCCGGCACTCCCGCGGGATCGCCGTCCTCCGGGTCGGCGAACGTCGTCACCACGTAGGCCCGATCTTCCGCTTCCGGCTCCTGCGCCAGAACCTCCTCCAGGTGGGTCGGTTCCATCGTCAGCACCAGATCCGACTCCATCAGGATCGAGCGGGCCAGCGGTCGCGATCGAATCGCGTGAATGTCGATTCCGGCCTTCCGGGCCGCCTCCACGGCGTAGCGGCTGGGCGCTGACCCCTCGGCGGCCCAGGTCCCGGCGGAGCTGACTTCGACCTGCCCGTCCAGCCCCTGGCGGTTGACCAGGTGCCGCAGGACCCCCTCGCCCATGGGGCTGCGGCAAAGATTCCCCGTGCAGACGACAAGAATCCGGAACACGACCCCTCCCGGCAATAGCGCGCGGCGGATGCGCCCGGCCGCCTGCCGACCGGGTCCCGGTAAGGGTAGGAGGCGAGGGGGGATGCGTCAAGGTGGGAGGGGGGGGAAGACGACGGAACGTGGCCCGAAGGAGGCTGCCAAAGGATAGCCATCCGCCGGCAATCGGCGGTGTTTCCCGCACGGGCCACGGTGCCGGCGCAGCAAGTACCAGGACGTCATCCTGCCGCTGACGGTTCTACGCCGGCTGGACTGCGTGCTCCCGGACACGAAGGAAGCGGTCCGCCGGGCCGGGACGCTGCCCCGACGAACGCAACGAATCCCCCCGGAGCGGACCCCGATTCTTGTTTTCGTTCTAGGGCAGATTCGCTAATAATCTCAGCGACTGTTCTCGCCGCCGCGAACCAGGAGGACGATGATGGGCCAATCCCCGCATCAGCCGCATGGCCGCGTGATTCGATGCCCGGGAGGCTACCGAGCCTACGTACCGGCTCCCCTGCCACCCCCGATCGTCTGGAGTGCGGAGATGGTGGCCGTGCTCTCGGCGGCGGATCGAGCCATCGGCCGCCTGGCCGGCGAGGGCCGGCGGCTGCGGAATCCACCCCTCTTGATCCGTCCGTTCGTCAAGCGCGAGGCGGTGCTTTCCAGCCGCATCGAGGGCACACAGGCTACCTTGGGCGAGTTGCTTGCCGCGGAAGCCGGCGCTGCCGTCGAACGGAGCCCAGAGGATCTCCGCGAAGTCGCCAACTACGTCGTTGCCCTCGAGCACGGTATCCCGAGGTTGCGGACGCTACCGCTGTCGCTCCGCCTGGTGCGGGAGCTGCACCAGAAGCTGCTGCGCGGAGTGCGCGGCGACACGGCCGTGCCGGGCGAGTTCCGGCAGACGCAGAACTGGATCGGCCGCGCGGGCTGTCCGCTCGCGGAGGCGAGCTATGTACCGCCGCCCCCGGATCGCGTCATGGAGTGCCTCGGCGCCTGGGAAGCGTTCCTGCATGACGACTCCTTGCCTCCCCTCGTCCAAGCGGCGCTCGCTCACTCCCAATTCGAGGCGATCCACCCATTCCTCGACGGCAACGGACGCGTGGGACGCCTCCTCATCACCCTCCTGCTGGTGACCAGAGGGGTCCTCCCCTCGCCGCTCCTCTGTCTGAGCGCCTGGTTCGATGCCACCCGCTCGGAGTACTACGCACGCCTGTTGGGGGTGACCGAGAGGGGCGAGTGGGAGGAGTGGCTGGCGTACTTCCTGTCCGGAGTTGCCGAGCAGGCCGAGGACGCGCTCGGCCGCATCCAGCGCATCGAGGATCTGCTCGCGCACTGGCGCGAACAGGTCGCACCGGCACACTCCCGCCTGCCCGTGGAGGCGATCGACCTGTTCACCGAGAATCCCTTTTGGACGGTGAACCGGCTTGCCGAGCGGTTGAACGTGGCGTTCACCACAGCCCAGCGTGCCATCGACCGACTGGATTCGGCGGGGATCGTGACCCTCGCCGGCGAAGCCAGACGAAATCGCGTCTACTGCGCGCGCGCACTCCTCCAGATTCTCGAAGAACCGCCGGCGCTCGGGAGGAAACGGGCGTCGCGCCGGCGGGAAAGGACGCCATGACCTCTGACACCTCTGAGCGTTCCTTCGAAGAGGCGATCGAGTGCGGGCTCCTGCGGTGGGGTCCCGATGCCTGCCCCAGGGACACCACCGTGCGCAATGACCGGCCGGATGGGACCGCTGCGCAAAGTGGCCGGCCTCGCGAGACAGCCGCTCGCAACGGGCGACCCAGCGACACCGGCGTGCGCGCCCGCGCACCGGGTGACGCGGCCGTGCGCAACGGCCTCGGCGACCGCGCCGGTACCAACATCGACCCCGGGACCCAGGTCGTACAGGGCATGACCGTGCGCATGTTCGGCAGCCAGCGCAGCCCCGCGCCGCTCTTCCTGAAGTGGAAGGGCCTGGAGGCCACCGCCTGCGGCGGCTTCTTCGTCCGCAGCGGCTCCGGGCCGCTCCGCCCATCAGCAGGCAAACGCGCCGCCCGACCGACTCATGCCGGTCCGGAGGCTCCCTCCCCGCACTTCCGCTATACTCGCTTTCGCATGTTCTACCGCTTCGAACGGCTGATGAGCGTCCGTTCCGCTCCGCCAAACCAGGGGGTAACCGTGCGTGTGGGAGTCTGGCGGTTTCTGGCCTGCGCCACGCTTGCCCTCATGTCCATGTCCGTCTTCGTGGGTTCCGCTCTGGCCGGCCCGAACGCGGGCGGCGTCCTGGTGGTCCACGACATCGGCGTCACGGCGTCCGGCTGCCCGACCGGCGTGCCTGCTCCCACCTGTGAGACCGTCGACACCCGGATCGACGACTATGCGACGCTCGCCTGCTGGCGGGTGTACGCCGCCTTTCCCGAGGGGTCCAGCCCGCGCCTGAAGGGCCTGGCCTGGGGCGTCACCATGGACGACTCCGTCCATGTCACCTGGGGTCAGCTTCCCGATCCGGTCATGGATTTCGAGATCACCGACGGCGGCTGGCCGCACACCAGCGGCTGCAGCATCGGGCAGAGCTTCGGCACCACCCAGACCGACGCGGTGATTTGCTGCTACTGGTTCGCCGGCTACGCCTCGAGTCCCGGAATGTGGAACACCGGACCGCACCCGGTGCAAACCTCGGTCTTCGTCGATGACGGCACGCCGCAGGCGACGGACCCGATTGCCGACTACGGCCGGCTCGGCTTCGGCCTCGACGGCTACACCCCGTGCGGCGTGGTCAACGGAATCGCCTGCTGTCTCCCCAACGGCTCCTGCCAGATCCTGCTTCCCGCCGCCTGTGCCGCCGGCGGCGGCACCTCGCACGGGGCGGTCCCCTGCACGCCTGACCTCTGTCCCGCTCTGGGCGCCTGCTGCCATGCGGACGGCACCTGTTCGATCTCGTTCCCGGCAGCGTGCGCGGCCGCCGGCGGAGCGTGGCAGGGAGCATCCACGACCTGCACCCCGAACCCTTGCCCGCAGCCGCAGGGGATCTGCTGCTACGACGACGGAACCTGCGCGGAGCTAGGTCAGCTGCCGTGCCTGCAAAGCGGCGGCGACTGGACCGGCTCGATTGCCTCCTGCGAACCGAATCCCTGTCCCCAGCCCCAGGGGGCCTGCTGCATTCCGAGCGGCATCTGCATCGTCATGGCCGAGGGACCCTGCGAGGCGGCCGGAGGCTTCTGGTGGTATTGGGAACCGGACTGCCAGCCTAATCCCTGCCCGCCCCCCTGGGGCGCTTGCTGCTACCCCGACGGCTTCTGTCTCCTCACAGACGAGGAGCAATGCCAGAACGAGGGTGGCCAGTGGCTGGGCTTCGGAACGGACTGCCAACCCAATCCGTGCCCCCAGGCGTACGGCGCCTGCTGCTTCAGCGACGGCGGCTGCACCGTTCATGCTCAGTACATCTGCGGCCGCCTGCACGGGGACTTTCAGGGTCCCGGAACCGCCTGCTCGCCGAATCCGTGCCCCCAGCCGGGCGGCGTGAACGCGGGCGGGGTCCTCGTCGTCCACGACGTCGGAGTCGCCTACACCCTCGACAGCAGCGAGTACCCGACCCTTCCCCCGGCCTCGTGCGAAGCCGCGGACGTGGTGCTGCCTCCCGACTCGCTCGTCGTGTGGAAGGTCTACGCGGCCTTCCCCTGGGCGACTCATCCTCGTCTCAAGGGTCTTTCGTTCGGCGCGGAGTTCGACGTGGGCAGCGTCTTCGTCCTGGCGGCGGGCCTTCCCGCAGCGGGCGATGCCGAGATCCTCGTCGATGGCTGGCCCGGCAGTTCCGGTGGAGGGACCACGATCACTCTCGCCGAAGTCCAGACCAGCCGGATTGTGGAGATCTGCTGGATTGGAGGCTACGGCGGCGAGGGAGGCGTCTGGACCACGGTGCTCCACCCCACGCAACCGACCGTCTTCCTCGATGACTCGGAGCCACCCCAGGAGGACCCCATCGTCGGCCTCGGAGGAATCGGTTTCGGCGTTCCGGGCATCTCACCCTGCTCCCATCCTCCGGTCCCCGGCGCGTGCTGCTTCGAAGACGGGAGCTGTCACGTTCTGACAGTCGAGGGTTGCGCCCGCGAACACGGGATCTACCAGGAAGGCTCCTGCTCGCCGAATCCCTGTCCCCAGCCGCCGCCCGACGGCGCCTGCTGCTTCGACCTCGAGTGCAGGGTGCTGACTCCGCTGCAGTGCTCGCTATGGGGCGGCCTTTTCCTGGGCCTGGGGGTGCCCTGCGAAGAGAACATCTGCCCCTTGCCCATTGCGACCGAGAAGATGAGCTGGGGGCGGCTGAAGGCGCGGTTCCGATAGGGGGCAGGACTGCCGCGCTAGAGAGTGGCCGCCGGGAGCACGAACGCGGATCTGCGGACATCTTCGAACGCGGTGGACCCTGGGTGGTGAGTCGGCTCGCGCTCCCGGTGTCGGGACCGGGTCCCGGTACTCCCGGCGGACAAGAGAGTTACGACTCCGGGCCCGCCGGGTTGCGCCGGCACTTCCATGTCGCACCCCGTTGTCCCCGCCCCCCCGGATCCGCTATGTTTGATGGCGGTTCCCGGCGACTCCCGCCTGTCCTGGCACACCTGTCGTGGAAGGAGATACGGATGGGTTCGATCCGTTGTGGCCGCGCCCTGGCGGCCGTCGTGCCGCTGATCTTCGCCTTCGTCACTGCGCTTTTCCTGCTCGCCGTCCCGGCCCGGGCCGGGGAGCACACCGGGGCCCCTGCGGAGCAGAAGACGCTCCTCTCGACCGCCCCCGATTTCACCGTCACCGGCGTGGACGGAAAGACCTACCAGCTCAGCCAGCTCCTGAAGAAGGGCCCGGTCCTGCTGGACTTCTGGACGACCTGGTGCAAGCCGTGCATGCTCGAGCTGCCCAAGCTGCAGGCGGTGTGGGAGCGGCACCGGGACCAGGGCTTCACACTGCTCGGCGTCCCCTCCGACGACCAGAAGACCGCGGCGAAGGTCAAGCCGATGATCCAGTCCAAGGGCTTTGCCTTCCCGAACGTCCCCGACCCCACGCGGAAGATCGGTAATCTGTACAACGTGCGGAACTTCCCGACGACGGTGCTGATTGCGCCGGACGGGAAGATCGTGAAGATCACGCAGGGCTATAACGCCGGAGATGAGAAGGATTGGGAGACGCGGATCGTAGCACTTCTCGGGGACACCGCGGCACCCAAGGCAGAATCGAAGTGATGGGCGCGCTGCGAAGCGTTCCCGCGGGCCGCCGGGTCGCCGGCGCGGGCTGGGCGGTCGCCCCGGCCCCAGGCCCGGTTCCGATCGCAGCTCCCGCCCGGGGCGGATTCGCGCTCTCCCTCGCGATCCTGTGCACGCTGGGCGCCCTTGCCCCGGCCGCGTGGGCCGAGGAGACGACGTTTCAGGTCGGCAATGCCTTCGAATCGAGCTACGACAGCCAGTACCGCGAGAGCGTCGTGGATGACCGGCTCGATGTGCGCGTGGCCCACGGAATCTACGCCGTGGGGGCCACGCTGCTCAGTCACTCCCCGTCCGATGCCTCCCGACTCGATCCCAACGACTACGGAACCGAGGCCCAGGGAATCCGCAAGCGCTGGATCGAGGCCGATGCCGGCAGCTTCTTCGTGCGCGCCGGCGACTCCTACGCCACCTTCGGGCGCGGGCTGGTCCTGAACATCTTCGAGGACCAGACGGTCGATTTCGACAACGTCATCGACGGCGTGAACGCCCGCGCGACGGGACACGGCCTCGAGGCGGAGATCCTCTCGGGCACCAACTCGCTCGGCGCCCCCGAGATGGTGCTGAAGGCCGGGCGCATCGCGGCCGCGCTTCCCGCCAACTGGAAGGTCGGGATTCAGGGCGCCTGGAGCGACTACAACTTGGGCACGGCCGGCGCTCGCAGCGGCGGGGACCGGCTGTACGGCGGCCTGCTGCAGGGCGCCCTCGGGCCGCGCCTCGATCTCTACGGCGAATACGCGATGCGTGACGCCCGCAATGCCACCGGCGGGCCGTCCCGCGATCCCTCCGGCCGGCGCCTGCCCCAGGGGCACGCCGGGTATGCCAGCGCCGGCGTGAACCTGGGAGCGGTGCAGCTGCTCGGCGAATACAAGGACCTTCTCCACTACAAGCTCCCCCAGGTCAACACCCGCGACTGGGTGAGCCCCCCGCCGGTCGTGCCGCAGCACATGACCACCCTGCTCAACAAAGGCGGCCACACACCGAACATCGATCTCGACGATGAACGGGGCGGACTCGCCGAGGCGTACGTCAACCTGCCGCACCGCTCCCGTCTCGTCACCAGCTACGGGCGCACGCGGGCCCGCCACTCCGGGCAGTCGTCCTGGGAGACCTCCGGGGAGTTCGAGACCTGGTTCGGCGACGAGACGGAAGTCGTCGTCCGCGCCAACGAGACGGAGGAAACCGTCTTGGAAGGGGGACAGCTCGTCTTCTTCGAGCGGATCACCTGGGGCGGGACGGTGGTCGTGCCGGTGCGCGAAGGCTGGTCGCTGGATCTCACCGGCGAGTCGCAGGCGGTCCGGCAGGTGAACCGGCCGCAGCGTCACCACGACACACCCACGGTGTTCCGGGAGAACGTCGTGGGCGCGACCGTCTCGAGCCCGAACGGCATGTCCTGGGGACTCACCGCCCAGTGGACGGACGAGGAGAACCTCGACCGGGACCGCTGGCTCTGGGCCGTCTGGAACCTGCGGATCGGCGACCGCCACCAGCTCTCCTTGGGAGGAGGCACCGTGCGGGCCGGCCAGATCTGCTCCGGCGGGGTGTGCAAGATCGTCGACAAGTTCGAAGGAGGGCGCGTTGAGCTCATCACGACCTTCTAGCGAGCTGCGGTGCCAACGCGGCGACCGCACCGGCAAGCGGTCGCGCCGAGACGGCCTCCCTGGCGCGCAGATGCGCCGCGGCGGCCGCGCCGGTGCGGCCTGGCCGGTCCGCGGGTGGGTCCGGGGCGGTCTGCTGGCCGCCGGTCTGGCATCCGCTGGTCTCGGGCCGATCCTGCTTTGCGGCTGCGAGGACGATCTCACCCCGCCTGCCGACGACACGCCTCCGGCCATGGTCAAGGACTTGCGCCAAGTGGCATGTGGTCCGGAATGGGTGGAACTCCGCTGGACCGCGGCGGGCGATGACAGCCTGTCCGGCACTGCCCTGGCCTGGTTCCTCCGCGGGATACCCGGTCGCGCCATTCAGTCCGAAACCGACTGGGACCAGGCGAGCCTGCGGCCGGCCGGGGATCTGAGCCCCGCTCCCGCCGGAGAAGCGCAATCGTTCACGGTCACGGGTCTGGCCCCGGACAGCACCTACGGATTCGCCGTTCGTTACGTGGATCCGCATGGGAACTTCGGGCGGATCTCGCCCCCCTTCACGGCTCGGACCGCTCCCCCGCCACCCCCGGATGCGGGCACGCTCACCATTCGCCTATCGTCCCGCGAGCCGGATGGATACCTCGGCGCGCGCGTCGTCCTGGGAGAGGACTCCGTCCTGGTCGAAGGCGCCACCAGCGACACGTACTCCTTCACCATGTCGCCCGGCAGCTATCCGATCCGGGTGCAGCGTCCCTGCACGATCGTCTCCCCCGGCGAGCCGCAGCAGGCTGTGATTGCCTCGTTCCAGGAGACCACCCTTTCCTGGCGCGTGAACCCGGTGGCTCCGGTGGTGGTGACCTCCGCGCCCGTCCGGGGAGAGGTGTGGCTTGACGGCGCGCCGACCGGACGCGCGACCCCCGACACGCTGCGCTGCCTCGGCGAGGGGACGCACGCAGTCACGGTCCGGCTCCGCGGTGCCGCCTATCAGCCCGGCGACCCTGATTCCACGCAGACGATTGCGCCGGACTCCCTTCTCCGGCAGTTCGGCTTCAGCCTGGAGCCGGCGCCCCAGGCGCGCACCGCACTCCTCGAGATCTTCACCGCAACCTACTGCCCGAACTGCGGCCCGGCCGATGCCGCCGTCGAGTCGCTCTGGGTCCGGGAAGGTCCGGAGAACGGCTTCATCGGCCTGCAATCGCACACCCGCTGGCCTCCGAACCCCGACTCGCTCGCCACCCCGTCGACCCTGGCCCGGAACACCTTCTACGGAAACCTCGAGGGCAGCGGTCTTCCGGTGGCGATGGTGGCGGGAATCCACAAGAAGCAGGGAGCCGGGTCCGGGAACGTCGATCAGATCGCGGGCTGGTACCTGGAAATGGTCGACCGGGTGCGGCCCACGGAGGCGGCGGTCGCGTTTCACTGGCTCTCCACGGAGCGCGAACCGGGCGTACGCGCGACCGGGCGGGTGCGGGTCTTCTGCCTGCAGGACCTGGCGGAGCCGACGACGCTGATGCTCATGGCGGCGTCATACAAGGACGCGCTCGTGACCCGCGGCATCCACGGCGTCGAGCCCTACGGGCACGTGGTGCGGGAGTACAAGGAGGTGGGGTCGGCCGCGGCCTTGGGCCTGACCCACCGCGGCGACTGGACCGACATCGACCTGGAGTTCCTGCTGGGGAACGACCGGCGGCCGAGCGGCTCGCTCTGGAGCGAGGAGGGGATGGGGCTGGTGGTGTTCCTGCAGGGAGTGGGGGCGAGCAAGGAGATCCTCCAGGCGGCGCACGCGCAGCTACCCTAGGGCGGCCGGCTCCTCGGCCGCCGGGGCGGCAGGGAAACCGGAGGGAGGATGAAAGAGGCTACGGCGCGATCCCGCGTGGAGGCGCTCCGGCGCGAGATCGCGCGCCACGACCGGCTCTACTACGTCGAAGCCGCTCCAGAGATCTCGGATCGTGACTACGACCGCCTGGTCGCGGAGCTGGCCGAGCTGGAGCAGGCTTTCCCCGCGCTGGACGACCCGAACTCCCCCACCCACCGCGTGGGCGGCGAGCCGCTCCCGGGGTTCCGGAGCGTGCCGCACCTCCATCCGATGCTGAGCCTCGGGAACACCTACACGCCGGACGAGGTGCGGGAGTTCGATGCGCGCGTGCGCCGGTTCCTGGAGCACACCGGCCCGGTAGGCTACGGCGTGGAGCTCAAGATCGACGGCGTGGGGATTGCGCTGCGCTACGAGGAAGGGCGCTTCGTCCTCGGCCTCACCCGCGGCGATGGAACCACCGGCGACGACGTGACGGCGAATCTCCGCACCGTCCGGGGCTTGCCGCGACTCCTGGCGGAACCGCGAACGCTCGAGGTCCGCGGCGAAGTCTACATTCCCCGGCCTGACTTCCTGGCCTGGAACCGGCGGCGCGAGGCGGCCGGAGACAAGGCCCTGGCCAACCCGCGCAACGCCTGCGCAGGGACGCTGAAGCTACTCGATCCCCGCGAGGTGGCGCGGCGTCCCTTGCGCCTCTTCTGCTATGCGCTCGTCGACGCGCGGCGGCACGGGCTCTCCACCCACGCGGAAACCCTGGCGCTCCTGCGGCGGCTGGGACTGCCGGTCGAGCCGCACTTCGCCCGGGTCCCCGACATCGAGGAAGCGATTTCCATCTGCGACGCCTGGGAGGCGCGACGGCACGAGCTCCCCTACGAGACCGACGGCATGGTCCTCAAGGTCGACCGGCTCGACTGGCAGGAGCAGCTCGGGAGCACCGCCAAGGCGCCGCGCTGGGGGATTGCGTACAAGTTCGAGACCCGGGAGGCCGAGACCCGCGTGCGGGAGATCCGTGTCCAGGTGGGACGGACCGGAGCGGTCACGCCGGTGGCTGAGCTGGAGCCGGTCGAGCTCCTCGGCACCGTGGTGAAGCGCGCCACGCTGCACAACGCCGACGAGATCGAGCGGCTTGGACTCAAGGTCGGTGACTGGGTGGTGATCGCCAAGGGAGGCGAAATCATCCCGAAGGTCCTGCGCGTGCTGGAAGACCGCCGCACCGGAGGGGAGTCGCCGTTTCTCTTCCCCACGGCCTGCCCCGCGTGCGGCGAGCCGTTGGTCCGCGACGAAGCGGCCGTCGCCATCCGCTGCGAAAACGAGTTCTGCCCCGCACGCCGCAAGGAGCAGATCCGCCACTTCGCGGCCCGCGGCGCCATGGACATCCAGGGGGTCGGCGAGTCCCTGATCGACCAGCTCGTGGACGGCGGCTGGGCGGAAGATGCCGCCGATCTGTTCACGCTCGAGGCGGCCCAGCTCTCCGGACTCGAACGGATGGGCGACAAGTCGACCGAGAACCTGCTCCGTTCCATCGCAGACGCGCGCCAGCGTCCCCTTCATCGGTTCCTCTTCGCTCTCGGGATTCGCCACGTCGGCGCCACTGCGGCCCGGCTGCTGGCCCGAGCCTTCGGCACGCTGGAAGCACTGCGCGCCGCCACTGCCGAGGAGATCGCGGCGGTGCCCGGCATGGGCGAGATCACCGCGGCCGAGGTGGCGCGGTACTTTGCGCGGCCGGAAACGGCCCGGCTGCTCTCTCGCCTGGAGAGGGCCGGAGTGGTTCCGACGCCCGAAGTCTCGCGCCCGTCGGCCGGCGTCGCGGCCGGCAGCGCGCTTGCGAGATCTCGCGCGGACTCGGCGCCGGATGCCCCTTCGCGCGGGGGTCGCGCTGCGGCACGGAGCGACCTGTCGCTTTCCGGCCGGACCTTCGTCCTGACCGGCACGCTGCAGGGTTGGTCGCGAGAGGAAGCGCGCGACGAGATCGAAGCCCGCGGCGGACGGGTCGCCTCATCGGTGAGCAAGAAGACCTCCTTCGTCGTCGCGGGGGCGGAGCCGGGCTCCAAGCTCGACAAAGCGCGCGAACTCGGGGTCGCGGTGCTCGACGAAGCGGCGTTTCGCGCCCTGCTCGAAGGCCGGTAGGCCGCGCATTCCGCCGAATGCGTTCCGGGTTGACGGCGGCGGGGTCTCGCCCCGAATCTCCGGGCGATGATCGGTCCCGAAGCCAGCGAGCCCGCGCGCACCCGCCGGGCCGAAATCCGCGGGGAGTACACGGCGCGCCTCTCCCGTCACCAGGCGGCGGAGCGCCGCTGGGAGACACGCAGCGCCCGGATCTCCCTGGGCCGCCTGGTCGTGTTCGTCGGCGGCATCATCCTGGCCATCCTCGCCCTCCGGGTCCGCATCCTCAGCGCCTGGTGGCTGGCCACGCCGACGATCGTCTTCGCCGCGCTGCTGATCGCGCACGAGGTCACGCTCAGCCGCCGGCGCCGAGCGGCGGCCGCGGCGACGTACTACCAGGACGGTCTGGACCGTATGGACCACCGCTGGATCGGGAAGGGGCCGGCCGGTGACGCCTACCTCGACCCGGATCATCCGTACGCTCGCGACCTCGACCTCTTCGGCCATGGCTCGTTGTACCAACTGCTCTGTCGCGCGCGGACGTCGGAGGGACAGGGGACGCTCGCGCGTTGGCTCCGGGAGCCCGCTTCCATTGAGGATGCCCGGCGGCGCCAGGAGGCGGTGCAAGAGCTCGCGCCCGCGCTCGATTTGCGGGAGGACCTGGCGGTCCTGGGGGCGGGCGATCCGTCCCGGCTCCGCCTGAAGGGTCTGATCGAGTGGCAGCAGGCGCCCGGTCTCCTGCGGTCCCGGTGGGAGCGCGCGCCGGCGGTCGCGCTGACCCTGCTCGCCATCCTCGCGGCGGCCGCGTGGGCCGCCCACCTGACTCGCGCCACGCCCCTGGTCACCGTGCTCCTCCTGCAGGGCCTCTACCGCCTTCGCGTGCACCGGCAGCTCCGCCTGGTCGTCGGAGTGTCGGAGATGGCAATGCGCGACCTGCCGCTCATGGCCGGACTGCTGCGCCGCCTGGAGCGAGAGCGCTTCCAGGCGCCTTGCCTGCGGGAAATGCGGGGGCGGCTCGACACCGAGGCGATGCCTCCTTCCCGCCGTTTGCGGGAGCTGGAGCGATTGCAGGATTGCTTCGATGCCCGCCGCAACCCGGTATTCGCCCCCCTGGCGTTCGTCCTGCTATGGGAGATCCACGGCGCAATCGCTCTGGAATCGTGGCGCGCCCGGCACGGCGAGGCCGTCGTGCGGTGGTTCCGCGTGATCGGGGAGTTCGAGGCGCTGGCTTCGCTCGCCAGCGCCGCCGGCGAACGACCGGAGGACATCTTTCCCCAGTTTGTGACCGATGGTCCCCGGTTCGCCGGTGAAGGCCTCGGGCATCCCCTGCTCGCCGAGGCCGGCTGCGTGCGCAACGACCTGACCCTCGACCGCGCCCAGAGCCTCTGGATCGTCAGCGGATCCAACATGTCCGGGAAGAGCACCTGGCTTCGAACCGTGGGGCTGGCGTACGTGCTGGCGTTTGCCGGCGCGCCGGTACGAGCCTGCTCGCTCCAGCTCTCCCGGTTGTCGCTGGGCGCCTCCATTCGCGTGCAGGACTCGCTGCTCGGCGGGATTTCGCACTTCGCGGCTGAGGTTCACCGACTCAAGCAGATCGTGGACCTCACGGCCGGAAGCGAGCCGGTGCTCTATCTGATTGATGAGGTCCTCCAAGGCACCAACTCCCATGACCGGAGGGTGGGGACCGAAGCGGTGCTGCAGAAGCTGCTCTCCCGAGACGCGCTCGGCCTGATCACCACCCACGACCTGACTCTCACGGAAATGGCCGCGACGCTGGGCCCCCGAGCCGCCAACGTCCACTTCCAGGATCGGCTGATCGAAGGCACCATGGTGTTCGACTTCCGGGTGCACCCCGGAGTGATCGAGCGGGGCAATGCCCTGGAACTGATGCGCGCGGCCGGCCTGGAGGTGTAGCCGGCTGGAAAGCCCGGTCGAGCGCGGCCGGCCGAGTTCTACACCGGCCGAAGGACATCCCGCGTCCGGGAAATGCCCTTGTATCCGGCCGACGGCTCGGCCAGACTCCGGCCCGGCTACTCGCACTGGACTGTGGGGCCCGGGAGACTCTGATCGCCAACCCGCGCCAGGAGGATACGCCATGGTTTCCAGGCCGAAGCCGTTCTTCTGGGTGCTCGTGCTGCTCGCGGCCGCGGGCGTCTGCGCGTACGGGTTCTACCGCGCTGGAACCGCCTCGACCGCGCGGCGGCCCGCAACCGGCAGTCCCGAGGTCGTCGCGACTGAGGGCACCGTGGATGTCCTCTTCTTGAGCTCGAGCGCCAAGAAGACCTGGATCGACCAGATGGTCGCCCAGTTCAACACCTCCGGGAAGCGGGTCGGCCGCAAGGCGGTCCGGGTGAAGGTGATCCACGGTAACTCCGGGGAGCAGCTCGACCAGCTCAAGGCCGGGAAGATCCAGCCCGATCTCTGGTCTCCGGGCGACGAATCGTGGCTGGAGCTCGCCGCGGCCCACTGGAGGAACACGCGCTCCGGCCGGCTCTTCGAGTCCTACGAACCGCTCGTGAACATACCGCTTGTCATCACCATGTGGGAACCGATGGCGCGCGCCCTCGGCCACCCCGAGAAGCCGCTCGGCTGGCTCGATATCGCCGAGCTCGCATCCGCCCCGGGTGGATGGGCCGACTACGGCCATCCGGAGTGGGGGAAGTTCCGATGGGGCCATGCGCACCCCGACGCCAACTCCGGATTCCTGGCCATTGTCTCCGAGATCTACGCCATCCTCGGCACAACCGGCGGGATTACGGCTCCGGATCTCCGCGCACCCGACGTCATCAGATTCCTGCAGGAATTCGAGGGCGCGGTCGTTCACTACGGTCTCTCCAACAGCTGGATCGATGACCAGATGCACAACAAGGGGCCGAGCTATCTCGCCGGAGCCGTCCAGTACGAGAACACCATCATCGAAAGCAATCAGAAACACGGGAACCGCCCGTTCAAGCTGGTGGCGATCTATCCCCGCGAGGGCAACTTCTGGACGCGCCACCCCACCGCCATCCTCACCGAGCGTTGGGTCACTCCGGAAAGGCGCGCGGCGGCCCAGGCGTTCCTGGCATTCCTGCTCGGTCGCGACGCGCAGACCACCGCCATGCAGCTTGGCCTGCGCCCGATTCGGGCCGATTTGCCGCTCACCAGTCCGTTCGATGACGAGCACGGCGTGCGGATCGCGGTCAATACCAGCCGGGCCTTCCAGGTGCCGGCGCAGGACGTCCTGCAGGAGATCCGGAGTCTCTGGGAAGAAGTAAAGGCTCCGGCGACCGTGGTCTTGATGCTGGATCGATCCGACGGCATGAAGCAAACCTCGATGGAAAGCGCGAAACGCGGGGCGACGGAGTTCATCCGCGCCTTGCGGCCGCGCGACCAGATCTCCGTCCTCGTGTACAACCGGGAGATTACGGAACTCGTCCCCCTGGCCGCGGTCAGCGAGGTGAGCGAGCGGGCCGTGGCGATGGTGCAGGGGGTCGTCGCCGGCGGGAACTCCGCGCTCTACGATGCGGCGTTCAACAGCTACCGCACACTCCAGGACCTCCAGCGCGCCGGATCCGCCAGACGCTACTGCGCGATCCTGCTTGCCGGCGGCCCGGACACCGCGAGCCGCCTGAGCCGAACCGAGCTTCTGGATGCTCTCCCGGTCGGCGAGGACTACGATGTCCCGAAGCTCTACACCATCGCCTACGGCCCGGACGCGGACCAGGATCTGCTGGCGGAGATCTCAGATCGGACCAACGCCCGCTCCTTCGCCAGCTCGGCGGAGGAGATCGTCGGCACGTACCGGGAGTTGAGCACGGACTTCTAACCGACGGCCGGGCGGCAGCCGTGCTGAGAATCCCCGTGACTCCCTCCAGGGCCCGACTCCCGTCCGCGCAACGACGGGCGCTACTCCGTAATCAGCAGCGTGCCGCGCAAGCGGATCTCCTTCGACGACGCGCCGATCATGAGGCGCACCCGCCCGGGCTCCACCACCGGCGTCAGGTCCGGCCCCGGAAAGGACAGCATCGCCGGCGTAATTGCGAACTCTACCGTGCGCGTTTCCTTCGGCTCCAGCCGCACCCGGCGGAACCCCTTCAACTCCATGACCGGCCGGGCCACCGAGGCGAACTCGTCCCGCACGTAGAGCTGCACCACCTCCTCCCCCGCGACTTCGCCGGTGTTCCGCACCCGGCAACGGATCGTGGTCGAGTCGCCGGGCGCGAGGCTGCACTTGCCGAGCTCCAGATCGCTGTAGGCAAAGGTCGTGTAGCTCAACCCGTGTCCAAACGGAAAGAGCGGCTGGCCGGTCAAGTCGAGGTAGTCGTCGCCGCGCCCGGTGGGTTTGTGGTTGTACACGAGGGGCAGCTGCCCCTCGGCCACCGGGAAGGTGATGGGCAGGCGGCCCGCCGGGTTGCAGTCTCCGAACAACGCGTCGGCCACGGCCTCGCCGCCGGCCTCTCCGGGATACCAGACCGCCAGCACCGCCGGCACCGAATCCAACCATCGGCGCATCGTCACCGCGCTGCCGCCGACCAGCACGACCACCACCGGCTTGCCGATCGCGGCGACGCGCTGGATCAGCTCCTCCTGCCGCCCGGGAAGGGCGAGGAATGCGCGGTCCCGAAACTCTCCCTCCTCGATTCCGGCCACGACTACCACCGCGTCTCCCTGCGCCGCCAGACGGACCGCGGCATCCATCTCTGCGTCTGCGTCCAACGCGGCGTTCCCGTTCCCCGCGCGTCCCGAACCCACGGCCGATCCCCCGCCCGCCGACGAGTCCTCGCCCCTCGGTTGCCCCGCGGGCGGCGGCATGCCCCCTGGCGACGCCGGACCTTGATCCCAGACCAGCCGCAGCCGGGCGTTTCCCGTCGGCTCGAAGTATTCCACGCGCAGGTCATAGAGTCGGTCCCGCTGGAAGGTGAAATCGGCGAGGACGCTCCGGCAGGTGACCTTGCGCCAGTTGTCGATGACGGACACGCCGTCGAGGTAGAGCCGATAGCCGTCGTTTCCCTCGATGCCGATCCGTACCGGGCCGTCGGCGGGCCCGCGCAAGCGTCCCGTCCAGCGCACCGAGTAGAAATCGTACGGCAGCCGCTCCGGGTCCGGTGAGAACAGGGTCCACTGGAACTGCAGCCGCGGGTCCACTCGGGTGAGCACCGGTTCGCCGGAAAGGGTGATGTTGTCGAAGTAGGCGCCGAGCAGACCCGGACCCACGCTGTCGCCGCGAGTCCAGGAGAGGTACTCCGCGGGTACCGTCTCGTACTCCGCCGCCACTCGGCTGCAGCCTCGGGCATGGCGCACGCGCCCGGATCCGAGCCGGCTCTGGATTCCTTCGAGGATGCTGACCTCGCGGCCGGCGGGCCGGCTGTAGCCGCCCAGTCGGGCTTCCGCGGCATCCGGTCCCAGCACGACCAGTGTCTCCAGATCGGTGCGGAGGGGGAGAGTCCTCCGCTCATTCTTCAACAGGACCAGCGAGCTTTGCGCCGCCCGACGGGCCAGCGCCCGGGAGAGCTCGCCGGACGGAGCGGCCTCCCCCGCCCCGGCGCTGCCGGCATAGGGATGGTCGAAGAGGCCCAGCTCGAACTTGAGCCGCAGCACCCGGGCCACCGCCCGGTCGATCACTTCCGGCGCGATCCGCCCATCCAGAAATGGCGGCCGAAACAGCGAGGCGTGGTCGAAGGAGGTCTGGAAGATCACGTCCAGACCTCCGGAGAGCGCCTTCGCTGCGGCCTCGGCGTAATCGGCGGCGGTGAAGTGGAGCACGTTGGCGCCGCCAACGCCGCCGGCATCGGAGATCACGACGCCGGTGAACCCCAGATCCTCCCGCAGCAGGTGATTGTTGAGCTCCGCGCTGGCGGAGCAGGGCGTGCCGTCGAGCGAGTTGTAGGCCGCCATGACCGCGCGCGAGCCGCCGCGCGCGATACAGGCCGCGAACGGCGGCAGGTAGATCTCCCGGAGCAGCCGTTCGCTGACATGGATCGGATAGCTGTCCCTCCCGCCCTCGCCCGCGTTGGCGATGCAGTGCTTCGGGGTCGTCACGATCCCCCGCCGCTCGAATTCCGACACGAACGCCACGCCCATCGCGGACGCGAGGTACGGGTCCTCGCCGTAGGTCTCCTCCACGCGCCCCCAGCGCACGTCGCTCGCGATGTTGACCACCGGAGAGAGGACCATGCGGATCCCGGACGCCCGGCACTCCCGCGCGATCTGAGCCGAGACCTCGCGGACAAGGGAGGTGTCGAACGTTGCCGCCAGCCCGATCGACTGGGGAAATGCCGTGGCGCCGCCGCGGACGAGGCCGTGCAGCGCCTCGGCGAACGCGATGATCGGAATCCCCAACCGGGTCTCGTTCACGAAGTGACGCTGGATGCTGTCGACATAAGCCGCCGCATCCCCGCCGCCGGCGTCCGGTCCGATCTGGAAGCCGAATGCGCCATGGGTGTATTTCCGCGGCCCGTCCTCGAGGCTTCCGGCAAGCATGAAGAGCTGCCAGAACTTCTCCTCCGGCGTCATGCGCTCGAGCAGGTCCGACACGCGCGCCTCCACCGGCAGACGGGCGTCCCTGTACGGCTGGGCGGCGGAACAGGCTCCCGACGCCAGGACCATCGCCGTCACCACGGCCAGGCCCCTTGCCGTCGCGCCCTCCCGAACTCTGGCCCATGCGCCTGCGAGCCGCCGGAAATCCCTCAACGTCCCCCTCCTACCAGACCGTGATCTCATCGATGAAGATCCACGACGGCCCTCCGGACCCTTTGTGCCACGCCGGGCAGGTCTTCATGCTGGCCGCCTTCACCCGCACAAACCGGACTTCCGTCGGTTCGCAGCGGAAGTCGAAGGGCGCGATGATGGGACCCCACTTCTCGGCCGGCACGCTGTTTTGCAGCTCGCCGATCGGATGGAAGTCCCGGCCGTCGGTCGAGATCAGACAGCTCACGGTGAGCGGCATGAAGACCCACGAGTTGATGTCCTGCAGGAAGTCGGTGTCCACCCGCGACACGGACCGCACCGATCCGAGGTCGATCGTCGCTTCCAGGTCTTCTCCTTCGAAGCCCAGCCAGTGGGTGTGATAGTCGTCCCAGCCCTTGAGCCCGTCGGTCAACGCCGACTCGTCCCCGCCGCGATACTTCGGGCTCGCGGGGCGGCCCAGGACGACCCGACAGCCGCGCGCCAGGTGGAGCGCCACGCTCTCGGCGAAGAAGCGCCGGGTCGCGGCCTCGTACGCGTCGGGAGACGTCCCGTGCTCCCAGAGGCGGGGAATCCCCGCCCGCCGGCACCGTTCGGCAAAGGTCGACAGGAGCCGCTCGATTTCGGGCCGCACCACGGGCGGGCCACCCGCGCCCGTCTCGAACGCGCCCCCCTCCCCCATCCCGATCACCTTGGCCTGCTCCAGCTCGGCGAACTGGATCGGCAGGCGCGCCGTCTGCACGCGGGCCAGAAGCTCCGCATCGGCGGCCACCGCCGCTTCCGCAGAATCGAAGCAGCGCCGGTACTCCTCCATACGCGCCGACGCCAGGTATCCGTTCGGGGAAGGCCAAGGGTAGCCGTAGATGTCGAGTGGTTCGCCCGAAGCCTCCAAGGCATCGTGCATGGTGTCGATGTACCGGCGGAGGAACGGTGCCGCGTCGCCGTAGAAGCCCGTCAGGAAGTCGGTGAGGAGGGAGTCCACGTCGGCATTGGGATTCCAAAGCAGCTTGGCGATCAGGTATCCCCGCAGCTCGGCGAACTCGCCGTGCAACTCGCCCAGCCCCTGCTCGAACACGGAAGTGATCCCGTTCTGCACGAAGAACTGGAGGTTCGGCTGCAGGACGCGGAGGTTCGGAAAGGGGCTGACGAGGTTGCGGAACTGGATCACGTAATCCCAGAGCAGGATGTCGTCGGTGATCCGGCCCCAGTTTTCGACGTCGCGCACGAAGTCGGCGCTTTGGGGATCATCCACGATCGGTCGGCTGCGGTTGCACTCGATGCTGCAGAGCATGATGTTCACGTTCGGACGGGGCCGCAGATGCCGGGGCGCGGAGCGGGAGTACTGGTAGGCCAACGTCGAAATCCGCCTGTCCGGGAACGCATCGGCCACGCGGTTGACGAAGGCCAGCAGAGAACCGGACGGAGAGCCCTCCGCGTCATCAAGGGCCCGGCACGCCGGGCATTCGCACGGTACGTAGGTGTCGTTCTGCGAGACCGACCAGAAGGTGGCCCGCGGCTTCTCCCGCATGCGCGCGCGCAGATCCTCGACGACGATGCGGTATACATCGGGATGGGTCAGGCAGAGCTGACCGTCCGGCGTTCGCCGGCCCTTCAGGAGCGAGAAGTACTCCGGATGCTCCGCGAAGTATCTCTCCGGCGGCACCAGCTTGCGGAAGGTGTGCACGAAGAGACCGAACTCCTCGTTGGTGTTGAGCTTGTGCCACGCGTCGTAGGCCGGTTCGTGGAAGCCCTGCATGCGGAAGGTGATCGGCGGGACCTGGGTGTCGTCGATGGGAAGTAGCACGATGGAGGGCCGGCGGGGAACCACGGTGACCTCGGGGCTATACTTCCGGCATCCAAGGTACGTCTCCAGGAAGGTGTAGACAGCGTTCTGGATGCCGTAGTCGCTGTTCGCCGATAGGTAGACACTCTCCTCGACGGTCTTGATCCGGAAGCCGTCGTGGCCGAGCCCAGCCACGTTCAGCTCCGGGTCACGGCTGGAGCCGACTTCGAAGACGACCTGGCGCGCGGCCGGATCGTACGCCTCGGTCACGGGAAGCAGAGCTCCGCAGACGGCGTGAAGGTAGCGGCGCAAGGTGTCCGCCGCCGCGCGGGTCACCGGCGACTCCTCCGCCGATACGCAGAGAGAGAAGTCGCTGCGCCCGTCGCGGGCCAACTCGATTGTGCCGGCGGGCCTCATCCGACCTGCATCTGCCGCGCCGAGGCGGAGCTCGGATCGTTCCGGCGTCCCGAGCGCCAAGTCATCGCGGGCGGCGCCCGGCGGCGCCGTACCCGCACGGCCCGCGCCTTGACCCTGCGGGACGGCAAGAAACGCGGCGCACGCCAACAGCACTACGGCCGGCACTTTCCAGAGCCCGGCGGGCATCTTCACTCCGGCTGAAAGCGCCACGCCCAGGCGTGGGCGCACGGAGGATGGGCCCGCGCCGCCTCCGGCACCCGGATGACGAAGCCGCGGCCGGCGGGTCCCCACTCCATCGGCGCCTCCACGCCCAGCATCGTCACCGCGCTTCCCGGGCGCGGCCGGAACGACGGGATCGTCACGCGCTCCGGCGGCTGCGTCTCCCCTTCGTCCGCCAGGTAGATCGCGTGGATCGTCCCATCCGGAAGGCGGGTGTAGCAGAGCTTCCCCTCCTTGTACGGCTTGACCGCCCGGGTACGATAGATGGCGCTGCCGTTCACCTTCATCCAGACGCCGAGCTCGCGCAATCGGTCCAGCGCCGCCGGGGCGAACTCCCCTTCCGGACTCGGCCCGATGTTCAGGAGCAGGTTCCCTCCCTTGGCCACGATGTCGACCAGAAGCCGGATCAGCTCGTGGGGCGACCGGTAGGTGTCGGTGGAGACGTAACTCCAGGACGTCGCCATCGGCATGCACGTCTCCCAGATATAGTTGAGCGTGGAGTCCGGGACCTGGTGCTCGGGCGTGCGGTAGTTCTGGTAGCGTCCCTCCACCGCGCGATCCACGATGATGAGCCCCGGCTGCAGGGACCGGGCCATGGCGGCGATCGCCGGCATGTCAATGTCCTGGTTGCACGGGGTCTTGCCCCAGCGCGGCGACGTCGCCGTCATCGGCTGCACCCAGCCTCCGTCCAGCCAGAGGATGTCCACCGGCCCGTAGCCGCTCATGAGCTCGCGGATCTGGTTCCGCGTGAACCTCTTGAACGACTCCCATTTCGCCGGTTGCTTCGTGAGGTCGTAGTTCGGGTTGCGGTCGAACGGCGGGAAGTACGGCCACCAGTAGTCCGGATGGTGCCAGTCGGGCTTGGAGAAGTAGGCGCCGACGCCGAATCCGCGCGAGCGAAACGCGGAGAAGATCGCGCCGGTGATGTCACGATTCGGATTCGCGCTGAAGGGACAGTCCGGCGCGGTGACCTTGTAGTCGGTCTCCTGGGTGTCGAACATGCAGAAGCCGTCGTGGTGCTTGGTGGTGAAGACGACGTAGCGCATGCCGGCATCCCGGGCGGCATCAGCCCAGGACGCGGGATCGAATCGCACCGGATTGAACGTGGTCTTGAGGTCCTCATAGGCGCGCCTGTACGCGAAGTAGTCGGGGGCGTGCGGACCGCGGCGTTCGCACCAGCCCTCATCCTCCGGGCAGAGGCTCCAGCTCTCCACGATCTGCCACTGGCAATAGGTCCCCCAGTGCATCAGGAGCCCGAACTTCTGGTCCTGGAACCACTCCAGCTTGGCGAGGACCAGAGGATCGGTCTCGACCTCGTTCGCATCGTTCTGCTGGAGCGCCTCGAGCCCGGGCTCGGCTTCGACCGCCGCATCGACCTGGGCCAGAACCGGCTCCGACGACAAAGACATATTGAAGACTCCCAGCATCACAAGGAGCACGAAGGCTGGCATCCGCGTTTCTCCTCATCGCACCGTGAACGTGGAAGGCTCCTCGAACAGACCGAGGAGGACCTCATCGGGCGACGCCCCGACCTTCTTGAAGGCCTCCGCGAGCGGGCCCCGAAGGACTCGTCGCCGCAGCTCAGGAGTAGGGTGCCCGTCGCCTGCGCGCTTGATCCTATCCTCCGGACCTCCCGCGGGCCAGAGCTTGTTCCTCTGGATCTGAGCTTGTGGTGTCAAGCCGCAGCTCGTTTCACTCGACCTGCGCTGGTGGCGCCGGGCGCGTGGCTGTTGCTCCGCGCTGGACCGTCCGGCTTCGCCGAGGCGCCATCCGCTCCGGCTCGTCACGCCTCGCCCACAATCGATGCGCCCTTGCCCACGTTCATCGTCTCGATTCCCGACGGATGCGCGCGGGTGTATACTCAGCATCGCTCCAGTCAAGCGGGGTGAAACGCCCGCCGCAAGACCAGCACGCCTCGCGGGCGCTGGGGTCGAGAAACGCCCGGCCAGTGACGCGGTGGAGCCTTCGTCCCCCACGGGAGGTGGAGATGCGCATCCCCGGCCTTCTTGGTGCGTTGGTGATGGTCGGAGCCGGAATCGGCGCCGTTTGCGGCCTCGGCGCGGCCGCCGAGAGCGCTCTGGCAGACCCGCCGCCGGTCGGAAGCCCCGTCCTCCTCGACCACGGCTACCGCTACGACTACGAGGTCATCGGGGCCCAGACTGCCTCGATCGCCCTCTCCGACTCCTGTGCGCTCCTGGCCTGGGGCGAGGGCGCCGGTCATCAGGTCATGGGCCGGCTGTTTGGCCTGAATGGCGAGACCCTCGGGGACAGCACCGTCGTGCCGATCGGCTTCGGGAATCATTTCGACTTGTCTTCGCCGGACGCCGCCGGCTGGAAGATGGCCGCGCAGGACGGCCAATTCGGATGGGGTTCCCAGGCCGTCTGCGTGCGCAACCTCGACCCGAGAACGCTGGCGATCACCGCAGAGCGGACTCTCGCCGTTTCCACCGACGCCTCCGCCTTGAGCGTCACAATGGAGCGCTTCGGGAACCTTCACACCGTCTGCTGGGTCGAGGCGGCCTGGCCCGCCTACCGCCTTCGTCTCACCCAAGTGGATGTGGATTTGCAGCCGCTGCAGCGCCTGCCGCTGGTTCTCCCTGTGGCACCGGGCGAATGGACGATCGATCTGGCGGCCGGCCCGGGAGGCGGACTGCTGGCCTTCATCGACGACACCGGGCAGGCCACGGTTCTCCCCCTGGGGCCGGAAGGGCTTCCCGCCGGCGAGCCGATCGCGCTCGGCCTCACGGGCACCGAGTTCCCCATGGTCGCGGTGCGGCCGTGGGGCGACGGCTGGATCGCCGCCTGGAGCGGGCCGGAAGGGATTCTCGTCGCATTTCTTGACTCGGCGGGCGCGGTGCTGCCGCCGGGAGCGTTCTCCATCGAAGCCTATGCCTCTGCCGGCCTCGCGCCGGTGGAAGGACCGGACGGCACGGGCCTCCTCTGCTGGCGGCAGGGGTACGCCGGGGCCGACGGCATCTATGTCACGCGCATTGCGCCCGGCGTGGGGCCGACGGGCGAGCCGATTTCCCTCGACACCGACAGCCCGTACCAGCAGCACTCAGGCATCCAGGACCCGCGCGATCTGACCGCGGTCTGGACCGGCTCCCGATTCGCGGTGCTCTGGGTCTCGTTCCGCAGCACCGGGGACCAGTTCCGGCTCGAGGGCGCCGAGCCTCCCCGGACCGATGGCTCGCTCCTTCCCCACGCCGGTGCTTCGCATCTTCGCCGGGAAGAGGGGTCGTTGCCCGACAGGACCCAACGCCCGCTCATGAGCCCCTACGGCAAGTACCCCGCCCGTCTCTCCTGGCTCACCGGCGACGGCGTGGCGCTCGATCCCGCTCCGCGCGTGGCCAGCCGGGGAACACTTCCCGTCGAGGTCACCCTACAGACCACATCCGGGGGGGTTCTCGCCGTCGGGCGGGAACGCGACATCGACGAGTACCTGCATGTCTTCCGCCTCGACGCCAACGGACAGCCGGCCGGTCCGGCGGAGCGTCTCGCCTCCTTCGCGCCCGTGGACAGCTGTGGCCCGTACGTCTGCTTCTATCACGACCTCGACAACCTCGCGGCGCGCCCCTGCTCCGGAGGATCCGCGGTGGGCTACGCCTGCCACGACTACCGGTGGTCCAGCGGCGAGATCCATGAGGATGAGTATCGCATCGCGATCGACCGCTTTGCCGCAACCGGCCTTCCCCGGGGCCGGGCCGCGTTCGAGCCGGGCTTTGGGGTGTGGGATGACCTCCTCAGCTTCGACTTCGCCATGTTCCAGGACAGCGCCCTCGTGTTCTGCGTCACCGATGACAGCTGGCTGACTCCGGGCAGCAACCGGGGTTGGGTGGAGCTGGTTGGACCCGACGGCACCATCCTCCGCACCTGGCAGCTCGCGCAGACGGGATGGATCACCGCCCCCGCCCTTGCGCCGCTCTCCGGCGGCCGGACGTTCCTTCTGGTGTGGGGCGACGAGTACGTTCCGCAGAGCGCCCTCCTCGACCTCGACGCGCCCGGCGTGCTCATCACCGGCGATCCGTTTCTCACGGGCCTGGGTGAGCTGCGCGGCCGCCCCCGCGTGCTCCCGGGACCCGCGCAGTTCCTCGCGGTTCTGCCCATGTGGGCCGGCCAGCAGACGCGCGTCTACGCTGCGCGGTTCGACGCCTCGGGTGCGCCCGTGGCGGCCAGCCCGTCCCTGGTCTTCCAGTCCGCGGGCGACCAGTGGCGTCCCGACGGCGCGTGGGACGGGTTCCAGTACCTGGTGGCGAGCGCCTCGCTCGATGGCCAATCCCTGACGCTGCTCGGCAACCGGGTCGGTACGGACGGGACTGTCTATGACGGCGGCGGTTTCGAAATCGATCGCCTCACGGGCGCCGCCGTCTCCGTCTCCACGGACGGCCTGGGGCGCTGTCTCGTCGCCTACGACGGGAATCATGTGCGCACCATCGATGACCCGGGGATTCTGTCCGGAGTGGAAGGAGACGGGAGCACCGCCGGCGCGCTCTCGGGTTTCTCCACCCTTCGCTTCGTGCCGAATCCCACGACGAGCGGCGTCCGCCTGGCCCGGGCACCATCCACGCCGGCCCCGGAGGGCCTCTTCCGGGTGCTGGACTCCGCGGGACGCGACGTAATCGCGCCGCGCCCGGTCTCCGGGGAAGGCTCCGACGGGAGAGACGTCACCTGGGATGGCAGGATCGCCGGCGGCCGGCGCGCGCCGAGCGGCATCTACTTCCTGCGGATCGAGCGAAACGGATCCGCCGCCGCCGGGAGAGTGCTGGTCCTCCACTGATCGACGGCGGCCTCCGCCTTCCGGGCAATCTGTCCGTGCAACTCAGCGGTACACGGACTTGACCTGGCTCCAGCTCATCGGGATCTCGCGAGCCAGCCCGGGATCCTCCGGCACGGCGGAGTTCTGCGGAATCTCCAGCGTGACCGAAACGCAGCGCCGGAAGACCGGCGCGAGAGGGGGAGCGGCGGTCAACATGGCGTGCGTCGTGTAGACTCCCGGTCCCAGCCCGACCGGATTGGCGACCAGGTGCAGAACGTATTGATCATAGCCGACCTGCTGGTGCGAAACGGACAGCCAGGCAGTTTCCGCCTCCGCGTAGTAGTTGCACGGCCCGCCCATGCTCTCGATCTGGAACGGTATGTCCGCCGCGAGCACGCCGCCCGGGCCGCTGCTGAAGGCGACCTCGGCCTGGCTCAGTACCGGTATGCACCTGTCAAGAGACCAGCACTCCATCATCGTATAGTCACAGGTCACGCCCGCCTCGGCATAGACACCCGGGGCGTAGTAGCCGACCGGCTCATCGGGAGGGCAATTCACGTACAGAACGCCGTCCGACGATGGCTGTAGCTGCCCATAGCCGGTCACATCCATCACCAGACGGCCGACCAGGTGGATGCCTTCCACCAACGGGCAGTCGGGCCAGAGCGCCTCCAACTGCCCCGTACCGACTCCGGGATTCAACCACGCGTTCGCGCCGTTGCATGGCTCCCATCGGATGAACGACCACGACGCCGGCCACGTCAGCGTGGTCTGCAGCGTGTTCGGCACATACGAAATACCCCTCTCGACAAAGATGTCGAACTCCACCTCTCCCGTGAGCGTCGTGGAATTCACGATGTCCTGGCAGGAGACGATCCCCGGGATCGTGCAGCCCTCCTGACCCGGAGGTTCCGCCGCCCGGACGTGGATCAGGACCACTGTGTCGGGGAGCGGATTGGCTCCCGCGGGCGAGACCAAGGCCAGGACCGCGATTCCCGTGAGAAGGAGAGCCGAAACGGCTCTGTGCTCGGACCATCCACGACTCCGCTTGCGTGCGCACATGTTCGCCTCCTTCAGTCTCGTTTCGCCCGAGACCCACAGCGCCAACCCGCCCCCACCTGCGTCCCGGCCGGGCATCGGGGCCGGTGCCGGCCGGCCATCTGCAACCCCACCTCGAGCCGTCCCGCCGCCCCGACTTCCGGGACTCACTGCCAGCGAACCGTGATGTCCCGGTCGGGAAAGAACGAATCGGTCTCCCAGACATAGACCACGCCGGCCGAGTCGCGGTCGGCCGTGAAGGGAAAGCTGAACTCCGCCGGCCTGGCCCCTTCCGGAAGACGTATTTCGAAGCGCGCGTGGCGCAGCGGTTGCTGCCAGGCGCGCGTGGTTGTCACGATGTAGCGCGCGTATTTCTCACGGATGCCCTGCCGGTACAACCCCTGCACCTCGATCGTGTCCCCCGGACAGGCAGGGATGCGCCAGCGGACTCCGTCCCGGCCCGGCGCGGCCTCGAAGCGAAGCGGCTCCCAGGGACCATCGCTGATCCGGGTGCGCCCGCCGACCATGCGCGCGCCGGCCAGCAGGCTGTCCCGGGGAAACGGATAGAAGAGCGGGATCGGCTCCTCGTACGGCAGCTGGCAGGCCAGGAAGTACGTGCCGTCCACTTCGAGCGAGTCGCCCACGATGCAGAGGCGGATGATCTCCGAGTCGAACCGAAGGGGGAAGCCGGTGACCATCGGACCCGGCCGCGGAGAGGTGCGGGAACCGACCGCCGGGGCATCCGCTGCAAGCGCCTCGGCCGGCCGCCCCGCCGGCCCGAACGCCACGGCCGCCGCCATCCACGCCATAAGGCAGGCCGCCAACCGGAAGTCACACGCGCGAGTCCACATCACCCGTCTCCCGTCGCGCATCGCGGAACGGCTCCAGCATCCACTTGCCCGGCCGGCCCCGGTCGGCCACGTCCTTAAGCCGAATCGTAGCGGCTGCCGGCGGTTCGGGTCAAGCAGAAGTCCTGGTCTTGACAGCGGCAAAGAGTCGGCGAGGGGGGCACCTGCACCGGGCGAGTCGTCTCGCGGGTCCTTCGCGTAACCAGATGCGACTTCCTCGGACCACCCGACCACAACTCCGATCCCCGAATGCGGCACCGCACCTCACCCGCGAGGATTCCACCAGACCTGGGTGACAGCCCCGTGACCTATCGGTGACGCCTGTGAAAACAGTCTCCGGAAATGAGCCGGTGGCTGCCGCGGCGGGTGCAAACATCGCGTCGTCTTCGGTCTCCCGGACCCGGCCCGTCCGCCGGCCGGGTCCGGGCCCGGGGCCTGGGCGGTACCCTGCCCCCCCGCCCCATCAACTTCGTCACCGAGTTGTCACGCTCGCGTCACGATCCGGCCACGCCGCGGCGGTACCGTCCGGTCCGTCATGTCACGCATTCTGGTCATCGAAGACGAGCCGGACCTGCTCCAGGTGCTCGAGTACAACCTGCGCCAGGCCGGGCACGCCGTGCAGGCGACCAGCCGCGGCCACGAAGGGCTCCAACTGGCCCGTGATTCGCGGCCGGATCTGGTTCTGCTGGATCTCATGCTCCCGGATCTGCCCGGCAAGGATGTCTGCCGGCTGCTCCAGACGGCGCCGGAAACCCGCTCCATCGCCATCGTGATCGTAAGCGCACGGGGCGAAGAGGTGGACCGAGTCCTGGGATTCGAGCTCGGCGCCGACGACTACCTCGTCAAGCCGTTCAGCATGCGCGAGCTGCTTCTGCGCATACAGGCCGTGTTGCGGCGCCGGCAGGATCTTCCGCCGGCCGGAAACCTGATCTCGTTCGGCCTGCTCCGCATCGACCGGGACGCCTACCGAGCCTGGGTTTCCGAACGCGAGATTCAGCTCACCTCCCTGGAGTACCGTCTGCTGCTCATGTTGTTCGACCGTCGCGACCGCGTGCAGTCCCGGGAGACGCTTCTCGAGGACATCTGGGACATGGATAGTGAGGTGACGGCACGGACTGTGGACACGCATGTCGCGAGGATCCGCGAAGAACTCGGCGCCGCCGGCGCCTACATCGAGACCGTGCGCGGGCTCGGGTACCGATTCGCCCGGACGCCGTCGCGACCGTCGCTCTGAACCGCCGGTCACCGCGACGAGATCTGGCAGCCCCCCCGACTTCATTTCACGATCAAGTCACCCCACCGCCGCACGTTTGTAACAAACGGCTGCCAGACTCCGCTTCGTAACAAGGCGATGCGAGGGTCAGGCAGTCGCGAGGAGGGGGGCTCCGCGCGGCACGCCGGACGCATCGAGGAGGAGGCAATAGTGAAGGGACTGAAGTGGTGGCTGGCGGGACTGACCGTGGCCTGTGCTGCGCTGTCCGTAGTTCCCGCGGCCATGCCGGCGCGCGCCCAGAGCGGTGCAGAGGGTACCGCGGGCGCGGTAGACGCCGTGAAGAGCCGCGTCGAGGCCCTGGACGAGCAGCTTTCGACCGTGCAGTCTGATCTGGGCAAACTCAAGAAGTTCAAATTCTCAGGCTACGTCCAGGCTCGCTACGAGCTCAACGAACAGAGCCGCCGGGACACGGTGGCGGTGAGCGGCAGCTCCGTCACCCCCGCAAACCTGAATCGGTTCTACATCCGCCGCGGGCGGGTGAAGCTCACCTACGACTCCGGCCCGCTGAGCCAGGCCGTGGTCTACTTCGACGGAGGCGAGGACCGGGCGATCACCCTCCTCGAGGCCTATGTCACCCTGAAGGACCCGTGGACCTCGAATCATCGGCACGCGCTCGCAATCGGCCAGATGAACGTCCCCTTCGGCTACGAGATCGAACGCTCTTCCAGCGTCCGGGAGCTTCCGGAGCGCTCGCGCGCCGAGAACGTTCTCTTCAAAGGGGAGCGCGACCGCGGCGCCACGTTCACCAGCCAGTGGCTTCCGCAGCTCCAGACCGTGGTCGGTGTCCTCAACGGACCCGGGATCAAGCACTCCGACTTTCCCAACAGCACGCCCCGCAAAGGCAAGGACTTCGTCGGTCGCGCCCGCTGGTCGCAGGGAGTGTTCGATGTCGCCGGCTCGGTCTATTCGGGCAAAAACGTGATCCCGCTGGTCGAGGGCGGAAGGGACCGCAGCCACACCCACGACAAGACGCGCTACGGCGCCGATGCCCAGGGCTACTACCTGGTCCCGATGCTGGGAGGCGGGTCGCTCAAGGGCGAGTTCTACCAGGGCCACGAAGTCAACCCCGACTCGGTCAAGAAGCTCACCTCCAGCCGCGTCCTGGGCGCGGGGAAGCGCGCCGACCACCTGGCAACCGACTTCTCCGGGTGGTACGCCCAGTGCGTCCAGAACGTCGGCGAGAAGCTGCAGGTCGCGGCCCGGTACGACGTTTTCGACCCGAACACCGACGTCGACCACGACCAGTACAAGCGCTTCGGGGCGGCCCTGAACTACTTCTTTGACGGAAATGTCCGGGTCACGATGGCCTACGACGTCCCCAAGACCGAGAGGCGCCACCCGGTCACCAAAGAGTGGTACGACCCCAAGGACAACCTGTGGACCTTCCAGTTCCAGCACAAGTTCTAGCCGGGCCCTACCGGTCCCGGCCCGGCGTTCTCGAACCGGCGAGGGTCCTGGACGACCGCATCGCCGAACCACCAGGAGGTCTCGATATGAACATTCCCCGAATTCTCGCCGCCGCGGCGCTGGCCGGATTCATTGCCGGTCCGGCCGCTCTCGCGGGGCGACCGGTCACGATCAAGGGCTCGGACACCATGGTCATTCTGGCCCAGCGCTGGGCCGAGAAGTACATGGCCGCCAACGCCGACGCCGTCATCCAGGTCACGGGCGGAGGCTCCGGCGTGGGCATCGCGGCTTTGATCAACGGGACGACGGACGTTGCCACCGCGTCGCGCAAGATGACCCAGGATGAGAAACTGAAGCTGCGCGACCGCTACCAGACCATGGGAGTCGAGCTGGCCGTGGCCAAAGACGGCCTCTCCGTCTACCTGAATGAGAAGAGCCCGGTCCAGGAACTGACTTTCGAGCAGCTCAAGGCGATCTACACCGGGGTGGTGACCAACTGGAAGGAAGTGGGCGGACCTGACGTGCGGATCAACCTCTATGGTCGCGAGAACAGCTCCGGAACATACGCCTTCTTCAAGGAGGTCGTCCTGGGCGGCGCCGACTACGCAGCGAATTGCCAGACGCTCCCCGGCACCGCCGCGGTGGTCCACGCGGTTGCCCAGGACGAGTACGGGATCGGCTACGGCGGCGCCGCCTATGCCAAGGGGATCCGCGATTGCGCCGTTCGTCGTGACGCCCAGAGCGCGGCCGTACTGCCGGGCGAGGCCACGGTGAAGGACGGCTCCTACCCGCTTTCGCGGAACCTATTCTTCTACTTCCGCAAGAACCCGTCCGGCGACATGAAGCGGTTCGTCGACTGGGTCTTGTCGCCCGAAGGACAGGCCCTGGTCACAGAGGTCGGCTACTTCCCGGTCTAGCCGTGAGCCACACCGAGACTACGACACCCACGCCGGGCCAGACCGGCGGCCGGCGGGGAGGAGCTTCCTCCCCGCCGGGTCCCTCCCCGGGATCTCGCTCGATCCGCGAGCGGTTGATCGTGCGGGGCCTTCAGATGTGCGCCCTCTTGACCGTGGTCGGTTTGAGCTTGATCATCGTCTTTGTGTTCCGCGAAGGCCTCCCGGTCCTGTTCCATCCACAGATCCGCCAGGAAGCCGGCCTGGCAAAGTTCTTCGAGACCCCCATCTGGCAACCCGTGAGCAACGTCCCGAAGTTCGGATTACTGCCGCTGCTGCTCGGAACGCTCAAGGTGACCGGCGTCGCCATGATCCTGGCGGTCCCGGTCAGCGTACTGGCCGCGATCTACACCTCGGAGTTTGCGCCGGCCCGCATCAGGGAGCTGGTCAAGCCGGCCGTCGAGTTGTTGGCCGGTATCCCCTCGGTCGTGCTGGGGTTCTTCGCCCTGGTCGTCCTGGCCACCTGGCTTCACGACCTGATGCACACGGGCACGCGCCTGAACGCCCTGAACGCCGGAGTCGCTCTGGCCCTCGCGTCCATCCCGACGATCTTCAGTGTCTCCGAGGACGCGCTCCGGGCGGTGCCGCGCTCGTATCGCGAGGCTTCGCTGGCCCTGGGGACCTCCCGCTGGCAGACCGCCTGGAACGTAACGCTGCCCGCCGCCGGAGCCGGGGTCGCCGCCGCGATCCTGCTCGGCCTGGCCCGCTGCGTGGGCGAGACCATGATCGTGCTCATGGCCTCGGGCAACGCTTCCATCGTCTCGGGGAGCATCTTCGACTCGGTGCGCACCCTTTCCGCCACCGTGGCGGCGGAGATGGGAGAGGTCGTGGTGGGCAGCGCCCACTACGCCACGCTCTTCTTCCTGGGCGGCCTCCTGTTCGCCACCACCTTCGTGATCAACCTCATCGCCGGGCTCTTCGTGGAGCGCACGCGCCGAAAACTGGGGGCTTCTTGACGACCCGCGCTTTGACCTTCGGGCCGATCGACGCGGCGCCACCGCGATCCTCCCGGTGAGCGGGCATCGGGTTCGCCACACTGGCGGGGATCGCCGCCGGCCTCATCGTCGCCATGCTGGCGGTCATCCTGGGCAACATCATCTGGCACGGCTGGCGTTCCGTGACCTGGGAATTCCTGACATCCGCGCCGCGGGAAGGGATGACCCAGGGCGGGATCTTCCCGGCCATCTTCGGGACGGTCGCCCTGGTGCTGCTCATGGTGGTGGCCCTGGTGCCCTTCGGCATCGGCGCAGCGATCTACCTGCACGAGTATGCACGGCAGGACTCCTGGCTCACCCGCCTGGTCCGCTTCGCCGTGACCAACCTGGCGGGCGTCCCCAGCATCGTCTTCGGCCTCTTCGGACTCGGCTTCTTCATCCAGTTCGTCGGCCGGAGCATCGACCGCGGTCTGGGGCTTGACGTGACCTGGGGAAGGCCGTCGCTGCTCTGGGCCGCCCTGACGCTGGCCCTGCTCAACCTCCCCGTGGTCATCGTCACGACCGAGGAGTCCCTGCGCGCGGTGCCGCGCCAGATGCGCGAGGCATCGCTCGCCCTGGGGGCGACGCGGTGGCAGACGGTGCGCCACGTGTTGATTCCCCAGGCTCTGCCCGGCATTCTCACCGGGACGATCCTCTCCGTCGCCCGCGGCGCCGGGGAGGTGGCGCCGATCATGTTCACCGGCGCGGCCTATTTCCTCCCCTACCTGCCGCACTCCCCCTTGGACCAGTTCATGGAGCTGGGCTACCACATCTACGTCCTGGCCACGCAGTCGCCCGATATCGAGGCAACGCGACCCCTGCTCTACGGCACCGTGGCGGTGCTGCTCATGCTCACGTTTCTGCTTAACCTCACCGCCGTGCTTCTCCGCGGGCGACTGCGGGTGCGACTGGCCGGAAGGGACTGACATGAACCGAGTGAACAGCGGACCCGGGCCGGGCCCCGAATGCGCCGTGGAACCGGCCGCTCCCGACACCTCACCGGCCCCGGCCGGCATCACCATCCGCCTGCAGACCAGCCTGCCGGCGCCGGCCCGCGCTCCGGACACCGAGGACCGCACCCCGCCGGCCGGCGCGGACTCACCGGAGCCGACCGACCCGCCCGATCCCGTTCTGCGCGTCTGCGATTTCAGTCTGTCCTACGGATCCCGACAAGCGCTCGCGGGCATCACCCTGGACATTCGCCCCCATGCCGTCACCGCGATCATCGGCCCATCCGGGTGCGGCAAGAGCACGTTGCTGCGCGCCTTCAACCGTATGAACGATCTGATCCCCGGAGTCCGCACCGAGGGCACCATCTACCTCCGCGATCTGAATCTGCACGCCCCGGAGACGGACCCCGTTTCTCTGCGGCGCCGCGTGGGGATGGTCTTCCAGCGCCCCAATCCGTTCCCCAAGTCGATCTTTGAGAATGTCGTCTTCGGCTTGCGCATGTTGGGGCTGAAGAGCCGGTCGGAACTCGCGGGCCGCGCCGAAGAGAGTCTGCGCCGGGCGGCGCTCTGGGACGAGGTCAAGGACTCGCTCTCCCGGTCGGCGCTGGCACTCTCGGGGGGGCAGCAGCAACGCCTCTGCATTGCCCGTTGTCTCGCGGTGCAGCCGGAGGTCATCCTCATGGACGAGCCGACCTCCGCGCTCGACCCGTCCGCCACCGCGCGGATCGAGGAGCTGCTGATAGAACTGAAGGCCGATTACACCATCGTGATCGTGACCCACAACATGCAACAGGCCGCGCGGGTCTCGGGCTATACCGCGTTTCTGCTGAACGGCCGGCTGATCGAGTACAACGAGACGCTGCGCGTCTTCACGCAGCCAGCGGTCCCGGCGACCGAAGACTACATCACCGGCCGATTCGGCTGATCCGTCGCCGTCCCGCGCGGAACTGGTTTTTCGCTACGGCCAGCGACAGGCCCCGCGTGGATGAGCGGTCTTCCCCGCCGTCCCGCCCGCCACACCCGGCCGCTCACCGCCGTATCCCGAGCCTTCGAGCCAGGTGGTGCAGATTGCTGCGGTGCATGCCGAGCGCGCGGGCGGCCGCCGCCCAGTTGCCGCCGTGATGCGAGACGGCCTCGGCGATCGCCTGGCGCTGATACGCCTCGAGCCGCAGCCGGAGCGGAACCTCGGACTCGGCCCCATCCGTAACCGGCGGCCGCATTGCGGACCCAGGGATTTTCACACCCCCGTCGATCGACGGGTCCAGGTCCACGACATCGATGAAGCCGACCCCGGGCGTCGCCCGCCCCCCGGTGCTTGCTGAGGCCGGGCCAGGCGTCGCCCTCCGCGCCGCTCCGCGGGCCTCCCCCGACACTTCCTCCGGCGACACCCCAGAGGCCACCTCCGGCACCGCTCCGCGCGCCGCCCCGGACGCCGCACCGGCCCGCAGCGCGGCTCGGCTGATCACGTTCTCGAGCTCCCGCACGTTTCCCGGCCACGCCGCGGCAGCGAGCCGCTGCTTCGCCTCCTCGGTCAAGCGCACCGGACCTAGCCCCAATCGGCGCCGCGCGCCGTCGAGGAAGTGCGCCGCGAGCAGCGGAATGTCCTCGCGCCGTTCCCGCAGCGACGGGACGCGAATCGGGAACACCGCCAGGCGGTGAAAGAGGTCCGCCCGGAAGCGCCCGGCCGCGACTTCCGCTTCCAGGTCCCGGTTCGTGGCCGCGATCACGCGGGTGTCGACGCGATGCGGGCGGTCGGAACCGACGCGCTGGATCTCTCCCTGCTGCAACGCCCGCAGGAGCTTCGGCTGGAGCGGCAGCGGGAGTTCCCCGACCTCGTCCAGAAACAGCGTGCCTCCGTCGGCGATCTCGAACTTGCCGGCGCGGTCCCGCACCGCCCCGGTGAACGCGCCGGCCACGTGCCCGAAAAGCTCGCTCTCCGCAACCGCCTCCGGGAGCGCTGCGCAATTGACATGGATGAGAGGCTCTTCGCGTCGCGACGAGCTCGAGTGGATGTGCCGGACAACCAGCTCCTTGCCCACACCCGTTTCCCCGGTGATGAGGACGGGGAAACCCGAACGCGCGACGAGCTCCACGCTTTCCAACAGACGCCGGATGGCACGGCTGCGGCCGATGATCTCCCCTCCGCTCTGCTCCGCGGCCGTCCGCTGCAACTCCCGCGCGACCGCGCCGTGGTGCGCGGCGGTGCGCTCCAGGCGTTCGATCAGGGTCGTGGTCCGCATGGCCGCGCCGGAGAGCGCCCCCAGGGTGGCCAGGAACCGCTCATCGAGCTCGGCGAAGGCCCGGGGCTCGAGCGAGTCGGCGGTGAGCGCCCCGACGATCTCGCCTCCCTCGCTGAGCGCGCAGCCGAGGCAGGCGTGGATGTGGCCGAGCGCGCGCGGGTCGGCGGCCAGCATCCCGTCGAACGGATCGGGAAGCTCGCTATCCGGCGGAAAAAGGACCGGTCCAACTGTCCGCAGGATGATGTCCAGGCGCGGGTGGTCCGCGCGCGGGTAGCGCCGGACGCGCGCCTCCTCGGTCAGCCCATAGGCCGCCAGCGGCACGAGCTCGTCGCCCTCGAGCCGGAGCAGGCAGGCCGCTTGGGCCGGAATCGCCCGACGCACGGCGGTGAGGAGCCGTTCGTAGCGATCCTCCGCCGCGAGCGACGCGGTGAGATCCCGCGCGATCTCCAGCAGAGCCTGCATTTGCGCGGCGGGAATCTCACCTCGGCGACTCCCCTCCCGAGGTCGCGCGCCGCCGGCCAAAGCGCGGGGGGCACGCTTGGGGGCGGCAGAAGGGGCGCTCGCTCTCTTGCGGGCCGCAGCGACCGTCGCCCCTCGGCGAGCGGCTGGACCCGCTAGCGACTGCTGTCTTCTAGACAACTTGTTGTCCTCCTTACAACGTTTCGAAGTTGCTACAATGATAACACACCAGATGATCGCCCGCGCAACTCATTGAAATGCAGTGGAAGTCAGCCCGGGGCCGGTTTGGCATCGAACGTGCTCCTTGGGAGGAGGAACCAAAGGAGGTCACCCATGGAGTCCAGGAATCTGACCGCTATCAACCCCACCGACACACTGGGAGCTCTGGCCAGCCGCCTCGCCGGCGCATCGCGCGCCTTCCGGGAGGCCGGCCTCGACTACTGCTGCGGAGGCCGGCAGACGCTCGCCGATGCCTGCGCCGCGAAGGGCCTCGATGCACAGGAGCTCCTGGAGTCGATCCGCGCCCAGAGCAGCGAGCCCGCCGGGAACTGGGAGAGCCAACCGCTCCCGGCGCTGATCCAGCACATCGTGGAGCGATACCACAAGTCTCTGCGCAGCGAGATTCCGGCGCTGTGCGAGATGGCCGCCCGGGTTGAAGAGGTGCATCGCGACAAGCCGTCCTGCCCGCACGGCCTCGCCGAACACCTCCGGGCGATCCATGGAGCGGTGCTCTCCCACCTCGAAAAGGAGGAGCAGATCCTCTTCCCGGTCATCCTGGCCGGCCGCGGCCCCCAGGCCCAGCGCCCGATCCAGGTGATGGAGCTGGAGCACGAGGACCATGGCGCGAATCTCGCCCGCACGCGATCGATGACGGACAGCTTCACGCCGCCGCCGGAGGCCTGCGCCACCTGGAAGGCGCTCTACCTGCGTCTCGCCCAGCTCGAAGCCGACCTGATGGATCACATCCATCTGGAGAACAGCGTGCTCTTCCCGCGGGCGCTCTGCGAGTAGAGGCCGACCGAGGGCCGACCCACAACCACGACGGAGGGGATGATGACCTGTCTACGGAAGTACTGGATCCTGCTCGGCGGCACGTTGCTGGCCGCTTTCACGCTGCTCGGCTTCTTCGGCCGCGAGGTCTACCGGCAGGCGCCGCCGCTGCCGGAACGAGTGGTGACCGAGCAAGGCGCGCTCCTCATGACCAAGGCCCAGATCCTCGACGGACAGCAGGCCTGGCAGTCCACCGGCGGCCAGCAGCTCGGCTCCATCTGGGGCCACGGAGCCTATCAGGCGCCCGACTGGTCCGCCGACTGGCTGCACCGGGAGAGCCTGGCCCTGCTGTCGATCTGGTCGGAGCGGGAGTTCGGACTTCCCTACGACCGCCTGGAAGGCGATCCGCGGACGCGCCTCGAGTCCCGCCTGCCCCGGGCGATGCGGGCCAACACCTACGACCGGGCGACCGGCACCCTGACGGTCTCCGCCGACCGCGCCGCGGCGATGGACCGAACCGCGGACCACTACCGCGCACTCTTCGGCGGCGATCCGGCGCTGGCGCAACTCCGCGAAGACTACGCCATGCGAGAGATCACCATCTCCGATCCCGCCCGCCTGGATGCGCTCACCCGCTTCTTCTTCTGGACGAGCTGGGCCTGCGCCACCGAACGGCCCGGACAGGCAATCACCTACACCAACAACTGGCCGCACGAGCCGCTCATCGGCAACCGGCCGACGTCGGCGAACATCGTCTGGTCGATCGTCAGCGTGGCCCTGCTGCTGGCCGCCGTCGGCGCGCTCGTCTGGTGGAAGGCGTTTCGCTCCCCGGACGAGGGCCCCGTCGCGACACCGGAGCGTGATCCGCTCGCCGGCCTGCGAGCGACTCCGTCGATGAAGGCCACGGCCAAGTACCTCGGCGTCGTCGCGGCGCTGTTCCTGGTGCAGGTGCTCCTGGGGGCGCTGACTGCCCACTACACGGTCGAAGGGCAATCGTTCTTCGGCATCCCGCTGGGCCGGTTCCTCCCCTACGCGCTCACCCGCACCTGGCACCTCCAGACCGCCGTCTTCTGGATCGCCACGGCATTCCTCTCTGCCGGGCTCTTCCTGGCCCCGGCCGTCGGGGGACGCGAGCCGCGGTTCCAGCGCTTCGGCGTCAACGTCCTGTTCGGGGCGCTGCTGCTGGTCGTCGGAGGCTCCCTGGCTGGAGAGTACTTCTCGATCACGCAGAAGCTCGGTCTGAAGAGCGGATTCTGGTTCGGACACCAAGGCTACGAGTACGTCGATCTCGGGCGGGCCTGGCAGATTGCGCTCTTTGTCGGCCTGGTGCTCTGGCTGGGGCTGATGCTGCGCGGACTCTGGCCTGCCCTCAAGACCCGCGATGAGTCCCGGCCCCTGGTGCTCATGTTCGCCGGAGCGGCGACGGCCATCGGCCTGATGTACGGGGCCGGCTTCTTCTTCGGCGCGCGCACGCACCTTTCGGTCATGGAGTACTGGCGCTGGTGGGTCGTACACCTCTGGGTCGAGGGGTTCTTCGAGGTCTTCGCGACGGCGGCGTTGTCGTTCGTCTTTGCCCGCATGGGCCTCGTCAAGCCGGCGCACGCCGGGCGGGCGGTGATCGCCTCGAGCGCGCTCTTCCTCCTCGGCGGGATTCCCGGGACATTCCACCACCTTTACTTCTCGGGGACGCCGACCTCGATCATGGCGATCGGCGCCACGTTCAGCGCCCTGGAAGTCGTGCCCCTGGTGCTCATCGGCCTGGAGGCGTTCCAGACCTACCGGATGCAGGTGGCCGCGCCCTGGATGCGGCGACACCGCTGGCCGGTCCGCTTCTTCGTCGGGGTGGCGTTCTGGAACCTGGTCGGCGCCGGGATCTTCGGGTTCCTGATCAACCCGCCGGTGGCGCTCTACTTCATGCAGGGGTTGAACACGACGCCGGTGCATGGCCACACCGCGCTCTTCGGCGTCTACGGCCTGCTCGCGCTCGGTCTGGTGCTGCTCGTGGCGCGACTGCTCACGGGGATCCGCCCCTGGCGCGAGGCGCCGCTGGCGGTGTCGTTCTGGATGATGAACATCGGACTGGCCCTGATGGTGGGCCTGAGCCTGCTGCCGATCGGCTTGGCTCAGGCCGCCGCCAGCGTCGAGCGCGGGCTCTGGTACGCGCGCAGCGCCGAGTTCCTGCAGCAGCCGTGGGTGGAGACCCTGCGCTGGCTGCGCATCATCGGAGACTCGGTGTTCCTGCTCGGGGTGGGCTCCTTCGTGTGGTTCATGCTGGGTCTGAAGACGGGGTGGAGCTACGAGAAGGCCCCCGGCGAGGAGCGGGTGCCGGAGCGGAACATCTCCCGCGCGCCGGCCGCCGTCTGACCGGGACGGCGGGGCCCGACGAGCCTTCCTTCCCGGGCCGCGGCAGCCGCGGCATGCTCCCGGGCCGCGCCGGCACGACTCGCCGGTGCGGCCCGGGCGCGTCCAGACCCTTGCGCTCCGCGGCGTCGGGTGCCCATGTCCGACCGCACCCTGGGAGCAGAGGCCCCGACTCGCCCGGGGGTGTCGATCCGCCCGGAGGCTCGTATCGATCGGGCGCGCCGAATCCGAGGGCTACGCCGGAGGCTTGTCCTTCTCGTCGTCGTCCTTCTTGCCGATCCCGAGCTTTCCGAGAAGGCCCTGCGCGTGATCCAGCAGACCGCCGGCGGTGATCTTCCCGTCCGGGGTCAGCTTGTCGATGATGGCCGGCAAGGATGCCGCCAGGTGGGACGTGACCTCTTCGACCGAAAGCTTGGTCTTGAGCGCGAGGCGTTCAACCTCGTCCGAGCCCAGCGCGGCTTTGATCTCCTCGGGGGTCACCGGCAGGTTCTTGCCCGTGCTGACCCACGACTTGACCTGCTCGCCGATGCCCGAGGCGCTCAGCTTGTCGACCATCGTCTTCAAGCCGCCTTTCTGCTCCTCGATCATCTCGAGCGCGCCTTCCACCAGCTTCTTGGGGGCGCCGGCCAGGTCTTCCTTGCCCGCGGTCAAACGGCTCACCAATGAGTCAAAGATGCCCATGCTCCGCTCCTTCCGGCGTTCTCCACGCCATGCGGCGAGACCCGAAACCTCCGAGTCCCGCACTCGCCTCGCCACCGCAGCACCCGTCGCGACGACTCCCGACCGCGCACGGCCGAGCGACCATTGCCGGTCCACTACGGGAGAACTCACAAGGTGGATGCGTCGAACGTGTCGCCTTGGGTGAGGTCGCCCGTCTGATACCCGCGCAGGAACCAGCGCATCCTCTGCTCCGAAGTGCCGTGCGTGAACGCATCGGGCACCACGTATCCCTGCGACTCCATCTGAATCCGATCGTCTCCGATCTGGCTCGCGGCGTTCAGCGCTTCCTCCAGGTCGCCTTCCTCGAGGATCTGCCTGGCCTGCTGCGCATGATGCGCCCAGACGCCGGCCAGAAAGTCGGCCTGCAGCTCGAGTCGCACGGAAACCTCGTTCGCCTCTTCGCCGCCCATCCCCCGCCGCAGGGCATCCGCCTGATCCATGATGCCGAGCAGGTTCTGCACATGGTGCCCGACTTCGTGGGCGATGACATAGGCCTGGGCAAAGTCGCCAGGCGCCCCCACCCGCGCGTGCAAGTCCTCGAAGAAGGACAGGTCCAGGTAGACCTTCTGGTCTCCGGGGCAGTAGAACGGCCCCACCGCAGACTGGGCAAAGCCGCAGGCCGACTGCACCGCGCCGCTGTAGAGCACCAGAGCCGGCTCGCGGTAGGTCCGGCCCATCTGCCGGAAGAGCTCATTCCAGGTGTCTTCGGTGTCGGCCAGGACGACCGAGGAGAAATCCGCCAACTCCTGCTCTGCCGGGCTGAAGCTCTGGGGCGAGACCGACGGATCCACGATTTCGGTGGTCGGCGTGACCTGCTGCAGCATATCCAGCGGATTCGTCCCGGTCAGGAGGGCGATCAGGGCCACGACGAGAATGGCGCCCCCGCCCAACCCGGCGACCCCACGACCGCCCAGGCCGCGGCGGTCTTCCACATTCGTGCTCCGGCGACCCATCTGCCAGCGCATGGAAACCTCCTTCCATTCACCGTGGCGCCGATGGTAGGGGATGGCCGCGTCCCGCACAAGGTCGTCGCGACCGCCGGCGCAGGCCCTGCGACATCTGCCCGTGAGCACCGCGCAGAACGCGTCCGCCTGCGCCTTCGAGGGTTCAAGCGGCAGAGAAGGGCGTCCGGTTTCTCCTGGTCGCCGGAGAGGCGATCCGCGAGCCGGTCGCCTGGCGCGGGTGCGGGCCCCGTTTCGCGATCAACCCGGGCCGCGCTCGATCAGGCGGATCGAGTCCAAACGCAGCCGGGCATCGCCCAGGCGGTGGTCCAACGCCACTTTCCGTTCCGCCAGCAGTTCCAGCTCCTCGGCGCGAACCGTGCGGTTGACGCGACGCAGGGCCTCCAGGCGCGCGATCTCGTGTTCGAGCTGTGCGGTCATCTCCCGGCGCGCGGCCGAGATCAGGCCCGACGCCCGCCCGCGGGCGATCTCCGTCGTCCGCTCGATCAGTCGGGGAAGCAGCGCCTCGTGCAACTCCCTCTGGGCGAACCAGGAACCGGGAGTCCCGGGTCGCAGATAGGTCTCCAGGAGATCGGGAGGCAACGAGTCTGTCACCTCTGTCCCGTCCTGATCGACCAGCGCCCGGATCGGCGTCGGCGGCAGGAAGCGGTCCAGGTGGAGTGCCGGCGGGGCCACGCACTCGAGCAGGTGAATGGCTTCGAGGTAGAGCCCCGATGACCGCGGATCGGGCCACTTCGCGAAGCTGCTGTTGCCGTGCGCGGACCCGAGCAGCAGTTCGAGGGCACCCGTGACCAGGGGATGATCCCAGGTCAACAGCTGGATCTCCTCGCGGGCGAGGGCGCGCCGGCGGTCACACGTCACCGTCAACCCTTCGGCCGGCAGACCCGGGAAGCAGTCCGTGAACACACCGGCCGAGCCGAGTTGGTAGGTCCGCGGCGCGATCTCCTCGACCGCCACGAAGTAGTGCTCGAAGACGGAGATCATGAAGTCGTCGAGCACGGTGTCCTCGTCCGTGGCCCGGATGGCCTGCACCATCCGATCGCTGACCTCCGGCCTCCAGGAATGGAGCTCCAACAGCCGGTCGCGACCCCGCTCCAGGCGCTCGTTCAGCTCCCGGCGGGCGGCGCGCGTCTCGGCGACGAGTTGGCGGAGCGCAACGTGACCCGCCTTCCCGGCCGGGGCGAACCGCTCCGCGAGATCGAGCACCCGGACCCCGAATCTCTCCCGAAGCTCGCGGCCGCCGCGCACGGTGTCCGTGAAGGCGTTCAACCCTTCGTGATACCAGCGCGCCGGCACTTCCAGGGCGCTACGCGTCAGAAACGGCACGTGGACGTGGATCGTCGAGGTCTGCCCGATGCGATTCAGCCGCCCGATTCGCTGCTCCAGAAGCTCGGGGTCGAGCGGCAGATCGAAAAGGACGAGATGATGAGCGAACTGGAAGTTGCGGCCCTCGCTGCCGATTTCCGAGCAGATCAGCAGGCGCGCTCCGTCCGGCTCGGCAAACCACGCCGCGCTGCGATCTCGCTGCACGAGCGAGAGCCCCTCGTGGAACACCCCTTGCCTGATGTTGACCCTTCGGCGCAGGGCTTCATCGATCGCCGCCGCCTTCGCCGGAGTCCGGCAGATCAGCAGCACCTTCTGCGGATCGAGCTTCCCGAGCAGATCGACCAGCCACTCGATCCGCGCATCGCGAGTGAAGTCGGGCGGAAAGGCCGCCGCCGTCCCCTCCGCCCCCGCATCCGCTCCTGCTTCGGTCGCTGCGTCCGCCGCCAGCTCCCGGGCCAGGGCTTCCCTCTCCCCGCGGGAATCGGCCCCAACCGGCAACGGGCAGACGTGGGCGACCTGCGCGGGAAATCCGGCCACGGTGGCGCGGGTATTCCGGAACATCACCCGCCCCGTTCCGTGACGATCGAGCAGGGCGTCCAGCCACTCCTCCCGGATCCCGGGCTCGCCTTGCCCGAGGCGCTCCGCGCGGGACCGGATCTCCGCCTCGGGTTGGGCCAGGATCCGGGCCAGCATCGCGACGTCCGGCGGGGTCAGGGTACGCCCGGCCAGGAGCTGATCGGCGAGGCGGGCGACCTCGGCGTAGCCCTCGGATTCTCGCGTGAACTCGCCCAGGTCGTAGAACCGGTCGGGGTCCAGCAGGCGCAGGCGCGCGAAGTGGCCCGCCAGCCCGAGCTGTTCCGGCGTCGCGGTCAAGAGCAGCAGGCCGGGAGCCGCCCGGCTCAGCGTCTCCACAATCGCATACTCCGGACTCGCGGCCGCCGGCGACCAGCCGAGGTGATGCGCCTCGTCCACGACCAGCACGTCCCAGCCTGCGGCCGTGGCCTGGCTGAGCCGCCGCGAAACGCCCGAGAACAGGCTCACGCTTCCCAGCACAAGCTGATCGTCGAGGAAGGGGTTGGCCTGGGGGCTGGCGGCCTCGACCGCCTCGCAGCGGGCCTCGTCGAAGATGTGAAACCAGAGATTGAAGCGACGCAGAAGCTCGACGAACCACTGATGCACCAGCGAGTCCGGAACCAGGATCAGGACGCGGCGCGCGCGACCGGTCAGGATCAGCCGGTGCAGGATCAGACAGGCCTCGATCGTCTTGCCCAGGCCGACTTCGTCGGCCAGGAGCACGCGCGGCGCCAGCCGTTCGGCCACCTCGGTGGCGACATAGAGCTGATGTCCAATGAGATCGATGCGCCCCCCCAACAGGCCGCGCAGGCGGGAACGGCGGCAGTGGTACCGATGCTCCAGCGCCCTTCGGCGAAGCTCGAACGTCGCCATCGGATCCAGAAGACCGGCCCGCAGACGTTCGTCGCACTGGGTGAAGCTGATCGCGTCGTCGAGCTCCGTCTCACACCACTCCGGACCGTCGCCCCCGTAGAAGAGCAGACCGTCGCGCTCCGTGACCGACCGCACCGTCCGAAACTCGCCGGTCCGGCTCTTGACCCGGTCTCCCGCTCGGTAGCGCACCCGCCAGAGCGGCGCGACATCTCGGGCATACTCGCGGGTCTCCGTGCTGGCCCCAAACGAGATCGTGACGGTACGCGCCGTGACGCCTTGCACCAGGCCGAGACCGAGTTCGGGTTCACTCTCGCTGATCCAGCGTTGGCCGGGTGTGAAGTTGGTCGGCATCGTCACCGGCCTTCGTTGGTACCGAGAGGACATTTCGCGCGCCCGGTGCCGCGAGTGACCGTCGGGGTTGCGGTTCGCTCAAGCCTTGACGCTGACCGCAACGCCGTCCCCGATCGGCAGCCAGATCGTGCGCAGGTCCGCGCGATCCCGCAGGGCCTGGTTGTATTGGTCCATGGCTCGTCCCCATTCTATCGCGCTCACGGGGAGGCTCATCACCGGGAACAGCGTGTCGTCCGAGACCAGGATGCCGCCCGGCTCGAGCAGCTCGACCAGCCGGTCCAGCATTGGCACATAGTCGTTCTTGTTCCCATCCTGAAGGATGAGTCCAAAACGGCCGGGCAGCTCCCGCACCGCGGTACGAGCATCCGCGACCAGCACTTCGACCGTGTCGGCGAGTCCGGCCGCCGCGATGTTCTCGCGGGCAACCCATCCGATCCGCTCGTCCACCTCGAGCGTCCAGACCTTCCCTCCGTGAGGTCTCGCGGCGCGCCCCAGTACGCAAGCCACGTAGCCGAGCGATGTACCGATCTCGAGGATCCGGCCGATCCTTCCGGAGCGCACCAAGAGGTCGATCAATCCCGCAGCGGTCCCGCCGATCGTCGGCTGGATACGGACGTTCTCCCCGGGAAGGTCCTCTACCGCCAACCGTTCCACGGACCGCTGCAGCGACTCGATATACTCCAGCGCTCGCGATATCTCATAGGGAATGGGATCCGGCATGATGTCCTCCTCGGGTCCCGTTGGCGGCCGTGGTCAGCACGGCCGTTTCTCTCGACAATCCGGTCGTGACCGAACCTCCGGCCCGGCATCCGGTCCCGGCCCTCCGTTCGGTCCTTGGGCAGGCCCCAGCACAGGCGAGGCTACCATCGACGAAGGAGCCCCGCTACGGGAGAGCCTCCGCTGCGCCCTCGCCGTCAGGTCTATCGCACCGAAGCGCCACGGAGCGGGAGACCACGGATCACCTTCGCGCGCTTGCCTCCTGGGAAATCCGCCTCGCAGCTGGGGCCCTCGACCAGGACCCTCGATTGGCATCGCCGGCAAGAATTCCCTTGTCATACAACCTGTTCCGGTGCATTCTCCGCCCGACGCTGATGGAGCTCGCGCCGAGACGGGCTCGATTCCGGCCAGTTCCCTTCCCCGCGATCGGTCGCGAGTTTCCACCGATGTGACGGGCGTTGACGCGAACAACTCAAGCCGCGCCACCAAACGCCCGCAAGGTCGGACCAGAATCGGACTCCGTCGGACACAACCGAGGAGGGTTCCATGCGCAAGGCACTCCTTCTGCTCGCCGCGAGCGTCGTCAGGATCTCGGCTTTGGTTCTCCCCGCCTTCGGCCAGGAGACGACGGGTCAGTTCGAGGGGCGGGTGGTGGACGCACAGGGCAAGCCGGTGGCCTATGCCGCCGTCGCCCTGACCGGACCCTCACTGCAGGGCACACGGGGCGCGCTGACGAACCGCGATGGGCGGTTCGTCGTCATGGCGCTCCCGGTCGGGGAATACTCGGTCAACATCTCGCACGTGGCGTACAAGGAGCAGGCTATCGGGGACGTGCGCGTCCGGCTCGGCCAGACCACGACGATCGGGACCGTGCAGATGCAAGCGGCGGTCTTGCCCCAGGAGGAGGTAGTCGTCCGGGGTCGCCCCCCGATGGTCGATCCCGCCTCGACCGTGATGGGCGCCAATCTCGCGGCCTCGGACTACGCACCGCTGCCGATCGACCGCAACTACCTGAGCGTGACCACGATTCTCCCGCAGGTGAACCAGAGCTACCTGGGCGACCCGGCGAACTTCGCCGGATCGACGGGCCTGGAGAACCGATACTTCGTCGACGGCATCGACGTGAGCGACACCTACCGGGGGAAGGTCGGCACCACCCTGCCGTACAACTTCGTGGAGGAGGTGCAGGTCAAGACGGGTGGTTACGAGGCCGAGTACCGGAGTTCCCTCGGTGGCACGGTCAACGTGGTGACCTACTCGGGCAGCAACAAGGTTTCCGGCCAGGTCTTCGGGTTCTTCACGAACAACACGTTTTCGGCAACTCCCCGCAGCCTGCCGGACGCCGCGAAGACGGGAGACTTCGCCCGCTACGACGTGGGGTTTGACGTGGGCGGGCCGATCCGGATGGATCGACTCTGGTACTACGCCGCCTACAACCCCACCCGACAGCAGGAGGACGTGGAGATCCCGGGCTTCGGGTACTACGAGGACTGGAACACCACGCACAGCTTCGCGGGTAAGCTGACGTGGCGGGCCAACGAGAAGACCGACCTCGTGCTGAGCGCGATCGGGGACCCGTCGAAGAGGCGGGAGGTCGGTGGCGGGTTGGGCTGGGGTGGTGTACCCACCGTCCCGCCCGCCAACGTCGATCCGTTCCTCTTCGAGGCGAGCGGGGGCAGCCTCAACCTCATGCTGGACGGACGGCACCACGTGCGCGAAAACGTGCTCCTCCAGGCCTCCGTCTCCCTCGCCACGCGCCGGGACAAAGGGTCCCCCGAAACCGAGGTCGGGCGAACGGAGAAGTACTTCGTAGACGAGACCACGGGGGTCGTGTCCGGCGGCGCGGCCGTCCACGCGTGGGACATGAAGAACACCGTGACCCTCGCGAAAGTCCACGGTACCTGGTTCACCGGCGACCACGAACTCAAGGCCGGGGTGGAGTACAAGGACAACGGGCTGGATCTCGTCTGGACCGCGCTGAATGTCGCGTTGCGGGCGGACAGCGCCTACCGCATGACCGACTTCCGGTTCAACGGGAAGGTGAACAACCGGGTGCCGTCGGCGTTCGTGCAAGATTCCTGGCGGGTGACGGAGCGCCTGCGCGTCAATGCCGGCCTCCGGTGGGACGGGCAGTACTTCGTCTCGTCCGCGCGGGAGGTCGTGCAGACGATTCCGGACGGGTGGCAACCCCGGGCCGGCTTCACCTATCAGCCGGGCCGCCTGGGCAGCCAGAAGGTGTACGGATCGTTCGGGAGATTCCATCAGGAGCTGGATACCGCCGGCCTGTCGTGGTACTACAACGGCGCCCCCGGGAACGGGTTTGCGTTCGTATACTACGACCACGACCCGCGCCTCGATCCGAGCGGCGGAGAGGGCGAACGGGACTGGAGCGAAAGCTGGATCCAGGCGAAACGGGACCTGGAGGGCCAGTACTTCGACGAGTTCACCCTCGGCTACGAACGGGAGGCCGGGGCGAAGGCGAAGGTCGGCGCCCGGGGCGTCTATCGCACCCTGCGCCAGGGGATCGAGGACTCCTGCACCCCGGAAGGTTGCTTCCTCGGGAACCCCGGACGGACGGACCTGAGCAGCTTGCCTCCCATGAAGCGCCAGTACAGCGCCCTCGAGCTCAGCTACCAACAGGAGATGGGCGACAGGCTGAGTGTCCTGGCTCACTACGTGCTGTCCCGGCTTCACGGCAACTACGAAGGCCTGTTCGACACCCTCCTGGGGAACCAGGACGTGAACGCGACCGGCCTGTACGACAGCGCGACCGAGCTCAACAACGGGACGGGCCTGTTGCCCGGGGACCGCACCCACGTCTTCAAGCTCGCGGGAAGCTATCGACTGGGTTCGGACCTGACGCTCGGCGCGACCGGGATCTGGCAGAGCGGGACCCCCCTGGACGAACTCGGCACGAACCCGAATCCGGATCCGGCCTGGCTCATCCACCTGCGCGAGCGAGGTTCCGCCGGACGCACGCCGAGCATCTGGGACCTGAGCCTTCGGCTGAGCTACGACGCGAGGCTAGCCC